>NZ_JBYLUB010000005.1:0-64426 GCF_058107205.1 Bombilactobacillus sp. ESL1097 | reverse complement strand
TTTTGCGTAAAAAGTAAATAATTGAAAATAAATTAAATAAAAAGACTGGGACTATCAAGCTAGTTAAAGTTGACAATGATTATACTGTTAACTTCAAACTAGCTTAAAATCCCAGTCTTTTTGATAATCTCAAATTAAGAATGATCACTGATGTATTGCATAATGCGTTGCTCATCTTCTGGAGTATAATCCGCTTTACCAGCCTTGATAGCGTGGATTTTTTCTACCGAAAAATGGCTTTCAAATGCAAATTGTGCATCATTTTTGTGAGCTTTCTTTTGATATTCGATAATTAATTCCGATAAATTGTACTGCATACTAATCAATCCTCTCCTCGATTAAAATGTTTTCATATGATTTAATGGCCAGTAACGCCATTTAACAACGCCGACCACTTTATTCTTTTTAATAAAACCGATATAGCGGCTGTCCTTAGAGACACTGCGATGATCACCCATTACAAAGTACGAATCTTTGGGCACCCGATTGGTCTTTTTCATTTGCTGTAACTGTTTTTTAGAATAAATCTGCATATAGTTTGATGTTTTAGCTAACGAACTAATCGAAAAATTACCCGTATCAGCATAGCGTGTTCCATAAACACCATTGCTGCCATCATCAACTAATTTGAAACCTGGCTTCAAATAATTCTGGGATATTTTTTTGCCGTTAATATAAATTTCATTATTTTTAGCGACGACCTTTTCTCCTGGTGTGGCAATAATTCGTTTGATATAGAACTGTCCTGGCTCGTCGGGAGCATCAATGACGACCACTTCACCACGCTTTAATTGACTATGACGATAAGCAATTAAGCGATCACCGTCTTCAAACGTTGGCTGCATTGATGTACCAGAAACCCGGGCATTATCAAAGACAAAACGATTTAATAACGTGATAATGCCAAATAAAACAGCAGCTAATAAAAGGGTTTGTAACAGCCAAATGCCCCAATCCTTTAAGCTACTAGTTTCGTTAGAGTTGCTTTCTTTACTCATACTTAAACCTCACTTACCAATGATTAATAACTCTATTAATTAATATGATACACTTTTATGGAATTGATATCTTTAAAAACTTTGTTAAGATTCAATTTTGTCTCGACTTCTTAATTATGATAAACTTTTTAAATAACAATAATTTAAGGTCAACTATGCAAAATCTATCATATCCCCAACAATTACAACGATATCAAGCACAATTGCAAGCCGATAAAGAACTTAGCTATCGTTTACAGCAAATGCAATTAACACTACAAGCTTATCAAAAACAAACCTTGCCCTTTCAAAGTTTACCACCTTTGATTTTGGATGCCCAAGATTTGCAAAGATTATTACTTAATACTCAAGTTATGCCTAGTTTGACATGGCAACAAAAAGTTAAGTATTTAGAAAATTTAGCACGATTTATTGATGATTTTCGTCAGTTTCTGCAACAGCAGTATGGTGTTTGGGCCTTACTCAATCAAGCAATGTTAAATTGTTGGGTACAATGTTTCCCACAACAGTCGTACTTAGAATTAATGGCAGGCAATGCCAGTTTGAGTTGGGGACTACAACAAAGAAAACAATCAGTTATTGCGACTGATGATTTGTCTTGGTCTAAGCAAAGTCGCACCGGACATCAGCCGTGGTTACCAGTTCAGCAAGCTGATGCACTAACGGCCTTGCAGCGTTACGGCTCGCAAGTTGATGTAATTTTACTTGCTTGGAGTCCTGACCGCGAGGAAATTGATTGGCAAATTTTAAAAGAGTTACGCTCTTGGACAACTCGTCCACAATTATGGGTCATTGGTGAATATCGTGGGGCTACGAATAGTTTACGCTTTTGGCAAGGGGCCCATTTACATTACGATGCCAGAATTGCTAAGATTAATCAATTTTACCCAACCTTTGATTTAGTTAAAGATCATTTATTTGTAGTCAGGTGAATTATGAAAAGAACAATTGTTTTAAATATTTTAATGATATGCTTATTAGTGTTAGCAGGAGTTGTGGTTTCCAAAAATGATTTACGCAATTACCAAACACTGATGGATCGGGGGAATATTCGAGAAAATGCACTAATTTTTCCGTCACGTTCACGCCAATCAATTCCAACGGTTTTACGAAAGTTTGAACGAAACAATGTGAAACATTATCAAATTAATTTTATTCAAAAAAAGAACCCCAACTTAAGTTATGTGTATATGTCACATAATGTCAAAGCTTTACCCATGACCAATGGTCGCTTTTTTTCACCAAGTGATTTTCAATCGCCAATCCCGTTTGTGGTTTTAGGTCGTGATCTTGGTCAAAAGACGTATAAACCTCAGTATCAAGCTTATTATCAATTAAACCATAACTACTATTCTGTGATTGGTTATACTGGCTTGAGCAATACCTCGAAACTCAATCAACATATCTTTATTTCAACTTCGCCCAAACAACATAATCATACTCAGATTCGACATTATCAAATTGTGATTGATGGACAATTATTAAATCATCCGCAAAAACTTAAAAGAGTTCAAACTATCTTGCATGCTAGTTATCCTTATCGTTCAGCAAATCAAATTAATAATATTAAGCAAAGCTGGTGGCTACGTTGGGGGTGGACGTTGCTGATTTTGTCAGGAATTGCGTTGTTAGTTCTATTTTTAAGCTTTTTTGTGCAAATTCCTGCGGTACAGTTATTGAAACGCTCCTTACTCAATGGTGATTTACTTTTAGACTTTCAATTTGGCAATTGGTTGAAATTTGTGATTACCGAAATGGTGACTTTTGGTGTCGCGTTAATCATTATTTTTGCTAAAATTCAAATTGTTAGTTGGAAATACTTTATGCTGTACTTAATCTTTTTATTTATTGCAGTCATTTTATTAGCAGCGTTTCAATTATTAATTAATCATAAGAATAAAAATGAGGCTCTTCATGAAAAATGAGTTACCGGCAACATTTGTCGCAAAGTATCAACAGTTATTGGGCACTCAAGCGGCGCCTTTCTTAGCTAGTTTTCAACGACCCGCAACGCACGGCTTTCGTTTAAATCCTGCTAAAAGTTCAACTGCCTTAGTCAATGAGGACTTAAGTCAACCGGTCTTTGGCGTGGATAATGGTTATTACGGTCAAGTTAGTGGTAAAGCGATTGATCATTTAGCGGGGTGGGTTTATTCGCAAGATCCGAGTGCCATGAATGTGGCCCAATTTGCTCAGCCGCAACCGGGGGAGCGAGTTTTAGATTTATGCGCAGCTCCTGGAGGCAAAAGTACGCAATTAGCAGCTTTTTTACAGGGGAAGGGCTTACTAGTAGCTAACGAGATAAATTCAGCGAGAGCGAGGACTTTATCCTCAAATATTGAACGTTGGGGGATTACTAATGCAATAGTGACCAATAATTCACCAGCGCAATTGGCCAAGGTTTGGCCGCAATATTTCGACTGTATTGTAGTGGATGCACCTTGTTCAGGGGAAGGTTTGTTTCGTAAAGACCCAGAAGCCATGAAGTATTGGTCTTTGGATTATGTCTTGCAATGTGCCAAATTACAACGTCAGATTCTAGATTCAGCCGTGACAATGTTAAAGCCAGGAGGCCGTTTGATTTATTCAACTTGCACATTTGCTCCGGAAGAAGATGAGCAAAACATTGCCTGGTTAGTTGAGCATTATCCGGTGAAAATTATTGATTTACCAACTACCGCGCAGATGGATCATGGCTATCCTGAATGGGGCAATGGTCATGCTGATTTAACCAAGGCTGTACGCTTGTTTCCCCAGCATTATGCAGGTGAGGGGCATTTTATTTGTGCGCTGCACAAAAATGGAACCCAAGCTGCCGATTTATCGGCTCCAGCTGCTGTTTTAAAACATTCGAAAACCAAAAAACGGACTTCCTTAGACTTAACGACTTGGCAACAGTTTGTCCAGCAAACATTGACGCAGTCCTTGGACATTAAACCGCTGGTACAAGGTACTGAATTATATAGTAGTGTGATTGATGGTCAGGCGGTACCAACACTGCACGTTTTACGTAATGGTTTGAAATTGGGCACGTTTAAGAAAAATCGCTTTGAACCCAATCATGCCTTAGTATTGGCGTTAGCACCGGAGCAATTTCAACAAGTCATTGAGTTAACTGCGGAGCAATTCCAGCATTTTGTGCATGGTGAGGCTTTAACTTTGCAACAACGTTATGACTATCAAGGATTTGTGGCAGTTAGTTTTGAACATAAGATTTTTTCATGGGGCAAATTGGTTCAGCAACAATTGAAAAATTTTTATCCGAAGGGTTTAAGACAGTAAGCTTAGTCGGTAAATTCAAAAATTAACCGTGTTTATCGTTTAAAGAATATGTCAATCGCAATTAGTAGCGAAATGATAACCTAAGGTGAAACACAAAAAATGTTCGTATTTGATTGATGATGAAACTTCCAAAGTTTTTTTTATTTTGGGGTTTACATCAATTATGGATACGAACATTTTTTAGTACTGCTCCAAAGCAGAAGTTTGGGTGTAATGGTTACAAAAGCTTGTAAATTTCCAGAGCAATTGATTATCACGTGTTGAAATGATTGCGCCACTTGCTAATTAACAGCGTGATGTCGGAGATTTTTTGAAGTGTTGGCTGATCCTTAATCAATTGCCAGCTACTGCAAGATTTTGCAGATATTTATCAGCTAGTTAAGGTTGCCATCCTGTTAGGACAACTTTGCCCTTCATATGTCCCGTTTCCACATCAGCGTGCGCTTTTTTCATGTTTGCAGCGTTGATGGGGGCGTAATTAATTTTGTTAATTGGTTGCAGTTTGTTTTCTTCATATAATTGCGCGATTGTATTTAAAATTTTGTGTTGGGAAATCATGTCTTTAGTTTGATAATATGATTTGCTGTACATCCATTCCCACGAAAAAGTGATGCGTTTTTTGGTCAGTTTTTGGAGGTCAATTAAACGCTGATTTTCGGTAGTTGCGACTACTTGACCGTCAGGTTTGATGATTTCCGCAATTTCATCCCAATGAGCGTCCAGATTGTTGAGATTTAAAATATAATCTACGTATTGAAAGTTTAACTGACGGATTTGCTTAATTAAATTTTGGTGATGATCGACTACATAATCGGCCCCTAATTGTTTAACCCATTGAATCGCACTGTCTTGAGCTGCGGTTGCGATCACTGTAAGATTAGCTAGTTTGGCCAGTTGGATAGCGATAGATCCCACACCGCCAGCACCATTGATAATTAATATAGTTTGGTGGCTCTTAATGGTAGGGTCAATCTTTAACTTCTCAAATAAAGCTTCGTATGCGGTTAAGCCTACTAAAGGAACTGCGGCGGCGGCTTCGTTTTTTAAATTAGTTGGGGCCCATCCGACAATTCGCTCGTCAACTGCTTGGTATTGGGAATTACTACCAGATCTAGTGAAATCGCCGGCATACCAAACCCGATCACCAGTAGCAAATAAGGAGACTTGAGGACCGGTTTTGATAACTGTTCCGACAGCATCCCAACCAATGATTTGCGGAACTGTTAATTTAGTAGTACTTCCTGATTTGCGAACACCAATATCCACTGGGTTAACAGAAACGCCCTCCACCTTAACTAGTAAGTCATGAGCTCTAATAGTAGGTTCTAGAATGGTTAAGTCTTCGAAACTGTTCGCGTCAGAAATTGGTAGGTGTTGATAAAAACCGACAGCGTGAATTTTTTTAGTCATCTTTATTACCTCTCAGTAATGAAGATACTAATACAATTTCAAAATATTGGAAGAAGTGAATTTAAAAGCATTAGGTGAATTTAAATTCACCTCTAGTATCATTTCACTTAAAATGTATAATATATTTTATTGATTAATGAAAGTGAAAAAATTTAAAGTGGCTGAGTTGAGTGTTTTACAGAGAATTTTTAATTAACAACAGGTGAATTTTAAAATGCGAAAGAATTATAATTGCGACTTAGGATGTCCGGTACAAAATACCTTGCAATTCATATCGGGTAAATGGAAATGTGTGATTTTATATCACTTATTTAAAAATAGTGTCTTGCGCTTTTCTGAATTAGAGAGAAAGCTGCCTTATGTATCTAAAAGAATGTTGATTAAGCAGTTAAATGAACTAGAAAGTGATGGGATCATTGATAAAACAATTTACCCGGTTGTCCCGGTGAAGACTGAATATCGAGTTTCAGAATTTGGACAAACCCTCTCTTTTGTGATTGAAGCTCTGGAAACTTGGGGAACGGACTATTCACGGACAATGGTGAGGCAAGATTCAAGATTATAGATCAGTCAGGAATAATGCTTTGGCAGAACAGGATGAATTACAGTCTAAAATCAATCACAAATCGGATATTTGAGAGAAGTTAGAAGGGCTTGAACCTTAACTGAGGTTTTTATCATAATGTTTTTAGGTTTAACTGCGGACTAGCCTGAAAGCTGCCAACTTAGTTTTTTTTATAGATATAAAAGAAACTGGGGCAAAATTTCGGCTCATAACAAAAACGCAAGACAATCTTGAATTTTTTGATTGTCCTGCGTTTTTTGTTATGAAACTTCCAAAGTTGGTATTTAACTTTGGACTTGGAGGTTAATCTTCTGTATTAAATTTGTTGTAAGAAGTTGACTAATTCGGAACTTAAAACATAGTGCACCTGGGTTAATTCTGTGATGTTCTGACACCCTAACAATAGCATGATTTGTTGTAATTGTTGAATGAATTCTTGTCCAGCATGGATGGTCTGTTCTAAGCCTGAATGCTTTAAACTATGCAAAACGGGGGCTGCTATGCCCACAGCTTTTGCACCCAAAATTAAACATTTGACAGCATCTAAGGGATTACGAACACCACCGGAAGCCCAGAAATTCAAATCTGTTAATTTAGCTTGATTGATCGCTAATAAAGATTCTAAAGTGGTCAGCCCCCAATTTTGTAAGAACTGATAATCAGTCTGATGATTACGTTCATTTTCAATTTGGACAAAATTAGTGCCTCCACGACCACCAATATCAATGTTTTGCACGCCCAATTGCTGCAACTGCTGAATGCCAGACACACTCATGCCACAACCGACCTCTTTAATAATAACAGGCACACTCACTTGTGTGATAAGGTCTTTTAAGTTTTGACTCCAACAAAAATTAGTTTGGCCTTCAGGCATGACCACTTCTTGAGCGGCATTAACGTGAACCTGTAAATAATCAGCTTGAATTAAGTCAATGCACTTTTGGGCATCCTGACAAGTAGTAGCAGCGGAAACGTTAGCCAAAATGACACCTTCGGGATTGGTTTGCCGAACAATTTGGTACGATTGGCGGACAGCGGCATTATCAGGATAGCGTAAATAATTACTCATCGAACCGACAGCCATGGCCAAATTTAATTGGTTCGCGACTTGCGCCAATTGCCGATTTAATTGGGTTACTTGCGGAGCGCCACCCGTCATTGCATTAATATACAATGGTGCTGCTGTCACTTTTTTAGTAGAAGGCCAAGTAAAAGTAGAATCAATTTGTTGGCTGGTTATATCTGGGATGATTGGGGCAACGACCCGGAATTGTTGAAAGTCAGCATTGGCAGACTGATAAAATTTTTCGGATAAAAAAATGTGTTCATTCTTACGTTGTAGATCATAAGGTTGTTTGGGCATAAAGACCTCCCAGATTAATTAAAAGGGGTATAGACATTAAAGTTCAACGGCTGAATACCGTTTTCCTGCCAAGCTTTTAACAGTTGCTTAGTTTGTTGATCGTCTTGAATCATGGCAATACCACAATCACCACCACCGGCGCCCGAACTTTTAGCAGCTGCATGAAATTGTTGTGCTAATTCACAAAGCTTATCTAAGCGAGCTGTTTCAATAATCACACCACTAAAGTCGGCTAATTTTTGTAGAATGCGGCGATTAATTGTTAACTGCTGTAAAATCAGTTGCGCGTTGTTTTCTTTAAAACCTTGAATCATGGTTTTTAAACACTGCTTGGAAGCAGTTAAAAACTTTTGGTAATTTTGCTTTTGGTGTGCCCGAGCGGCGGCAATTTTATCGACTAATACCGGCGTTGAAGCAGGACTACCACTCCAACCGATTAATAATTTGAGATTGGGCGGACAAGTTAATGATTCAATTTTGAGTTGCGGCCATGGCTGTTGAATGACTTGAACTAAGGAGTTGGTTTTTAGTTGCTGGGTGAGCCATTGACGATCCGGTGATTGATAAGCAATCCAACCACCATAGACACTGGCGGCAATGTCGCCGAAAGAACCATTATTTTGAACCATAAAATGAGAAATAGCTGCTAATTTAAAAATTTCTTCTTTAGATAAGTTTAGTTGGTAAAATTGTGCTAAAGCGCTGACTGTTGCTACAGTTACCGCTGCTGAAGAGCCCAAACCGTACTTTTTTCCATCGTCAGCATCTAACTGACTATTCACATTGACATCAAATAATTCTAATGAATGATTTTGTTCCAACGCATATAACTCTGTATATTTGATGGAGGATAAAATGTATTCAAATGGATTATCACGATTATCAATAACTAATTGATTGCCTTCTCTTTGCCAAATGACGGGCATTTCTTCATATTGTTTCGAATTAATTGTACCATGATCGTGCGCACGATTAATGGAGACCGTCACGAATTGATCCAAAGACACCACAATTGCTGGATACCCAGGCTCTACTACGGCATACTCCCCCGCAATATATAATTTACCTGGAGCTTTCACAGTTATCAATTCATCAAACCCTTTCATTGTTTGTACTATCTGTCTGTGTTGTAAAACACCAAAAAAATATTATAGCATAATTTTATTGAATTCCCGGTCCCGGTTTGAGAATTGTCGTAGTGGCTTGCGGAAAATTGGTTTGAATTTGTTGTTGTACCGTTACCACATCATTATTAGAAGTAATGACTTTGACATTCGGACCGGCATCAATGGTGGCATAGGCCAAGCAACCTTGCTGTCTTAATTTTGCCAAAAAATTGATGAGGCTTATGGTATCTGCCGAAAAATAAGAAAAACCAGGACGAGCCGTCCAATTTAAAGCATGCATTGCTAAAGCATTATTTTGCGAGATCAGGCCAATTTGTTCCAAATCTTGGTTGGCAATGGCATTAAGCATAGCATTCAGATCTGTTTGGACAATTTGGGGCCAAGCTTTGTAAAAAGGTGAGGTTTGCACCGCGTGTTGCATGCCTTGAGTTGAGGAAATTTTTTTAGGTTGTTGATTAAAAACCACGCTCACGATGCGAATAGGAATTTGGTTAGGTGGTTGGATAGGTTCAGAAAAAGAACTTTGATCGTCTGTGCCATGATGCCATTGGACAAAGCCCCCGAAGATTGACCGCGTAGCAGAACCCGAGCCCATACGGGCTAAGCGTGAGAGCGCGGTTTTATCTAAATTCATTTGAAATAAGTGATTAAGAGAACCAGCCAAAGCAGCAAAACCCGAAGCTGAGGAGGCTAAGCCAGCAGCAGTGGGCACATGATTATCAGTTTGCACACAAATGGCGCGGTGGGAGTGATTTAAATGTCGAACATAATCTAAGAATTGATGCGTGCGTTGGAAAAATTTGGCCGGCGCAATTTCTTGATTGAGCCAAATTTGATCTTGAGGACCATCAATAAATTCAGTTGTCGTCGTCGTATAATAGCCATCTAAAGTTAACGATAAACTATCAGTATATGGTAAGCGTAATTGCTGGTCTTTTTTGCCCCAATACTTGATGAGGGCGATATTGGTATGAGCTGTGGTAGTTGTGGACATTGATTAATTCCTATCTTTGTTGAAGTGATTGAATCCAAGTTTGGTGAGCACCGGCATTCATGACAGCCTGGCTGATAGTTTGAGCACTAGTTTGATCTGAAGCTAGGGCAATCAAACAACCGCCACGACCACCGCCAGTGATTTTAGTGCCGAGCGCGCCTGCTTGATTAGCAACTTGAATTAATTGATCGAGAAAAGGCAAACTGATTTTTAAGTCATGTAAAATCGTTTGGGCTTGTGTAAAAATGTGGCCGAGTTGCGTGACTTGTTGTTGCTGTAAACAGGTTTGTGCTTGCTTAGTCAATTGTCCTAATGTAGCTAATCTTTGATTGACCAATTGTGGTTGTTGCTGTTTCAACACGCGTAAGTCATGCACCGCTTGGCCCGTGTTCCCGGTAATTCCAGAGTCAATAATAACTAAGTAGGCACAGAGATTCATGGTAAACGGCTGAATTAATTGATCTTTAATAAAATAGATCGGTTGCTTGGAGTTGACGGTGACGGCATCGACACCACTCGGAGTACCATGGATAATTTTCTCAGAAAAATTAGTATAATGAAGTAATGTAGCCTGTTCTAAAGGCGTATGTGTATAATTAAAGAGTGCCTTAGTAATGGCCGCTCCAGTGGCGGCGGAGGAGCCCATTCCACGTTCAATGGGCAACTGACTAGCAATGGTTATTTGCAGGTGCTGGGTAATGGGTAAATCGCGCATTAATAATTTAATTAAGGTCGCAATTCCTTGTAATTCTGGTAAAACATTGGTTAATGAACCGTGATAATATTGAGAAGCAATAGTTGTTTCAGTTGTTGTGGGTTGAACCGTTACCGTGGTGGGAATATCCAAGAGCGGAATAGTGATGGCTGGTTGGCCGTAGACCACCGCGTGTTCACCGATTAAAATTATTTTACCGTGGGCTTGACCACAATTCGTCATAAAATCACCTTTCTCATAGTCTTTTATTTTACACAATTTAGACTTAAAACGCACCTTTTCATCGTTAAAAGTTTATCCAGGAGGTTTTCATGTCATTAAAATTAGTTTTGGGTACGATGCAAAAAGACAAGCACGCTTTAATGTTAAAAGACTTAAAGCAGCAACTAAAACAGTATCCGCAAGATAATTTTATTTGGTTAGTGCCAGATCATGTGAAGTTTGAACGGGAAGTGCAGATTTTAACGCAATTAAAATCCGCTCCCCAACAGATTATTGCAACCAATCGGCTACAAGTTTTTTCTTTTTCTCGCTTGGCGTGGTATTTTTTACGCAACGATCCCATTTATCAAAGTCCACAGTTAACCCAGACAACGAAAGTGATGTTATTAGCTGATATTGTGCAACAACAAGCTGAACAATTACATTTATACGGCGGTGAGGTTAAACACATTGGTTTTATTCAAAATTTACAACAACAACTAGATAATTTAATCAAAAATCATATTACGCCGCAACGCTTACAGATCATGGCACAAGATATCTCACAAACTGGTGATTTGCATTTAAAGCTATTAGATTTAAGTTTAATTTACGAACAATACTGGCAAAAGATCACGACAAATTATAATGATGAGCACCAGTTATTAACATTGTTAACCCAGTTTTTACGGGCTGATCCCCAACAACAGCAGTTACATTATTTTATTAGTGATTTTACACAATTTTCGGCAGAGGAATTATTAGTTTTACAGGCTATTTTGACTCATGCTGCGACTGTCGAAATAAGCCTGACCTTAGATCATCCGGTTAATGACCAACAAACAACGCCTTTTTTTCAACGACCCCAACAAGTCTTTCAATGGTTGACGCAGACTTGTCGCCAAAGTGGCGTTGCTTATACAACACAAGTGGCTCAAGCTCGACGAGTAACGGCGGATTTAGCTTGCGTGGAAGACTTTTGGATCGCCCAAAATACTCAATTAACGCATCCACAACCGGAACAATTGCAGGATGATAGTTCAGTACAGATTTGGCAAGCTAGCACGCAGCAACAAGAGTTATTAGCAGTGACTACTTATATTCGACAGTTGGTGGCGACTCAAGGTTACCGCTACCGTGACTTTTTGGTTTTAGCACGGAATTTAACGGATTATCAACAAATAATTGATCCGTATTTTCAAAATCAAGGCTTGAGTTATTTTGTGGATTTACCACATTCGATGCGTGATCATGCATTTAAAGATGTGATTGATAGTTTATTTGCTTTAGTGCAAAATAATCTGCAATACGCTGATATTATGCGCTTATTGCGGACAGAATTAGTAGTACCGCAAGATTTGACCTTAGAACAGTATCGCCAAGCAGTTGACCTCACGGATAATTACTGTTTAGCGCATGGCTTACAAGCTAGGGATTGGCTTGCGGCTAAAGACTTTGCGGCTTTAGGGCAGCATCCGACAACAGAAATTCAGCATCAATTTAAACAAATTAATACGATTAAGCATTTGGTGGCCCATATTTATCACCAAGTACAACAACTAGTGCAACAAGAAATCACTGTCCAACAAGCTTGCAGCCAGTTATATCAATTACTAGTTGATTTACAAGTCTTTGCTAACCTCAAACAATGGGAAACAGCTGCCATTGATCAAGGAAATTTAGCGTTGAGTCAACAGCCAGAGCAAGTAGTGAATACTTTCGTACAGATTTTAGACGAATTTGTCGACTTATTTGGTACTCAGAAATTTGCGGCTACGGAGTTTTTAATTGTTTTGGATAATGGTTTTGATGAAGCTCAGTATTTAACTATTCCGGCGGCGTTAGATGCTGTCCAAATCTCGGGTTTAGGAGCACAGCAAGTCGCACAACGAAAAATTACCATTATTTTAGGTGCTAATGACCAGGATATGCCACAAGTTAATGAAGCGGTGAGTTTGTTTAGTGATGATGATTTAGCGGCCTTACAACCTTTACTGACTAGTGATGAAACACTGCCACTCACTAAAGAACAGTTAAATAGTTTTGAACCATATTTACATGATCTGGCCTTTTTAAGTAGCAGCCAAAGATTAATTTTTACTTATGCGCAAACTAAAAATGAAGCTGCCGTCCAATTATCACCCTATGTGCGAATCTTAAAGCAGCACTTTCAGATTACTGAACAAGTGGTGGACTTTGTGGAACCCACTTCACCGACTGCGGTTTTACAATTATTAGGTAGTCCCGTTTTGACAGCGGATCATTTATTGGCTGTTTATCGTCATAGTAAAACCCAACAAATTCCTGTCGCCCCAGCTTGGCAGGCCATTAAGGACTTGCTTTTTCAATCTGATGGTGCCGCTCAGCAGTACTTGTCTAAAATTTGGTCCGGCTTATCTTATCAAAATATTGCTGTTCCGTTAACAGCCCAAATTAGTCAACAATTGTACGGTCAAGAATTGACAGTCTCCATTTCTCAACTTGAAACGTTTTATCAGAATCCTTACGAATATTTTTTGAAATATGGTCTAGGATTAAAGCCGCGTCCAGAATTTAAAATTACGCCAGCTAATCAAGGAACGTTTTTTCATGAAGTGATGGACTTAACGGTGAAGCAATTACAAATGAAAGATATTGCGTGGAGTGAATTGCAAGCAAAACAGTTACAGGCAATTGCCCAACAAGTTATTGAACAAGTCTTGGCACAGCCAGCTTACCAAATCTTTTCGCACAATGAACAATTCATCCAGCAACGGATGGTGATGACGGTTCAACAATCGCTGGAAGTTTTACGGCAACAAGCTCAGGACGCACAATTTACCCCGTGGAAAACCGAGGTAACTTTTGGGCAAGTTGGGGCGCAGCATGATTTGCAACCCTTGCGCCTAGAATTAGCGGATGAGCACCAAATTATTGTGCGGGGGCGGATTGATCGGATTGATCAATTGCAAAGTGCCCCGAACTATTATTTTGTGGTCGATTATAAATCCAGCGCTCGAGATTTTGATTTTAAAAAGTTTTACGCCGGTTTAGACTTGCAGATGATGACTTATTTAACCAGTTTATTAAATGATTCGTCATTATTTAATGGCGCAATGTTACCGGTTGGTGGTTTTTATTTTCATTTACAAAATCCCGCAGTCAATGTTGAAGATTTGAAAGGCGATTTGAGTCAAGCGGCTAATTTGTGGTTTAAACAGTATCAGTATAAAGGTTTGATTATTGACGATGGCAAGAGTGCCTTAGCGTTAGATCCATCAATTGATGAGACAGCGTCACAAGTTTTTCAAATTGGAAAAAAACATCGGGTTTTAGCTAGTAAAGTGGTGAGTCCGACCCAATTTCAACAGATGGTTGATTTTAATCAAAAGTTGATTAAGCAAGCAGCTCACCAAATTTTTCAAGGTGTTGACGCCATCAGTCCTTTACGTTTAAACCGGCAACAAACCACTTTGCAATATAGTGATTATTTGCCAATTATGCAATTTGATGCCATGTTACCGGAAAATCAATATCGAAATTTAACCAAATTGAATAAGAAAAAATTCTTTGAGTTGTTGCAGCACGAAAAGGAGCAAAAGTAATGACAGAATTTAGTCCGACTGCAGATCAACGCCAAGCACTAATGGCTACGGGCAGTGATATTTTGGTTTCAGCGTCTGCTGGGGCCGGCAAAACTAAAATCTTAGTGGAACGTATTGTTCGGCAATTGCAACAGGGTGAACAGATTGAGCACTTATTAATTGTCACTTTTACTGAAGCAGCGGCTCAAGAAATGAAGCAGCGCTTATTACAACAAGTTCAGCTGGCGGCTCAACAAGCTACCAAGCCACAATTAGTGCAGCACTTACGCGCCCAATTAGCTAAAATTCCGGGCGCTTCTATCAGCACTTTGCATGCCTTTTGTTTACAAGTAATTCGTAAATTTTATTATTTAATCGACTTAGATCCAGTTTTTCGTTTGTTAAGTGACTCTAATGAACGCTTTTTGCTCCAAGAACGGGCTTGGCAGCACGTTCGCAGTGCGTATTACCAAGCCGCCGATAGTGACTTTCTAGCATTAGAAAATAATTTTGCCACGGGTAATGACGATAGTGAAGTGGAAAATTTATTTTTTAAATTAACCGACTTTGCGTTAACTAATGAAAATCCCCAGCAGTGGTTGCACCAATTAGCCGCGGATTATCAAGTAGTTGGTGACGTGAGTGCCGCCAATTTTTATCAAAAATATTTTTTAGATTTTTTGGAACAACAATTGCATTATCTAATTGTACAAGTCAGTGATTTAGCCGAACAAGCTACTAATTTTACGGAGCTAAATGGTTATCAAACCAGTGTTGAGACGTTGTTACAGCAAGTTAATGCGTTATTAACTGATCTCAAGCAATTAAAGTGGGATCAGTTGCGCCAACGCGTTTTAGCATTAACACCGATCAAGGGACGGGCTAAAGCTAAAAGTGATAGTAGCATTGTGGAGCCGTTTAAAGCTAAGAAAAAAATCGTGAGTCAATTAATCCAGGAATGGCAATATAAGTATTGTGTTTTAGATAACAATCAATGGTGCCAAATTTTACAAGCTAGTGAACATTTAATTGATAAAGTGGTAGAAGTTGAAGAGTGCTTTTTAACGGCTTTTCAAAAACAAAAGCAGCGTCAACATAGCCTAGACTTTAATGATTTGGAACATTATTGTTTAAAAATCTTGCAGGTGGATTATCAAGGACAACAAGTTGCCCGAGAATATTATCAAACTTTATTTCACGAAATTTTAGTAGATGAGTATCAGGATACTAATCCATTACAAGAAGCAATTATTCAACAAATCAAACAGTCAAATCCCGGTAATTTATTTATGGTGGGCGATGTTAAACAGTCAATCTATGGTTTTCGGCAGGCAGCACCATTTTTATTCACGCATAAATTTCAAGCCATGCAACAAGACCCAACTGTTGGTCAATTGATTAATTTAACGACTAATTTTCGCTCACATCCCAATGTTTTAGCCACAGTCAATGAAATCTTCCGTCATATTATGGATCAAACCTTAGGGGAGGTCGACTATGACCAAACGGCGCAGTTGCAAGCTGGTAGTCAGTTTCCCGCCAAGTGTGATGCTACTAGCGAGGTGTTGTTCTTACAGCAATCTTCCTTGACTGCGAGCCATTTGACGAATGAACAAGCACAAATTCAATTGATTATTCAACGCATTCAAGAGTTAAAAGCGGCTAATTTTCAAGTTTATGATCGGCAAACGCAAAAATTACGTCCCCTCCGTTATAGTGATATTGCTATCTTGACGCGGGTAAAAAGTTTGAATAATGATTTAATTGAACAATTTAATCAAGCACAAATTCCGATTGTCGTTCATGATGCTGCTAATTATTTTCAGGCAACCGAAGTGCAAGTCATGTTGTCGATGTTAAAAATTATTGATAACCCTCAACAAGATATTGCTTTAGTAGCAGTCTTGCGTTCGGCCATTGTTGGTTTAGATGAAAATGAATTAGCGTATTTACGGATTAATCAACGTGGCGATAATTACTATCAACGAGTAGAACATTATTTAAAAGATCGAGAGTATAACCAAAAAAATGCTTTTGCGCAGCGCTTAACGCAAAAAGTGACGACTTTTATGGAGCAATTAACCAGTTTTCGCAGATTAGCACCGAAAATTAGTTTGGCCGCCTTAATTTGGCAGGTTTATTTAAAGACGGGATATTTGTCTTATGTGCAAGGGATGCCTAACGGTTCCCAACGGGTCAGCAATTTGCACGCTTTGTACCAACGAGCTGATGAATTTGAGCAGCAAGGATTTAAGGGACTGTTTCAGTTTATTCATTTTATTGAACACATTGAAGATAACGATCAAGATTTGAGTCAACCAGTTGAACACCATGGACAACAAGATGAAGTGCAGGCCTTAACGATTCATGGTAGTAAAGGCTTGGAATTTCCGCTTGTCTTTGTTTTAAATCTGGATCATAGTTTTAATTTGATGGATGTTAGAAAAGGGTATTTATTAGATGCCCAGCAGGGCATGGGAATTAAGTATTTAGATACAAAAAACCGTATCTTTTATGAAACCCTGCCGATGACCGCTTTAAAAGCTAATCAAAAAAATAAGGTTTTGTCAGAAGAAATTCGTTTGCTTTATGTAGCGTTAACCCGAGCTCAACAAAAGTTGATTTTGGTGGGGTCAGTTAAAGATGATCCGGAAGTGGCGTTTGAGAAATGGCACCTAGGACTAACTGGCGAAACAACCGTTTTAGATATTGGTTTGCGGACCAATTTTCATTCGTTTCAAGAGATGATCCAGCCCATTTTGGCCTTAGCCGGCACGTTGAAACAGCAAGCTGAAACCATAGTGATTGAACCTAAAAAGAATAGTAATTTTCAGTTTGTGGCTCGCTTTATGGCAGTTCCGTTAGAAAAGAAAAAGCCGCTACTAACACCCCCAAATGATCAAACAACTGCGACTAGTGTACCAGTAATGGATAATCTTTTTCTGAAAACTGCGCGGCAAATTTTAGGCTTTCAATATCCTCAACAAATTGCTACCACCACGACTGCTTATCAATCCGTCTCCGAAATCAAGCATTTATTTGCGAATCCCGATGATCAAACCTTACCCACTTTAGATTTACAAGCCCAGTCAACTTCCGGTCAACGTTATGTCTTAAATGATTTTAAGCGGCCGAGGTTTTTAAGTCAGGATAAATCCCAGGTGACACCAGTTGATGTGGGGAGTGCTACGCATTTGTTATTGCAAAAAATCACTTTAACGCAGACCCCCACGCAGCAAGATTTTCAGGCTTTAGCCCAACAGTTAGTGGCACAAAAGGTGTTGAGTGCCAATGTGGTGCAACAGATTGATTTTGTCAGCTTAGAAAACTTCTATGCTTCTACTTTAGGACAGCAGATTATTGAAAATCAAAAAACCTTACACCGAGAATGGACTTTTTCGATGGTTTTGCCGGCCCAACAAATTTTTCCCCAACAACAACTAGGTGATGATCAAATTCTAGTCCACGGAATCATTGATGGTTTATTTGTTAATCAAGCCCAACAAGTAGTGTTATTTGATTATAAAACTGATCACGTTAATTTACGGCAAGCTACAGGGGAACACTCAGTCCAACAAATTGTACAGAAATATTCGGGGCAGCTCAATTTGTATCAACAAGCAGCCCAACAAATTTTGCACTTACCGGTAGTAGATAAATTCCTTTGTTTATTGTCCGTTAATCAAATAATTAAGGTAAACTAGACTGTATGAAGAATAAAAAGTATGTTGTGGTCGATTTAGAAACCACGGGAACTAGTCGTCAAGATAATGATCGAATTATTCAGTTTGCAGCGGTTGTGATTGAAAATTGGCAAATCCAAGATCAGATTACTTTTTTAATTAATCCAGAGCAACCAATAACTAAACGAATTAGTAATTTAACCGGAATAACTAACGAGCAACTGCACCAGCAAGCGGTTTTTCACGAACATGCCCAGTCCATTTTTGAATTATTAAAGGATGCCACTTTTGTGGCGCACAATGTTAATTTTGACTTGCCCTTTTTACAGTCTGAATTAACTGCGGCCAATTTACCTCAACTTAATTGTGCGGCGATTGATACGGTGGAATTGGCGCAAGTGTTGTTACCGCAGGCGCCTAGTTTTAAATTAGTTGATTTGACACGTTATTTAGAGATTGATCATTTAGCACCGCATCAAGCTGACAGTGACGCCTTAGCAACAGCCATGTTATTTTTAAAGTTACGCGAGCGCTTGTTAAAATTACCAGCGCCCACTTTAAGATGGTTGGTCAAAGCAGCACCAAATTTTTTACGACAGACTGGGGACTTTATTACGCAAGTGGCTCAGCCGTTATTGAATGAGAAGCCAAGCCTACCGAACAATTTAGTGGTGAGCCACCAGATTGTTTTACAAAAACCGTTGAGCACGAGTGCAAGTTTCTTGCCGCCCGCTACTTTTCCGGTGACTAAAAAACAGAAATTAGCATTGTTTAAAGAGCAATTACAATGGCGTCCGCAACAAGCTAAATTGATGAACTTTGTTCAACGTAAATTGACGCAAGAAGCGCCTTTGGCACTAATAGATGCCCCGACGGGGTTAGGTAAAACTTTGGGTTATTTATTGCCAGTTAGTTATCAGTTAGATCAAGGTCAAAAAATAGTCGTTGCCACTTCAACAAAGTTGTTGCAACAACAAATTTTAACGAAGGACTGGCCGCAAATTGAACAATTACGGCAGCGTCATTATGAAGTGGCGCAGTTATCTAGTGCACAGGATTATTTAGATTTAGATAATTTTTATCGGTTATTAACCCAAACGACAAAAGGTCGGCAAACTAAATTATTATTGCTGAAAATTTTGGTGTGGTTGACCCAAACGACCAGTGGTAATTTACAAGAATTAAATATTACAAATGATCAAACGGAAATTTTTCGTTTATTACGCAGTTCGGGTCACCGCACTAGTGGTTTATTTATGGAATATGATTTTTGGCACCGCCAATTACAAACAGCCCGACAAAGTTCTTTAATTGTGACCAACCAAAATTATTTATTACGGCATTTGGATTTAGATGTTTGGCAAACTGCTCAGAGCGTGATTATTGATGAGGCAGCTAATTTATTACAACAAACTTTACAACCGCAAGCCCAATTCAATTTGGCAACGACGCAAACAGCACTGAAACATCTGAG
Organism: Bombilactobacillus sp. ESL1097; assembly: GCF_058107205.1. NCBI lineage: Bacteria > Bacillati > Bacillota > Bacilli > Lactobacillales > Lactobacillaceae > Bombilactobacillus > Bombilactobacillus sp. ESL1097. The sequence goes on along the minus strand of NZ_JBYLUB010000005.1, from coordinate 45,051 downwards.
TGATTTATTGTACCAAAACCGGGTTCTACTGCGGCAATTTTTTCAGCAAAATCGCTGGCAATCGTGGCGCTATACGAATTTGGCCGAGTTTGAACAAAAGTTTGGCGAATTAACAGCTAGTTTGCACCGCTTAAGTGCAGATTTAATGACTAATTATGTCAAACAAAAGCTAACTTTGCAGCAGAGAAGTGGGTCTGTGCAACTAGGAATTTCACAGACGGAAATTCAGGCGACGACAATCACTTATTTGCAGCAATGTTCACAAGCTCTTCAAGCTTTATTAGCGGTCGTTTTGCCGTTGCTCAAATTATATCAAGCAACGAAACGTAATTCTTTACTAGTTGTTGACCGTTTGTTACAACAAATTACTAATGAGTATTTATTATTGCAACAGCAGCTACAACAATTAGAATCAATCATCCAGCAGTTGACTCAGCAGCAGACAGGCGGGGTCATTATCACGATGGCTGATTATCATAATTGGGATAGTTTAACATTAGCGACGCAAGTTTTTAATCAACGAGCAGTGATGGACGCATTAAAGGACCGGTTTGCTACGGTCATTTTGTTAGGAGCAGGTTTAAAATATCAACATAGTTTTCAAAACTTTTTGCAGCAATTAGGTTATACAGCGCCCATTGCTCAAAAAAATAAGTTAAGTTTACAAGCTGATTTTCCCGTAGCAACGCGTTTAAAGGTTTATCTGCCAAGTGATGCTAGCGCCCCTGCCAAGACTGATTTTGCTGCAACTTTAGGTCAGCAATTGGTAGAATTGCTACGTTCACAGACTACGCAGACGTTAATTTTATTTAATTCCCTACGGACTTTGCAAGCAGTTTATCAAGCTGTGCAAATAAGCGGGTTAACTGATGAACGCGAGGTTTTGGCACAATCAATTTCGGGTTCTAACCGGCGGTTACAGAAACGCTTTGCTTTGAACCCCACAGCGATTTTATTAGCGACAACTAGTTTTGGTACGGGCTTAAATTTAGCTCCGCAACATTTAAAATTAGTGATTATTACGCAATTGCCATTTGAAGCACCGGATGATCCGTTTGTGAAAGCTAAAAATCAATATTGGCAACGTCAAGGTCAAAATGCCTTTCGAGTGGAAAGTCTGCCGACGGCTGTGCGTCGCTTGAAGCAACAAGTAGGACGTTTAATTCGCGGTCCCAAAGATCAAGGTACGTTAATTTTTCTAGATCAACGCTTGCAGACGGCACATTATGGTAAACTAATTTATCAAGAGTTAGATTTACCGCTATTACGGACAGATTTAACTGTTGCACAAATCAGTCAACAACTAAGTGTGGTGAAAAAATGAAACGACAATGGAAAAGTTCGTTAATTTGGGGCGGAATTATTGTAGTAATTGCTATCTTAATTGGTAGTTTATACTTAATGGTGCTGCCACATAGTTCTGCTAAAAAGCAAGCCATTAAAGTAGCGCAAACCCAGGTCGGAATTGAACAAGTTAATTTTTACTCCGAATTTGACCGCCAAAAGCAATATTTTACTGTCGGTGGTAAAAATCGCCAGCAGCAATATTTTTATGTTTTGATTAATGGTCAAACGGGTGCTGTTAAAAGCATTGCTGGTAGTCCTCATTTGGTACAGCAAGTCCAACAAACGGTTCAGGAGCATCAACATCCCCAAAAAATTAATAAGGTGGCCCTGGGTTATGATAAAAAGCGGCTGGTGTGGGAAGTAACCTATCGGAATAAGAATCATACGTTAGGCTATTATTTGATCAATTTTAAAAATACGAAAATTTTACAAGTAATTAATAATTTGTAGCTTATTTTAGAAAAGCGATGTTGGTTCAAACTGCTGATCTTGGGAGCACTGTAAAGAAAATGGAAAATTTCCCCCCAGCTGTAAAATGAACAATGCACCTAACCAATCTGGTCAAGATCTGCTATAATTTTTACTAGACGAATAAATTTTAATCATTAATTATAAGTAATGAACAAAAGATTACTGGAGGCTAAGTAGTGGAAACAATTCGAATTATTGATGCCAAGGATCATGTTAATGAAGAAGTGAAGATTGGTGTCTGGTTAACTGATAAGCGTTCATCAGGTAAGATTGCTTTTTTGCAATTGCGTGACGGTACAGCCTTCTTTCAAGGTGTTGTGGTGAAGAATGATGTTGGTGAAGAATTATTTGATGTTGCTAAAAAGTTACGTCAAGAAACCAGTTTTTATGTTACTGGAGTTATTCATCAAGATGATCGTTCACATTTTGGTTATGAAATTGAAGTTTCTAATTTAGAAGTTATTGGTGAAAGTGAAGATTTTCCCATTACGCCGAAAGAACATGGCATTGAATTTTTGTTGGATCATCGCCATTTGTGGTTACGCTCACGGCGGCCCTTTGCTATTATGCAAATTCGTAATGAAATTATTGATGCCACTTACCGCTTCTTCAAGCAGGAAGGCTTCATTAAAATGGATCCGCCGATTTTGACGGGAACGGCACCCGAAGGAACGACGGAATTATTTGAAACGGATTATTTTGATAATCCGGCTTATCTTTCACAAAGTGGTCAATTATATATGGAAGCTGGGGCCATGGCTTATGGCAAGGTCTTTTCTTTTGGACCAACTTTTCGGGCAGAAAAATCCAAAACGCGGCGGCATTTAACCGAATTTTGGATGATTGAGCCGGAGATGGCTTTCATGCATCAAGAAGAAAGTTTACAGGTACAAGAACGCTATGTTAGTTATTTGGTTCAAGCGGTCTTAGACCATTGTCAGTATGAATTAAAATTATTGGATCGTGATCCGAAGATCTTGGAACGCTATACCAAATTACCTTATCCGCGGATTTCTTACGACGAAGCGGTAGAAATGTGTCAAAAGGGTGGTTTTGATATTAAGTGGGGCGACGATTTTGGTTCGCCTGAAGAAACTTATATTTCTGACCAATTTGAACAACCAGTCTTTGTTTTAAACTATCCCAAAACTATTAAGCCATTTTATATGAAAGAAGCGCAAGATCGTGATGATGTTTACGTTTGTGCCGATTTATTAGCACCGGAAGGTTATGGCGAAATTATTGGTGGTTCTGAACGGGCAGTTGATTATGACAAAATGAAAGCTGAGATGGAAAAAGAAGGCATGAATCTGGATGATTATGATTGGTATCTAGATTTACGCAAGTACGGTTCTGTGCCGCATTCTGGTTTTGGCATGGGCTTAGAACGGGCTATTACGTGGATTTGTCATTTAGATCATTTGCGTGAGGCTATTCCGTTTCCACGGATGATCAATCGATTGCGGCCATAAGTAATAAAAATAAATTTTGAATTTGAAGATGTCGATGATAAAACTTTCGGCATCTTTTTTTGTGATTTCAATCAATTGGAATAATTAAAAAACTAAAATTTCTCCTGGACAGTCTTATTCATGTAACCTTAAACTTTAATTTGAAAACTAAAAATTAATTTATGTAATAAAAAGGAAGCTATGCTTTGTGGATGAAAAGAGAGCTAATGAATTAATTTTAACTAGATTGTCGAAAAATAATTTTATTCAATCTGCAACTAAAATTTTAAGTAAGAGTAAATTCAGTACTTCACCTAAGTCATTATCAGATGGTTACAGACAAGTAAAAACTTTAGAAATTAATTCATTCAAAATTAATTGTCTTTCTTTACATTAAAATACTATAATATAAAATGTTGAAGTATTTTCATTTAATTCTAGATATAAAGGGAGATAGATTAATGACCAAAGTTAAACAAGACTACATAATAGGCTTAGATATCGGAACTAATTCCTGTGGTTATGCCGTAACAGATTCTAAAAACCAATTATTACATTTACAGGGTAAGACAGCCATTGGTGCAAGACTGTTTGAAGAAGGAATCTCTGCGGCAGATCGTCGTAGTTTTCGTACGACGCGCCGCCGGTTGAAACGGCGCAAATGGCGCTTAGGATTGTTAGAAGAATTGTTTGCTACTGAAATGACGCAAGTGGATCCATATTTTTTTGCACGACTGAAAGAATCAGGGTTGTCACCCTTAGATTCTAGAAAAAGTGCCCAGGCGATTATTTTCCCAACGCCTAAGGAAGATCATGCATTTTATCACGAATATCCAACAATTTATCATTTACGGCAAGCTCTAATGACTCAAGATCGCAAATTTGATTTGCGTCTGGTTTATTTAGTAATTCATCATATTGTAAAATATCGGGGAAATTTCTTACAAAACACATCCGTGCAGAGCTTTAATGCTTCCAAAATTGATGTGCAATCAACTTTAGAACATTTGAATAATATTTTTGCAGCAATTAATGTAGAACATCCATTACAATTAGCCGTTGAGAATGCTGCAGCCATTGAAGATGTACTACGAGATTCAAAAAAATTTAAAGCAGATAAGTTAAAAGAAATCACCGCACTGTTGATAACTAATAACCCAGATGACACTAAGGAAACTATTAAAACCAATAAAGCAATTGCTAAGCAAATTGTAAATGCTATTTTGGGTTATAAAGCTTCTTTTGAAGTGATTTTAGGTCAAGAGATAGATACGGATGCAAAAAAGGAATGGGAATTTAAATTAATTGATACAGATGCTGATGATAAATTGGCAGCTATTGTTGATCAGTTGGACGACCAACAACAGGCTATTATTACAGAGATTAAGCAATTATTTGGGGCCGTAACTTTAAGTACTTTAGTCGATGAAGGCAAGACTTTATCGGAAACAATGGTTAGAAAGTATGAAGATCATAAAAAAGACCTTAGTTTGTTAAAAAAGGTAATCGCTAATCATTCGGATTCCCAAAAGGCTAAAAAATTAAGTTTAGCTTATGACTTATATGTAAATAATCGACACGGCAAGTTATTAGAAGCCAAAAAAGAATTTAACACAACTAAGGAATTAAGCAAAGACGAATTTTATAAAAATGTTAAAGCTAACTTGGACGATTCTGACGAATCTAAACAAATCTCGACGGAAATAGATTTAGATACTTTTATGCCTAAGCAACGCACTAATGCTAATGGAGTCATTCCGTATCAATTACATCAGATTGAACTGGATCGGATTATTCAAAATCAAAGCAAATATTACTCATTTTTAAAGGAACCTAATCCCGTAACTGAGCATTTGAACCAAGCTCCTTATAAATTAGACGAACTAGTGCGTTTTCACGTGCCCTATTATGTAGGACCAATGATTACCAATCAAGAACAACAAAAAAGTTCAGGAGCAAATTTTGCGTGGATGATTCGTAATAGCCAAGATCCTAATCCGAATGAAGCCATTACACCGTGGAACTTTGATCAAAAAGTGGATCGCATGGCTACCGCTAATCAATTTATTAAGCGTATGACCACTAAAGACACTTATTTACTAGGTGAGGATGTTTTACCCGCCAATAGTTTGTTGTATCAAAAGTTCACGGTGTTAAACGAATTAAATAATATTAGAGTTAATGGCCAACGGTTAAAACCTTATATTAAACAAGATATTTATAATCATTTATTTAAGCAACATAAAACAATTTCTAAGAAGAGATTGTCTGATTATTTACAGCAGAATTATCACTTACCAACTGTTAAAATTGAAGGTGTGGCAGACCCAACCAAATTTAATTCCAGTTTAGCGACTTACTACCAGCTTAATAAGCTAGGTGTTTTAGGTGATAAGCTAGATGATCAGAATTATCAATTGGACTTGGAAAAAATTATTGAATGGGCAACAATTTTTGAAGATCGTGAAATTTATCAAGCTAAGTTAAAACAAGCTCAACAATCAGAAATTGCCTGGTTAACAGATGAACAAGTTAAAGCTTTATCTAGTTTACGTTATCAGGGCTGGGGACGCTTGTCACGGAAGTTATTAGTCGGTCTTCATGATCAAAATGGGCAAAATATCATGGAGCAACTGTGGGATAGCCAACAAAACTTCATGCAGATTGTTAAGCAACCTGATTTCAAAGTTGCAACGGAACAAGCTAATGCTAATTTGATCCAGGATAATCAAACTGATGCCATTGAAGATGTGTTAGCAGATGCTTATACTTCGCCTGCCAATAAGAAAGCAATTCGCCAAGTTATGAAAGTAGTAGCCGATATTGTGAAAGCCGCTGGTGGCAAGACGCCTAAGCAATTTGCAATTGAATTTACTCGTGAGCCAGAGAAGAATCCGCAGTTGTCTAAGCAACGGGGCAAACAATTACAGGAAGCTTATCAAAAGACTGCCGGTCAATTGGTGGAACCAGGCTTAGCCGAGAGTTTAAAGCAAGCCACTTCTAATAAGCAACTAGTGAAAGATAAATATTATCTGTACTTTATGCAAGGTGGCCGGGATGCTTACACTGGTCAACGAATTAATATTGATGAAATTACTACGGGTTATCAGATTGATCATATCTTGCCTCAGTCATTTATTAAAGATGATTCTTTAAATAATCGAGTTTTGACAGCTTCAGCAAATAACAATGCTAAATCGGATAATGTTCCATTGAAGCTTTTTGGTTCAAATTTTGTTCCTGATTTGCAGATGAGTGTTGTAGCTATGTGGAAGCAGTGGCAAAAAGCCGGTATGATTAGTAAATTTAAATTGAATAATCTATTATTAGATCCAGATAACTTAAATAAATATCAACGTTCTGGCTTCGTGAATCGACAATTAGTCGAAACTAACCAAGTGATTAAGTTAGTTACCATCATTTTACAGACGAAATATCCTAATACTGAAGTTATTACCGTTAAGGCTAGCTATAATCATGAGTTAAGAAAACGCCTCAATCTATACAAGAGTCGTTCAGCTAATGATTACCATCATGCAATTGATGCTTATTTAACTGCAGTTTGTGGTAATTATTTGTATCAAATGTATCCGAAACTTCGCCCACTGTTCGTTTATAACAAGTTTAAAAAAATTAATTCTGATCCGGAACAAGAACGCCAAAGTATTAAAGAGTTGAGTAGTTTTAACTTTATTTACTTGTTATTGCAAAAAGACAAACCTAATCAGCCAGCACCAGAGCAGCTGTGTCGCAAAGATACAGGTGAAATACTTTTTCAAAAGCATCCTGATATTTTTGATCCCTTACGGCGAGCTTATAGTTTTAAACATATGCTGATTTCGCGGGAAACTTACGTTCAAGATCAAGAAATGTTCAAGATGACGCTTTACCCAAGGCTGGAGCGTGATACAGCTAAATCGCGGAGTTTAATTTCAAAAGCTCAAGGAATGGATCCTAAAATTTATGGCGGTTATTCAAATAATACAAAAGCTTATATGGCTATTGTCAAAATTGATAAAGCTAAAGAATCAACTTATAAAGTGGTTGGGGTTCCAATGCGGACTTTAGAAAAGTTAAAACAGGCTCGTAATACAGCAGAACATGACGCTCTTTTGAAGCGAGAATTAGCGAATTCGATTTTAAGTAAACGAGGCGTTAAAGATTTTTCGATTGTTAAGGGTAAAGTTCCTTATAAACAAGTTGTTGTAGATGGCGATAAAAAGTTCATGGTAGGATCTTCTGTTTATATGTATAATGCAAAGCAACTGACTTTGTCTAATAAAGCCATGCGGGTTATTACAAAAAACTTTATGACTAATGATGACGAAAATCAGCTATTAATTGCAACGTTTGATGAAATTGTGTCTAAAGTTGATCAATATTTAACATTATTTGATACTAGAGGCTTTAGAAAAAAACTTCATGATGTGAGGGATAAATTTATTAATATATCGGTTGAAGACAAGCTAAACGTCATTCATCAAATTTTGCAGGGATTACATGATAATTCGGTTAGCTCCAGCTTCTTAGGCATTAAGGACTTTGGTAAGACTGAATTGACTGCTGGTATAACCTTATCTCCCGATGCTAAATTAATCTATCAATCACCATCAGGCTTATTTGAAAAGCGGATTAAGATATCTGATTTATAAGTAAGAAAATAGAGAATCCGCGATTGGATTCTCTATTTTTGAACAATAAAAAAATCCCAGCCATAGGGTTAGGGATAAGTGTTGAAACTTTGCATTCGAAGAATGCATTGTTTGATTTTAAACTATAGTTGTTAGATCAATGAGATTTATTGTTGGGAGCTACCCAACAAGATAAATATAGCATTAATAAAATTAAAAGACAAGGAGAAATTGAAATATGGCGTGGCGTTCAGTAATTATTACTCAACATGCAAAATTGACGTACTCAATGAATATGATGATTGTCCAAACACGTGACGGAATTAATCAAATTCCGATTGCTGATATTCAGTTATTGTTAGTCTCCACTTCACAGGCGGTGATAACGAGTGCGTTAATTAGTAAGCTGGCCCAAAATCAAACAAAAGTTATTTTTGTTGATGATCATTATCAACCAGTAACGGAAACGATGGATTATTATCCTGGTAGTCGGAGTTTACAAAAATTACAACAGCAATTTACTTGGCCGGAGCAGCGACGGCAAATTTTGTGGACAAAAATTGTTAATTGGAAAATTAGAAATCAAATTGCAGTTTTAGATAATTATCAAATCGACTCGCATGAGTTACAGACCGAATTAGATGCTTTAGAACTGGACGATATAACTAATCGGGAAGCGGTAGTCGCTCGTAAATATTTTATGGCATTATTTGGTCAACATTTTGTGCGTCGGAGCTTCGACGCGATTAATGCTGCATTAAATTATGGCTACGGAATATTGTTGGCTAGTTTTGATCGGGAGATTGCAGTGAACGGTTATTTAACTTACTTTGGTATTCATCATCATTCGGATGAAAATGAATTTAATCTGGGTTCAGATTTGATGGAACCTTTTCGACCATTGGTGGACTATTGGATGAAAGCTCATGATCAGATCACTGAGTTTACACCAGATATTAAATACGGATTAGTAGAATTGTTGAGTCTGGAAGTAATTTACAACGGCAAAACAACGCTATTAAAGAATGCCATCACCATTTATACACGTGATTGTTTGAAGTATTTAAGTGGTGAGATTGATGAAATTAAGATGGAAATGAGTGTGACAGATGAGGTACCGAATAATGCGCTTAATGATAATGTTTGATTTACCCATGGAAACAGCAGCAGAAAAAAGAGAATATCGCCAATTTCGGAAAAAATTAATTAACGAAGGATTTTTAATGATTCAATATTCTGTTTATGAACGTGTTTGTGTAACACGCCAAACGGCCACTTTTTTGGAAAATCGGGTGCGAAACTTTCTACCGCAAGGCGGAGTTGTGCAGTCATTAATGGTGACAGAGAAGCAATATAATGATATGCATTTTCTGGTAGGGAAACCATTAACAGATGTTCGAAACACTTCGGATCGGACGGTGATTTTATGATTTTGTCTTATTTAACGCATAAGCAATGGCAGTGGCAGAATAATGGTTTAAAAATGATTGTCACTAATAGTCCCATTGCCTATCGTGATATAGTTCAAGGTTTTCAAAATCAAAATGAACTGCTGCTTTGTACTAATGATCAATATGATCAGTTAGAAATTCCTAAAACTTTTGATTTCATCGGGGATCCATTATTAAGTGGTGATGTTACTAAAAAATATCTAACGCAGATAGTTAAAAGCTACATGGATAATTTAGATGAAATTAATCGCAACAAAATATTAACCGCTTTTCATAATTTGGAAACAATTTTGCAAGATTCATTGTTACTAGAAGATTTGCCATTAGAAATTAATTTTGATGAAGATCTCAAAAAGTTATTAAAAATGGTGGAACTACATCTGGATCAAAAAATATTACTTGATCCGTGTGCTATAATAAAGACTGTTTTAAAAATTCATGAGATGTGTCATCTGAAAACAATTCCTGTAATCTGTAACCTCGCTAATTACTTAGAATTACAGGAGCTATCTGAAATAAATCAATTAATTAATGAGTTAAATTTAACTTTAATTGTCGTAGAGTTTGCGACTCCTGATTTATTGAAAATCCCGCAGGGAGTGCAATTATACTACATCGATGATGATCTCGTTGATTGGTATTAGTAGCTAAATTAAAATTAGATTATAAAAAATCGGTTTTAGATAGTTGTTAGATCAATGAGATTTAGAACTTTTGATTAGGAAGATTCATCCCAATATTAGTTTTAGATAGTTGTTAGATCAATGAGATTTAGAACTCTTAAATCGCTACTAAAAAATGGTTTAGACGTTTTAGATAGTTGTTAGATCAATGAGATTTAGAACCTTGTAGAATATCTTGACAAAGATTTGCTTGTTTTAGATAGTTGTTAGATCAATGAGATTTAGAACGAAATTGGCAAAATTCTCAGCTGCCTTGCGGTTTTAGATAGTTGTTAGATCAATGAGATTTAGAACTCACTTGGTGGCGGTAAAGGCGACGGCCGCGTTTTAGATAGTTGTTAGATCAATGAGATTTAGAACATGCATGAGCTGTCGCAAGATATTTCCAAAGTTTTAGATAGTTGTTAGATCAATGAGATTTAGAACCTTTAGATACAATACCTTCCAATGTCTGAGGTTTTAGATAGTTGTTAGATCAATGAGATTTAGAACTTTTGCTTCTCACAAATGCTGCCGAGAAAGTTTTAGATAGTTGTTAGATCAATGAGATTTAGAACCTTAAATCGCTACTAAAAAATGGTTTAGACGTTTTAGATAGTTGTTAGATCAATGAGATTTAGAACCAAAGAAGTAGAAAAGCCCGATGATAATTCGTTTTAGATAGTTGTTAGATCAATGAGATTTAGAACAGCGTTAATGTTTTAGCAGCAGTTTTAATGGTTTTAGATAGTTGTTAGATCAATGAGATTTAGAACTCTTAAAGATTTGAAGCCACTTTTGGGTAAGTTTTAGATAGTTGTTAGATCAATGAGATTTAGAACTATGACAACGAACGCTCAAGCTGCCAGAACGTTTTAGATAGTTGTTAGATCAATGAGATTTAGAACGATTTAGTTCAGTGCTGTTCATCGGTTCTAGTTTTAGATAGTTGTTAGATCAATGAGATTTAGAACTAATATTGCTGATGAAGTTTGGAGTAAAGCGTTTTAGATAGTTGTTAGATCAATGAGATTTAGAACAATTTTAAAAGAAATCGCCAGCGCAACTAAGTTTTAGATAGTTGTTAGATCAATGAGATTTAGAACAATGGAATTAAATGAAAACCTTTCAAAGGAGTTTTAGATAGTTGTTAGATCAATGAGATTTAGAACTGCCATCTCTAATATCTCCTGCAGCATTAGGTTTTAGATAGTTGTTAGATCAATGAGATTTAGAACCAAAAATTTAGAGAGGAGGCAGATACTTGCGTTTTAGATAGTTGTTAGATCAATGAGATTTAGAACTCTATCTTCAATGATGACACGTCTCTCTACGTTTTAGATAGTTGTTAGATCAATGAGATTTAGAACTCGAACTTAGATAGTGATGATGACAAGACTGTTTTAGATAGTTGTTAGATCAATGAGATTTAGAACAATGTTTCACAAATGCAAAAGGATGGCGAGGTTTTAGATAGTTGTTAGATCAATGAGATTTAGAACAAATGACCAGTTTGCACTTTTTATGGAGCGTTTTAGATAGTTGTTAGATCAATGAGATTTAGAACAATTAACTTGACCAGCTCTCTTAAATCTTTGTTTTAGATAGTTGTTAGATCAATGAGATTTAGAACAAGTCAAGGTGAACATCTCCTAGAAAAGATGTTTTAGATAGTTGTTAGATCAATGAGATTTAGAACAAGTCAAGGTGAACATCTCCTAGAAAAGATGTTTTAGATAGTTGTTAGATCAATGAGATTTAGAACTATAATCGCTGAAAAGATACATCAGATTCCGTTTTAGATAGTTGTTAGATTAATGATTTTTGATGCTCAAGTAGCTGCTGATGAATATCTACCAGCGCTTTATGCTGTTGGCAGTGGCAAGTAATAAAAAAGCTCCCGAAGTGGGAGCTAATACATAATCAAATTGTAGGATTTTGGGAATGATTGTGTTACTATAAGTATGTAAAGATGTTGGTAAACATAACTGCAACAAAAAAAGACACCTAGTTGACCTGGACAGTAACTAGATGCCTTTTTATTTTGCGTCAATTAATGTTTATTAAGCCACCATTTAAAAATGGCAATAACAATTCCGACAATAATCGGCGCTATAATGCTGGTAAACATAAGTACACCCCCCTTATGTTGCTGTGTTGGGGCTGCAACTTAAATATTATAGCATAGCAAAAGTGTTTTACTTTTAACTAAATGTTGTTAAATTAAAAGAGTAGTTTCGCTAACTATGGAGAACAAATGGTTAACAAAAGTCTTACAAACGTTGATTTATCAATAACATTTAAATCGTTGTTAGATCAATGAGATTTAGAACGTACAAAATCAACCTGCTTAGCTCGTCGACGTTTTAGATAGTTGTTAGATCAATGAGATTTAGAACGCATTAGGATATTTGCTGAACGGAGTTGTAGTTTTAGATAGTTGTTAGATCAATTAGATTTAGAACTCTTGGACTGCTTGCCCAGCACCCGGACACGTTTTAGATAGTTGTTAGATTAATAATTTTGATGCTATCATGTAGCTGCTGATGAATATCTACCAGCTTTATATACGGGTTGGCAGTGGTAAGTAATAAAAATGCTCCCAATGCGGGAGCTAATACATAATCAAATTGTGGGATTTCAGAAATAAATGTGTTATTATAAACATGCAAGGATATTAGAGAACATGAATGCAACACAAAAAAGACGCCTAGTTTACCCGGACAGTGACTAGACGTCTTTTATTTTGCGTCAACTAATGTTTATTGATCCACCATGTAAAGGTGGCAATAACAATTCCGACGACAATCGGCACTATAATATCAGCAAACACAAGTACCCCCTCATGTTGCTGTGTCAGGGCTGCAACCTAAATATTAAATCGTGAAGAAATCGCTTTATGTTTTACTAGATTAAAAAAGGAATTATGTTAACTACTATCAATAAAAGTGTTTAGAGCGTTGATTTATTAATAATCATTGAACTTTGTTAGATTAATAATATTTAGAATTGAACCTGTGAACAAGAAATACTATTTAAATAGTGTTTGATAAACGTCATAATTAAAAATAAGTTTTATTTCAATAGTCGCTGGCAAGATTAATTTAAATAAATGGCATGCAATTATTGCGCCAGCAATAAAAGCTGAGCATGATTAAAATTGTCTTTCTAACCCATTTTAATATTTGGAGACCCACCCGCTACACTGAGCCTTTTAAGTGCAATAACTACTTAATATAGGGCTTTAATTGCTCCCAATCGTGTTTAATTTGAGTTGCTAATTTCCGGTTATAAAAAATGGCGGCAGGGTGATAGGTACAATAAACTTGATATTTTTTGGCGGACCATTGATAAGCATCTTTGGCAGCATTTAATTGTTGAATTGGTTGATTAAAGATTTGCCCGTGAATATCAGTTAAACTTTGTTTAGTACCTAAAATACGTTGGGCTGCGGTACTGCCTAAAGTGACGATTATTTGAGGTTGAGCCCAATTGACTTCGTAATCAAAAAATGGTGCTTGCGCTAGGATTTCTTTTTGGGTTGGCTTGCGGTTAGGATATTTGGTGACTAGTTGGTGAGTCTTTTTGTCTAAAGCTTGCACCACTTTGTAGGGACGACTACGTACAACGCTAGTTATATAAACATCATCGCGAGTTAATTGCAGTAGTGCTAAAGATTTCATTAATTCTTGTCCAGAGCGACCATGAAAGGGAATATGCGTTACAATCTCGTCTTTGCCCGGGGCCTCGCCCACTAACATTAAAGTAGGGTGCTGTGGTCCGGCACCTTCGTTCAGGCCTTCTAGCTGAAATGCTTGTGAGCGCCGGTTAACTGCGTTAATTAAAGCTTTTGGATAGTTCACTAATTTTACGCTTCCTTTTAAAATAACAGTGCTTAATAAATTTAAGTATAATTCTTTTGGCGTCAAGATGTTTATTCATTAATAAAAATACTCCATTATAGTTAGGCGTATACCTAATAATAATAGAGTATTTTGGTTTAAGAAGTTATTCCAAATTAATTGGTACTATTGCCGTTCAAAGTAAGCAATGGTGTTATTAGGATAATTAGCTAATTGAGCGCCATTTTGTTGGATATGGCCTAGTTGAATTAAACCTTTTGCATAACCAAAATTCTGAATAAAAATGGCTAAATTGCCCCAAGGTGCATATAAAGTAATATCGCCAACTTGAGCGGCACTACCACTCGGTGCTGTTTGAGTATTTAATGTGGTCGGGAGATCAGCTATTTTTTCAGTCTGACCATAATTTTTTAAAGTTAGTGTTAGTGGGAGCAGCTGAAGAAAATCCTGAGCGGTTGGCGAATCATTAATTTGTGCAAAATAAGCATCGTTATTAATAGTAATTTTGATTGTTGTAGTCATTGAAAATCCTTTCAAATTAAAATTTTGATATATAGTGACGCAAATCGTCTGAGGTGCTGACAAAGAGAAGAGTTGAAACAACAAATTTTGTAAATTTAGGCTGATATTTATTATTCATACTGGAAGGTTAAACCCCGCTTCTAAGCACTTTTGTCGCAACTGTCGGTTATTCAAGTTCTTTGGCTAACATTTAGAGGAATATATCTTAACCATAGGACATTATCAGCGATGACTTGTGCTGAACGCAATTTAAAACCAATGGGTTTTGGATCGTGGCTAAACTGGGAATTAAATAGGCGAGCAGTATGTTCTTGACCATCAATCGCTGGCGCCACGACTAAACTAATTTCGTCAATCAAACCAGCGGTAAGAAAACTCCAATTTAACAGTCCACCACCGCCCAACATCAAATTGTCTAAGCCGTATTCAGCAGCTAATTTTTGCAACGCCAGTGCTAGATCAATTTCTTGTTCTCCCGCAATGATATAGGGAATCTGTTTTTGCCGTAAAAATGTTTTATAGGAATTGGATGCTTGGTCAGTCAAGACTTCAATCACAAACGCAGTTTGCCCAGCATAAGCAGTAGTATTTTGGGACCAATTAAGACAACCGTGACGATCAAATGCAATGTAATAGCAACTTTGTTGTTGGTTAATCAGATAATCGCCGGCAGGAACGATGCTAGAAGTATTGTGGTCAGCAATAAATTGACCTGGCGCAAAATAGGATTTGGAGGTATTGCTACCATAAATCCAACCCTGAAAATGAAAACTATGCGGATTGTTTTTTTGAAAACCAATGGTTTGAAAGAATTTTGTTGCACTATGATCTGACAAAGCAGTACTAAAATTACCAGTAATCCGCCCATCGAGGGAAGTATAAATATGAAGTGTGATTTTGGAACGCAATTTAGTCACCTACTTTCATAAGATTTAATAATAATTATTTGTAGCATAAAACCTAGAGTTAACTGTAAGTCAAGCTAACTGAGTATGCTCTTTGGTTATAATTGGCTATTAAAAATAAGTATTAGACAGTAGCTAAGAGGATATCTATACTGGGGGCACAGAAACAGTTTTCTGGGCAGCTAAAAAATTGTTTAGGCGTATGTTGAGTAATAAATGGTGAAAATCATTTGACTTAAACAGCACTTTAAGTATTATAGTTGCTTTTGCAAGATTAAAATTAAATAAGAAGAAGGTCATTTTATGAATCAACATCCAGATTATCTTTTAAACCAAATTAACGGACCTCAAGATTTGAAGCAACTGCAATTACAAGATTTAGAACAATTAGCGCAAGAGATTAGAACGTTAATTTTAGAAAAAGATGCCGCACAGGGTGGTCATTTAGGACCAGATTTAGGAATTGTCGAAGCAGCGATCGCTTATCATTATGTGTTCAACGCTCCGACTGACAAAATTATTTGGGATGTTTCCCATCAAACTTATCCCCATAAAATGTTAACAGGGCGCGCGCAAGCGTGGCTAGATCCTGAGGCTTATGATACAGTTACGCCGTATAGTAATCCGGAGGAAAGTCCGTATGATTACTATTCGATTGGGCACACCTCAACCTCAATTGCTTTAGCAACGGGCATGGCCAAAGCTCGTGATTTAAAAGGCACACATGAAAATATTATGGCTTTAATTGGTGATGGATCCCTGACCGGCGGTTTAGCGTATGAAGGGTTGAATAATGCAGCCATTGAACCGAACAATTTGGTGATTGTAATTAATGATAATCAATGGTCCATTGATAAAAATGTTGGTGGGCTAGTCCAAGCCTTACAAAAATTACGAGATTCTCATGGTCAAGCTAGTGATAACTTGTTTAAAGCCCTAGGCTTTGATTATCGTTACGTAGCCGATGGTAATGATTTAACACAAATGATTGCGGCTTTTACCGCTGTGAAAGATATTGATCATCCGATTGTAGTTCATATTAATACTTTAAAAAGGCAAAGGCTATCAACCCGCAGTAGCGCAAGAAGAAGCGCATCATTGGGTAGCGCCGTTTAACTTAGCCACGGATCAACCTTTAGCTCCAGGCCCCACGACGGTTACTGCCAATTCAACCGCTTTAGATGTCGTAGCGCAACAAATTGATGCTGGACAACCAATTATGGCAATTGATGCGGCGATTCCGGGAGTATTTGGTTTGGATCGTATTAAAAATGATTATCCGAATAATTACACTGATGTGGGGATTGCTGAACAAGAATCCGTCGCCTTGGCGGCTGGTTTTGCCAAAGCAGGTGCGATTCCCATTCTGTTTGAAAATTCGACTTTTTTACAACGTGCCTTTGATCAATTATCACATGATGTGGCGGCTAATAACTTGCCAGTAGTGATGCTCGTAGCTGGTGGAGGAATGTCGGAACAATCAAAAACGCATTTGGGAGTTTTTGATCAAGTAATGCTATCTAATTTACCTAATTGGCTATATTTAGCACCAACTAGTTTAGCTGAAGAACAAGCAATGTTGACTTGGGCCATTAAGCAACGCCAACAACCAGTTGCTATTAAGTTACCAACCAATGCAGTACCGTTTACTACTCATAATCAACCAGCGCGTGATTATCAAACGATTCATTATCAAGTGCAAGCGGGGCAAAAGGTTGCCATTTTAGCACTGGGTGATTTTTATGAATTAGGGCGTCAAGTCGCGGACAAAGTAGGTGCTACATTAGTTAATCCGGTGGCGGCCAATATTTTAGATGATCAGACGCTCACACAATTGGCCGCTGATCATCAATTGATTGTCACTTTAGAAGATAACTTATTAGACGGGGGCTTTGGCCAAAAGGTAGCATCTTATTTAGGTAAGTTTGATGTTCAAGTTTTAAACTTTGGCCAAAAGCGGGTTTACACTGATCAAACGCCGCTACAGCAACTTTATCAACAAAATAATTTATTACCTGAACAAATCATAGCGGCCATTCAAGCTAATCTAACAGATCATTAGGATCATTGAAGCTAAAGGCTTATTGAGAAAATTAAGGAGTATAACGAGTATGACTAGTTATATTGTTGTGTTGACTTCGCCCAGTAAGACTTTTAATTTGGCGGCTTTGCATGCGGCCACAGTTATTATTCCTAATTCTAACCTGCGACAAATTGTTAGTCGCGGTCTCAATAATGATGAGCTAACAGAACCGAATTTGGTGGCTATTCCGGGGAGCATTGCGGCGTATACTCAGGGAAGCCGGTGGTTACGACAATTAAAGCAGCAACTACAACAAAATCGAGATTTAGTTCAACTATATTTAATAGCTAATTTACCGCAGGTCAAATTGGTTTCAGAAAATGCCACGTATTTGTTATGGTTAGATGTGCAGCAGGTTACGGCAACGACGACATCATTAGTTCAGTATTTAAGACGCCAAACAGGATTAATTGTTAATGATGGGGCTATTTATCGTGGCAATGGTGCTCATTTTATCCGGCTAAATAGTGCTTGTCCACCAGCAATGTTAACTGACGGCTTAGAGCGCTTAAGTCAGGGCACGCAAGCTTTTTTGAAGGAGAGGTGATGACAGTGTTAACTAAAAAGCGAAAAACCTTACTCTGGTGGTTAGGAGTCATTATTGTGTTATTACTACTGGGTGGTGGTTTATTTATTAAAATGAATCGACCCACTAACGGTGATCGTTCAGCTAGTGTGCCAACTTTATATTTACACGGTTATGGTGCTGGAGCTAACTCGGCTAAAAGTATGATGGCTTATGCTCAAGCACATCAAGGAGCGACCAAAGTGTTAGTTGCCAAAATTTCGCCACAAGGTCAAGTTAAGTTAAGTGGTCATTGGCCGAAAGGGGTCAAACATCCCTTAATTCAAGTTTTAATGGAAGATAATCAGAATAGTAATTATCAAGAAACTAGTCGGTGGTTTTATAATTTAATTACTTTGTTACAGAAAAAATATCAGATTCGGCGGTATAATACGGTCGCTCATTCTATGGGCAATTTAACGACAATGTATTATCAAGTTAAATATGGTCAACGTAAAGATTTGCCCCAGCTCAATAAGCAAGTGAATATTGCGGGACACTTTGATGGGATTATTGGCATTGATGATCGACCAAATAAGAACTATTTTTTAGCCAACGGCCGGCCTAGATATGAAGATCGCTATTATCGCTATTTGTTAAGTAAACGTAGTTCTTATCCGCAACATGTTCAAATTTTGAATATTTATGGTAATTTGAATAACGGAACTAATTCTGATGGTGATGTTACCAACGTTTCCGCACGGTCACTCAAGTACTTGTTACGCGGGCGTTATCAAAGTTATCAAGAGTTAGAGATTAAAGGCCGAAAGGGTCAACATAGTCAATTACACGAAAATAATTACCAAGTTAATCAAGCCATTGGAAAATTTTTGTGGGCCCATCCTTAAGCAACAGATTATTCCAGACATTGATTGAGGAAGCGATTCGATAATTATTAAAAATTAGGCGAACGTTTCCTTTTTATTTGCAAAAGTTAAGAAAAAATCATGAGTTTTACTTTTAGGAGCTAAACAGAACTTGCAGGTTCAAAAATTTCTTTTGGTGAAATTAAAAAATCCTTGACAAAGTAAGATTAAAGCTTTAACATTCAGATTAAATTGAAATGACAATAAAATTAAAATAGTGATGACGAAGTAAGTAGTTTTAAGATTGCGGATAGCGAACCTGGTCGAGTGCAAGCAGGGACAAAATCTTAATTATGAAAATCACTTTTGAGCTATCAGCTGAAATTAGTAAGCTAGATCGGTTACTACCGTTATTTAGTTAACAAATCAAAAATCAATAATAGCTGTTGTCATATTGGCGTTTATTGAAGAGTGGATTGGTTTTTGGCTTGGAAGTTAAAAATAAGGTGGTACCGTGCTCAACGCACCCTTTCTAAGAAATTTATTGCTTAGAGAGGGTGTTTTTTTATTGTTAGAGTTAGTTGTTTAAGCACTAGAGTTGTAAGGAAGTTCTTAGTCGCTCAGCGCTTTTGGGCACAGCATATTGTTGCGCTTGCAAAATCAGTAATTGAAGATTAACCAACTTTGCGAGCAGCTGAGATTAAAAGGAGAGATACAGATATGACAGGTAGTAAAATTTTAACATTAGAAAATGGTTTTCATTTATTTACGCGGACTGTCGGTGAAGGACCCGTTAAATTATTATGTGTGCATGGTGGTCCAGGTAGTAACCATGAAGAGTTTGAAAACTTTAATGAACACCTCAGTAACGTACAGATCTCAATGTATGATCAGTTGGGTTCTTTTTACTCAGATCAACCAGATTTTACTGATCCTCAGAATCAAAAATATTTAACAATTGATTACTATTTATCAGAGTTAGAAGAAGTTCGCCAACAATTAGGCTTAGACCAATTTTATTTATTGGGGCATTCTTGGGGCGGCTTATTGGCGCAAGAGTATGCCTTGAAATATCCGCAACATCTCAAAGGCTTAATCATTATGAGTATGATTGACAATATTCCTGAATATATTACCCACATTAATTACTTACGGGAACAATTATTTTCACCATTTTGGGTTAGTTATATGAAACAAGTTGAAGCTCAAGAGCGGTTTGATGATCCCAAGTATAATGATTTAGTGCAGCAGTTGTATAAGGTCTATGTTTGTCGTCATCCGGAAAATGGGGGACATCATACTGTTGAAACAAATGCTACGCCGGTTTACAACCACTTTCAGGGTAATAATGAATTTGTGATGACTGGAACGCTCAAGGACTGGGATCGCCGAAGTGACCTGCATAAAATTACCACACCAACGTTATTAACGTTTGGTGATCATGATACGATGCCTTTAGCGGTGGCGCAGCGGATGCAACAGACGCTGCCGAATGCGCGCTTAGTGCTTACACCCGATGGTGGTCATTGCCATAGTGTTGATAATCCTTTAGCGTTTTTCCAAACCTTAGGCCAATTCTTAACTACTGTTGAACGTAATCCGCAAGTCAACTTGAAAGAAGGGTTAACAGATGACAAATAAATTAAATTGGGTCGCAGTTTTAAGTGGCTTGGGCGTGGTTTTATTAACTGGCTGTAGTTCTCAGACTACACAATCTTCTTCATCTGGTACGAAGCAACAAATTAACCTGATGCAAACAGGTGATTTGTTATCTTTAGATACTTCGGAGCATGCAGATTTACAAACTTGGAATACTCTAGAAAATTCGATGGAGGGATTATATCGTGCGGACAAGCATAATCAACCACAAGCGGCAATGGCGACCAAAGTAGTGCAGCCGACTAATCACGGGTTAACTTATACCTTTCACTTACGTTCCAACGCTAAATGGAGTAATGGACAAAAAGTTACCGCTCAAGATTTTGTGACTGCTTGGCGCCGTTCGGCTTCTCCTAATGCTAAATCGGGTTATAGTTATATTTTTGATGGAATTAAAAATGCAGCGGCGATTGCCAAGGGACAAAAAAAGCCCCAAACGTTAGGCGTTGCGGCATTAAATGCACATACTTTACAAGTACAGCTAGAGCACCCGATGCCGTATTTTAATAAGATGATGGTGATGCCTGCTTTCTTTCCGGAAAATCGGACCGCGTTAACGAAATTTAAATCCAAGTATGGTACTAAATCTCAGTATTTGTATTATAATGGTCCCTTTAAAGTTACCCGGTGGAATGGAAATAGTGATACATGGTCTTTAAAGCCTAATCCGTATTATTATGCGAAAAAGCAAATTCACCTAAAAGCGATTAATTATTTAGTCGTGAAAGATGCTAACACGGCGAATGAATTATTTAGTCAAAACAAGTTGGATGATGCGACTATTACCGGAGTAACGGCGAAAGGTCTTCAAAAGTCAAAAAAGTTAATTCATGAACGCCGCGCGGGAAACTATTATTTACGAGTTAACTTACGCAATCATCAGCCGTTAACTAATGCTAAAATGCGTCAAGCAATTAGTTTGGTAATTAATCGTCAAGCCTTAACGAAAAATGTTTTAGCAGACGGCTCCAAACCAGCGGACACTTACACGGCCAAGGATTTAACGATGGATCCGACAACGAATAAGGACTTTGCGACCGAGACCACACCCAAGACTACTTATGATGTTAAGCAAGCTCGGACTTTGTGGCGAGAAGGTTTGCAAGAATCTCATCTTAAAAAGCATGTGACTTTGCAATTGTTAGGTGATGATCAAACTATTACAAAGAATGTAGCGCAATTTTTACAAAATTCTTTAGAAAAGAATTTACCAGACGTGACAGTTAATTTGCGGAATGTTCCGGAGAAAACGAGTTCGAGTGAAATGCATAGTGGTAAGTTCTCGTTAGGACAGACCTTGTGGTTAGCAGACTTTGCCGATCCTATTAGTTTTATGGGCATTTTACAGAGTGCCAATCCTCAAAATTATGGACAATATCATGATGCTCAGTTTGATCAGTTATACCAGCAGGCTAGTTTAGACAGTGGCAATAATGATCAAGCATATTGGCAGACCATGCGGCAATTACAACAACATTTAAACCAAACTATGCCGGTCATTCCACTATATCAAATGGTGGAAAGTCATTTGGTTAATCCCAAGCTCAAAGGAGTTTTACGTCATCCAGTGGGTGAAGACGATTATACGCGGGCTTATCTGAAATAGCTAAAAAGTAAAAATAAACAGTCTAATTTCTAAATTGAATTGAAAGAAAGATTTGATTTTGGGGTTGGCTGTTTTTGTTTTCAAAATTATCTGGCTGATGTAAATGTTCAGCAGGTAATACAAATTAAAACCATTGCAGAATTTTTAAATGATCAATCTTTAGCTGCAGAAATTAATAAATTAATTAAAACCAATTAAATTTATTTTGCTTGGCTAATTTAGATACAAATATATCTAAAAACATTACTCAATTGTTGGTTTTATATTAATTGTATGCTCTGTTATCTATTTTTTGCTTGGCATAATACTACTGCTTTACTATGTTTGATGGATATG
The DNA here is from genome assembly GCF_058107205.1 of Bombilactobacillus sp. ESL1097. NCBI lineage: Bacteria > Bacillati > Bacillota > Bacilli > Lactobacillales > Lactobacillaceae > Bombilactobacillus > Bombilactobacillus sp. ESL1097. The sequence continues at coordinate 22,693 of NZ_JBYLUB010000005.1, read as the reverse complement.
TTATTTTACTATCAAATTAATATATTGCCATTAAAATTAAAAATTATTATATATAAATATAATATATTAATTTCGAAATAATACAGAACATGGAGAAATTAATGGTTAAAATTGACATGAGTAAGTTAGAAGAAAATAACTATCATTTACAAACACAAGTTCAAGCTTTAAAAAGTGCGTTACAAGATACCAGTGTCAAGATGAAAGCTGTGCCAAATTCTGAAGGCTTCAGCGGGAAAACGCAACAACAAATGTCCGAGTATGTCGAAGCAGCGCATGGTCGTGAATCGCAACAATTAACAAGTGAGTTAGATCAATTAGCGCAAGGCATGGAACGCTTAATTAATGACTTTAAGGCAGATGTTGATAGTAGTAGTCAAGCTAAAATTGACACCGATAATTTAGATGATATTGAAAAAATACTGACAAAGGCCAAAGAATTAAATAGTAGAACAGTGGCCCGACTGAACAAAGCCTACCAATTAGCGCTTGAAGCTGGCGCGGATTGCCAATTAATCGATGATCAAGCTGACGAAGCACTGGGTAAAACGATCCAATTGGTACAACAAACGAAGCGCAAAGTATTAAATTATAATAATCGCACCCTGCCATTAGCGTTAAAAGATTTAAGTCATAATCTGGTACATGTTAAAAGCGATTTGGCAGTAACCGCTGGGATTAAAGGACAAGGCAAAGAGCACTTTCAGATGGCGGCTTTTTTAACCGAGTTAGGACATGATGGTTGGAATACTGCGGCTTTAACCAGTTATGAACACTTTTTGAATGATAGTATCAAGAACTTAAAAGGAAATAAATTATCTAAACAATTAAATCATTTATTTAAGCAGGCGCGTAAAGTCGGATCAGCGGCCTTTAATGCATTGTTTCGACCGTATGCGCAAACCGGAGTTAGTCAAAAAGCGGCCAGTTCAGCATTAACGATTATGCTGAAGTACTTAGGGGCGACCGTAGAAAATGGTTATCTGAAGTTAACAAATGGCTTTCCAATGTTGAATCCCTTTGAAAATGAATTGTTACAAACCTTGTTGCCTCAAGTCGTGCATACTGCTTTTCCCTTTACTAAGGGAACAAAAGGTGGTTTAGCCAACGCCAGTGGCACGTTAGCTACCGAGATTCACCAATTGCGCTATTATATTTCGGACTCCAACGCTAAATATATCGAACAAGTAGCTAAGAAGTTGCATGTTACTCCAGGTGAGTATTTAGATGATTTGAGTCAAACTGGGCAGTTTAAAGTCGGCAGTGAAAGTGCGAGAGCGCATAACAAAAAGTATGTTGGTAAGACAGGTGATAAAAAACAGTATGGTTTGAATTACATGCACAATTATAAATTGCTTTCTAATTTTCATGTGGAATTCATTATTGATAATAAAACGGGGCAATTGTTACATGTTGATCCGGCAAAGACCATTGGTAAGAGTGGGCAAAATTTATCGGAATGGCTAACCGATGATTTAGCGGGCTTTGTGAATGGGCCATCGTATAATTACGCTAATCAAAATGATATGAACTTATCAAATGTAGATAGTTCACATTTTAATTATGACTACTCTTATGGAAATATGGATATGCCTAATCGCAATGAAATGTTAGTGAAAGATGAAACTAAAAATAATAAAGTTCTTTATACAACTCCTAACAAAGAAGGCAAAAATAAATATCAGCCTGTAGACAGCTATTCGGATTATCAGCGTAAAAAGCAAGGTAAATAAGACGATGAAAAGAAATTATAAGACTTTTCTGCTGGCAATGATAGCAGGATTAAGTATTTTCACCATGGGCATGAGCAATAATCCACCTAGTAGAGCGGAAATGACACCGAAATATCAAAAAATGAGTGCGAAGAAACTGCAAGCGCGCAAAGATGAGGGGGCCGCTTTAACACCCAAAATTAAAGCCAAAGCTGCTAAAGATTTAATAGGACAATCTTTTTCCTTTAATTCGTCAGAATTTGAATATTTTCCAAGAGAAGGCGATGGCGAATATTTTTTAAAATTAAAACCAGATCAAACCTTTGTCTTAGTGTACAACGATGCCTTTAAAGTACAGACAATGCAAGAAGGAGGAGGAGATGGAATCAGTATTGAAACTTATGCAGGTAATTACAAAATAAGTGAGAAGAAAATCAAGCTATTTATCCAAGATTATTGGATAACGATAAAAAACGCAAGCGAAATTCATCCTTTAAGAAGAGTTAATAGTTGGCCAATAACACCAACATCGATAGGTTTAAATCAAGGATTATATAATCAATTACCAACAGACGTACAACAAAAGATTTCACCTGATCAAATTGATCATGATTATCCATCTATTGAATCGTTGAAAAAAGAATATTCAAAGAAATACATTAAGCAAATAGGTGATATGGGAGATTATGTAATTAAAAAAGATGGAAGAAATTGGCAATTTCTAAAGTCGATGATTGGCGAAAGAAAGCATGTTAAAGGATCTAAAAGATATTATAATTCTCCTGATAAATATGGTTATCTTCACAAGTATGATCATGTTTACCCTATTCCGGATTCAGTGTCAGAAGATTTAATCAACAAGTTTCGAGCCAACGGTAGTTATTAATGAGTGTAAACGTAGGTGCTACCGTGGAAAATGGTTATCTGAAGTTAACAAATGGCTTTCCCGTCTTAAATCTGTTTGACAATGAATTGTTACATGTTGATCCAGCAACAACCATTGGTAAAAGTGGGCAAAATTTAGCTGAATGGCAAACGGATGATTTAGCAGGATTTGTGAATGGACCATCGTATAATTATGCCAATCAAAATGATATGAATTTATCCAATGTAAACAGTTCACACTTTAATTATGATTACTCCTACGGAAATATGGACATACCTAATCGCAATTCGATGTTGCATAATAAGAATAAAGATGACAATTTATATAAAACTCCTCAAAAAGAAGGTAAAAATAAATATCAGCCTGTAGACAGCTATTCGGATTATCATCGCAAAAAACAAGGTAAATAAGATGAAAAAAATATATAAAAGTTTTCTATTGGCGATGATAGCCGGATTAAGTGTTTTTACGATGGGACTGAGTAGTAATCCACCTAGTAGAGCAGAAATGACATCCAAATATCAAAAGATGAGTGATAAAAAACTGCAAGCCCGCAAAGATGAAGGTGGTGTCTTGACACCCAAAATAAAAGCCAAAACGACTAAAGATTTAATCGGTAAATCTTTTTCCTTTAACTCGTCAGAATTTGAATATTTTCCGAGAGAAGGTGATGGCGAATACTTTTTTAAGTTAAAACCCGATCAAACCTTTGTTTTAGTATATAACGATGCTTTTAAAGTACGCACAGCACAAGAGGGAGGGGATGACTCCTTAATGATTAAAACCTTTGCGGGAAATTACAAGACATCCAAAAAGAAAGTTAAATTATTTATTCAAGATTATTGGGCAAGTTCTATGGGAGTAGATGAGTATGTAGAAAAAGTTGATCCATTAAAGCGTATTAATAGTTGGTTAATAATGCCAAAATCTATTCGTTTAAATCAAGCATTATATAATCAGTTACCAACAGACATACAACAAAAGATTTTACCTGATCAAATTAGGCAACTATATAATTCATATGAATATTATCGAAGTGTCTATTCTAGAGGATACGCTAAAAGGTTAGCAAATGCTGGTAGTTATGTATTGATAAAGAAGGGAAATACTTGGCAAGTTCAGAAGCCCATGATTGGAGAAAGGAAGCATGTTAAGGGATCTAAAAGGTATTACAATAATCCTTATAAATATGGCTACCTTCACAAGTATGATCATGTTTATCCAATTCCGGATTCGGTTTCAGAAGATTTAATCAACAAGTTTCGAGCCAGCGGTAGTTATTAAAAAGAAAGTGGTAGTTACTAATAATTTTTGGATGGGAGATAATTTGAAATGGATGTTGCCGCTATTTTACAAGCAATTAAGCAGAAGCAAGCCTTATTAAGAAAATTGCACCAGGCACAACAAGAAGCTAAGGCGGAGGTGGATGACTTACAAAAAATCGTTAGAGACATTCAAATAGGTCAAGCAACAGCAGCACCATGGCACGGTCAGAGAAAGAATAAATTTGAACAGTTACAGACGAATAACTTATCCATTACAAAAAATAATGCAAGTAAAAATGACGAGAATTTAAGTGCCATCCAACAAAGAATTAGCCAATTAGAAGTCGAAATTACTCAACTAGAAGTCCAATTGGCATTAGCCCAGAGTGCGGAGAAAAAATAATGACTACTATTAAAATTGTTCAAGCTAACTATAATCAAAATGTGAGCCAAGCAAGCAGTTCAGTTCAACAATTACAAGCCCAATCCTTAACAGCTACCAATATATCTGGAACGAATTTAAAACCTTTTGTTCAAGCAATTAAATTAGAAAAGGAATTGGAACAAGTAATTAAACATTATGGGACAATTGCGGAACACGATACAGTAGAGTATTCCCAGGTATCCAGTGAGTTGGAAGCAGCAGATACCAAGGTCGCAAATTCGTTTCAGTAAACCAATAACAAACCAATAATGATTATTTTATATTTTATTTTCGTAATTAAAGTTTTGAATGCTATAGCAATAAAATAAAACCACTTAGTATTTTGACTTCAAGTCATAAGTGCTAAGTGGTTTTTATATGATTTTAATTTTTTAAACTAGCTTTATGCTTTAATTAAGCCAACTTGTAAAATGGGCTTAACCGCAATTAGCGCAACAAGTTTGCAATAAAAATAAGGTAACTTTTGATTACTTGTCTAAAATTTGATGTGAGCCAGTAGTTACTAATAACAAAACTAATTGTGTGTGGTCTAGTTTGTAAATAACGATCCAGTTATCAGATGTTTTACCATAATTGCCATACCTCGACGGGTGAAATTCCCGGTATCCTTGCCATTGACCCTTTAAAGCATGATCCTTAATCTTGTGAAGAATATGAGAATCTTGTTCGATGATAGCTTTTAGACATGGTTTTAATATCCTAATAGGAAAATGTTTTTTAGCTAGTCTTTTTAATTCTCGTTCGAAGGATTTTGTGATCTTAATCTTCATCTATTTTGTCAATCCAATCGTTGAAATCTGCGACTGAACCAATCTCAGTTACTTCGTTGTTTTCAGCTTCACGCTTAGCAGCTATAGCTTCTGAGGAATCTAAAAAGCTGACCAAGCGGACTTCGTTATTAGCTGCCTTTATTAAAGATAGTCGAATATATTCTGATACAGTTAAACCTTGTTTGGCTAAATTTGATTTGGCACGTTCACTAATTGTGCTATTAACACGAGTGGAAACAGTTTTATCTTTAAGAGTAGAATTGCTCAAGAAAATACGCCCCCTTTATTGTTGTTTACTATTGTATTACATTAATAATAAATCCAGCTTGTAATAAACACAAGTTTAATCTAAAAAATAAGAGGTTGAAAACAGTAGAAGCTATTGAAGCGTATGACATGCCAGATCCCATTTAGATATCGGTTAAAATACCACCTAAAACAAGTGTTGTTAATTTTAAATTAGTGTTTGTAATTTAACGGACTGGTTAAAGAGAAGAAGTACAATGATAATTCAAGAATGACATGCCAATTTAAGATATAATTATGGCATCGTGGTTTTGGAACACTCGGATTTTATGTTAGCCCAGTGAGATTAAAACCAACGACAGTATTAGTAAAAAAGGATACATTGATCTATTTAAAAAAGCTCTCTTTAAAAAAGAAGAACCATAAAAATTATGAGCAGTAGCAGTAGCAGTGGGTGTGTTTTGTTAGGTCCTCGTTAAAAATCTTTTTGTTAAAGCTCTTTTTATTGCTCTGCCGTTCATGAACTTTTATGAAGTTCTTATCGTTAAAAAATAGTACGACTATCTAATTGTCCTTGCTTTAAAACTTTTGACATAGATGGCAATACTATCTTAATTTATTTTATATAGTTACTATTAGCGTCATTTGCTTTGAAGTTAGAAGTTATAAGAAATACTAATTAAGTGCGGGATCGCTTTGACTGGCTAATAACCACTGGTGATTACTACCAAGTCGGATATAGGTTTGTTGGTTAATGGATTTAACGCCATAAGTCGCATAGGGCACGTTGAGGTTAGTGATCTGGCCAGTGGGCTGACCGTTTTGGTTGACTAAAGTGTTGTTAGCATGGACAGTCACGGCTTTGGGTAAAAGATATAAAGCGTCTGCTGCTGCCCACTGATTATTGCCTAAATCAACGGCATAAACATATTCAGATTGATTGGCAAAGTCGACGCGATTGATTTGCCAATCGGCTACTTTATTACTTAACTTTCCGATGGGTTGGGTCAGTTGGGGATCTTTGTACACGGGAATAGGTTGGCCAGCCGAAAAAGCTTCTTGATAGATGTATGATCCGGGTTTAACTTCATGGCTGACAGCATTAAATTGTGCGCTCACCCATTGATGACCACCTAAATCATAAGCCGTTGTTTTTCCAGTATTATCGACTTCTTTTTCATAAGTTTGCCAGGCACTAATTTGAGGAACGAGCCTCGTACCAATGGGTTGACTTAACTGTGGATCTTGGTAAGTCATGTTCATCTGTCCATGTGAATAATAAATATCATGACTGGGAACGACAGCGGCTTGAGTCGATAATATTGGTAAACTAGCTACAGTAATTATTGTTGCCAATAATTGACTACTTAAAGATATTAGAGTTGGTTTCATAATAATTGCACCCTTTCGTTAGCAATTTTCCCAAATATATAATTTGAATTAAATTAGTTGATATGAGCGGCATTTAAATTAGCCCACTGCTGGTTGTTACCTAATTTGAGATAATTTTGTCCGTTGATGTTTTTAACACCATAAACTTTGTAAAAGTCGTCAGTTTGGATTTTAGTCGTTGGCGTTCCAAACTGGTTAAACAATTGGGCTCCTTGTTCAAAGGCATAGATCGAACGCACGGCAAGGACGTTGCTCGATGTAGCCACCCATTGATGAGCTCCTAAATCAACCCGCGTAATGGGATCGCCACTTGAACTATTGCTGGCATACTGACTTACTTTCCAATCAGCAATCTGAGGATTTAAATAACCAGTGATGTGCCATAGTTGTGGCGAGTCGTAGATGGGAACTTGTTGATAGTTAGAATAGGCTTCTATTAAGTTATTGGGCTTTTTGTTTTTGACGACGCCACCTAAAAAGACATCACTACTTTTAACCCATTGATTAAACCCTAGGTCAAAGGAATTAAAGGGAATGTACGTTGTACCATCTGTAGGACGATTACTTTGACTAACAGCAGTGACTGCCCAATCATTGATGGTGGTGGCTAAAGTTGTACCGGTTGGTTGGGAACAGGCAGCATCACTATAGATTGGTACCGCTTCCTTTCCAGAGCTAACTTGTAAATTTGCGGCTGATGTGACATAGGCTTGGGCATTAACCGAATGACTAATTATCAATAAACAACCAAATACGGTCATAATTAAACTGCCAATCAACGTTAATTTTGCTTGCATCATTTACCCCTCTTTCTGACATATTAAGTGTAGCACGAAAAGGTTATCAGAAGTTTCGAAAACACCAGTTGGAATTGATTTTAAAATTTAGGTTTGCGCTCAGTGACATTGCGTTCATGAAGTTTAATCCAGGATCATTTTCATTCAATAGTTGATTAGGTTCTATTAAAGTTATATTGACTATCTTTAAATTGGATTAATATGTAGATAGTAGGTGACACCAATGAAGAAACATCTTGAACTACTATTCTAACGTGAGTGATCCAACATAATAGTTTTGCACAACACAAAAAGTTATTTATGATTAGTTAACCGATTTTCTATAATTGAACAGTAACGTACGATAAGTTGTTAAACTATAGTGAAGATGTTTGTTTTAAATACTCTGCTGAGAATTTCTTTGTGATTTATAGATAAAATTAATTTTGTAGATTATGATATTAATAAATTCTTTGTCAGCAGATTTGAGACAAAAGAAAGTGTCTTGATTTCTAAAAAAGTATTTTTGGTTGATGTTCGCCTTGAAGTTATGCATTAATACCGTTAATTAAAGATTCAGGAGTCATTGTTCAGTGAAACTATTTCAACGTTTTTTCCATAATGAATACAAATATCAGAAGATGTTTGTCTTTATTTTAATTTTCTATTTAGCAATGGGCGTCTCCAAATACGCTCAAATCTTGTTCTTTCAACAAAATCATGGTCTGCTGAATTATTCCATCTCTTATTCGGCGATGGCAGTGGCGGGATCATTTTCCTTTTTAATCAGTAACAATTTGGCCAACTGGGGGTTAAAAAAGATTGTCAAAGTTTTTTTGCCAATCTATGCTGTGGGCATGTTGTTGAGAGTGATTCCTAATAACGCTTTTATAGCGTTGATTTCGGGTATTATTGCCGGTCTCGGAGCTAGTATTACGTTACTAGTAATTCGCTCTTGGATTTATTTTGAATCAGACCAAGATGAAGCAGCTAAAGAAGCATTGGTTTCGTCGCGGTATACAATTATGCAAATTGCTACTTTGATGGCCACTATTGTTGCTGGCTGGTTGATTTCTGTAGTGCATGCTGCAAATTATATGTACTGGTTTTTGATTGTTATAGCGGCCTTATTGATGGGCAGTCTGTCAGTGACTAATAGCATTCCTGACGGTAGAGTTCAAAAAAAGCCGCATAGTCTGTTGGTGGCGTTACCAACGAATCGGTTAGCGGGGGTACTATTATTTTTGTTGGTGTTCTTATTGGGGTTAACTAACGCCTTGATTGATCCTATTTTACCAGCGATTTTACGGAAGACTGGTCTAAAAATTAGTGCAGTAACTGTTTGGACGACGATATTTAGTATTTTAACAGTTTTAACATCGCTTTTTTATCAACGGCGACATTTGCGGATGTCTGCAGGATGGGCCTTTCTTATCAATGAAGTCATTGTTGGTTGTAGTATGTTGGTAGCATTTTTAGAATTTGACAAGGGCATTTATATTTCGTTAATTGCTTATACAATTATGGCAATTGGTATCGCCGGCTTTTTTATCTTTAAAGAGTTGATGGAATACGATATGTTTCCCCAAACTGAAAGCTTTCTGTATTTAGGCATAGCTCAGTCGGGCTTTTTGGTAGGTGATGCCTTAGGTTCACCAGTCGGAACGTTGCTGTTTCAACAAACAGGCACTAAACTGTTGCTGTTAATTTACGGAGTGTTGACGATAGTTTGTGGAATAGGTTATAGCTTGTTATATGTTTATTTACGAAAATCAAACAATAATTAGCAATTGTTGGAGTAGTTATTAAAATTCAGAATAACTCAGCATTACTTCTTTCTTTAATGTTTTATGTTATTCGACTCCAAAAAGGAAGAATTACTTTTTCAAGGTTATGTACAAAACGGTCCCATGGTAATCAATAATTTTTACGTCAATAAAATCGTTTTGGTTTCTAATTGAAAAACGAAGCCTGTACTGTTCATTATAATTGTTATTTATGTTTTTGTATTCTTAAGTATGTTATAATGAATACAAATATACAAAGGAGGATTTATAATGACAACAACTCCAACTACTATTCGGATAGATGACCAGTTAAAAAAAGCTGTAGAACCGCGTCTAGAAATTGCCGGATTAACATTAAATGGTTACATTAACATGGCAATTAAACAGTTCGTTATTCAAAATAAAATTCCATTTGAAATTATAGTTCCTGACGAAATACCCAATGATACAACTCATAAGGCTTTGATTGAAGCACAAGCTAAGGAAATGGGTTTAATACCGGATAACTCTCCTGAATTTGAGGAGACAAGTCAGATTATGGATTTTTTGAATAGTGATAGCCAATAATGAATAACGTTAATTACAAGATTAAGATTGAACCGCAGTTTCAAAAGGATTATCAAAAATTTAAAAAACACCATCCAGAATTAATTTCAGAATTTAGGATTGCATTAAGTGAGTTACAGCTTCATGGCCGTGTTCCTGATTCTTACAGTCCACATAAACTGGATAATAGGTGTGGTTTATATAATGATACTTTAGACTTTCACTTATCAGAAGGCAAAGTAGACGTTGTAATCATTTATCTGCCGCATAATACTAATCCAGTAATTAGGTTAATTCGAATAGGAACGCATAAAGAACTTTTTCAAGGAAAAATAAAATAATGGAAATAAAAAAACGATCACTAAGAGGCAATTAAAAGTTATTTAGTTTTTGTGAAAAGGGTTGATATTTAATGAACATTCCTAATAGAAGAACAGATGCTGTAGCATTTATTAAATTTAATTGTAAAGCAGAGGAGTTAAATAATGGAATTTTATACTTTCCAAGTATAAAAACCTTTCTAAATGATAAAAATACTTTTATTGGAGATGATGAGGAGGGTTATATTAAAATAAGGGATAGTTCAAAAATTAGCTATTCAGAATTAATATATCAATCAGGTCTATATAATAATGCTAAATCGTATATTAGTTGTTTTACTATACTTTATGATAATGATTTTAACGAAGATGGTAGCATAAAAAAAGATGTTGTCTATAGATTGAGAAAATTTAGTGATAGCAATCAAGGGAAAGACGCGGTATTATTTTTCACTGATTTTAATCATGAATTAGACAGGGTACGAATAAAAACTGTTGAATTTAATAACAAGTCTGTTAAAAATCCTAAAATAGATAATTCGGGAATACAAACTTTTCAGGGAGATAATCTTCTTGATTGGAAGGTTGAAATGTGTAATAAGGACTGCATAGATGCATATAAAGAGCTATCTTTCGTCAAAACTTTTAATAACCAAAAATGTGAAATTGTCGATCAAAACATAAATCATAAAAAAAAGATCACTTAAATAATTATCTAAAAGAATTAGGAAGGTATGATAATGATGGAATAGATATAACCTTTTTTACAAAGTTTGTTAAATATAAAAATGAAACTCTGTCTTTCGATAATAACGAAGAATTATTCTATGAAATAAAGGATAAAAAAAAGTTGGAAGAAGTTTTATTAAACGCTTTTGCGGTTAAAAATCCAAAATATTCTCAGCAGAATGAATATAGAATATTAATCATTGAATTTGGTCGTGAGGATACAAATTTTCCAGATGCAATTCAGTTAGAACTTCCTAAAGAAAGATATCATTCAATACTCATTAAGAATGAAGATTTAGAAAAAATAAATAAGAATAACATATCTGTTAATTAATTATAACATTGAAGTATCTTTAAACTTTTACGACATAACTTAATGGTTGTGTCGCTTTTTTTACTTGTCTTATAATTAAATTGGTTAAAATACGTCATAACTTACCGACATAAACACATGCTATATTTTTGGAATGGAGTTAAAAGTATGGAAACTATTTTTATTTTAATCCGAGGAAATTCTGGGAGTGGCAAAACAGTTTTAGCTGATAATCTACAAAAATATTTAGGTTATGATAATTGTTTTTTGCTTCATCAAGATGTTATCCGCCGTGATATATTACATGCTAACGACCGTCCAGGTACACCAGCAATTAGTTTAATAAAAGAATTGGTTGAATACGGGTCTAAACATTATCATGTAATTATTTTAGAGGGTATTTTACGCAAAGATGTTTATGGTGAAATGTTAGAAAATTTAATCCAACTTTTTGGTCGTAATGCTTTTGTCTATTACTTGGACGTACCTTTTTCTCTGACAGTTAAGCATAATCAAACAAAAGATTTTCCCTTTCCAATAGCAAGTTTAAAAAAATGGTGGCGGGCTAATGATTATCTAGAATATAATGACCGCCGTTTGACAAATGGCGACACAAAAACTTTTTTTAAGCAAATTATCCATGATATAACAGAAAATAATTTATAGCATGAAAGGATTTTTACATGAAATACGGCTACGCTCGTGTTAGTACAACGGATCAAAAATTGGAAAATCAAATTGAATTGTTAAAAACAGCTGGCTCTGAAAAAATTTACAGGCACTACAACTCAACGTCCAGAATTTCAAAAGCTGATTGATCTGCTATCAGAAGATGATACATTGATCGTTACTAAGCTAGATAGGTTTACTAGAAATATGAAAGAGGCTTTGGAGATTATCCAAGATCTGATCCAACGCAATGTTAAGATTCATATTCTTAATATGGGAATGATTGATAATACACCAACAGGACAATTAATCTTTACGATTTTTAGTGCGTTTGCGCAATTCGAACGTGATATGATTGTAACAAGGACACAGGAAGGGAAAGCTTACGCTAAAAAGAATGATCCAGGTTTTAGAGAAGGACGCCCCAAAACGTACACTGACGAACAAATTCGCTTTGCTTATGAATTACGCCAGCAGGGTATGACCTATAAAATGATTGAGCGTAAAACAGGTATCAGTGAACGTACTCAACAGCGACGTTTTAAATTGTTGAACAATTAATTAATAGAATAAGGAGAATTCATATGCTTAAGAAAATGTCTTATTATTTAGATGTCTTACTTTATCTTGCTATGGTAATTTTGAGTGTTTGTTCGTTAGTAGAATCGTTACTTCATCCAACGACAAGTAATTCGGCAACCATTTTTTATATTTTAAGCACAGCTAGCTTGGTCATAGCAACCGTTTTGTCTGTTGCCAGAATTAAAGTTAATAGAAAATTAGGTTTCGTTTTAAATACTTTGAGCATAACATTAATGGCTGCCAGCGCGTGGTTCCTGTTAATAGCCAACGGCTATATTTTTAAAATTCTCGGTCAAGTAATAATAGCAGTGTTTTTAGTTTTAACCATAGTAATTGCTTTTATGAATTACTATTTGGTCAAAAATAGCTAATCAAAACAATTTTAAGCAACAAAATAAAGTGGCTAAAGCCTTGTAAATCAAGGATTTAGCCACTTTTTTATTTGATCTTGATTCGCTGGTGATTATAGTAATGAATATATTCTTTGGTTGTTACCTCTAAGTCATCTAAGTTTTAAAATTGCTTCTCAAAACCATAATACATTTCTCACTTGAGTATACCAAAGAACCCCTCCATTAAGCCATCGTCGAGCAAATTTCCTTTACGTGACATGGATTGTTTGATTCCACGTTGCTTTAACCATGATTGAAATCTTTGGTGTTGATACTGCCATCCTTGATCAGAGTGCATAATGATGTATATTTATGCTCTGCCTTTTCCAACATAGTCATTGTTTGTTGGAGATTGGGACTACGAGAAATTGTGTAGGAAATAACACTCATCCATGATGGGCGATAGATATGTCTTCTGACCATGAAGATTGAACTCAGTCATGTCACACAATACCACTTATGATTAGGTTTAGTTGCACCAAAATTACGTTGAATTAAATTGTCTTTGATATGACCTTTACGTCTCAACTCACAAGTAATTCTACGATAGCCATAGTGATGACAGTTAGTTTCATAACATAAATGGATCATTAAAGCTTGGTTTTTGTTATCTTTGATTTTGTATAGTAGTAGTTACTACGAGACGGATTGGGTAAATCAGGAGATTCATTGATGATTTTAAGGACATACTCAACGCTGACGCGGAATTCTTTTCTTACCTTGATAATTGCTTGAACTAGTTCTTCTGATCGGACTGGTCGATCAGAGTATTTAACTTTTTTCTTAATTCGATCTCGATATGCATTTTCAAGTTCTGCTGCTCTAAGTCTTGGATTTTTTGTTGGAGAAGCTTGATTTGTTGAGTTTGAGTCGTTCTTTCTCTCTTGTGATTAATCACATTATACCCGTCTGCTTTGTATTTGCGTATCCAAGATTGTAAGATTGATTGATGTTTTAATCCTAAATCAATAGAAACCGAGTACATGGTTTCGTAATTCAGTAATACACGATTGATTGCTTGTTCTTTAAATTCTACAGAATGGGAAATGTATGGGCAATCCAGTAGTTCAATACCGTGTCGATCAAGTAAAGCCACCAAATATATAATAGTAGATCGATCAATTAAGAACTTTTCGGATAGTTCCTTGATTCCGTATGAATAATTTTTCCATAAATTATAAATATCAATTTTGTCTTGTTTAGATAATCTGCTCATAAAAAATGCCTCCAAAAATTAAGATTTTTGGAGGCATTTTTGGTGGCATATCGAAGGGAGACGGTCTTATCAGTTTTATAAATATAATATTGTGTTGGATTAATTAGAAATCATTGTGAATTGAAGTTGTCAGTTGCCAGACAATATTGAAGGGATCCTTCACGATCCCATAAGCGGGGCTGAAGACGTTACTGGTCAGCGGTGTGATGATGTCAACCTGGTACTGGTTTGTCACTAATCCCTGGTAAAGGGTCGTAATCTGGTCTTTGTCCGTTGATTGTAGGCAAATACTCTGATTATTGCCAATCACAAATTGTGCATTATCAACAGGTGTGTCATTCAACATTAATTCGCCACCGGTAGGAAATACCAATACGCAGTGACTAACCTGATTTTCAATTTTAGGCGTCAGCTTCAGGGGAGCACCTATTTGTTGGACCTCAAGCAGTGTCTTTTTAAAAACGACTTCGGCTCCTAGTGCTTTTTCGTAAAAGGCGATTGCCTTATTTGCTTGTCCGTTTAACGATAGAAAAGGAATTAGTTCTGTTTTTGTCATGTTTACAACCTCCAATTGCTTAATTGATTTAACAAACGTAGTATAGCAAGTAAAATATGACACAATTATGTCAGGATTGGAGAAAGAATGAGAATAAGTCGCTTAATTAGTCTAGCTTTCCTACTGCTGCGACAAGAAATAGTCCCAGCAACCAAGTTGGCAACGTTATTTGAAGTCAGTGTTCGTACCATTTATCGAGATTTGGATACGTTAAATGAGGCTGGTATTCCGATTTTTACCAAACAGGGTCGTTATGGTGGCGTTGGCATCATGTCAGATTATAAGGTGGACAAAAAGTTGTTTACTCAAACAGATCTTGATAATCTGCTCGTTGCGCTATCTGGTACGACTACGCTACTAGCAACCCCAGAACTGCGAGAAACTTTGAATCGGATTAAGGGATTATCTACTGTATCTGAAGGACTGATGCCAGTGGTCATTGAATATCAAGGTTGGCCAGGAACGGTCGCCCTGCGGAGACGAGCAACCGCATGATTAATTGCGATTCGGCAACATCATATCGTGAAGTTTACCTATACGAACCGAAGTGGTCAAATGAGCCAGCGGACATTGGAACCATACCGCATCGTTTTCAAAGTCCAGCGCTGGTATCTTCAAGGTTTCGACATGACTCGGCAGGCATTTCGAACTTTTACTCTTGCAAAACTCTCCATGATCGAGTACTCAGCAGAAACATTTGAACCGCGATCTATTAATGCTGAGAAGCTTGTCTTATATAGCGGGATGAAACCGCAACGGGAAACGATAGTTTGGTTAGCTGTTGCGGAACGTTTTCGGGACGTGTTTGTGGAACGGTTTGGTCCGGAGGTAATCAACGAAACGGATGGGCAGACCTTTCATGCAACTATAGGTCTGCCGAATAATGAAGAAAGTTTCCGGTTTTTGTTAGGTCTGGGACAGGGAGTTCAGATTTTGAATCAGTCGCAATTTAAAACCGATTTTCGGGCATACGTACTTGCGCTTGCTAATCAATTGTAGAGTTCTATCAAGTAATTGGTAGGCAATGTCTTTAACTCGCCAGTAGGAATGCTGTTGTTTCAACGATTGGAAACGAAACTATTGATGTTCATTTGATTTGATTAGTACTTTGAATAAAAAAAGCATTGTCTCCTGTTCAATGTGGATCATAAGAACAAGATAACAATGCGTAGATGAGCTCCAGTTAAAAAGCCGTATAATTTAGAGAAATATGTTGGTCGTCAGAGGATTATTTTTTAGGATGCCCCATATATTGCAGTTCATCAAATGGTCCATTAGCAATTGAGATTTGATCAATGACTTGCCCATCCTTTTCAAAAGTAAAAGTTGCGCGGCCAGTAAAACGAGCTTCCGCACCATCACAAACTGATGAAGCTTGCTTTTGTGTCAATGATCCTGGTAAGACATTAAACCATTTTTGTACTTCGATTTGTTGATCATTGTGGACTTTTAAAGTAAAGTTTTTGTTTGCTTCATGATAGGAATAAGTGAATGCATCAATCACGTTCCGTTGGATACTTGCATCGTAATGTTGTTGATTAACAGTATATTGTAAATGCTCATTATTTTGAGTGTCTGGCCCGCCAGCTAATAGTTCACCATTTTTATATACCATAAAAAGTGGGTATTCAGGATAGCCGTATTCTTTTTCAAAAGTGATGTTAATAGCCATCACAGTGTACTAGTTGAAATTCCAGTAATACCAATTCCAGTTATTTAAGATTTCCCCCAAGGGCTTATTCATCCAACCCCGATCGACGTAGCCGGTTCCATCAGTATCCAGGTTTAATTCTTTACTGTGAATGGTTACATGAGCTGTGGGAGTTGGTGGTACTACAAAAAAGCCAAAATAATTTTCTTGTTCTTGTCCGAAAAGAAAGTGTCCTGTTTCAGGATGCCAGACTGGTGCTTGTGGTGTAACCTCTAAGTCAATCACAAGATCATCAACTTCAGCGTGTGCATGAAATTGTTGCAGTTGAGTACTTTGGTAGTAATTCTGAGCAATGGCCACCCCAGAGTTATTTTTTAAAATGGAAAAGTCTGCAGGATCGAATTCAAGGTGTTTCATAATATTTTTACCGTTAGGAAAATTAATCATCACATCTAAAGTGGGTTTCAGACCTAACTCACCTTGAAAAAAGGGGGCCGTCGTAATGCCAATCACAACACTAGCTTCGGTGGTATCAACTTTAGTAAAAAACCATTCAAATGATCCTTTTAAGCCGTCGAAATGAACGTGCTCTTCCCACGGATTAATTTTATTTTTTGCTTGTCCTAATAAACGGTATTCTGCAGTACTTTTGGCTAAGTGTAATGGAGTTTTTCCTTGAGTCATTGTTATTATATCCTTTCACATGATTTAATTGGTGGATTGTAGGTTGCTAGTTCAAATAGTATACTATAATGACCATTACAAGCGTTATCAAAGGTAATCAAAAGGCACAAACGCTTTAAAATGTGTCTTTTGATTATATAAAGACTAATTAAGAAATTTATGTAAAAAGAAAATGTTCGTATAGATACGAACATTACTTTTCAGCGGTTTGTATTTATAAGCTGAGGTGCTGCTACCATTCCGGTTACGGATAGTAATTAAGACCGCGTAATTATAAGCACTTCTTGAGTAGTAAAAATAAATAGTGCTGATGTTCAGGTCTTCACTCAACGTTCTGTTCTTAAGTTTAAGATCCAACGGATAGTTAAGGCTATGATGATCATCATGGCGGCAAATAATCCAATGCCGAGATAGTTTTTAAAGGCTTTGAATAAGAGGCCCCCGATTATACCAGCGCAGGTTTCGCCTAAATACATAGCAGAATTGGATAATGAAGAAATAGTGCTGCCAGCATTGGGCACCGTAGTTTGAAACATGGTCATGAATAAGGGCAAAATTAGTCCGTTTAACAAATAAATTAAGATTAAAATAATTTCTGCGAACCAAAAGTTAGCGGCAGTAATGGTTAGTAAATCTACAATGATTAAAAGTAATGCAATACTCATGAACGATTTTTTCAGACCAAAATGTTGAACGATTTTATCGCTGATGAGAGAGCCAATTAAATTACCCAGGCCAGCGACCAAGAGTGCTGTACCAATTGTTGATAAAGAGAGCTGAAAGGTAGTCTGAAACCAAGTTGAAACAAAGGTCATGACCGTAAACGCGCCTGTTTGGAAAATTAAGTAAACGATTAATTGGCTTAGAGCTTGGTGATTAGTTAAAATTTGTTGATAGATTTGAATAAAGGAGAGATGTTGGCGGGACTTAATTTCTAATTCGGGTAAGGTGAAAAATAACAATAGTAATAACAAGAAAGCTGCTCCTGAGATAACATAGAATGGAGTGTGCCAAGAACTAGCGGCTAAATAACTGCCAATGGGAATCCCAATGACTTGCGCAACAGAGATCCCTGCCGTGGCGTAACCCATGACTTTGACTACTTGTTTTCGCGGAATCACTACGGGAATAGAGGCCCAGACTTGTGGTGTCACAAAAGAAGCACTGACGCCAGCCAAAAAGCGAAAGATTAGCATTAAAGGAAAACTGTTGGCAAACGCACAGAGTAAAGTTGCGAGGGCAAAACTTAATAAGCCCCATAACATGACTTTTTTGCGATCATGGCCGTCAGAAATAGGGCCGGAAATTAAAGCAAAGACTGCATAACCAATGGCATAGGCACTCACTAACCAACCGGAAATTGCAGTTGGAATATGATAAATGTGGCTCAAAGTAGGTAATAATGGCGAAATTAAAAATGTATCCGTACCAATTAAAAACATTGTTAAAAAGAATAAACTAGCATATTTTTTCATCTATTGAAGACTTCCGTTTCATTTAATCAAGTTGTAATTCGCTATTTCTAAATATATCGAAATTAGCTCTAAAATTTTTTAGTGGTCTGTCAAAGTTGTTAAAAATCCGGGCAAGTACTGCGCAAAGGTGGCTTCGTTGATGCTGATCAAACGTGTTTGTGCATCTTTACGGGTCTTGGTTAAGCCGGCCTCCCGCATAGCTCGTAAATGATATGAAACGGTGGAATCACTTAAGTTTAAATGCGCTGCAATTTCACCACAGGTCATTTCACGGTGACTGTTAAACAGGATTCGAATAATTTTTAAGCGTCCTTCATCGGCTAAAGCTTTGAGAATTTTTACTCTATTTTCGTCAGAATTCATTTTTTACTCCTTGTTTGTATTTTTAGAAATATCGAATTAACGATTTGTATTAAAACATTATCAAGCTGAAATGTCAAATTTTAAATTGAAACTGATGGCACAGATTAACGAGTAATTGAATTGGGAAAAAATCACCTCGCTGCTCAGTTGAAATGTGCTAATATTGGCTTTGAAACATGATTAAACTGCCACCAAAGAATTTGTTACTATAGAGCTGAGGTAGTTCACGGAAAGAAAGTAAAAAATGTTCAAGAAAATTCATGATGATGTCAAAGCTGGCAATTATGATGATGTGCAATTGGCATATACGGCTTGGCAGCAACAAAAAGCCCACCAGAATAATGCATCAATGACAGATTTCGCCATGGGCGAGTAGCAGGCTCAAAACGATTTTCAGCAGCATGGATCTTTTAAAGTTTATCCTCAATTAGCAGTTGATGTCTTAAACAAACTCTTTGATCATCGTGCGGATGAAATTGCGGAGTTTATTAAAGGTTATAATTCGTACAAATTAAAAATGAAGTAGTTTTAAAAGCTAAAAAAACAGTCTTACATACATATCAATATACTAACTTGATAATTCAAAGATATAAAGATATATTGATATATAAAGACTGTTTTTTACATAATTAGTTAGTGTGAGCTTCACTTAAGTTAGCCCATTGTTTGTTGGTTCCTAATTTGACATAATTTTGTCCGTTGATGTTTTTAATACCATAAACTTTGTAAAAGTCGTCAGCTTGGATTTTAGTCGTTGGCGTTCCAAACTGGTTAAACAGTTGAGTCCCCTTTTCAAAAATATATAGCGAACGCACGGCCACTACGTCATTAGTGGCATCCACCCATTGGTTAGCTCCTAAGTCCACCCGCGTAATGGGATTTCCGGTGGCACTGTTACTAGCATACTTACTGATTTTCCAATCAGCAATGTTGGAATTCAAATAACCGGTAATGTGCCAAAGTTGTGGCGAATCATAAATTGGCACCCGTTGGTAGTTAGAATAGGCTTCTAATAAGTTATTTGGCTTTTGATTTTTAACGACACCACCTAAAAAGACATCGCTACTTTTGACCCAGGCCTTGGCCCCTAGTTTATAAGATAAGCGCTGAGCATTGGCTGCTGGACTAGCTTGGCCAATGGCGAAGACTTGCCAATTGTTGATTTTAGTTGATAAAGTGGCCCCGGTTGGTTGCGTGCAATCAGCATCACTGTATAAGGGTACTGCAGTATTGCCGGAACTAACTTGTAAATTAGTAGCTGATGTCACGTAGTTTTTTGCTTGAACTGGTTGTACAGCTAACATTAAACAGCCGATTAGGGCAAGTAAGAAGCTGCTACTGGATAACTTTAGTTTCATTTTTAATTTTCATCCTTGTCAAATTAAATTTTATGTTGAAATCTTAACTTGGTTCTTTCAGTGTGTGATCTGGCTTTTAATGATATCAACTCCTTTAGCTTTGTTCATAAAGATTAATTTAAATATAGCATAAATCAGTACTAGTAATTGCAAATAATGACTATTATTTAATTAATTTTTAATAAAATTTAACAGGTAGTTCAATGCAATAATTAATCAAAAATTGAGATTAAATTTGATAGAAATCTTACTTTTGAAAAATGCTACTACTAATTAATGTAACAGCATTAATTATTTAAAATCATACTTTTTACTGAAAGTCGCCGTGATGAGCAGTGCGCTGGTGATGATCACCAGTAATAATAAGGTAGTGCCGCCAATGAAGTCTAATTTTTGCAGCAAGTAATATGCTACAACGCCCACTAACCACCACCAGAAATTCCAGAAAAAGTTGAGCCTTTGTTTAATTAAGAAGACACTGACAAATAAAATGGCAAATAATGGCGTAAAAATGGCGCCGATAAAGTTTAAAAAGTTTTGGTAGTACTTTAAAGAAACGTTGAGTGCAATTAATAAGCCCAAGATCGTAATACCAACAGCCCAATAATTGACATGGTTTAAATGCCAGATATTATCTAAACTAGTTGCTGCGGAGTAAGCATCCATAAAGGTTGTGGTAACGGTCGCGAAGATGATAATTAATAAAGCGATGATGCCCAAATTGGTTTGTGCTAGGGTTTGGTTAAAATTAGTTTGTCCAGATTTTAAAACGGCTAATAATCCTAGGACAAACATGGCACAACTACCGAGAAAGTAACCCAGGACGCTCACTAAACTTTCCTTCACTGGCTGCTGTCCTTGATAGGTATAATCACCAATCAATGGTAGCCAAGATAAGACCATCGTCACGTTGAGTTCTACCGCACTGCCAAAACTGATCGGAGTGAGTTTTAGCTGCTGTGCATGAGGGAAAGAATGTGTCAGCAAAATTCCTGCTACTAAAAGCATCCCGATAGCTAAGAGAATAACTACTAAATTATTGATTCGAAAGAGCCATTGATGGTTCAATAATAGCCAAATAATAATTAATCCCGCTACAATTACTGCCATGACCACGGTATTATGATAATTAAATAACTTCTGTGCCAGACTATTTAAAGCCAATTGCGCATTGACGATCATCACTGCCGTCCAGCCGAGTAACTGTAACGCATTTAAACCAGAGAAAATTTCAACTCCAGCCTTACCAAAGATACTTTGCGTGACGGCAATAGCTGGTTGTTGTTTAATTGCTGAAAGATAAGCTGCAGGTAATAAAAATAAAAAACAGCCAATCAAGTGCCCGATAATAATGGCACTAATACCTTTTCCCCATCCTAGGGGAGCCATTAAGGTTCCAGTAACAATTTCAGCAATTGAGATTGCTGTTCCCAGCCACAATAAAAATAAACTACTCAACTTTGTTTGTTGCATTTTGCACACACTTTCCGAATAAATACTTGGTTGTGGCAATAAAAAAGTATTCTTTTACGATTCAGCAACAATTTCGCAAAAAGAATACTTTCAATTGATCACAATTCCTACGTTTGTCTTAACAAAACAGGTTCGAAGGGTCTGATTTTCATCATTCTCAGCACAGATAGGCTCCCCTTTGCGATAATTATATGTTTACAGATGCTAGTTTATAACGTTTACATAAAAAGTACAACATTTAATTGATATGTATTTGGGCATGAAACCAATGTTGGAAAAAGAATAGATATCCGCAACTTGCTTATCCTGTGTGAAAATTAAGCAAGAAGCTTCTGCTATGTATTTTTTAACAAAGAACGTTACTTTAAATGTTAATAATTGGTTCACTGACTTTATTTGAATATTTAAATGGTGATAAAACTATATTTTTTAAATTATTATGCCTTATTATTTAATAATAGTATTTTTTGACCATATAGATCTACGTTTAAAAGAGCTTATATATATTTGAAATCTAATTTCTACAGTAAGTAAAATACATTATAGTAATAAATACTAATTAACTAAACAAAATAATTTGTTATCAAAGCCTTATATATTTAAGATATATTATTATTTTTAATGATTAAAGAATTATTTCGATTTATAATAAAATAATCCATTTGATTAACTAATTGGTTTTAATAATTATAATTTGAAATGAAAATAATTTGTATTAATAAATAGTACTGATGTTTAATGATTAACATATTTAATACTTTCTTTAAAAATAAAAGGTAAACTTATAAGCATCTAAATAATTATTTATTTAGAGCCTTTTTTAACTTTGATAAGTATCAAACAATTTCAAAATTTAAATAACAACTAAAAATATGTTACGTGAAATTTAGATTATTAAACACTTAATCAGTTTTTTTACTGAACGTTGAACACGGTTATATATTTGGATGTATTTTTCACTTAATGTTAATGCAATAAAAATACTTTAGATAAATTTGAAAAATACTAAAGTTCAGTTTCTATAAAAAATTAGGCAAATGTATTTTGGGTATCAAAATGATACCCAAGGGTACAAGTCCTATGAGCT
>NZ_JBYLUB010000004.1:0-92192 GCF_058107205.1 Bombilactobacillus sp. ESL1097 | reverse complement strand
GCTCATAGGACTCTGTATCCACGCTTCATTTTGACACTTATTTATACTGATAATTTTGCTGGTGCTATTTTGATACCACTAAAATTCGTCCTATTTCGCTATTAATTTTCAGCATTATTTCCAATTTTTTCGTTCGATTTTTATTGCTTTTTCAAGTGGTTCAGGCGCAAGCGCCTAAATGCAATCTAAAACCACCATAATTTGATTTTTGCTTACTTTAATGTAATTACACTAATCAGTGATTAAAACGGCTAAAATCGACCATTTTTTTAAGCTAAATAAAAAGCCTGCCGTTTTCTAACGACAAGCTTTAGGCAATTATTATTTTTAGTCAATATAGCTTTGGTTCAAATCCATATTTATTCAGCTCTTCCAAATCGATCTAAACCATTAGTTTTCATCAATAAATGTTTGGAACAAACTTATAAGTGCTGGATTAGTAAATCTAATCCCTTTACCTTCTGAAATTTGAGCATATGTTAATTCCAAAGCCCGATATTGTTCCGTACTGATGTTAGCTGGATTAATCTTCAATTCAACACAAATCAATGCTTCAATAAACCACCGTGGGCTTTCTGTATACAGTTGTTTAATGGTTTTAGCATAAACATTCAATAGGTTCACAGCCACGCTATCCGCAACCACTTCTTCATAGGATTGACCTAGGATTTTCTTGTAATGATTAGCTGGAACCTTGGTCTTTTTGAATGAGTAAGTCATATCAGAAATCTTTTGTGCCATTTTGGCAATTGGCTCTTTGGTAAATTCATCATAGTATCTTTTCATAGCTAATATCCTTTCTATTTTGTCTTTATGCCTGTTCCTGTACGTTCTCTAGTGCTTTCAAAACACTATCTTTATAAAGATTTAGTTCTAAGCTTGGTTGATAAGCTATATTGAAACTGTGCAAAGTCGTTAATGCTCTAAATTGCCATTCATTTAAATCACTTTCATGAATGCCTAACGCCGTGCTAGCAAATTCTCGGGAGCTAATATCGTTTAGTGAACTATCAAGGAAACTAATAGTTGCTTTTTTAAAGTTCGGCAAAAACAAGTCCGTTGTTTGCCCTTGAGCATTAACATCATATGTGACTAATACAAACACCCCATTATTACCCTTCATAAAATCAATCACATCTTGGGTTGAGTCCTTATTAACTGTTAAAAGGGTTTCCTGTTCTTCTGGGTCTATCGCCATGCCTCCCTTGAATTCCCTTAATTCATCGTCAGTTGTCGTCATATCATGAACAAAGTCTGTACTCTTTTCTAATGAGCCCCAATCACGCGCACCAATTAACTTAGAAACAATTAAAACGTCTGAAAGTGCTAATTTATTCAAATCTTGATTGTATTCAAATAAAGTACCTGCCACATATTCATCATTTAGTTTTACAGCAGTTGCCATCATAATCTTTTTAGTCATAATCTCAATTCTCCATTTTCTACTTGTGTTTTATTGTTTTTATTGTTTGTTTGGTTATTATTTATTCGCCAACTAGTTAATCAAAGTGGTTCCACTAAAGAAATACCATACGATTGACATATTGCTCGGTAAGCTTGCTGAAATTCACTGTCCGCAAAATCAGTAAAATCACAGCAATATTCTTCAAGTGTTGCCCTGCTAGTATCTGGTTTATACAAAAGTAAATCTCGACCTGTAATCTCATAATTCCTAGTGCTAGTGTAAATATTAAACACCGCATAACCATCGTTATTATCGCCATAATCAAACATATTTTTAACTGTTTCCATATTTGATTGAACGTCATCTTTCTTGGCTTCAATCACTCTGATTGCATTATTAGCAATCAAACAACGGCTAATTTCATCAACAATTGCTTGTCTTTTCTTATCCAAACTCAAATATCTATCCATGCAATAATTGACCTTGTTAAAATTAATACCTAGGTTTAATAAGTCCATTAACATAATTCGACCATAGCCCCACTGGTAATGGTAGGCGACCCCTGCCACTTTCTTTCTTCCATCAAAGACTTGCACCAAGGCCTGTGTTCTTTCGCCCATAACTTAACTCCTATTCTGTATATTTGTACTTTGCTATTACTATTCTGAATAAACCACTAGTCAAATCTATCAAGGGTAATCAAATAGCAAGTTCATCAAAAGACTATTCAAATTAACACCACCTTTCAGTTGCTAATCCGTTACACGCCACGCCAGGCCAAAAGCTTTTTTTTCGCTTTTGACGCAAAGCATTAAACCACCAAAGAGGGTGATTGCAAGTGTTGCGCTTGCGCAAGGTTCAGTTTTCGGTGCAACCGAAAAGTTAACCGGCACTTGCAATCACTTGGAACCCGTTGCTGGCTTTGCTTTAGGCGCGTTAGCGTGGTTCCTGAAGCAAAGATAGGCTACGGGTTCCCTTTGGTGGTTAAAGCCCAACCGCTAGGGTGGGCGTATGCGGGGCGCAAAAGAGAAAAATGTGGGTTATGAACTTGCTTTTGAACTTGGGTTTAGGTTTTGGGGTTGATGTCCTAATTAGATAGGAGCTTTTTTGCGTTTGAGTTTGCATTAAACAGTTAAAGAAAAAATTGCAACGTGGGGCGCTCTAGCGCCTAGAATCAGTCTTTGTCTTGCAAAAAAAGACTAATTCGCCACTTGCAATTTATTTAGAAGCTGTTGATGTCCGTATTTGCGGGTTTCAAATAAGGATATTTACAGCTTCTCTTTAACTATTTAGCCCGCTGTAGCGGGGCGTATGCTTACTCAATGCAAAAAAGGATACTTAAACTAATGAAGCGTCAAAGTTCGACAACTCGGTGATGTTCAAATAGTGATGTTAACAGAATCGATCTTTGGGAGCTTCAATATATTCCAGAAGACAAGATAATATGTACTGCATCTTTAGAAATTAGGTATAAGAATAGGCAACGAACAAATGCAAGAGACAATAGCAAAAGTTCTGTTGATGTTAGTAAGACAACAAATGTGGGTTAAGCATAACATCAGGAAACAAGCCTTATATGTAATGAATAAAAACAACACCAAAAGCTGATAAATTTATGATGTATTTTATTGCGTTAATATAAACAAAAAAGCTAGCAACTTAATTACTAGCTTTTTTAATTTCTCAATTCATCTTCGTGCATTAGTTGATCTTTGCTAATTGATAAATCAACCGGAATTTTACCGGTTCTTGCAATTTGATTATAGACGAGCTTACAAAGTGAAGCTTGACTGAGGCCAAGCTCACTTAACACGTAATCAACTATATCAGCTGTTTGTTTAGACACCTTGAAAGATATTCGTTTATCTATTAATTTATCTGTCATTAAAATCTATCCCCTTTTAGAATTAATTTAACACTACTTTTGTGCTTTATATGCCAATTTATGGACGTAAAATGGATATAAGTTGCCAATTATGAATTCAAATTACCATTAGCCACTATTTTCTTATATTCTTTGTATTCTTCCAGCAGACAATCAATACCAATATTTACAGCAGCAGTCTTTGTTAACTTCTTTTTTCTATTAGTACGATTCATGGCATTAATCTTCCGAAAAAAAGGATTATAAAGCTCATCTTCTGCCAAAAATCGTACTTTCTGCTTGTCCAGCTTTAGATACCTATCAGAAAATACTGAATCTCTTAATTTCTGATTCGCCTTATAACGAAAATTGATCGTATTGAATTCATGTAATGAATAGCGATATACAGCTTTAGGATCTATCTCAAATTCATTTGCCAAAGAGTTTACATACCAAATATTTTTTTTGGGTATTGAAATTGTTAAAACATTTCTTTTAGGCTTACTAATTCGCTTATTAATAGCGATTAAATCCTCTTTAAGTAATAAAACATTTTCCATGATCGTTTGCCTCAACTATATGATTTTTTTGGTAAAAGGTGTCAATTAAAAGCCATCAAAAATAATCTAATATTCAATTGATATTATACATCAATATGTCTTTTTAATAGTACTTCTAAATTATAAATTTATTCCGTATATTTAATCTTAAGAAATCGCTATATAACAGCTATTATATTCCATTTTAAATTAATTATGAGTTGAAATTTTAATAATATAGTTTATTCATTTATTATATTAAATTCCATTCAAGCCATTTAATATCCAGTAAATCACAATATATTGAATTTTTGATTATAAATACGAAGCATGTAAAAGTTTAAGAGTAATAGTATTATTACTAATATATACTGTTAAATATACTTCTAAAGTATAACTTTTATTAGAACATTAATTATTTACTAATTCCTATTTAAAAGAGTTTTTATAATCTTTTATACAAAAAATAACCATTTAAATTGAACTATTTATTTTGCTTTTATTTTTATATTTTTTATTTATAGATAAAACATTGCATAGCTAAAGCAATGGCTATCATTTGATATTATTTTTTATTTTTAAGATTGTACCAAAAACGTTTTAACTCAATTAGGCTTAATATCAACGACTATTTGGCCCATCATAAATTGCTTAAGTTCAGGATCTTAGCTCTAAATACTTAATACAACAACAATTCACAAGTAAATGACAAAAACTATTAAATTAAAAATTATTTATTATGGAAGTTAAAATAGATAGCCAAAATTACATGTCTTATTAACTATGATAATACACAACAATAAACGTATTAGCACCTAACATAACCCTGTTTAAATAAAGAATAATACAGCTTTTTAAACAAAAAATATGCAATAAGAATTATTATATATTTCATTTATATTTCAAATTGTTTATTACTAATTTTAAACTAAATTGGTGTTTCACTTTTAACGAACTTATATCTATTATTACCCGTATATCAGTTAAATCTAGTTTTTACACTTGGTATTATTTTGAAACTATTTGCAAATGATAATTAGTATTCATTTTAAAACTTTCAACTACATTCTAGGTTATACACTGTATTGAACCATTAAATAGTAAAGCCCATATATTACAGTGTTTTAACCTACTGTTTCAACTAATTTATCACTTTAATTTAAAAAATAAAAACATAAAAAAAGGCAATTTAAAATCGCCTTTTTTATTTTGTATACAATATCTGTCATGTCAGCATGGTTAATCATAGTAAAATTCAGAAACGTTTAACTTGAAAGCCATTAGCGGGATCAAGCTTTTCTCTAGTTTCACTCTTTGCTTCATTTTCAACAGATTTATCTTGATTTTTCGGTGTGTTCTGATTGCTACTATCGATACTTTTCGAATTAGAATTAGTCTCTTCTTCTTTTGTATTTGCATCAATCATTTGAAGCAAAGCTTCACGTACAAGCCTTGAATTTGAAATAAGTTTATTATGATCAAGAAAATCTACTATCTTCTTGTCATCTTCATTATTAGTATTGAGTCTTACAGATATTGATTTTATTGTCATTAAGCTTTACCTCTTCACTATTCATTAGCACTAACATTAATTCCTAATTTATAAAATCCGTTAACGTTAGCAACCTCTGAGTTCTTAGTAAACTCAACGTTAGGGTACTTGGATTCAATCTTTTCTTTATCAATTAAATTAGCACCACCACCGGTAATGATCATCGTATCAATACTATCAATATCATCAAATGTAGTACCAATCTGATTAATTAACTGTTGAGTAAATTCTTCAATCGCTTTATTAGCTAATTCTGTAATGTCTATCTTGTTCTTACGAGAATACTCATAAACCCATTCTTCTTGTTTAAGAGTTTTAGCAATCTTGTAAATACTTACATCACCGTTCATCTTGGATGCAATAGACTTATAAAGATTATCAATACCCGTATTAATTTGTTGGCTTAAGGTTTCTTGTAATCTAAATCCAACTAAAGTATCAATAAGAATGGTTCCTCCTCCTATATCTACTATTCCCACTTTATCGGTGCTTAAGTTTTTATTGGCTATAGTTACACCATCATCTTCAAGCAGTTCATTATATAAGGTACCCACTGGCTGTGGAACTATCATTACATTTTCAACTTTCACAGTGTAAGTAACATCATCAATATCTACTTGGTGCTGCCCTTTTAATACTTTTTCGGATAAAACTTTCATTTTTTGCTCATCTTGATAATCCTTACTAGGAACGCCTGCTACTACATCAATTTCCATAATGCCGCCCTTGGCCTGATCAAAGTCTGAAGCTAACAACCCAAGCGCAAAGTTAGCCAAAAGTTTAAAGGATTCATCACTGTATCTATCATTTCTAACCATTGTATCAATCATAAATTTATCTAGATGCAAGCTGTCTATCTCTTTACTCCATACATATTCGCTTTCCATAGTAGGAATTTTAAAAGTAGTTAAGTTTTTATTTACTCCAGCAAACCCCATAGATGATCCCAAATGACTCTTTTCTAAAAAGTGTGATGGTAAAATATACTCTTTTTTTTCACTCTTTAATTTTGTCTGCTTATTTCCCAAATCCAACGCAAAAACTTTTTTGTCCATGATATCTTCCCCTTAATTTAGTTTGTTTATTTCTTTACAAAAACAATTATAATATAGAAAATGCAGAAAGTAAAGAACTTTCTACATTTTCTATATGTTCTATATTTTCTACAATCGTAAGCTTCAGGTGGCATATTATTATCTATAATTTCTACATTTTCTATAATTTCTACACTAAAAAGGCGTAAAATAAGCTTTTTTCTTCTATACTTTCTATAACTTCTATAATTTCTACACTAAGAGAAGGATAAAAATGTTTCATTTTTTCTACATCTTCTATAGCTTCTATACTTTCTAAATGTTCTATATTTTCTATAGTAACATTACATTCTTCGTATTTGAATTAATCAATTAACTGTTTCCAGAATAAAAAAAGCCGGACAATATTTAATTGTCTGGCCATACATACTTATCTAATAAATTTTAATTAGTCTAATATCTTTTCAAGTGCTTTAGTTACAGCAGCACTATCAATTTCTTTTACTGCCTTTAACTTCTTATTATATTGACGACATGCTTTCTTTATTGACTTCAATGCTGATTCGGTTACATCCTTACTTACAATAACCAAATCTGAATTCTTAATCTTAGCAGCTAACCTAGTACTAGGTTCATTGCCTTTTAACTGATCATAGCTGCCACCTCTGTCTATTACATAATCTTCAGTACTTCTTTGGACATTATGATTAGCGTTGCCAATCGCTAAAATATTTAATCCAGCATATATCTGTTCAATATGATCCTTTTCAAAATAATTGCCAATGCCATCTTCTTTGCTATTTGAGTGATTCTTAGCGTTATCAGCAGTAGATCCTGTCAAACTACTATCATGATGAATCCAACATACCTTTCCATTCATAATATCTTCAGGATAATAGGCATAGTCTATAGAATTTCCCGGCTGTAATTTGAACTTTTGAACATCCTCGTCCCTCAAAAGAACATCAGTATCTAGTTCATTCTCCGGTTCTTTTACAGTAACTTCTAATCTGTTAATACTACTATCTTCTTTGACAACCAGATTAGTGATCAATCGGCGATTGATTTGTAAATCTGTTGTTGCTTTCTTTTTCAAAATTTTAAATTCGTACTTTTGTTTATGTTCCGAATACGTTGCTTGTATGAAATCTCCGGGGTCTATCTTCATGAATCTAATAGCCTTTTCTGGAACAAAGATAGAAGCTTTCTTATTAATGCAACCACCTCTAAGTCGTTGTTGGAAGAAACCTTTAACTATCTTTCTATCATCACTAATACCTTCTTTATAAGAGCCATATTCTTTTTCTTCCGTCTTCAATTCGTTAGAAACAGTTTCAGCTGCTGACTCTTTTTTGAACGCTTTGATATCATTAGCAGAACTATTATCGTTTATATTGAGTGTGAATTTTGCTTGATGAATCTCAAGTAACAACTCTACCTGAGATTTAATACTAGCCACAAGCTCTTCTACGTTATCATCAGATATTTGATTTACTTTATTCACTAAATCTTTCTTCATAAGTTCTATCATTTCATTCTTAAGCATTAGGAATCACCTTTCTAATATCGAATATACTCGTTATTATAGTCATTTTATTTATCAAAAATAAACAAAAAAAGCGTAGCCATAAGCTACGCCCAAACAATAAAACATAAGGAGGAATGGAAAATTCCAAACCTTATTTGTTACTTCTTAACTGTAAAACGCAGCTATTAATTTGTCAAATAGACTAATCCAGATCCTCCATATCGTCTTTAACTATAATAAACAAATTTTGGTTTTCGCCAATAATTGAATCTAAAACATCGTCATCTGTGTTCCATCCCTGACTATCAATAAAATCTTGACGTTCTTCTTCATCATCAAATCCATAAGTTTCTAAATATTCGTTCAATGGATAAATAGCAATATGGTTAAAGTCTCTTTTAGAAAATCCATTATTGAAGATCCAATTTGCAAGCAAGTAATCTTCTTTGACATAACTAAAGTTAGCTCTGGGGTCATAGTTAAAATAATATTCAGTTTCATCTCCACCATAGCTACATACCAAAACTTGGTTATTGTATAGCAGCTTAGCATCTTGAATAAGATAATTGTCAGAAACAAAGGCTCTATCAAGAATTTCACGGCCAATCAGATCATTAACTCTTAAATCATACTTCTTGGCTTCTTGAATTCCAAAATACTCTAACTCATCAAATTCAATATCATCCAATTGAAGAATTGATTTAATGTATTCTTCTTCTTCAAGATAATCAATGCCTAAGATTTCATCCAAATCATCTATATCAGAGAAATCTTCAAAATGAGAATCAGAATAATGATCACTGAAGGACAGTTGATATACAATATCTTCATTGTCCAATACCAAAAAATAATAGCTATTGGTTGAGTGGGATTCTTTACTATTAATTATTTTTACTATCTTATGATCTTCACCATCAAATTTAGCTTTATCAATTGTAAATATAGCATTAATTAATTTTAACTGTTCAGTCTCTGTAATTTCCATATTAGTTCTCCTTTAAACTTAACTACTTATCTTTCCTCTTCATCCTACAAAGATATTATAGCACACACTTACCAGTAGTGGTAAATAATTTAACATTTTATTACCTTTGCTGGTAAATAGCTTTTGTTCACATTACCACTAGTGGTAAAATAGTTTTAAAATAATTTAGAAAGAAGTTGCAAATTATGACAGTTAGAATTGAAAACTGGAATGACGAAAGAGGATCAGGATTAGAAAGGGCCAAAGAGCTCATTCTCACGTATAACAAAAAAAATAGCATAAGTTTAATTCATCAGTTAACACATATCCCACTGCAAACATTATACAATTATCGAAGTAACCCAAGTCGGCTAGACAACGCCAACTGGACAACAATCAATAAACTAGCTCAAGTTTGGGATATTAATTATGTACAACAAACCATTGGCTCTCAAGAAGCCTTAGATGTCTTTTCAAAAGTACTAGTGTCAGCTTTTGCCGATTGGAATCAGTCAGCAAACAGCGAAGCGCTTAGCAGAGTAATTACTCGTCTTGGAGAAATGGTTCTGAGTGATCCGGTAATGACAGCTGAATTATTTACAGAGTACAGAGGGGACGGAGATACGGATGCAGACATCGAATAACAAGGTGGAAAAGGAACTAATTCAGATAACTGATAATTTCATCTCTGAAGATAAAAGCCTAATTAAGACAGGCGATCACTACCTTCTCTCAAAAGCTTCCGTAACAGTCATGTTTGCCATCGTGCTGTTAATTTTAAAGATATCCACCAGTACCTTAGCGTGCGTGCTTTGTTCATGCTTGTTGATTATGCCGGCATTATTTTCACTTAAAAATTTAATAATGTATCACAAGCGGAGCGAAAGTTTATCTGAAGGAAAGCTAAAAGAAGAAATCTATAGCAAATACGAAAATCAGAGTGATTCAAAGCTAGCTGATAAAGTTATTGATGATCTTATTAGTTATTCAAAAAAAGATACCATCTTTTCCTTTGTGCTAGGTTCACTCTTTGCAATAGTTTTTATATGTATGTGTGTTGCTATTTTTACACCAATAGCTGTCCAGTTAATCTGGCTGTGTGGCAACCTATTTGAAATCATAATAGTTTTAGATTTAATCAAAACTTGGTGGGAGGTTAAATATCAGATTGTACCTGAGACATTAGCCAATATATCACTAGACTATTCCATTGAGGCTTACTACAAATCAATCAATGAGGATCAAAACTAATTAGCATAGGAGGACATCATGGACAGTGATATAAACCAAAAATTATTAAATCTCACTACAGATTTTATCAAATCTAAAGAATATAAAAAAAAATTTCATAACTATCTTTTCTGGGATTATATATCTCTTATATTGTTTTTGGTTTTGACTATATTTAGTATGATCATAAATAGCTTCTATATTTCATTTACTTTATTGATAATGATCATCGCCCTTTATGTAATAGAATCATATGTTTTACTCCATTTAAAAAATAATCCGATAACCTCATTTACCAATTATAAAAAGAACATTTCCAAAACCATTCTAACTACTCAAATTTATTCTTTATACAATACCTTTGAGGGAATAGAGATCCCCAAAGCTGTTCTTAAACATTTTAAAAGCAAATTTTCTAGAACAGTATCACCTTTTATTTCTTCGTTAATTACAATAGCAATTTCTATCATTACTAGTATATTTACTAAAGCTCCACACTATTTACCGATTAAGGATTTTCATTCAATGAATATTATTGTAATTACTGCAATTACTATTATTTATATAATAATCGCGGTATTATCGTGGCTTCATAATACCCATTTCATCAAAAAAGAAGCAATAAGAGTAATTACGCAAAATTACATTGACAATTATTACTCAAAAAGCACTTTTATCAAAAGAAACATATAATTAATCCCAGTTTTGTAAAATATAATCAGTTCCTGATCCACTTTTGTATCCCTAAAGATTTAGAAATAGAAAAACTTCAAAAGACTAGTAAATACTGGTCTTTTTTATTATATTTTTCAGCAAAAAGACTTGACATTTTATACTATCGATAGTATTATAATATATGTAGGGAGGAGGTGATGATATGAAGAAACATTTTAAGACAAAGAAAAAGAACTTGAAAATTCAGATAAATTTTGAGGTTAATCTAAAAATTTTCAAGTTCTCAATAAACATAAGCTGGAGCCCCTAACGGGGCTTTTGCCTACACTTAATTTTAACAAATAAAAGGAGCACATTACAATGAAAAAAGTTTTTAATTTTAGTAATAAGGTTGTTGGTGATACCCGCAAAATTAACGTTTCAATTAATGTTCCTAGCTGGGTTACCATCATTGCCTTAATACTACTTGTAGGATGGTTAATTTTAAAATAATCAATTATAAAACTTCTTTAAAGGGACAATTTTAATGGAAAACACAAAGAATAGTCAAACCGAAGCCAATAAGCGCTGGCAAGAAAAAAATCGCGATCATACTAAATATTTGAGAAATCGATCAACTGCTAGAAGCTTTATTAGAAAGTGGGCAACACTTGAAGATATTCAAGAATTAGAACAACTTATAGTGGAACGGAAAGAATTGCTAAACAAATAGATTTTAAATGCGCTCTCATTGATAATTTTGCAAACAAGTTTATCCCGTTTGCAGATTGAACCTAATCAATGTGGGCGCATCTTTTTGTGCTTTTTTTATTTATTAAAGGTGTTAGTAATTCTTTGTATTAAAAAAATATACTAAGTATATTTGATATATTTAGTATACTAAATATACCTGATATACTCACATAAATGAGTAAATTATTGCTTCCTAGTTCTAGCATTATATATCATTAATTCTTCTTCACTTAAATCTTTCTGATAAAAATCAATTGCCTTTCTTAAAACATCATACATAGGCATATTCTTTGCATAGGCAATTCCTTTAATTTTATTCAATACATCAGGATCTACACGCACATTTTTTCTATCTTTTGAAGTATATACCTCTTGTTTAATGTTGCTGCTTAAATCCTTCTTAATGTGAACGTCTTTAGCCGTTAATCCCTTTCTTTTATTTTCAGATTCTTGAATACTCTTACTTACTAATCCCATCTAAACCAATCTCCCTTCCCTTTTTTAAAGTTCTATTGTGTAAAGAATCCGCATATTGTGGAACATACTTATATCCTGTTAAATCACCCTCGGACTCATAATAATTTATTCGATCTTCTAACTCACAAAAAATATCACTGAAAATGCTCCACATACGTCGATCAATATAATCATTTAAAGCAATTCCGGTTTCACCATATTCTTCAATTCTATTAGATCCTTTTACAATAGTGGAAAAAATATTCTCTTCACCGTAATCTTTACGCAATTGATCTAAGTGTCTCTGTTGCTTTTTCTGACGTGGCGCAAATAGTACAGGTAAAATTCCTATTATTTCTACCCCTATTGTTGAAATAATATTTCCTTCGCTATCTCTTGTCGCAAGAGTCTCAACTATCGGCCCAATATTTTCTTCAACAAATTTAGTCGTTCCTTCGATAGCGTATCTTTTTAATTCTTGAACAGCAATTATATAGTCACAAGAAGCAATAAAAGCATTAATAATATTGTCAACATTAGGAGGACAATCTATAAAAACATAATCATATACTTCTCTTAGCTCATCAAAGACCTTGTTAAAGATCTTTAGTCTACTAGTTGAACTGGAACCTC
Organism: Bombilactobacillus sp. ESL1097; assembly: GCF_058107205.1. Lineage (NCBI taxonomy): Bacteria > Bacillati > Bacillota > Bacilli > Lactobacillales > Lactobacillaceae > Bombilactobacillus > Bombilactobacillus sp. ESL1097. Next base: position 79,580 of record NZ_JBYLUB010000004.1, on the reverse strand, counting down.
TCATAAACGCCCAATCGTTCAACTGCTTAGAAGTATTACTTCCAGCAATAAAATCTAAATTATCACTCAAATGAGTAACATTTCCTAACCAATTTTCAGTTTTAATAGCAATTCCAATAGACCCTACATACTCTGTAACTCCAAATGTTGTTGTCATATTAGAAGTAGAATTGCTCTGTTGATCATAATCTACAAGTAATATTTTTTTATTGAATATTTGAGATGCCACCACAGATAAGATATCGTTATCCGTTGTTTTTCCTATTCCGCCTTTAAGGTTCGTCATAAGAATAACTTTACCTTTTTTATTATCCATACCGATTACCTCCCAAGTATATTTAGTATACCTGATATATTAGATATATTTAGTATATCAAATATACTAAATATACCAAATATATTAAGTATACTAAATATACTTTTTACTTTACTTCTTGTCAATGTAGCAACGAGCAATTTGTATTGACATAATACATATCAAAATGCTTTAATGTACTTAAACCTAAAGAGATACTAGCATGTAGATTAATACCTCTTAGGTAAAAGGTCGATAGATTTAAAGTGAATTTAGCAAAATATGTAATTTGTCTTTGACAATCTAATCGATCCATTTAATAATTAAGATAGTTTTTCACAAGAAAAACCGATTTAAAATTTAAAAGGGGCTTGGTAACCTCTGGTAATCTTAAATTGCTGATTTAGACAACAAAAAAAGCCTTGCTGGTAACAAGGCTTTGAATTATCAAATTAAGGAAGAATTAAGACTTGGTCAGTCCCGAATTCTTCAAGAATAGATTTAAGTAAATCTATTTGTTGATTTTAGTAGCTTGGGAGGCTACTAAAATTTTTAGAAATTATACGAAATCAAAGGAGCTAAAGGAGCTTTCCTTTAAAAAATATTTTCAGAGGTTTGCTATATAATATATAACCACTCCGAGCAAGGAGTTTTGTTGTAAACTATATAACTAACACAGTTATTATTATATAGCAACCTCCTTTAAGTATCAACAATATCAGTGCTTTTTATGCATCTAAAAAATATTTTTAGGAGAAAATTACTATGCAATACGTAACATCAGAATCAAATAAAAATTTAAACTCAACAGCGGTATTCGATATCTTTTTCCAAAGCGACAGATATTCTGAACTGACAAGTAAGGCTATTCTTTTATATGGCCTGTATTATCGGCGACAGTTAACGTCTTTAAAAAACAAAGGAAAATGGCAAGATAAGAATGGCCGCTGCTTTTTTATGTGTTCGAACGAATCAGCTGCTAAATATCTAAGATGGAGCACTAGCAAAGTTGCTAAGGCTAAAGCTCAACTGGTGGATGCAGGACTATTAATCACCAAACGAACAATGCGCGCTAATAAAATGTACCTGATGCAACCAGAAACAGATGATCAAGACCCAAATAATGACACCAAACGTTCGAACACTTCAAAATCAAGTAATAAAGACGAAGTCGAAAAAGATTTAAATGATAATGAGTTAGAATCCAATGATTTAGAACAAACCTCTACTGATTCAGCAAACCAAACGAACGTAGATGTCATTATCACCAGTAGCTTGATTTTTTCTGATCTATGCCCGCAAGAACTAGAACTATACAAGCTTTATTTCCGTAGAAACCAAGCTTCTTTAATTAACTCTGATAAGTGGCGTGACAAGAACGAGCAAGTCTATTTCAATTACAGTAACAAATCAGTAGCTGATAAATTAGACTGGAGCTGCTGGAAAGTTAGCAAATACAAGAATAGCCTAATTAACCGCGGTTTGTTGAAGAGTAAGCGGACAGTATTGTCTGATCGCCTATATTTGGTGATTCCAACTAACGATAATTCAAAAAACAACATTCGTTCATTTGGTGAAAACCAAACGACCAAACGTAGCAACAGTTCAAAATCACACACGAGTACTTTAAATATATTTAAACCAACTAATAAACCAGATACTATTAATTCTGATACTAATAACGCGCATATATCAAATCACCAAATCAACCAAAATCAAAAACTAAACCAAGAATTATTCGAACAAGAAATCAATAACACTCAAATTTTCACAGCAGAACAACAAGCAATTCTTAGTGTGCTATCAAACCATGATTTTGATAAATACCAAGAACTCAAACGAGTAATTTTGTCTGCCAAGAAAAAGTCTCTGAACAGTCATCAAATTCGTAGTAGCCTCTTTGATTTTTATGACGAAGATGTTAGCAAGTCCTTCCACGACATGCTTTTGACAGTGATCAAGAAAATGAAATATGGCAAAATTAGGAACCTTGGTTCTTACATGTATCGCGCTGTTTCAGAACTGTTTGAAAGACTGGGAAATCAACGCCTTCAAAGTGGTGAAAAGTTATTCTGGAATGATCCTGAAACACCGGGATTTAATCCCCAATATGCTGTCCGGCAATTTGGATTTTAGTTTAATCATGCTCGAGAATGGCCTGTGTAGTTCAAGTAATTTTTAGGCCAACAAAGTTGGTCAAATCCAGTTAAATTAATAATCTAGCAAATCACTAGAAACACATGCATTAACATGCTTTTACGGGTGCCAAAGTACTTAGTGGCTTGCTAAAGTTGCATAGTGTGCGACTAAATGAAAAATGAACAAAATTCTGAGTAAAACATCAAATTTTGACATTTTGAAAAAATTTATTGGCAATATATTATGCAAGAATATGCGACTTTAAGAAAAAACTAAACGTTGATTTAACAACTTTTGTAACGATTATGCGTCAATAATCGTTGAAATAATTTCACTCACTTGATGAAAAAATGCCCAACATGTTTTAATTTTTTGTTTGAAAATATGTTCGATAGGCGCTAAAATCATGGTGTTAGAAAGTTTTTGGGCTTTTGAGCGAGCCTTAGAAATCAAGGAACCTACTGCTAAACGAATCTGGTTTAGCTTTTAATTCCATTTCCTAAAGCACATTAACTACCAATAGTGCAGTTCATAGGACATCAAAAATAGCCTTGAAGGTATTACCAGTACCGACAAGGCGAAAAGTAGGTTCCTATAAGGTGACAACATTCGAACACCCTACAGAATAAAGTTATCAGCTAGCCCTGATAACAACCATACTTGGACGGACATTTATCCGCCCTCATTTCAAGTACTTTAGTGGATACACTAAGGTAATTTGGCAATGAGTGGATAAGTGTAGACACCCCAAGTTATTTAAATATACTAAAAAATATATTTGGACAAATGGTTGTTATCTCGCGGAGATAACCTGTTTGTCCATTTTTATTTTGTAGGCATACCCAAAAACTATCTAACAATGAGCAACGTAATAATCAAGCGGGGATGAGATATTTATGCAAACAGTTAGCCAAAAGCGTTTAAAACAGTCAGGCTTTGGGGGCAAGGTGGACGTTGGACGGTTAATCCAAGAAGCCCATTACGTAGCAACTTGGCAGGGAAAAACTTTTGTTAATTTGCGTAATGCCCAATTCATCGATAAAGCTAACTCCAAGAGAATTAATATCAAAAAGCTTTATCCGCAGATTAAGGCAGCATATCACACCAATGGCCGCGTGATGGCCAAAAGAAGCCGTAAAGGCGCACCGTTATTACGTTGTTTGTATATTAGAAAGAGCTAAACTAGGGACTGGCCAACTATCCAAGACAGAAAGTTTACTTCCAAACTCTTTCTAAAACCATTATTTTAACATTAGAACTTTGACAACTTAGCCGATAAGCAAGTTTTAAGAACTTTGCTAACAAGGTAGATCCAGCGTGAACATTGGGTGAGAGCTTTGTTCTAAGTACCATAGATACGAGTGCTTTTTTAGGGAAAGACGATGCACTCATGTCCGGACACGCTAAGGCAAAAAACATGCAGATATAGTTAAAAACTATTGAACTCTCACATGCAGAGAGCAACGACTGGTAGTTTGTTGTTGCTGGTATGCGGGGTAAGAATTCGAACCGCAGCTGTGAAAAGCTTCTTCACGGATCTCGGATGGACTTATCAGGTTGACAGATATCCATAAACTGTGCACGACCGGTTGACAGTTAATCCATAAACTGTACTTTGCAGTCAGATGACAATACTAAAAGTCATCACTTTCCCGAATTACTTAGTTTAAAACCCAATTAAATTAGAGGGGTGGATATGAAACTAAGATTTGATAAAAATAAATTCAAGAGATTAATGCTAAAAATGTTCCAAATTTTAGCCGCAGCATTAGGAATGGCAGTAGTAGATTCTTTGTTTATTTTCATAGCAAATAAAGCTACTAAACATGTAACTCCTAATCCATTTCAGTTTAAAACATGGGCAGATTACGTACTAATTTGCTTATGGATCACATCAAGTATTATACCAGTATTGATTTTAATTTTAGCAAGAAAAAAGCCAATGACCGTGATTAGTCGATTTAGTCTGATCGGAACAGCATGTTCAATTGCGACGGTAATACCAATTAAATTACAGATGGAATTGTATTCAAAAAAGATTACACCAATGGATGTAACACACGTAGTTTCGAATACAAAGCTCACTTACTATGTTTTTGTAGGTAGTTTACTCCTTGGCTATGTCGTAACTTTGGTTATTAGCCAAGAATTAATATCTAAAAGTAACTGGGGTTTGTTTTGGCTAGCATTGCCCTATATCATTTGCTATTTAGAAATTAATTCGAAATATAGTCATTTTATCAACTTCATTAAAATGACCGATTTTAATACGAAGAATATTGCCGCTATGATAAATAAATCATCGAACATGAATATTTTGTTAATGAATGAGATCTGGTACACGATAATTAGCATGGTAATCATGATTGCAGTTATAGAATTGGGGGTGGTAGTTTTTGCGACCATCTATGAAGCGATCAAAGAAAAAGCCAAGTTATCAAAAGAATGATAAGAGAGTGCATGACAATAAGCGTAAACCTAAAAAGAGTCGTAAAGAGTTACGTGATGATAAGCGTAAATTTAAAAAGATTTACAAATATCGGACTCCGAAAGATGTATTACAACAAAAGATAATGCCAATACTTTTTGTTCTTGGGATAGTGTTAATGATTATTTCCGGTATATCAATGACTCATACTAAAAATGAGTATCAAAAAAAAATCATGGCAGAGTCTATGAAGTATAAACAAGAGTTGCCAATATTTAACGGCAGCAAAACAAGTAAAGGCACTTTGGAACTAGGGCATACTCTTTTAAGCAAAGATAAAAAAAATCTTGCAGTGGAAATTATGTATGATCATGACGCTCATCAAAGCTTACCATCTTTTGGTAATCATTATAAATTGCGTGTTGTCAAACGAGTAAATGATAAAAAGCATTATCAAGTTAGTTATGGATTGTTTGGAACCGATGGTTCTGGTGTTTTACAAATTCACAGTGACAGAGGATTTGCTGATAAATCGTTTATTATTATGTTAATTGACGATAGTCGAATTGTTACTTCTGATTCATTAACATCCGATTCTGTTCCGGACGATGCGGATATTGATAAATCAATAACTGCTCAGTTATCTGGAAGTGATAATAGCTCTGATGATTCTGAAGATACCAATTCAACTAGTACAGCATTTCAAAATCAAAACCCCATTTATTATGTAAGATTGAATGCGATGAATGCTAAACGTAATTATCGTAATTGGTCAAATGATGCAGAAATGGTTACCGATTTATTTGTAAAAGATAATTTGAAAAAATTTACAAAAGCACACAGAGATGATCAGCGTCAATTAAAAGATGCTTATGCATCATTAAAAGAAATGGAGCACCGATTAGCGGTTAATCCAAAGGATACGGATGCCGCTCAAAATAAGGAAGACCTACAAAGTTCGATTAAATCTTTAAAGGATTCTACTAAACAAGCAGATAAGAATTACCATTATTTAAAAAATAGTAGTTTTAATCCTAATATTTTAGAGCCTAAACAAACTAAATATCACGTTTACTCGGAAAATGATCCTAAAGTAACCGAACATCATCAGAAAAAATAACATTAAGAGGTGAGTCAGAAATGAAGAAGAAGATTTCATCTTGGTAAAAGCAGATTTAACAATACCGGCTAAGTATGAAGAGCTATATAACAATGCACTAAGTGTTTCTAATGTGGGTGATTCAACATTTATTGGGTATCAAGAACAAATTGATACACTGAGCGATGTTATGAATCGCCCTGAAACGCCTAGTGCTATTTTATTGGGTGAACAAGGGATTGGTAAAACCGCTTTGTTTGAGGAGTGGCTACGACGTAATCCTGATTATGTAGGTATCACTCTAAACATTGAGTTACTAGGATCTTTAGGAATTAATCAAATGGAATCACGCCTTTCAACTTTACTAAAAGATATGAATGATATTAGGGAGTTAATGATAGGTGGAACTAATAAGAAGATGGTTCTATTCATCGATGAAATTCATAAACTGAATGGTTATGGTCTTACGGATGGATCTTCTGGAGCAATGAACGCTTTAAAAGAAGGTCTGGCCAGAGGTGTTTTTCCTTTAATAGTTGCAACTACAGATAAGGAATACCAAAGGATGATTGTAACAGATGCAGCCTTTGATCGTAGATTTTCGAAGATAGTGTTGGAACCACCTGATGCAGAGACAGTATTAATAATTTTAAAAAAGAGATTATTGAAGTGGGTTAAATTACAAAAGGTCAAGATTAAGGTATCTGAGGCCACTTTGAAAGAACTAATTGAATTTTGTGACATCTATATAAGAGATCAAGTTAATCCAGCAAAGTCTTTATCCATTTTAGAAAGTGCTTTTTCGCACGCTGTTCGGCTAAAAACAAATATTAATCATGATACTTTGAGTTATGTATTCAGAAGCCAAGGGTATAACATAGATTCTCCTGTAACTGCTAAGCAAGTCAAAGATGCAGTTGGAGAATCTATTATCGGTCAACCATTAGCCCTGAAGATGTTATTCGATAGTATCAATTCAACATTCTATACAAAGCGTAATCGTAGGCAACCTATGATGACGCTTTTTTTTGCGGGTACAACCGGAGTAGGAAAAACTGAAACGGCCAAAGCATTAGCTAAAGTCTTTTTTGGTAAAGAGAACTCACTACTAACTCTAAACTGCGGGGACTTTGGAGAAGCTTCTGATGCTTCGTTTGCGCAACACTTTATTGGCGATCAAATGTCTGTTAATAAGCAAAAAGTTATTTTACTGGATGAATTGGAAAAGGCTCATCCGCAGGTCATGTTCGGCTTTATGAGAATGATTGATGAAGGAATAGTTCGTGATAGTCATGAAACAGAAAGATCCATTAATAACACGATTATTATTGCTACTTCTAACTTAGGAACATCGGTCTTTCAAGATTTAAAAAAGTCCATGAACTTAGACAGCCGCCCAGATCCTAATAAATTTACTCCTGATTTAGAAGAACAATGGTGGCAAAGGGAAAAGGACGTTCGCAATAACTTAACTAAGGGGGGAGATACAGATACTAAAAGGTTTATTAAACCAGAATTTTTAGAAAGATTTCAAATGTTAGTACCGTTCTTACCATTAGCTAAAGTAACAAATGCCTTAATTGCTCAAAAGAAATTAAATCAGTTTATCCAAGAGGAAAAGCAAATGGGATATAACTTTTACTTGCCTCCAAAATATACAAAAAAGCAATGGGATTATTTATTGAAAAAAAATATTTATTCCAATGTCGATCCGGTATCAGTAATGATTTCTGAGAGCATCATCGGTGAAGATTCAACACAAGCTGGTGCTAGATCTATTAACCGTTTTATTAATAACTTTGTTAAAGCCAAAGCGGCAGCTAAAATTGCTGATCTTAAAGAACATCAGCAGGCGACGGATGGTAATTTTTACATTCGGACTAATGGTCAAGCCTTGTTTGAAGACAATAATCGCGGTGAACCGAATGTAGAAATCTTATATGTACCAAAAAGTAAGATCCATGACTCTGAATATATTAATCAAATCTTAGCTATTAATCCCAAAAATCAGGATAAAAGTCGTGAAGAAATTAATCAACTGTTAGCTATTTCATAGCTAATTCGGACATAGAAAGGAGGTGAGAAAATGAAGAGAAAACAACCAACAGATACCATTAAAAAGATTTTTCATCATCGCTTCTTTGTTATTTTAGTGACAGTTTTAACTTTCTTTGTAAGTGCTTCTGTGGTGAAAACTCAAGCTCAAGATGCTGGTAATTATCAGTTTGGTTCAGTCTTTCAATATTTTATGTTAGATAACCGAGCCGATGCTTTACAAAGTTCTGCTAAAAAGGCAGCTAAAGGTAAAGATAGTTCAACCATTAAGAAAATCTTTACTGGTCAAATAGGCTCTGGTGGTGTTCAAGGAACTTTTAGTTACGATGATATGGTTTCTTCTGCTCCTAAAGATATTAAGGATGCCAAAACTACTGCTAAAAACTTTGCATCTATGATGGCCACTTATTCAACCTTTAATTATATGTCTAACGATGTTCAAGGTTTTAGCAGTATCATGCCAACATTTGCCCGCTGGGCAATAGGAAAACTTTTGTTTATTCCAGCTATTTTAGATGATATTGGTAATTTATTGTCCAAAGCTTTATTGAAAGTAGTTATCACGTACAATCCATATACTTTTCTATCTAATATAGTTGCACATACTAAGTTTTCATCTAAATTACAAACGGCGTTAAATCTTTCTCAAGAGGATATTTCTGCTTATTCTCATGTGATTTTAGTTGTGATTACAATCAGTCTTCTTGCAACTTTATTTGCAGCACTTATAAGTATGAGTTCAGGAAGATCAAACCCACGGGCGCTTGGTAAGTTAAAAGGTCAAATAATAACAATAATTGTGTTGCCGTTAACTTTAGTTTTAGCCGGCGATTTAGTTTCGCAATTATCTGGAAAATTAACACTAACACAAAGTGCTAATAGTACAGGCTTTGGAAGGTATTTCGTAGATGATAAATCTTGGGCATATAATTTTAATTTTGCTCCTGTTGGCAATGACACGACTAAATCAAGTGATATTCACCCCTCTCATAATAATTCATATGTTGACCTTGATTTTGACCCATATACTTCATCTGGAGCTGATCGTATTTCAAAAATTAATGAGTATAGTTCCTACATGGGAGATGGATCAAAAGTTAAGGGTGACTCCAAGAATTCCAAAAAGAAGAACAAGATAAATTTGGGTGCATTATTTGCTAATTCTTCTGTTTTATCCGTTTATTCTCAAGGCAAAACATTCTCAGCGATTGATTATATCAACTATAAGGGAACCAAAGATGCTGAAGATAAACTGTTGGGTGGAGGTAATGAAGCTAAGACTGTCGGTGCTTATTACAATTATGCCCAAAATATGAGTAATAGTAACACACTGTTGGATACAAAGAACTCATATACGGGTTCTGGATTAAAGAATGATGATACTAGTTCAGATGGGCCGTTTAAGAAAGCTATTAAAGACTACGATGTAGGACAAAATGGCGATCATAAACTGAATACTTCGGCTTCCACAGCATGGCGTGATCGGTTTATTTATGGAGCTAAAACTGGTGGCGATGTTGCATCTTATTACGGAGCAGCACCATCAGATGAAATGTTGCATACAACCGTTGGTGCTGGTGAACAAGGTAATTCTTTATCTGATCAGTCAATGTTCTTAATTTTGTCTAGTATTTTTAATGAGACAGGTGGTAGTTATAACATTGAAGCACCTGCCCGTGGTGGAGCTCAAAAAATTCCTAGTTTTGACTCTAACCGAAGTAATTACTACGTGATTTCTTTGACAGGTTTTACGGGATTTTCAACTTTTGGGTTAATAACGACACCAATTATTCAATTAATCATACTTTGGTCAATGATTGTTGCTCTGTTGTCCATTGGAATCATAGATATGGTATGGCGTCCCATTAGAGTAGCAGGAAAAGCCATGTTAACAGGCAGATTGGAGTATGTGGGAGCATATGTAATTTATGCCATTGGTTTTGTTGGTAATGTTTTTGAATTTGTTATTGCTGCTGGTTTGCTTGAGAAATTCTTGTATGCTATTGGAGATTCCGTAAGTAGCATAGCTAAAATCATGAAGTGGGATCCACAAGATCCTTATTCTTCAATGAATTTGCATGGTTTTGGTGTACTTTTGACAGCTGGTTTTAGCGTTGCTCTACTATTGATTTATATCTTTAGGAAAGAGTTTAGAGGCAAGTTTACTAGTTTGTTCACTCTAATTTGGGAATGGGCTAAAGAAACTGGTGACAGAATTGAAAGCCGAGCTAGTTCTGGTGGAGAGTCAATTTTCTCAAGAAGTAACGGTAATGTTCAAAATAGAATTAATTCTGTTGATAGAGCCTTAGGAAAGGCAGTTCCTAAACGTGTTCAAAAGGGTTTAGGAGAAGCGTCTAATGCAATGAATAAAAAATTCCCACGTTTGTCTAGATTAGTTGGTTCAAATAGTGGAAGTCATTCGCCTAACACTCAGCCTAAGACCCCAAAGAATATTCAATTCGACGGAATGATGGAACGTGCTCAAGGTGCTTTATCAGAAATTAGTAACGATCCTAACATCAGTATTAATACTGAAAATCAAATTAGCCATGCTAATAAGTCGTTAAATCAATTTCATGGTAATCCGCAAGATAAGAATAGTTTGATTAATGCACAAGATGGGCTGCAAACTGTCAAGGAATCTATGATTGAGGACGGTGCCTCAGAGCAAGCTATTAATCAAATTGATAATTCATTGAATGAAATGAATCATTATGGAATTAATAACCATATTCTTCCAGAAGAAAAGCAGACACCGTTGGGAACACAGCCTGATAAAGCTCCTGTAATTGATCCTAACGATCTACCAAATAGTAATTCTGTAGGTAGCTCTAATGAATTTGATTCACGGTCTGCTACTGAATTGGGCTCTCAGCCTGATAAAGCTTCTACGTTAGATCCTAATAATTTGTCGAACAGCAATTCTATAGGTAGTTTAAATGATCTTTATAAATCACAGCCTTTAGATGTTAATACTGATAGTCAAGATCCAACTTCATTAGGATCTAAACCGGACAAAGCTTCTGTGATAGATCCTAATAATTTAGCAAACCCAGAATCTGATATTCAAAATACAGTTCCAGACATGAAGGATTCTGATTTAGGACTCAATCCTAATAATTATGCTCCTGATCCTCTGAAACCAACTTCTGGTAAAGATTTTGCGGATCGTCAAGGATTAAATGATAAAAATCCTAGTGTCACAAATGTCAATAATATTCACAACGATAATCGTATTGAAGGAAAGCCTCAGCCTAAAGCTAGTGATTTGAATAACTCTAAGATTCCATCAACTGACAAGAGTCAAAGACCACTTGGTAAAACTAATGCTGAGACATCAGTACCAACTTATGTTCAAAAGAGTTCTCCTGCCAAAACTGTTGATATGAATCAAAGACCAGTTCAGCCACGTCCTAACTTGAATCCTACTAATAATACGATTAATCGCCAACAAGTGATTAACAACAATAACAAACAAGTTTCTATTGATCAAAGCAAGCGGATGATTACTAATCAGCAAATTAAAAATGTTAATACCAGCTTGGGACGTGCTGCTAAGCAACCTGAGATCCAAGATACTTTGAATAAACTCAGACATGCTAATCAGAAAAAAGAGTTTGATCGACTTTCTGATCAATTGCGTAAGAATGTATCTCAATTAGATACAAGAATGAAGTCTGGTGTAAACAGTAAATTGCTTAATAGTAATTTGGAAGATATTAGAAAGCAAATGAAGAGAGGTAAGTAGAATGTTTGAATTAGCGGCTACAAAGCTTTATACGGGCATTATGGCTAACATGCCAATGCAAGACATTTTAGGTATGATTGACAAGCATCCCCATTTAGGTAAAGCATTAAAAATGGTTGGTGATATTGCCGATGATGATATGCAAAACATGGGTAATTTTTCACTCAGTAAAGTATTAAAAATATTCGGTTGGGTTGGACTTATTATGGGAGCTGTAACAGGCTTATGGTTTGCTTATAAAAAAGACATGAAGAAAGCTAGTTGGGGTGCAGTAGTTTTTGCCATCGGTGCTGTTTGTTGGGTAGCTAATTACTCTGGATTATTAAATAAAGCACAAGGATATGGTAATCTATTTAAGAGTCATTTATAAAGAAGGTTAATTATGGAAACTGAAGGATTATTAGCTCTAGAGCTAATTGATATTCCCGGCAGCTTCTTAAGACTTCTGAAGGAAAATTTAGTTAAAGACGTTGATTTAATTACAATTGATCAGCGTCTTTTTCTATGTCCTATTTCTGAAAAACTAGAAGAAATAATTTCGAAGACAGTTTACGACTACAGTAAAGATGTAAGTGCCTTTGAAGTAAAATTAGTAATTATCAATAATAATCAGACGGAAGTACAGACAGAAAATTCAATTATTCAAGAAATTCAAGAAAACGCGCCAGTAACTTTTGTTGACGGTAGTGTAATTTTTGATGAAATCAATGGATTGATTGAATATGTATTAGATAATTACGACAGTTTGGAAGAAGCAGAAGAAACCGAAGGTGCTGTTACGGAAAATACTGACGATTTTGAAGATACTGACGATATTGACGCTGAATTCGAAAAAACATTGGGGTCAGAAGATACTAATGAAGGTGAAACAAAAGCTGAGAACGACGAAGAATCTGATGATTCTGAAGCAAAAAAAGCTGCAGACAATTCTGAAGTAAATAATACTTTTACTAATGACGAAGAAATGACTGAATCGGAAAATGAAAATGTAACTCAGCAAGATCCTGTTAAGGAAAGTCCTGATCCTCAATTTCAAAATGATTCAAGTAATAATATTGATCAATCTTATGAAGAAGAAAACAATACTACTACCAAAATTTATCAAGCATCTAATGATATTTTGGAACAACAATTTCCAGATTTAGATTTTTCTAACCTAGAAATACCTTCAAGTATGAAAGTAAGTATTGTAAATGCTCAAAATGAAAAAGAACATTTAAAGATAAACGCATTGAATCAAATTTATCAAAAGATGATAGATAAGTATGGTTCTTTGTGGAATTTAATGCAGCAAAACCAAATAGCACAATTGAACTCAGATACTAGGGATAGGATAAATAATCTTCAGGAAAAAAGCATAGCCGATAAAGATAAAATTAATGAGGATTATCAAAAAAGATATGAAGCATCTAGAGATCAATTTGTACGTAGTCAATCTGAAATATTAAAAGCTCAATACGATCAAAAAAATCGTACCCAATTGTTGCAAACAATTCAGCAGAAGCAAGCTGAAGTAGATGATCAGTTTTCATTTGCTGTTCAAGAGGTTCAACAACAAAAAACAGATAAGCTCAAAATTTTAGAACAGCAGTGTTTGAATGATGCTATTAATGACGTTGACCTAACATTAGAAATGCAACTTTACTCAGAAAAACAAGCGGATATTAGGGATCAATTAGTGCAACAAATTGATCAAACTAATAAGGAAATTGAAAAACTCAAATCCAACATTGATGAGTTACAACAGCAAATAGAAGATGAAAAGGATCGCTTTAATGACTTTAAGTCTACAAATGAAGAACGATTGAAAGCGGGGGTTGATAAGGAAGTAGCCAAGGAAACAGGTTTATTAAACGAAAAGAATCATAAAAACGTTGTTGCAGTTCAAAAACAGATGCAAGAGCAAAAAGAAAATATGCAACAACGTATTGATAAATTAGAAGATCAAAAAGCTTCACTTGAGAAAGAGTTGAAAGATAAGGAAAAAGATTTACAAAGTAAAAATGACTTTATTTCTCAACAAAAAGCTTTGCTGGATGAACCTAGAAAACAGCAGCCACCAATGGTTGTTCAAACTCCAACTACCACTGCTAAAAGTAAAATGGGTTATAAAGATAAAACACCTTACTATATTTCAGGTGTTTCACTTCTAATAGCCGTCATCGTTGGTTGTGCTATGCTTTTTTCTTCTAGAACACAAAATAGTATTCCACAAACTCAACAGCCACAGCAAACGACAGAATCTGTTCAGCCTAAAGTTAATAGTGATACAACGTCAGAACCATCTCATAAGTTTAAAGAAGGAGATACTTTCACTTACACAACAGACAATGGTGATCAAGTTAAGGTACACGTTGATGACTCTCACTCTGGTCATTATGTTGATTCAGATGGAAGGACTCATACTATTATGTTTTAAATGATAGTTAGAAGGTGACTAATAATTGCAAGAAGTTGAAGAGGTTAAGGAGGTTAAGGAGGTTCATCCTAAAGAGAATAATCGTAATAATAAAAATATTACGAGCAATCAAAATAATGCTACTAATAATAACTATTATTTTACTAATGAACTTCCACCGACTGGTGAGAATGTAGTTGAAAGTAGGATTTTATCTGGCGTGGGTGTACTAATTATGATTTTAACCATGGTTATTTGTTTGAAGAAAAGGATAGAAAATGGCAGCGCAAAATAATAATTATTTATATCATGCTCCCGGTAACAGAGCTAATTTAAGATCTGGTTTCTGGAGAATGGTTAGGAGAGTTAAAGGAATCTCTCATATGAGCACAATTAGTGACTTTCTTGTTTCAACTTATATGAATATGGTTATATCTGCGGCTATTATTCTCATTGGTTTTTTGATTAGCTTCAGTGTCTTAGGTCAAAATGATGGCAATACTCCTGCTCAAAATTTATTTAACGCAGCTTTATTTTTTATGGGCGATATTTTAATTGCTTTTAATGCTTTGATGACTAATCCTTCAAGGGGACTGCAATTAATTGTAAGTATCGACTTTTGGACATCTAAATTTAAAGCTAGAAAAATATTAGATACAACTACTTTATTAAGGATATTTAGAATTTGGCCAGAAGATGAATTTCAAACAGTTATTGAGTGTAAAACTAATTGGGTTCTACAATATATGACTATTTTTCAAGTGCGTGGAAACATTAGCCCTATTAGCTTTGATGATGAAAAAGCAACGATGTCTACGCTTAATAAGCAATTATTGAATAACATAGAAGATGATACTTTAATCGTAAAAGCTGTTTCTGTTGAGAGGGCGATGACTGAAAAAAAGCCTTTACCTAAAAATGCTACTCCCGACATGATTCGAAGGATAAATAAGCAATATAAACTGACATCTAAAAAAACAACCAACAGACAAGTTCAAACCGATTTCTTAATAATTGCACCGACACCAACAATATTAAATGCACGCGTAAAAACAGTTGTGAATTATTTTAATCGAGGATTAGTGAACGATTATATTCAACTAAACGGTAAAACTGCCAAAAAGGAAATTGCTAAAATCTATATTAATTAAGTAGGTGATACAATGCATCTTTTTAAGCGTCACAAAGAAATGCAAAAAAACGACAAAAAGTTTGTGGATGAATATGGTTTTACTAATAGTTTCGGATATAAGGATACGGATCCTTATATATTTTTTAAGGGTTCTCATGAAGTGATTTCTGTTTTTGATGTTTTATTCGTTTACGGTTCAAATAATCCAGATGTTATTGGTTGGGTTACCAAAATTTTACCGGCAGATAATATTGCTCATTGTAAATTGAGGTTCTTTGAACGTGAGCAAGGAGTTCCGAAGGCAACCCAAAAAGATATGCGTAGTAGTAAAATAGCCGCTAACTTGGATGACTTACAGAGTACTTCTCAGAAAGATATAGAAGAGTTGGCAAAAAATGGTAAGAGAGCGACTGATATCCAAATATCTGCTATGTTTATGGCACAAGGTGAGTCAATGATTGATAGTGACATTAAATTAGTTATTTATTCAGACTCTCCTCAACATATTGAAGAAGGAATTATGATGATAAGAAATTCCTATCATAATAATGGTATTGAGGGTATTCAATTGGTTAGAGAAACTGGTAGACAATTGAGTGAATTTAAGACATTATTAACCAAAACTTCAGCTGATACTTTCCATAATACCGATATGGCAACGGTAGCAGGAGATCGAATGTTTTTTCCATCTAGTGGTTTTTCTGATAAATACGG
The DNA here is from genome assembly GCF_058107205.1 of Bombilactobacillus sp. ESL1097. Classification (NCBI taxonomy): domain Bacteria; kingdom Bacillati; phylum Bacillota; class Bacilli; order Lactobacillales; family Lactobacillaceae; genus Bombilactobacillus; species Bombilactobacillus sp. ESL1097. The sequence continues at coordinate 63,572 of NZ_JBYLUB010000004.1, read as the reverse complement.
TGTTTCGGTTGGAATTGATATTAGTTCTTTAATCTATAACAATTCTTCTATCATTGATTTTAAAGGTATTAAAAATGCTCTTATATACATGGGTGAAGTTTTACCAGTTATTTCAATAGATGGATTTGAAGGACAAAATGCTGTTAAAGATGGAGGAAGTGCAATATCTCAAGTAATTACTGACGGAAATTACTTGTCTGATGGAGGACGCACCTTCAATATTTTATTAGCCGGTTATCCTTACAGGACAGATGATAGTCTGTATTTCAATATGAGCGAGTGTACTATCAATCCAATGGAAGTTTTTGGAACTCCAGAAACCGTAGAGCAGGATGCAAATAACAATTTTGATAAGGTCTCGGAAATGTTATTACTAGTTATGAAAGCTAATGATACTAGTGGTCAAGATATGAATGAAAAGTTTGTTAGGTCACGTCTAGAAACCTTATTAGTAGATTGGTTTATCAATACCGCTAATGGGAATGGGTTATATACGGATGATCCTGAAGCGCATCCTGAAAAAGCTGAAATGATTTTGGCCACAGATGAGCATACTAAATATCCAACTACGCAAGACTTTTTGATTAGTTTGAATACTAATCGGGGTACTTCTTCGAGAGAAAATAGTGAGACCTATCGTGAATCTCAGTTAATGTATCAATCAATTAAGAGTGTTATTCAAAAGTATCCGCAAATATTTGCTAAACCGACTAATATTCCTGATGACTTTGGAGAAGCTAGAAATATTTATTTTGACATACAAGAATATCGATCTACGCCAAATATAGCCGGAATTTTGTTTTTGAATACTTTAGCCTATGTTGTTAATAAGGCACAGGAAGGGGATATTATATCTATTCAAGGGATGGATCAAATGAATATTCCAGTAGAAAATATTGTTCCTTATAAGAAAGTCATGAAGCGAAAGAATGTTGGTTTAATAACGACATTTGAGGACAAAAAAAACAAAATCAATCCATTCACCTATGAAGAATTTACGGGTACTTTAAATCAGCAGGATATGGTGGTTTTGGGAGGTATTTCTGATGAAAACGTCGAAAAGTTTAATAAGTCTTGGAATAAAGAAATTCCAGTTAATGTTGTTGACACATTAAAAGAAGAAACACAGGGGCTTTTTTACTGGTATCGTAAGTTTGATCAACAGGGAGCCTTAATTCAAACACATTTATTACTTTAAGTAACGGGGGACTTAATCAAATATTGATTGGTCTTTTTTTATTATTTAATTGTTGGAGGGGGATTTAAGATGATTTCAAAACAGGAAGTGCTCGTAACTTTAAACCAGTTAGAGAGTCGAAGTGATATTAATTTACGAAATATTTCTGAAGATGATCCAGACTTAATGCAAATTAGAGAATATTACGCATCAGGCATGGCTAGGAGTGAAAGGTATCAGAAAGAATTTTCTAAAACACTAACTTTAAGAAATGTGTCAGATTATATCAAGTTTAATAATACGTCTATTAACGAAACTGCTAAGTTCTTTCAAGTTCCTTCGGGCCAAATTGTCAGACTATTTGTTGAATATGATTTAGAAGTTCCCAAAATTTATAGGACTGAGATTATTAAGGATAATCAAAATTACTTCTTTATTCAAAGAAAATATTTGATGACTGCTCTTAATTGTTCAGTCAGAGACTTGACTAGATTTAAAGAACGAAAGGTTAATTTGATTAATAATTGGCAAGTTTATGAGTGCCATACATCTTCAATAAATATTCCCCTAGAAAAACGAATAGATAGTGAACGAGATGCTGAAAAATTTCAGCTAGAACAAAAAAGACCACAGCAAGAGAAACTAATCATATTTAATTAATTGGGGGCGGATGATATGAAATGTTACAACAATGAACAACCGACAGGATTGCATACAATTGAGGTTACTTTTCAATCTGGAGAGTACAAGGGTTCAGCTGTCTATCAAGTTGGCGGCAACTGTCACGGAGTAAATGTATTAGACTTTGACAACTTCTGGGATGATTTTGCAAGCAATCAAGTTAAATTTAAGGACATGAAACTCGAAGTTGATTATGAACGTGAAGCATACTTTGTAGAATTAACTAATTCTAAAGGTGATATGTTGCAAGAAAATGGTGATATTAATACAGATTTAGACAATTTGGTTGTTGGGATTAATATCATTGACTACCAATAGAGAAGAATGGAGCTGGATAAAATGATAGTCGATGGTCTTTTGAAGAAAGATCGAAACCAAAAGCAAATCAAAAATAATGTGTTAGATGTCCTACAAATCAGTCGGCAAAAGTATGATGATCAGAATGTTAATTTATTAGGAACAGTTATTTACCATCCTGATTTAAAAGTTTCTTTAGCATCGGAGCCGGCAAGTATTGGTTTTAAGTTGCAGACGGTAAAATCTTCTAATAAAAGAGATATTGGTAAAGCAGTGAAATGCGATATTAATGGTGAAATAGCAAAAGAATTCCGTCGATTTGTTGTTAATGGGATGCAGATACGATTGTTGGCCAAGGAGTATAGTTTTGATGAAGAAACAGTGAAAGGAAAGACAACTCATTGTGAAGGTTATGAAGTTAAAGACTTTCAAATATTAAGCTATGCCCCTAATTAGGAGGGAATTTAATGAATAGAAAACTGCTAGATAAAAGACCGTCAAAGTTTATGACTAGTCTTTTTTTATTTTCATTGTTATTACCATCCGTTGCGTCGGTTACCCAAGTTAGTGCTAACTTTGAAGGATTTAAGCCCAATGATTGTGAATCAGCTAATCCTAAAAAATCTGAAACGGGTGCTACCTTAACTGGTGGCCAAGGTGATTGGCTGTCTAAAGGATCTCAAGCTTATAACAGTGCTAAACAAATTTTTGATTATTTGACACAAACGATAGGCTTTTCTGGCGCCGGAGCAGCTGGTGCATTGGCCGTCTGTAAACGTGAAAGTAATTTTGACCCGAAGGCTATTAACTATGGCGGTGGTGTTGCGGGCTGGTTTCAATGGTCTGGTTTTACTAATTCAGTCAATGGTAGCCGGATTACTGCTGAAGGCTCAATTAAGGCTGGAGATACCAGTACTTTGACACCAGAAAATGAATTAAAACTAGTTAGCTATGAGCTCAATGGTATTAAATCAAGCACAAAAACTATTGTTGGTAATGATACAGATCCAGTTCAAGCAGCTAAAGATTGGTCGTACAACTATGAAGGTGTCAGCTTAAGTGACGGCCAATCAAAAATTGGACAAATTACTACTGACGCACAAGCAGCATATACAGCTTTTGGCGGTGCCAATATTCCACCTAACAGCGCTTTATTAGGCGCTTCTAGCGCGGCTGCTAAAGGTAGTTCGAATAAGAAAGACAACACTGACTGTGATACACCGGTAGATTCTAGCGATATTGTTCAAGTGGCCAAGAGTTTATTAGGATACTTTAAATATGGACAAACACATGGTGTGGCCAACATTGGTTCCGTTGAAAATCCTGATAGAAACGGAACTACCGATTGTTCTGGTTTTGTTTGGTTAGTTCTGAAAAAAGCCGGCTATAAAGTTCCGGCTGATATGGGTTGGTTTACAGGATCCATGGAAGCAGATGCCAAAGGTGATCATAAATGGTTGAAAGAGATTCCCGCTAGTGAAGCGCAAGCCGGTGACGTAGTTATCGTTAATACTGGTGGTGGTTCTGGAAACAATGGCCATACTGCTATTTTGGAAGAGAAGTGGAAGTCTAGTGACCCCAAGAGTAACAACACTAAAGTTATTCAAATGGGTGGCAAAGGCGGTAGTGGTGGTGTCAATGAAGCTGGTTTTTCTGAGTCCTTCTTGAGCTTGTTGAATGGCAGTTACACGTTGACATTTGCACGGCCACAGAAATAGGAGGTAAATTCTTTGCAAAAGCTAAAAAATTATTGGCCAATTAGTATCCCAATTGTCGCAGTAGTAATGTTGATATTAGTTACGATCAGCTGTAATAATAACTTGGCCAAGAGTCATAAAAAAGTTAGTGCAGCAAACAATTCTAATAACGAATTGATTCAAAGCTATAATTACAAAGCTAGGAATTTAACTGAAGGTTATTTTTACGACAAGGTAGCCAAGAAACCTTATGACATTGCTACACGAAAGAAAAAACTTGATCAGAATATCCATACGGCATTTGATATTACCTTTAACCAAACTAAGAATGAATCTGATTATCAAAAGTTGGCCAAGAAGTTAAATCCGTTGGTTGGCAATAAATTAAGTAATGCTTTGATTGAAATGAGTAAGCCAACTGTACAACCAAATGGTAAAAAAAGTACTCCTTATGGAAAATTAACTAATATCCAAGTTGGCTATGGAAAACAAGCTGAATTTAGTGAAACACTGCCGGTCATTGTGATCATTAACTATAATAGTCAGCCAGTTGATACTACTTCTACAGGAGTTCAAAACAAGGGAGACCAAGTGGTTCAGCATGGTTCAGCGCTATTTAATTTGCAGTATAATCCCAGTCAAAATCAAATAACTTCCGTAACGCAAAAAGGAGGTGGCTTTGTTGAATAAGAAAGGTTATTTAACTTTAGCTGTTAGTGTCATATTGAGTGTCATGATTATCTTTTTTGTAACAATAAAGATTAATGATACTGGTTCACAAATATCCGCTAATAAACACGAAATTGCTTTATCCAATCAAAAAGTAAATTCGGCCAGAGAAAATTATCATAAACAGTATGAAAAAACTAAACAACAAGCTGCTGCCGATGCTTATAAATCATCCGATCCTAAAATCAGAAATTATTACAGTGATATGAATGCGAAAAGCCTAGCTAATCAAAGAGCCAAGGCTTTTTTTAGTGTTTATTTAACTTGGTCAAATTCTAAAGATTATTTGAATCGTGCCAATAAACTAAAGGATGTCATCACACCTCAATTAGCTGCTAATAAGGATGTTTTTGATAACGGCAAAGATGTGTCAGGAAGAAATATCGTATCTACATTAGGTATTCAATCGAAGTTGTTTAGTTACAAGACCTACCCGGGATTTTTACAAGATAATGGTCAATTAGTGGTTTTAGTTAAAGTTCAACAAGAGTCTTGGCACCGAGGGGAAGAGCCGGGACAGCATAATAATCTTTATTCTATGACTATTAATCAAAAGCAACAGGTGTCTCAAATTCAAAAACTCGAGTAGCGTTAACGAGGAGAATAAATCATGATCAACAAAAGAATAGTTAAGTGGTTGGGGCTTTTGATTAGTGTTATTTGCATAACAGTATTAACTGGCTGTAACTCCCAGAAAAATGCGCCGGCTAAAAATTCATATGCCAGTGTGACACTATCTTCCATAAAGGTAGTTAAAGAATTGCAAAACAATCCTAAACAAAATCGAAATATGATTGTGGTTTTGTATAACGACAAATGCGAAGATTGTTTAAGTATTGAAAAACCTTTAGTTAAGGAAATTAATAAAGAAAGTCGAAATTCCAAAAGACCAATTTATGTTTTTGATAAGCGAAAGTTATCCAAAGGTCAAATGAGATACTTGACTGACAATATTACCGATTTAGCTGTCGATGGCAGAATTATTACTCCTCGTGTTGTTAAAACCAAGTTTGTTCAAGGTCATTGGGTTGTGGTAGCTGGTGTTACTGGAACCAATATGACTGCTATTAAAGAATTAATGGAGGGGAGTTAATTGGTTCAAAATATCAGCATTGCTGTTTTTACATTTTTTATGTGTGTAGCTGGATATAGTTGCTTTTTTTCATGGAAAAATAATCCAACGCACGTTAAGGCTATCGGTTATGGAACCTTAATGGCAATTTGGTTCGCCATTGATTCCATAATGTTTTTATTCAGAAATAGTATTAAACCTAATTCACCCATTGGCTGGATATTGGGTGCACTTAATTTTGTTATTTCTTTGATTATTAAATCTATTCCAGTATGGGTTTTTGCTTATTTCTTGTTACCAATAATTGCCATTTGGATATTGGTATTTATTTTATCAACGGTTCAAAGTACAAAAACTAAGAAGAAATTTGACGCTGCTAAAGCTGCTGATCAAGCTAAAGAACAGTTAGCAGAAGATCAATCAGAGTCTGAAGATCAATCTGTAGAAGTTGAAGCTGACGATTTAGGATCAGCTGACAGAAAACCAGAGATTGAGGAAGTAACCTCGGAATCTAAAGAACAGCCTAGGACTGAGACCGTTGAAGACAAGGCTCATAAAATTGTTAAGAAGTCTAATGCTAAGCCTAAGTCGGCCAAGCCAAAACCTTCACAGAAAAAAGTCGTCAAAAAGCCTACTAAAACTAAATCAAATGTTTGGCCGGTTGGTCACTACGATGTTAATAGCACTGTAGGGCTTAAACAAATGTATATGGCAGCTAAACATGGATTACAAATGGCCAACGATGGCAATAAAACAGTAGCTTTGTATTTAAATAATCAAGGTGAAACAGAACTAAAGAAAATTTTTTCAAAAGCAGGTATTGATATTGCGCCTTTGGATGAGGATACTTTTGATTCCAAAGGTAAGAGAATAACGCCATTAGTTTATTTTGATGACAAGCGAGTAGAGATTGTGCCATTTTTGAAGCACTATAAAGAGATTGCTCAAAGGCAAGAATAAAGGAGCGTGAATTGAATGAATAAATTTGATTTAATGTTTCAATATGTGATGCCCTTTATCTTTGCGCTATTGAGTTTCTTTATTTTGATAAGATTTCTTCATGTTCTTTATGAACGTACTGATTTTGATAAATTTTTACCTTCAGCTATTAAAATAGGAATTCTGGTTGGAATAGTAACCATTTTAATTTTTTGTATTGTAACGTCACCTTATTATGGGCGAATGAAATATTGGTTATTGTACGGAGCTACTAAAGTGCAGCAATCTAATATCTGGCAATTATTTTTATTTAGACTAAGGCAATTTTTACTTTGGATTTTGTATTGGGGACATATATATTTGAAGTTTATTATTTTGGTCTGGATTCCTTGCGGGTATATTGCTATCCAAGGGCTTTATTGGCAGGTTAGTTTTGCTCGTTCAGCTAATATCATTATTCCAACATTAGTGATATCACCGTGGTTAACTTTTAAATATTTATTGGGTAACCAGACACCTTATTTTGATTTCGTTCACCAAATATTGTACAAAGCTAAATTAAAAGAAAATTTAAATGACAGTGACTTTGATGCATTATCTGGATATGACGATCGTGGCCAGAAATTTGAGAATGGTGTCGGTGGTACTGCTCAAACACAACGAGTTAAAGCTAGAGCTTTGGCCATGCGTCATTCCAAAGTTAAGATAGTTACCAAAAATGGCGTTCGGAAGGCTGAAATATTTGTTCGTAAAAGTCGTGAAACAGAGACCGATAGAGCAATAGAGCAATCATTGAATGGCTTTGGTCTAAGAATAGCTTCAACCAGTATTCGTTTTCCTGAAGATCCTACTTTTTCAGTTGAACGAGGTGGTTATGTATTGTCTAGCAGTGTGCCTTACAGTACTGTAGATGCTTTAGGAACTTGGGAAGATAATTTCAATAATCACTATGATGACAGCAATAATAACAGTAATGATAACGATGAAGAAAGTAGTGGCGAAGACGATAGTAATAATGAACATTTGGGTAGTAACGGTCAAGGAATGTTTAGGATGTTTTGGAATAACTGTTATAACGTTCTAAGCTATTTTGTACATCTTACGCCGGCTGCTTTTTATGAACGTGCGCGCAAGAGAGATGCAATTAAATTTTATCGTGAGCCAGCTAGTAACAAGTCGTTGCACAAAGTGGAGCATAACTTAGATTTATCACTAATTCCAGAACCCTTAGATCCAGTGACTGGTGCTAATATTGCAACTCAAAGAAAATTAGCTAAGTCAGTGGCTACCAAACGGATTAATGATTTAACTAGCGTCTTAAATAGTTTCAAAATTCATGGGACTTTTAAGCAAGTCTTAGTTGGCGGTAATACAGCGGTTTACGAATATACGTTACCGCAATCTCCTAATTTACCAAATGATTTTGATCGGTTGTCAAGAGGTATTTCTAACCTATTGCACGTGAACGATACGCCGATGATAACTATGCAAGCCGGTGTTTTAAGTGTGTCTCTAAATACGGGAGTTAACATTCCAACTGATTTTAGGGATATGATTAGAAATCGTTCGAAAAGAACGAAAGATGTTATTGCGGGATTGATTGGAGTCGATGCGTTAGGACACCCAATTGAATTCGAATTAGGCAATGGTATCCCGCATATGATTGTTTTTGGTAAAACAGGTACTGGTAAAACTGTTCTGTTAATGAATATGATTTACTCTGTTATGGATTCTGTTAGTCCAGATGAGTTAAAGATTATCTACATCGATGGTAAAGGAAATTCCTTTGAAAATATGAGAACTGATAATCCAGATAGTCCGGATTACCACCCTAATCCATATACGTATGCTCAGCCGGCAGACGCATCTGGTGATATAGAGTATGCTAGAGCGTTATTTGCACATGCTGAAAAATTAACACGTGATCGGATTGATTTATTCAAAAAAGCTGGTGTCAGTAAAATTGAAGACTACAACAAAAAATTTCCAGACAAGCCATTGTATACCGTCTTGTTAATTTGCGATGAAGTATCTTCAATTATTGATCAAGATAATAAATTGTCAGCCAGCGATTTCGCTGTTAAAAATGTCACCGATCGGATCGAATATCTGGCTAAAATGTCTCGGTCTACTGGAATTCGAATGGTATTAGCCAATCAAACAGCACGTAAAGAAAAAATTCCCGGAAAAATTACCGCTAACATTGGTGGCCGTGTCAGCTTAGGTATGACTGAACGAATCGAAAGTGATATTGCTTTACCAGAAACAAAAATACACGTTGATTTAATTTCGCAAAAAGGTGAGTTTTATTCTTTGATGAAAGGCGCCAATAATCCAGAACACGGAAATAGTCCATATCTAAATGACGAGACAATGGAAAATTTAAATGATGCTTTAGAGAAGAAGTTTGGCCACCATGACTATGTAATTACGAGAGATGAAGTGATGAAAGAGTTCGCAAAAGAAACTGGTGAGGATGAGATAGAAGATCAGATGATGAAAGGATTGGATTCTCAAGTTAAGGATGCTGAAGACAGTATCAAGAATATGTCTTTTCCAGACTTATTAGTTTACATGAAGGATCATCCTGAATGGACAATTCAAAATGCTGATAAACCAGTAATTCAACAAAATAAGGACTTTTTGGCAGCAACACCCAAACAGACTAAAAAGATGCAGAGTGCGTTAAAGGATGCAATTAGTCGTGCTAAGGATACGGTGAGAGCTCAGACAGCTTCTACTAAACATAAGCACGTAGGAGAGATGCTTAGCCGAGGAAAGGATGGTAAATCAATATAAACATTGAGTAAGAAAAGAAGCGGTAAATCATATATTACGTACGAAAACGCTTGGCAACAGGTATTAGATGAATTAGACCATGCTCAAAATCATCCTACAGAGGTACGTGAGGTAAAAAATTATCGAATTAATAATCTTGATGGTCTTAAGAAAGGTATAGCAACTGTCCCAAAGCGAACGGTACTTTGGCAGCATACTGATAGATGGCATACAGCAGCTATTTATATTCCAAAAGGTACCGGTTTTTGGTATCGCCGCAGCGTTTTAAATATCATTACAACGGGAAATGCTGAAGAACATGCTTTTAGGAAATTGTGGTATCAAAGAAACGGGGATCACGAGAAAGGCTATTTTCCATCTATGAAGTATAGCCGAGTGGATAATATTAGGACGCAACAAGCTAGTTACATTGTGCGGGATACTAATGAACCACGTAATCCAGATAGTCAGATTTTGGGAGAAATAATTAATGGCCAGACGGATAAAACACATTTAATCAGTGAACAAGTTACCGGCATTGAAAATCATAGGGGCTTACTAATTGATTTTGACGGCCGATTGAATCGTAAGCCATTAAAAAAAGCTGAACGTTGGGCTTTAAATCAAACTAAGCAGCAAGATATTATCTGGGATGTCAATATTTTTAGAAAAATAGACCCAATAACTGGAAGAGATAATTTGCATTGGCAATATCTCTTTTTTGATGCCAATTTTAACTTGTTGAAGCAAGGTGAATGGGTCGATGACTGTTGGACTTATTTGTGGTATTACGACTCGGATCAAGATTATTTAAGTCGGCACAATCTATACAGTTCAATTAATGATACGAATTTAGAGAAAGGAGGTGATTAAAATGAATGATGCAATTATTGAAAAGTTGCTACGTGGCCAACTAACACCAAAGGTTTTTGAAGCTTATGACATTTTTCTATCGGAACGGCATTTACAGAAGTTTAAGATTTACCCAGAACACATGCCAGATACTCTTTTAGATGGATTAATTCCCAATGCTATTCAAGAGTTTAAGCAATTAAATAAAAAAGCCAACGACAATAACGTTGAAGATAAAGTGTCTGATTATATCAATGCCAACTACGAAAGCGGCTTTTTTATCAATAAGTTCATTAGTCTGTTTAACGAAGAAGCAACTATGGCCAACATTCGTAATGTTTTATTGGAGTTGGTCTGTAATACGCCACCATATCGGGATGCTAATCATGGCTTTTGGCGAGATAAAGTTCAGCATATGAATAAGCTCAATTTATTGACTAAGTATGCAGATTCGGATCATGTAGATGAGTTTGTTGAAGAGCAAGCACCGGATTGGGAGTCACAGGTTGATGAAGAGAGTTAGATTGATTCTAAAGGAGCGATAGCGATGCCGTAAGATAATTCATTATAAATTTATGAAAACGAGCAAGGAAACACGTTCTTTTAAGGACGTGATGAATTGCTCCATGTTTAAATTTTAGCTGTTTTGTAAATATCTATGGCTTATAATTGATTTATTAAACCGAGGGTGATGCAAGATTGTGGTGTTCAAAGCTGTTAAACTAAAAATCTATCCCAATCCAAAACAACGACAACAAATTATTGAAAACTTTGGTGCTGTGCGCTTTGTTTGGAATCAAATGTTAGCGATGCAACAGGAACGTCACAATAATGGTGGTCAATTCGTCAAGACCTTTGGCATGAATTATTTGGTTAAACAATTGAAACGAGAATATACATTCTTAAAGAACTAGTTTGTTGAATGTTAATAAAAACTTAGGAACTGCTTATGAACGCTTCTTTCGCAAACAAGCTCGATTTCCTAAATTTAAGTCTAAGCATTATGCCAAGCAAAGCTATACTTGCAATAATGTCAATCAAAACATTAGAGTCATGAAGCAACATTATTTGAAACTGCCTAAGCTTGGGGGTGTTAAATATCGTGGTCGTTACACTACTGCCAAGGTTAAATCGGCGACCATTAAACTTAACCCCACAGGTCAATTTTATTGCGTTTTATTGACTGAGTGCGAAAACCAAGCACCATTCAAAAAAACGGGGCAAACTGTGGGTTTAGATATGGGAGTTTCCGATTTAATGATTAGTTCTGATGGTCAAAAGTTTAAAACGATTCGTTTTGACAATCAGTTATCAGAGAAAAAACGTCAGTGGCAACGAAAACTAGCTCGTCGTCGAACTTTAGCTAAGACGCGTGTTGCCATGCATAATCAATTGCATCCTGATAACAAGATTGATCTAAATGATTGTCACAATTATGTGAAAGCCAAAAGGCAAGTGGCCAAGATTTCAGAACAAATAGCTAATCAGCGCCATGATTATCTAAACAAGTTAACAACCCAATTAGTAAAAGATTATGACGTGATTGTGATTGAAGATTTAAAAACCAAAAATCTGCTGAAGAATCACCATTTGGCTAAAGCTATCGCTAATCAAGCGTGGCGGGAAATTCGCCAGCAATTATCATATAAATGTTCGTGGTATGGTAAACAATTGATTGTTGTTAATCCCAGAAAAACAAGTCAAATCTGTTCCAATTGTGGCTATGATGACGGGAAACATGATTTAAATGTCAGACAGTGGCAATGTTCACAATGTAAAACGCAGCATGACCGCGATATCAATGCTGCGTTAAATATAAAGAAATTCGGCTTGGAACAAGCCTTGGTAAATTAGGATAAACCGCTACTAAGTTGTCAGACAAAGCTTAGCAAGTTCAGTCTGTTCCCAGAAGCTCGGTACTTTAGTGCCGACGCAGTTCACAGCTTCTAAGTATCAAATGTTGTTTGATAAGCAAGCTACTTAAAAGGAACTACAAGAAAAGTTGTTAGACGAATTGAGTAGTGGTGGCTATCCTTACCGAACGATGATAGAAAATGGTTTACGTTCTAAAGTTAACCAGATAGATTCATTTGCTACGATGATAGACTATTGTAATAATCCAGATAAATTTGTTACAGATAAGTTTCCAGATATTGAGTCAGCTTGATTTAGTTAGTTAATTACGGATTAAATAGCCAAAGGGTATGAGGGTAAAATAGTAGGCAAATATTGAATAAAGGATGAGTCTTAGACTTGTCCTTTTTAATTTGTCGAGGGTTTAGCTATTTAAAATTTAAGGATGAAAGGACAATTAATTTTGATTGAAAAAGATGACAAGGTGATTTCTAAGGAAATGGCAGAAGCTTTTGTAGTAACTGCTACTGATGAAGAGATCACTTTAACGGATGATGCTCCTATATCGTTAACTGAGTTAGTAACCCTTGTACAGGCAGCAGTAGCTCATAGAGACGGGCTAATTTAATAAAAGATAATGATTCTGAAATGCAGGTGCATAAATTGATTAAAGAGCGACTAATCCAAGCCAGTGATTATTGCAAAGACTGGATAGATAATCTCAGTGACAAGCAAAAAAAATGGATTAAACGAAGCTTCATTACAGTCTCAGTTATTGTATTTACCTTGGGCATTATTGGAGCTATGTATCAAAAAGAAAATGGTTCTGTATTAGCTTCTTACGACAGATCAAGTAATCCTTCAGCTGTAAAAGTTTCTCAATTAAGTAATAGTAACGGCCAAGCTAAGGTCTATCCATCAGATATTGCTAATGTCCATATGATTAACCCTTTTGAGCTCGGCTCCTATCGCCAGCAAGCATTAAATGCCGGCTACGGTGATAATTATGCCGGTTATATTAGTATTCCTTCTATCGGCATGTATTTACCAATTATTAATGGTGTTAATATGTACACTCTCTCCTTAGGAGCAGCAGCTTATTATCCAGAAACTGTACAAATGGGTGGCGCCGGCAATTATGTGTTGGCAGGGCACAATATGAATACTTCATTGAATGTTTTATTTTCACGTGTTCCAAACCTTGATCCTAGCAGTCATGGCCAGATTATCTTAACTGATAAAAAGAAAAACTATTACTATTATATCGTTGATAAACAGCTAGTCAGACCTTATCAGCCAGTTTATCCGGGTACTGACAAGCCAACAAAAGAATCAGTGCTGTACAATGATAGAAAACAAAAGAAAGTTACTCTGTTTACTTGCAACTATAACGGTACTAGACGGTGGGTTATCACTGGTAAATATGATTACGAAACAAGACATTAAATTTTAAAGGAGCTTTAAAAATGTGTGATTTACATGCAATTGACAACAAAGAGGTAGAAGTAACTTTAGCAAGTATTGAAAAGGGACTTTTGACAGCAGCTAATCTAACAGATAATAATGACTATAAAGTTAGTCTGGAAAAGGCAGCTGATGCTATTAAGGAAACTAATCAAAATTTGATTAATAAAGCTATTTTTAGTGATTTAAAGGATTTCCATACATGGTTATTAAATAATTACAAAAAGAACGATTTTGACCGCTCTTTCTTTAAAGAAATGATTAATAGTATTGAAAAGATTTTGGATAGGCAAGGAGAAATGGATTTTGTGACTTTTGCTAAGTGCTTGATAAATAATATAGAAGAAAATGTTGACTGGATGGTTATTAAAGACACAGAAGCTGGTAAAGTATTAAAGCAAGAAGTATGTGCCTTAAAATCTTATATATACAACGGTAGCGGAGGCATAGTTATTAATGCTCAATTAAATAACAAAGTTAAAGTTAATTGGAGTATTGGTAGCTATTTGTGGGATTGTCAACACAAGAATTTATCAGCAGAAGATGTATTAAAAGATGCAGTATTCCAACTTAAATCCAATGATTTACAATGGGTGATGAAAAACAGACTTAAAGTAATTCAAGCTTACAAGTTTGGGTATGTTATAGAAGATAAGAAAGTAATTGATGAGCTTGGAAATGTACGTTCTATTAGCTATGACGGATATGATCAAATGGATTAAAAAAGCAGAAGCTTTACATGTAAGCTTCTGCTAAATGAAATATTTTAAAATAGTAATCAGTAAAGTAAATGCTAAGGCGGTAGCTATCCCAGAAATGTGGTGTTGCTTATGGTGTAAAAACTGTAAACACAAATCCTAACGAAAGGAGTAGCTGATTAGCTTTGATGATTGTTGTTTTAGAAGCTATCTATTGGTCTGTAAAAGCAATTCATGAAAATGTTGGTACAGTCATAGATATTCTAAGATACCGTAATTCAAAGTAAAAAAGAAGCCGTCTTAGCTCTGTGCAGGAGCTGATGGCTTTCAAGGTTTTTAAATAAATTTCGAATAGCTACCGCTTTGGCAACTTTACTTAAAAGGGTCGGTGTTACAGCACTGATCCTTTTTCATTACCATGGTAACACATAGAACCATTTCTGGGTACATTAGAAAATTTGAAGCTGAGTTTTGTGATTACAGGTATAGGGGACAAATAACATGAAACATAGAACTTTTATTTTGATTTTAATTTTGATTTCAGTAACTGGATTAACGGGCTGTGCTCTTGACGATGATGTATCTACTGATTTGGCTGGAAATACGAAAGGCAATTCGTACAATATTACCTCTTATACAGCTAATGGTGAAGAAACAATGCAAACTTCAGGTGATAAAGTTAATTTAACGAGTCACGATCAAGGAAATAGTGACAGTTACAATCCATCGTCAGTTTTAACAGTTACCATTGATGGTAAAGAAATTGAAAGTTCTGGTGAAACGATGATTTTTGCAGATAAAAGTTTGAAGCCCGTTAAAAATTTTTCTGAAGACTTGATTAAGTCTCACGATTCTGGTCAGTTGAGTGAAAATACATTCTTTGCAGTTCCAATTAATCGATATAAAAATTTATTTGGAAAACCAAGAGCAGTTGTAATCCGGTCACAGAATGGTAACTATATTGAGGTTTTTCAGGGAACAAATGTTAGATGGCGTACGGATAATGACTTGCCTAAGATGACCAAAATAATGATTGATGGCAAACCATTATACATTCATCGAGCTGATTTCCAAATTATTGATACAAAATTGCTTAAAAAATAATGGGGATAATACACCTAAACCAAATTCTCTCAATTTTGATGGTTAGCAGGATTAAGCTTTGAACGGGTCGATGATTAATTTAGGTTTAATGATATGTTAAAATAGTTAGCGTGATAAGTTTTATGGGCGGTGACTGTTTGTTCTCAAGGAGGTGCTTGCGTATGAGAATACGGAAGAATCAACAGAAAGGATATACAGTCTTACTTGGATACCTACAAGGTATTAATGTTAATGATTGCTTTTGGCACATTAGTTGCCACAATCATGAACAACAAAAAGTAATAAAAAATCGTCCTATCATAACTTTGACGAGTTATAGGACGATTTATTTAAAGTAGTTCATAACTTAGTCACCGCCTTTAAAGCGGATCGCCAAGGGATTGGTGCTTGAACGCCAGTCCCTTTTTCATTACCAATATAACATATTCTTTAGAAAAAATCATTTTCCAAAATTGATAAATAGTTCAATCTAGTTCATGTGCTAGAATAGTTAGTGCGATAAGTTTTATGGGCGGTGACTGTTTGTTCTCAAGGAGGTGCTTGCGTATGAGAATACGGAAGAATCAACAGAAAGGATATACAGTCTTACTTGGATACCTACAAGGTATTAATGTTGATGATTGCTTTTGGCACACTAGTTGCCACAATCATGAACAACAAAAAGTAATAAAAAACCGTCCTATTAATAACTTTGGCGAGTTATAGGACGATCATTTAGAATTATTCTTTAATTTGTCACCGCCTTTAAAGCGGATCGCTCAGGGATTGGTGCTCGAACACCAGTCCCTTTTTCAATACAATGATAACACATTGGTTAAACTATTACATGGTTAATGTCAGATAATGATGAGGAAGATCTTTAGGTAAATATAGGATAGGAGTAATTTAAATGGATAATATAACACAAAGCTTTAGAGAAGATTTTAGTTCGTTTATAGGTGAAATATATCAGGCTTCAATTTGTGATACTTCTAAGTCAGTACCAGAAAATTTAAGAGTAAATATTGTAGTTAATGCAGTTAAGCTGGAAACATATTTTACTAATGATCTTATGGTTACTGGTGCCATTGAATATCTAAAAGATGAAAATAAAGTAATTTTCTATGATGGAGCAATGAAGAGACTCAATAACAGTGAAAGTAATGATTGTAAGGATATATTAATTCGCGCATACATTGAATCTTTGGCGTACGAGGCAATTGATATGTTAGATAATCCGCCAAAAGTTAATAGTACTTCTCCAGTTAGTGTCTCCATTACTGATAGTAAGGGACGTAAAATTAAAGGAAAGCAAGCTAAGGAATTACGCAAAATGAATCATGCACAATCAACCTTGGTTACTGCAGATGGGCAAAAACAAGTATCTGATGAAAATGGAACTGTTATTAGAAATGCTATTAACAAACAATTACAGCATGACATTAAGGAATTTCAAAATATAATAATGTTATATCTGTCAGTTTTAAGTGATTGACCTCATGTATAAATGTTAAAATATGTATGGTAAAGTGAAAAGCTAAGATGACGGCTGCTCTAAAAAAGAGGTGGTTGTAATGGTGTAAATTCCAAAGCAACGCACAATCTAAAGAAAGGAGCAGTTTGATGTCCGCTGTGGACATTCAACTAATCTGCACCATGATTAACACGGTAGTTAATCTATTGGGATTAGTTGTTGTGATAATTGATCACACAAAAAAATAGCCATTTTAGCTAGCTGAAGCTGATGGCTATCGGTTAATTAATTAACAGTAGTCGCCACTTAGGCAACTTTACTAAAAGAGTCGGTGTCGGTTCACCGACTCTTTTTCATTACTATTATAACACACAACATTATTTTTGCGCTGTTTAAACAAATTAATTATGTTATTTTATTTTATTTGTTTAACACGTTAAACAATACTATTCTTAGTAGTGAAATATAAGTTAGGAGTGTTGCTGATGAAGTTATTAACTGTTGTTAAAAGAGGTAGCTCCCTGTGCTTGCCTGTTTCTAAAGAAGATTTTAAGTTAGATCAAAAATGGTTACTCGTTTCTAAGAATAATGGTGGCTATGAGTTAGTTCCCAAAATTGAAGATCCATATTTAAATCCGGATTTTGAAAATCAATATGAACCTGATGAATGGGATGATTTAGAATTCGATGAGGGTAAAGAATGATGTATCAACCAAGTCAAGGAGACATTGTGTGGATTAATTTTGACCCTCAGAGGGGACGAGAGATTAAGAAAAGGAGTCCAGCTTTAATTCTAAGTCGAGATGCTTACAATCAAGATACTGGTTTCATTATTTTAAGCCCCATTACTTCAACTGTTAGGAATAACAAGCACGGATATTATCAGTTAAATGGTTATCAAACTAAGGGACAAGTGGTTGTCAGACAAGTTCATTCATTTGATATTACTGAACATTCTGGCAGAAATGTAGAATTCATTGAACATATTGATGATGCTGATTTTTTCCAGATTTCACAGCTGTTTCTATATAACTTTAGCTTTCCATTATCTAATTAGGGTATTACAGAAATCGATGCTAGTTATTTTAGTTCCTATATGGGTTCACGGAGTGTCTTTACTAACTACAGGACTGATATTTGCTAAAATATTTTGTAGAGTAGTTGTCGGCAGTAATCAAACTGGTCATCCGATTACTTATTTGAATTAGGAATAGCAAAGACTAGTCACTGTTCTTTGAAATAGGAGGTTTAATTTTGAGAAGAAATAATTTTTTGATAATAACACTATTATCTTATTTAGTAGTATTGTTGATGGTCTTAGTATTAGTTTTATTATACAATCAGACGAATTTTTAAAACGAAATAAGAAAAGCCTTGAAAAATGGATCAAAAATTATCTTGTTTTTGGGACGAATTAGTCTCGTAATAACTTTGCATTTGAAACTTTACAAATTGATCGCTCTTTAGTTTTGCAAAAGGGCTAAATTAATATTTTAAGTAAAAGCTTAATGATTTAGCAATTTCTGCCAATTATGTATGCTACTATTGATGTAGTATTAAAAAGTTTGATTGGATGAATTGTAAATGATCGAAGATACAAAGACTTGGTATCATGGAACAATTAATGTATTTGAAAAATCTATATTAAAAAAAGCTCAAGTTAATAAGAGTAAAGTTTATAAAGATTTTGGGCAAGGATTTTATCTAACTAATTCTCTGAAAGAGGCCAAAGATTGGGCTCAAAGAAAAGTCAAAATTTATACTAGTAATACTCATGATCCTAAGCTAATATTGAAGCCGAAGGTTATTAAAGCCAATATTAATTGGAACTATATTTTTAAGAGTAATAATTATATCATTAAAGATTTTGGTTCAAAAATAACGAAAGAACAATTAGACTACTTGTGGTTTAATAGAATTAACCACGGGAAGATTAATTCACGTGTGTACTTTGATAATTATGATGTGGTATTTGGACTAATAGCTGATGGTAGAAGACTGAACATTTCTTTAGACCGATATATGAGAAATATGTTAAGCTTGAGTGAAGCAAGAGAGTTAATTGAGTATAAATTTAAAGTTCATCAAGTCTGTATTAAAAATCAAAGTATTTTAGATTCTTCCATGTTTTACATTGAAAAGTATAATTGGGATTTTAATTAAAGGAAGTGATCGCCATGAATATTCAAGAAAAAGAAAAAGCAATTTCTGATGTTAAACATTATTTAATAAAGTTTGGAAAGACAACTAGTGAAGCAGATCAATTGTTACTTGACTATGACGGTGTTCTTAATGAGTGGTTAGAAGGGTATTTAGTGACTGGATCTCATTTAGCACCAATCGATTTTGCCGATCAAATCATTCAAGCTGAAGACGTTAGAGTTATGATTGGCGGTTAAGGTTATTGTTTTGAAAGCTTAATACTAAAAGTGTTGAGCTTTTTTTGTACCCTTAATGATTTAGCAATTTCCCATTAATATTTAATTTTTTTCAAATAACCACTTGACGGTGTAAAAATATACCACTATAATGAAGCCGTATTTAAGGAGGTTGTGGTTGTTTAAATAAGAATGTCTTTACTTTGCAAAGGAAGATAATAGTGAGTCGTCAAGAAGAATATGAAGACTTTTTGAAAAGTCATATTAGCATACCTTTAATTAGAAGGTTGGTAGATTCTGATATAAGTGGGTATCAAGTATCGAAAGATACGGGAGTACCCAGACAGACATTTAATGCTATTAGAAATGGAAAAAGACGTATTGGAAATCTTTCGGCTATATCGTCTTACAGATTAAGTGAGTACGCTAGAAAGTTTTTCAAAGAAGATTAGTTCTTTTATTTGAGGGGGATTTAAAATGAAAAAATCAAAAGTTTTGAGTGGGTTATTAATTGCTGGGGGATTACTTATTTCGTTAGTAACAACGAATCAACAAAATGTTCAAGCTAAGGATTATAGCTATAAAGTTGTTACCGTAAAGAAAGATCCATACGCACAATTGTATGACAATAACATGCAATCAATTCCACGGGTCATCATGAATAAGTCTGATTGGCGTGTTGGTAAAACTAAACAAGTTAATGGTACTTACTACTATCAAGTAGCCGGTGATGAATGGGTAGCTGCTAATGATGTGAAGGCTAACTTTGATCCAGCTACAGGTAAGTTGAATCAAAAGCTAATTGGCACAATCAATAGTACAATCACATCTATTTACGACAACCAAGGCAACAACACTTACGATGATGGTGTTAACTTAGCTTATCAATCACAATGGACAGTTGGGAAAGTTATCCGCAACTCTCAAGGACGTTTGTTCTATCAAGTAGCACCTAATATGTATGTTCGTGATGATGATATGACCTTGAATGTAACACCTAATAACATCAAAGATGTGCCAAACTTTGGTTTGAATGGTAAGCCAGCAACCACTGTTACTGCTCCAAGTTCTAGCTCTAGCTCCAATAGCAGTAACAAACCAACCGGCTACAGTTACAACGTAGCTCGGGTAATCAGAAGTAATGGTGCTAAGATTTATGATCACAATGGAGTATCTACCAGTTCCAGTGTTCCAGCCAACTCAGATTGGCGCGTGTTAAGAACATTCGAAATGAACGGTGGCCTCTTCTTTGAAATTGGAGATAATGAGTGGCTAAACGCCAACGACTGCTCAACCAACTTTACACCAGTAGCTTCTAATACTGGAAGTTCATCAACTAACGGTGGAGCAGCAGCCAATACTGGCAGTTCATCAAATAGCAGTAACAGTAATAGTTCTTCTAACAATGGTAGCTCTAACTCCAATTCTTCTAGTTCAAATTCATCAAGCAATAGTTCTAGCAACAATCATCCTTTCAATACTAATGGTGAAGATGGTGCTGCAGATTGGTATCGTCCTATTCAACATCAATCTAATGCTGCATATCAACAAGCAATTTTGAATTCCATTAATTCTCAACGATCCTCTAAAGGATTAGCTCCTTTAACTATTAATTCAAAATTAACACAAGCTGCAACTATTAGAATTAACGAAGAATCACAAAAAGAAACTGGCAATATTCCAAATCGTCCTGATGGAAGTAGTTGGTGGTCTGTATTGTCTGAAGTCAATTATGATTGGGACTATGCTAGAGAACTAAACTTAATGTTATCTGATGGGCTGTATGATAGAAGCCTTTATAATACTCCAGATAAGGTGACGAAAGCTCTGATGGACATGTATAAAGAAACGCCGGGATACTCAGATGACTATTTGAGCCCAGATGCCAAAGAAATGGGTTCAGCAGTAACTTATACGTATAATGATGGTCGTGTATATACTGATATAATCATTGGATCTCAAAGTTCTAATAATTAAAAAAATTTAAAAAGCTCAAAGGCTTGACACAACTAGTGTTGAGCCTTTTTTGTATTCAAAATAAAAAACAAAGAGCGTGTTTGAGAGATGTAATCGTGGTACAGATTAAGGAGGTGGTGCCCATGCCGGTTCATTAGTGTTTTGAAATTCAAAAGAAGAGGAGAGATTTTTATGGAAAATCATGTACCTTTGAAAAAAGCACGCTCAATATTACTGCTGATTTTTAGTTCTATTGTCATGCTGTTTTCGATAGGTTCGAATGTATCAAATGCTCAAGCAGCGGCTACGTCTATTGATCCAGATAATTATAAAATTAATCCAATTAATTCTTTAGTTATTGCTAAAAACGTTGATACATCAGCGGTGGATGTACAAGTTACGGGATCAAGTCCAACTATTAGTCGGATGACTGGTAATAAACGACCAACTAATATGACAGATAGCGATGCAACACAAGTCGCGTTTAGTAGTCCTAGTGATATGGAGAATTCTGTCATTACTGTTAAGTACGCTAAAGCAGTTGGAAAATATAATGAGGTACCTATTTATGCTCAATTAAGAATTCATGATATTAAGGCACAACCAACACCACCACAATATGGTGATGAATATCTAAGTTGGGAGTTTAGCGACAAGTTATATAACGGAATCCAATCCAATGGTGAACAACAATTTCATGTTGATTTAACTTTTGCGGATGCAGATGGTAATCCGATTGACGTAGGTGAAGGTACTAATAATACTTTTGTTACTCTTAACTCGTTGAACCAAGCTACAGCATCAGCTACTAACGGATCTTTTAACCACATCATCACAGGTAATGAATATGCCAACTATGAAAAGATGGGTTCTTTACCTTATTACAAGACCAGTGATTCTATTCTGAAAGATTACACTTCGCCTTGGAGTGGGACACCGGTTATTGGTGGCCAACGTAGTGCTAGTTCCGTTAAGAATAATGTTGATACGGACTTTGGTTTTGCCGATGTTTTAGGTCAACCAACCTTTACCAATGCTTCTGCCAGTTTCCAAGTTCAAGGTAGTACCTTGAAATTTGTCATTGGTAACTATGCCTCTTCAACAGAGGATAACAAAGACAACGGTGGAACGTACGGTTATTTAAACAGTCAGTGGACGGCCTTTAGTTCAGCTACTTTGTGGAATCCTATTCCAGAAAAGCCAACCAAAGATGTTATGCAGAATGACACCGACGACCCATCTAACTTGGCCAACTATCATTCCATTAACCATAAAGAAGTTAAGCCCAATGAGAAATTTGAATATACGATTTCGCAATCTGTGGGCCAAATGAATGTCACGATTTTAAATAAGTACAACACCTTCGAGTTTACTGATAAATTACCCGATGAAGTTAACTATTTAAAGAACGGCTATGTAACCAACAGTGACGGTGATCGGTTGCCGGATGACGCCGGCAGTTTCACTTACGAAGATGGCATTTTGAAATATGCGTTTTCTAATGACTATCTGGCAAACCAGATGCCGTACAAGGGTGAAACTTATACGGTTCACTTGCCGGTTCAGGTTAAAAACGATGTAAAGCCAAATATCAAGATTGATAACTTAGCGCATACGCAAATCAATAAAGATAAGGCTGACACCAATAAGACCGAAAACCCAACAGGTGACGATACCGGTAACAAGCTAGTGAAGAAGATCTTCGTTGGCAAATTTGACAACGTTAAAGATTGGGACGGTTTGTTCAAGTCCAGTGCCAGTGCACCAGATACTGATAGTGATACCGCAGTTGCCCAAAAGAAAGTTGCTACTAAATCTTTAAAGAAGAAATTGACACGTGATAGTGACGGAAGTGACTATGACGGTAAGGATGCTTTGAAAGATCAGCAACAAATGACCGGCAAAGACGACACGACCGACATTCACTTTGCTATTCAGTTCAAGTTAAGTTCTTACGGTGATTTCAATAGTGTGACGTTGTTAGATAAAATCAACGATGCCTTCACTTATAAATCAGCAAAGATTTTAACCACAGATGGCAAAGATATTACGAATGACGGGCAGTTAAATCTTGATTCATCTAGTCATCAGTTAACATGGACGGCTAGTGATCCAGCATCATTGCGGAATAAGAATGTCTATATGTACTTGACTGTTAATCTGAATAAAGATTACAAGTACAGCTCAGATATGATTGATTCGCAAACTGGTAACTATATTGTTCCAAACGATGCTTCAGATATTATTGATAATAATACCTTCACATCTAATCAAGTTAATGTAGTGGTACCACACGATGGCACAACCCCTTCACCAGTTAAATCTGTTGTCGATACTAACGGCACTGACATCAACCATAAAGAAGTGGCCAATGGTGATACAGTTTACTATCACGTTGATCAAAGGGTCGGTAATTTAAAAGAAGATTTGTTGAAGCCATATAAATCTTTTGGCCTGTCTGATAAGTTAGACAGCAACTTAAAGTACTTGGATTCTTATGTAATTAATAAGGATACTGGTAAGAAGATCAGTGATACTAATACCACTGAATATGACGCTAAGACCAGAACAGTTTCTTGGAAGGCTAGTCAAGACTTCTTAGATAATGGAATGGATCTTAAAGGTGAGACCTACGAGTTAGTTATCAAGGCGCAAGTCGATGATTCTGATACGTTAGATAACATGGCTAACGGCAGTAACGTTGATAATGTGAATGGTCAAATCGTCATCAAAAATGTTGGCCAAAGCACTATTAATGACAATCAACAGACAACTAACGAAGTAGATAATCCGTTAAAACCGAAAGATCCGGTGAAACCAACTAAATCAGTTACTAATGACGACGGTAACGACATTGATCATAAAGAAATTAAAAATGGTGATAGCTTAAATTACCAAGTTGACCAAAAAGTCGGAACCTTAGGTAAAGATTTAGTATCACGTTATAAGTCCTTTATTATTACCGATAAATTAGATCAAGACGTTGATTTTGTTAGTGCGCAAGTCGTTAATAAGGATACAAAGCAAGTTGTAAGTGACCCAAGTGAGATTACCTTCAATAAAACCTTAAACATGGTAACTTGGACTGCATCAGCCGATACACTCCAAAAAATGCCTCTTAAAGGCGAAACTTATGAATTGCAAATTAAGGCTAAAGTTAATGTCAAAGACTCTAACAACGTTAAGGATGAAATCAAGAATACTGGTACAGTAAACATTGACGACAATCCTCAATTAACTAATGAAGTTGATAATCCATTAACACCACCAGAAACAACACCGGTTAAGACTGTACAAGACAACGATGGCAAAGACATCAATCATCAAAATGTTTTGGATGGTCAAACTTTAACCTTCCATGTTTCTAAAAAGGTTGGTATTTTAAACCGTGGTTTGGATCATCGTTATAATAGCTTTGCGATTACTGATCAATTAGACCCTAACTTAAAATTTGAATCAGCGTATGTACAAAATGCGGATACTAAAGAAGAAGTTAGTTCACCAAGTGAAATCACTTTTGACAGTAGCAAAAATACTGTTAAGTTTAATGCATCAAGCGACTTTTTAAGCAAGATGCCATTGAATGGTGAAACTTATGACTTAGTGGTACAAGCTAAAGTAGCTATTCAAGATTCTGACAAGGATCAAAAGGTTGAAATTGATAATACTGGTAATGTAATGCTGGATAATAAGCCACAATCGACTAATACCACAGATAACCATTACACCCCAGTTTCTCCTGATTCACCAACAAAATCCGTTGTTAATGATAACGGTACGGACATTAACGATACTGTAGTTTCTACTGGTGATACGCTTTATTATCATGTTGACCAAAAGGCTGGAACATTAAATAAAGACTTAGCTCAGCGTTATAAAGAATTTGGAATTACTGACCAACTGAATAAGCAATTAGAGTATGTTAAAGCTTACGTGATTAATAAAGATACTGGTAAGACGGTAAGTTCTCCTAGCGAAGTAACTGTTTCTGATAATTTAGTGACTTGGAAAGCCTCTGACGATTTCTTAAAGCAAATGCCTCTCAAGGGTGAAACTTACGAGTTAATCATTGAAGCTAAAGTAGGAGCTCAAATTCAGATCAATCCTTCCGATACGGACATTATTGAAAACAAGGCTTCAGTATCCTTTGACGATAAGCCACAGACAACTAATGTGGTTGATAATCAGTTGAAGAATCAAGCACCAGCTCCGAAACCAACTAAGACCGTAACCGACGACAATGGTAAAGACATTGACCAAAAGGTAGTTTCCAATGGTGATAGTCTAAACTATAATGTCGATCAAACAGTTGGTACCTTAGGCGGAGATTTAATTTCACGTTATAAATCATTTGTTATGACTGATAAATTGGATCCTGATTTAGACTATGTCAGTGCTTCTGTTATCAATAAGAAGACTAAACAAGTTGTTAGTGATCCAAGTGAAATTACCTTTGACAAAGATACCAATATGGTAACTTGGACGGCTTCAGACGCATTCTTACAAAATATGGATCTTAAAGGCGAAACTTATGAGTTGCAAATCAAGACCAAGGTGAACCTGAAAGATACTAATAAAGTTAAGGATAAAATCAAGAACACAGCTAATGTAAATATTGATAATAATCCGCAATCGACTAATGAAGTTGATAATCCAGTTACACCACCAGATGTAGCGCCAACAAAGACGGTTTACAATTCTGACGGCAAGGATATTGATCATAAGAATGTGTTAGATGGCCAAAGCTTAACCTATCATGTTTCTAAGAAGGTTGGCACTTTAAACTTAGGATTAGACCATCGTTACACGAGCTTTACGATGTTTGATAAATTGGATCCAAACTTGAAGTTTGAATCAGCCTATGTACAAAATGCTGATTCTAAAGAGAAGGTAAGTAGTCCGAATGACATTACTTTTGACGATGATACTAATACGGTTAAGTTTACAGCTTCCGACAACTTCTTAAGTCAAATGCCATTGAAAGGCGAAACCTACGATTTAGTGATCAATGTGAAAGTTGACATTCAAGGTGACGACAAGAGCCAACCAGTTGAGATTGATAATACTGGTACAGCTAGCTTAGATAATCAACCGCAAAACACCAATACAGTTGATAATCATTACAAACCAGCTGAACCAAACGATCCAACGAAAGCTGTTGTCAATCACGATGGTAAAGACATCAATCATACCACTGTAGCTAATGGTGATACTCTTTATTATCGCGTTGATCAAAAGGTTGGCACTTTAAATGAAGACTTAGCTGAACGTTACAAAGAATTCAGCATCACTGATAAGCTAGACCATAACTTACACTTCAACAAAGCTTACGTCATTAACAAGGATACCGGTAAGACAGTTAGTGATCCAAGTGAAATCACGACTTCTGATAATACGGTAACTTGGAAGGCTTCCGATGACTTCTTGAAGAAGATGCCGTTAAAGGGCGAAACCTACGAGTTAGTTATTGAAGCTAAAGTTGACGTTGAAGATCAAACTAGTCCAACCGACACAGTTGTTATTGAAAATACGGCTTCTGTTTCTTTGAATAATGATCCACGTTCGACCAATGTAGTTGACAATGAATTGAAAGACCAAGGCAAAGCGCCAAAGCCTTCTAAATCTGTTGTTGATAAGAACAATAAGGATATTAATAACCAAACAGTTAAAGCCGGCGACACACTTTACTACCATGTTGATCAAAGAGTCGGGACATTAGGCAAAGATATTAGTCAGCGGTATCCGAAGTTTACCATCACTGATACTTTGGACAAGCGTTTAACTTATGAAGATGCTTATGTCGTCAACAAGTCGACTGGTAAGAAAGTCAGTGACGACAGTGAAATGGGTTACGATGATTCAACCAATACTGTTTCCTTTACTGCTTCCAGTGACTTCTTAAAGAATATGCCTCTGAAGGGTGAAACTTATGAGTTAGTCATTAAAGTTGAAGTTAATAAGGATGCAAATGTTGATTCGAACGGATTAGTTAAATCAGCTGATACTACCGACGATAGTTCAGCACCAACGACTAAGTCAGCAAATGACACTGATTCTACTAAAGCCAGTGATTCCACATCAACTAATTCCGATTCTAATGTAGATACTAAGTCAGCTGCTACAGACAATACGGACGACAACAATGTAGACACGAAGAGTTCAGCATCTGATACTGATTCAAATGCAGACGATTCTGGCCAACAGGATGATATCCTTAATGTTGCAACAGTTAACTTAGGCAACGATCCTCAAAATACTAATCAGGTTCGTAACCCATTAGAATCTAATCCGCAAACTAAGAATGGCAACGACAAAGATAAAGGCGATGGCATGCCAGAAGACGCACCTTCCTATAAGAAGATGGCCCAAACTGGATCAACGAATAATCCGATTTGGTTTAACGACGTCTGGAATGCTGTTAAGAGTTTCTTTGCAGCGATGTTTTAGTTAGTAAATAAAAAAGACTGATTAAGAGTCAGTCTTTTTTGATACATAAAATTTCAATGAAAGGAGAGAGCTTTATGAAGACTAATCACAGTCCACCGAGAACACAAAATTGGTTATAGAAATTGTGTTAAAATATGTAGGTAAAGTTAAATGCTAAGGCGGTGGCTATTCCAGAACCGAGGTGTTGCTTATGGTGTAACAACTGTAAACATGCATTCTAGGAAAGGAGTAGCAAGGTGTCTGTTTCAGACGCTTTACAATTAATGCTGGGCTTCGGTACATTTACCATTAGCCTAATTGCGTTGATTGTTGAGTTGGTAAAGTTTATCAACAAAAAATAAGACCGTCTTAGCTTTCACAGAGCTAACGGTCTTTTAAAATAATTTTAATTGGCTACCGCTTTGGCAACTTTACAAAAGAGTCAGTGTTTAGAGCGCTGGCTCTTTTTCTATGTAAATAATAGCATAGAGTCTGAGATATTGCACTGATTGAAATTCATAAAAATGTTTTGTGTTAAAATATGTAGGTAAAGTTAAATGCTAAGGCGGTGGCTATTTCAGAACCGAGGTGTTGCTTATGGTGTAACACACTATAAACACAATTCTGAGGAAAGGAGTAGCAAGGTGTCTCTGTTTGAGATTCTGGAGCTAATCATTACAGGCAGTAAAGCAATATTTGATGCTGTGATGTGAGTTCTTGAATATATCAAAAAGGGCCAAAAATAAAAATAATCGCCTTAGCCGTGCAAGGCTAGCGATTATTAGCTTTTAATAAAAAATCTGATGGTTGCCGTCTTAGCAACTTTACAAAGGGTCAGTGTTTAGAGCGCTGGCTCTTTTTCTATCTAAATAATACCACATAGATAGTCTTATTGCATGGACTTTAAATCTTAAAAGAAAAGACCCACCAATTAAAGGTGAGCCCTTTCCCGCGGTAGTCCCCGTAGAGATACTACCGCTCTTGCTTGAATGTAGTTTAGCTAAATATTCTTGTTGTGTCAATTAGCTGGAGGAAATAACAGATGATTAGACTTAAAGGTGAAACTTATGATCTATACGAAGAATACTAGAAGTGTGATATAATAATAAATGTTAGTTAGTTACTTTAAGAGCGGGTAATTAACTAACAGACTGTTTTAGTCTGTAAGACTATCAATAGGACAAACCACAAAGTTAATACCTGAGAATTATTTTAAAGAGTACCCGAAAGGGTGCTCTTTTTTGATGTAAAATTTTAAATTTAAGAAAAGGATGTAGATGATTAATGCCTGTCAATTTAAAGAAAGTATTGATAATATTTTTAGAAATATTCTGTTGGGTTGGACTATATTTGGTTCAACAAACGCCTAATATGGCTTTTGATTCGGCAATAAGCATGGATAAATTAGGCGTTAACAAAGCTATAATTTACGGGTTACCAATTACTGTCTGTGTTTTAGTTGTGTTTCTCATGCTTTTTGTCTATCTCAAAACACGATCCGATTGGTTAAAAAATAGTAAAAATAAATTCAATTGGAAGTTAATCTTACTTGCTTGTGTAGCAACTGTTGTAGTTAATTTAGCAATGGTTCCGCTTATGAAATCGACTGGTAATTCTAACGTTGGTTCTTTGAAGCGGATGTCGAGTTCTTTGCCGATCATGTTTTTATTGTATTCAACAGTAATCTCTCCTATTACAGAGGAATTGTTATTTAGAGGATATTTAATTAATTGGTTCTTCAAAAAAGATCCATACTTTGGAGTACTGATTATCGGAATTGTATTTGGATTGTTCCATGGTATATCTGATCCTATATATCTAATATCTAAAATCTTATTAGGAATCATATTTGGATTCACTTATGTAAAATGTCGGAACATTAAAGCTGGCATCATTGTTCATTTATTTAATAATTTGTCAGCTTTTGTTATTCCAATATTCTTTCCGTTTGTTTAATTAAATTGTTTTTGTTTTATCAATTTGGAAAATGATTGATAATTAATCATGTTCTAATGTCTTAAAATAGGAGAGGAAGAACATGGTTGAAAACAATAAAGCTAAGCAGAGGGAATATGATCCATCACATAAAAGAAAAAAGCATAAGCGTAGCAAAAAGAAACAAGTAAGAAGAGCTGTAAGGGCGGTTGTCTTGAAGAAAAGTAAAACAACCGGCGGGTATAGATTAGCTGCAAAACCTGAATGGTTTCAGATAAGTATTAATACCAAATTGCAGTTGGAAGGTAAGGAACCTTCTAAATTTTATGGAAAAATGGTTCCCATTGGTAATATCGTTATCGTTGGAACTAATTACGGGAGAAAGCCAGCTGTTGTTATTGACAACTTTGAGGCTATCGGCGACGCTCCTATGAAAATGATAAAGAAGATGCGAATCGTTAGGAGAGTTACAAATACAAGTATTAGACAGTACGCCCCATATTTAATCAAAAGCTTTGAAAACTTTTTAAAGAGATTAAATCTAGAATGGAAAGAATGAGCCAAAAAGACACGATTAATTAAAAATCGTGTCTTTTTGACTCTTTTTGTATTATAATTTAACTATACTAAAAAAAGGTAGGTTAGAGGCATGCCTGAGCCTAATTCTGGCTATAAGCCAAGAAAAATATCGCAAGTTAAATTAACTGAAATTTCAGAAAAACATCTAACTGAATGGATAATTTATAAGGCTAGCCGTGTAAAAATTGTTCAAAATACTAGCTTAAGCAAGAGTACAGTTTTGCGCTATATCAAAATGCTTAAATCTGGTAAAAGTACTGTTACAGAGCTATTTTCTATCGACGATGTTAGGAACATGATTGACTTGGCCAACATTGACTGGGAAGATTTTAGAAATGGTAAATCACAAAAAAATAAATCAAAACAAAAATTAAATCTTGAAGAGCAGGAGTCAACATTAAACAATACGCTCAAGAAACAAGGCTGGGGTGTCTCTAGAGATAACTTAGATTTTGCTAAGTGTTTGCGATTAGAGTCTGGAGACGAAGCTGATCAAGCTAATGCACAACAAATTATTTCTAGTTGGTCGAAAGAAAAGCGCTCCAATTATAGGGAATATAAAAAGGCGGTGGTCAAAAATGGCTGAATGGCAAGCAATTATTCCAATACCACCGATGGCAACACCAAGACCGCAATTTAAGCAAATATCTAAAGGGAGTACTAAAAGAACAGTTACCTACTATCCAACAAAATATTTCGATTATATGCAAAGTGTACAGAAGTATTTAACTGAGGAAGGTTTATACAATAAGGATTTCTTTGATACCGTTCACGCTCCTTATGGTGTGTTAGCAGAAGTTGTTTTTTACATCAAAGTTCCCAAAAATCAAAAAAAGATCAAGAGTCTAATGCGTAAAACTGCACCAGATATTGATAATTTAGAAAAGGCTATTTTGGATAGTATATTTAAAGGTTTAAAAGAACGAGATAGTCGAATAGTTGGCATTAATGCGCTAAAGCTAAATGAAAAGAATTATCCACGGACTGAGATTAAATTGATTGGGGTAGAAACGGATGGCGAATAATAACGATAAAATCCTTAATTTGTTAAAAGGGTATGTTAAGTTACAAGAATTAATGCCTGACTACTTAAACCAATTAAAAGAAAGGCAAGAAGCTCAAGTTCAAGCACAGTCAGTTATTGGAAATGCTAAAACCTATTTGTCCCAAGTTAGCACTGAACTGAATCACTTAATTAAAAAAGAAACTAAGCAGCAAAAGAGAACGGAAGACCTTGTTAGAACGATTAAGTCGCAAGCTGAGAGATTAAACGAACGGTACTTTGATCATCATCAAGAACAATCAAAAATTTTGGTTGAAATAGTTGGGGTAAAACTGCAAAGTATTAAGGCTGATCCTGATTATGTAGATATGTTATTTGAGCTGTTGCAAAGAGAAAAAGAATTAAATACTAAAAGACTAAGTAGCAATCTGAAAGAACTTAGTACATTAGCATCACCTATATTAGCCAATATTGAGGCATTAAGAGCAATTAAACTTGATTGTAATGAATTATTAATTGGTAGCTTAAAAAGCTACCCAGCGTTTAAAAGGGGTAATTTAGATGATATTAATTCAAAACTCAAAATGATAACTAGCCAATTAGAGGAAAATTCTATTGACAGTTCGGTTTTAACTGAATTGAGATTATTACCAGCTCAACTTTCTGAAATAAAGGAAGTTAAAATGCCGGCTGCTGATCCTATTGCAGATGTAATTCACTCTATCCGTAATCGGAATATGTACATGAACCGTGGATATAAAGCGTTAGATTATGTACGGCCGGTATATAAGGCACTTACGCGTTTGAGAAAAGCTTTAACCTCTCGGGCTAAATACGTAGGAACAAATAATGCGTGGCAAAATTATGTTGCCAAAGTTAATGCATTAAATGACTATTATCATGCACATTACACGCAGGCTGGTGGCATTCCAAGAAATTATCACGGTCACAGAGAAGGGGAAAAACCTTAAGTTTAGGATCAAGGAGGAAAATTAGTTGGATATATTTGTGTTAAGAGTCGTTCAAGTTTTTAACTTAATTACAGAAGTGTCTTGGTTATACAATTTTTTAAAACTATTAAAAGTACATCATCAATTAACTTGGATATTAAGTTTGGAGTTTCTACTGATTATTATATCGGTTGTTTTAGGCATTTTTATTTTGGTTAATATAAAACTTTCTAAACAAAAAGTCTATCTATTAGTAATATGTAATCTTGTTATTCAAATGGCTTGGATAATATTAAAAATGTTAGGTTCATTTGGTGGACGTATGTTTCTTTACTTCGGTTCAGCGTTTGTAATTTTTTTAGTTTTGGTTTTTTTGATGTTTAGCTCGGATTCTTAGCTGAGAAAGGATGATTTTAATGGCAAAAGTTAAGCATTTTTTCAAATCAAAGATAGTACAATAAGACCACGGTGTTCAAAGAAATCTATCACATCCAAAATTAACAGCAAAAATTACTAAAAACTTTGATGCGGTACGTTTTGTTTGAATAAGAAGATACGTAAAATAAAACTTAGGAGGATATTTGATTGAATGCTACAAAAATTGCTCAAATTATCTATTTGATTTCAGATATATTTTGGATTCTCAATATTCAAATTTTATTTCTGTTTCATCATCAGTTGGCCTTGATTTTAATTTTGTCATTTATATTAGTTATTATTTCAATCATTTTAAGCTGTTTGATGCTAGTTAATAAGAAGGCACCTAATCATAGATTTCATCAATGGGATCTATGCAATAACTCTATTCAAGTGTTGCTTATGATTTCATTTATAGTAGGGATGATATTCATAGAATAGTAAGAAATATTCGTCTTATTTTCAAAATTGATTTTTGAATGCTTGGGCTCTATTAATAATATTAAGGACATATATACCTATAAGAATTATATCTACTGAAGATGAAGATATTAAAAACGCTATTGTTAAGGCTACTAATAGCAAGCTCAATTAAACCCTTAACAACTAGCAACACCACCAGACTGCTTCAGGTTTATCAGTAATTGTTGTAGCTATGTTTACTAGATATGATCTCAATTAAGAAAGGATTTTTTGATGAAAAAGGTAAAGCATTTTTTTGATTTATTTGAATGGTTTGTTGCCCTGCCAATATCATTGGTAATAATTGGTTTTTTAGTTATTAGGTTGTGTAGTTTATTTCCGTGGTCATCAGTATTTTCTACAATATTTACTACTTTTTTAAAATTAAGTAATGTGTTAGGAATAGTGCAGTTGATATTAGCGATTGATTTAATTATCGGGGGAATTTTAATAGTAAAAAAAAGTACATTAATAAATATTAATGGTTATATAA
Source organism: Bombilactobacillus sp. ESL1097 (assembly GCF_058107205.1). Classification (NCBI taxonomy): domain Bacteria; kingdom Bacillati; phylum Bacillota; class Bacilli; order Lactobacillales; family Lactobacillaceae; genus Bombilactobacillus; species Bombilactobacillus sp. ESL1097. The sequence goes on along the minus strand of NZ_JBYLUB010000004.1, from coordinate 30,178 downwards.
TGCTGTCTTTTGCGGTCTGTCTTGAAAGTGTATTGTACTTGTGCATTATGGTATTATTATGAATACTCCTGAAATTGCTGATTTGGCCAAAGCTTTGAGTCCATCTATGATTAAATGCTCAAAGTATTGTAGAACAAGCACAAAGTGTTGTAGACCAATCGTGGAAACTAACAAATGCTTCTTTACTGTCTTTTCTATCGTTCGAAATTAGCTTAATAGTTATAGATAAGCAACGTGATAATTCATTTTCGTGAACTACGTCGGCACTAAAGTACCGAGCTTCTGGGAACAGACTTAACTTGCTAAGCTTTGTCTGACAACTTAGTAGCGGTTTATCCTAATTTACCAAGGCTTGTTCCAAACCTAATTGCTTTATATTTAATGCAGCGTTGATATCGCGGTCATGTTGCTGTTTACATTGGGGACATTGCCACTGTCTGACATCTAACTCATGTTTCCCGTCATCATAGCCACAATTTGAACAGATTTGACTCGTTTTTCTAGGGTTCACAACAATCAATTTTTTACCATACCAAGCACACTTATATGATAATTGCCGGCGGATTTCCCGCCACGCTTGATTAGCGATGGCTTTAGCTAAATGGTGATTCTTCAGCAGATTTTTGGTTTTCAAATCTTCAATCACAATCACATCATAGTCTTTAACTAATTGGGTTGTTAACTTGTTCAGATAATCATGGCGCTGATTGGAAATTTGTTCTGAAATCTTGGCCACTTGCTGCTTAGCTTTCACATAGTTATGACAATCATTTAGATCAATCTTGTTATCCGGATGCAACTGATTATGCATGGCAACACGCGTTTTAGCTAAAGTACGCCGGCGAGCTAGTTTACGTTGCCACTGACATTTTTTCTCTGATAACTGATTATCAAACCGAACCGTTTTAAACTTTTGACCATCAGAACTAATCATTAAATCGGCAACTCCCATATCTAAGCCCACAGTTTGACTTGTTTTCTTGAAAGGTGTTTGGTTTTCACACTCAACCAATAAAACACAATAAAATTTACCTGTTGGGTTAAGTTTAATGGTCGCCGATTTAACCTTGGCAGTGGTGTAACGACCACGATATTTAACAACTCCAAGCTTAGGCAGTTTTAAATAATGTTGCTTCATGACTCTAATGTTTTGATTGACATTATTGCAAGTATAGCTTTGCTTGGCATAATGCTTAGATTTGAACTTGGGGAAGCGAGCTTGCTTATGAAAGAAACGTTCATAAGCGGTTCCTAAATGTTTATTAGTATTCAACAAACTAGTAGCTTCAGCGCTCTTTAAGAATTGGTATTCTTGCTTTAACTGCTTGATTAAATAATTCATACCAAAGGTCTTAACAGGCTTGCCACCGTTATCATGACGTTCTTGTTGCATGACTAACATTTGATTCCAAACAAAGCGTACAGCACCAAAGTTTTCAATAATTTGTTGTCGTTGTTTTTGGTTCGGATAGATTTTTAGTTTTACAGCTTTGAACACCACAATCTTGCACCACCTTTGGTTTAATAAATTAATTATAAGTCATAGATATTTACAAAGTAGTTAAGATTTAAATACTAGGCAATTCATCACGTCCTTAAAAGAAAGTGTTTCCTTGCCCACTTTCAAAAAAATAAATAAATTACAAATCAAATTAATTATAACGCTTTCACGTTGTCTTAAATGAACAAAAAAACATTCCTTTAAGTAAAAAGGAATGCTTTTTCAATTAAATATAGAAGGAGTTATACATAAAAATAAGATATATATACATTCTAGTGTTGAATATATTATATAACGTAGCCATAAATTCCACTACACTTTTGGAAAAAAACTTCAAATAATTTTCTTCAACTATAGTGTTAGCAAAGTGATTTTCTCGTTTAACACGAATAAAATCCTCTCTCGTTTGAAAAAGGCATTTATTCTACAATTAATTTAAAAGGGAAATTAATTGTAGAATATGTTAGATACATTTCAGCATCTATATATATTTAGAGATGCTGAATAGAAAATCCACTACACCTTTTGAAAAATATTTGTATCATTTTTATTATATTTTAGCTGATTTAGAATCAGCTGTTAATTGTTAACTTGAAGTTTTTAAGTATTGCTAAAAGAAAGCATGTAGTAAATAGTAATTGGAATATAATAACCATATTGGGGGAAAGATAATGTTTAAATTACAAAAAAGCAAATTAACAATTCTAAGTGTTTTACTAGTATCTTTGATGTCTGGATACACAGAATTTGATAAGGTACAAGCATCTTCAAGTTCTGATAGTCAATTATTGGCAATGAAATATAAGTCATGGAAGTATCCACAAAATTATGCAGTTGTTAATGGGAATAAGCCTGTATTTAACTCCAATACTGCGAATAGTATTCAAAGGGAAACTGCGACGCTAAAGTCATATGAAAATAGTTCTGATGATCAGCAAATTATTAATTATCAAGGATTTGACTATTTGGGTAGAACACAGGCAGTTAGTAGCTTTGTTCGGGAAAAAGATGTCGTTAAGCATTCGTCAGCTGTAATGAAGCGGCCATCATTTCCGGCTAGCACAAAAGTATCAGGAGAGTATTTAGACGGACATTTTAATACTCAGCAGCAACGATGGACAGGGACTCATTCAAATAATCGTATCGTTCAATTGTCAGGTTATCGTGGTTATGTTTACAATAAGAGTCATTTATTAGCATGGTCTTTAGGCGGATCCATGAATAGTAACAACATCATTTGGGGAACGAGAGCACAGAACGTTGGAACTAATAATCAGAAACTGCCGGGCGGCATGGCTTATTCTGAAACTAAAACGAGAAATTATCTAAAAGCTAATCCTGATGACGCTGTCTATTATCAAGCTACTCCGTTATATTCTGGAACCGAATTAGTACCACGTGGCGTTCACGTTCAGGTAAAATCATTGAACAACCCTAAAGGTTTAAATATTAATGCTTGGGTATTTAACACTCAAAATGGATTACAATTAAACTATCAAACTGGTCAGTTCGAGCAAACGGATAATTCTTCAGCTGTCAGCAGTAACTACTCCAACCAGCATAGTAGTTCATTACGGCGCATTGTTAGCAAGGTTGTTCATCATTTGATTTAGAAAACTCGGAAATATAATTCACAAGGTTAATAAAATTGTTTAGATGTGTAAAATGGTTAATTTTATCTTAAAGCCATGGGAAACATGGTGCTTATGACTGTATTTAACCGCTTATTTTTTGAAATTTATCTTGTGAAGATAATATTTATCAAACTAACTTTTCCAGATTTATTGGAATCATTTTTAGTTTATAAGTTATAAAGTGTTTAATTGTTCCTATCACAAGAGGCAGAGGATGTGACCGAGAAATGATAAGAAATAAATCAGGTAGCATGGTTTGTAAAGTTCTAAGCACACTATTCTCAAAGAGTTTTAATCAAAAAGTAGAAATTGCAGATTTAATCGACATTCATTCTGGTATGGATCAGTCAAATATATGGGTTCTTGATCGTACAGGTCAGTTGTATATCTTGTCTTTAAGCACCTATTTAGACTTTCAGCTAGAAGAAGATATTTCCTTGTTTTTAAACGACAGCGAAATGTACACGTTGCTAGCTGATTTAGATTTGCAAAATTTTGGCGATAACAAGTCTCAATTACAAGGCTTCGCAATAGAAAGAGCAAATAAGTATAGCTTAGATCCTAAAAAACTGTTCAGAAAAATAAGTCTTGATAGAGCTTGGAGTATGTCAGACGAAGTTGCAAAACATTGTACAATTACCGGTGCCAAATTAATTTATGATAATCAAATGTTGATTTGTAAATACGGTAAATATATTGAGAAATACATTAACTATAATCCAGTATCTCAAACTTGTTCAAAAGAAGAATTGTCAAAAATATATATTTTCAGACGTGCACATATATCAAGAAGCCAAGCTAAAGATTTAGAGATAGTTACGCCTATGGAATTTTACGAAAAATATCATGATCATGATGAATCTAATATATTTTCTAATTCGGAAGAAGAGCTAAATGATTTTCTATATAATGAAGGCTGGCAAAGTTCATTTGAACCCAATTATGTAAGTGAAGTAGATATTAATGGGAAACCTCAAATCATTGCTAGGATTTCTAAATAGTAGCTTAGACTAAAAGCTACTATTTTTTTGATTTTTTGTAAAGATATATTGCGCAATATATCTTTACAAGGTATAATGAATTTGTTAGCAAAATACTATTAATATAGACGGGAGACGTAATTATATGAATTTAAGTAATGATTTAAAACAAGAGAATAACGATTGGTCTTGGGCCACAGATCAAATTAAAGATTATATGTTTCAAGGCTTGGAAGTTTTAAAAAAGAATACTGATGACTATGAAAAAGTTGACACAACTATTTTGATGAACGATCAGCAAAATGGATTAGAAAATGACATGATAGATAACGATATGATCAGTCCATATATGATGTACTACAGTAAAGAAAGGGGCGCAGAGAAAGAATTGGGAGCCATTAAATGCTTAGTCTTTCTAGACGGAACTATTCGCGGATATTGGTTTGGGGATGGTGAAATGACAGGTCATGCACTGCCTGATGGAAAATTTAAATCTGTGAATGGCAAGACGCTTAGAGATTATATAGATCATGGATTACGAGGACTGTAAATTATATCTTGTAACAAACAGTGAAAGGACTGTGGGTTAGATTGAAATTTTGAAACTAAACAGAGGTATAAATTTTATTTAAATACTCTATGAGCCTTTTTATTTTTGTAAAGATATATTGCGCAATATATCTTTACAAGAAGCCGTTGAAGTGCTATTATTTAAAGCATAAAGGGGATACGTAAAATGTCATATTCAAGTAAATTGCAAGATAATGTTAAAAATACTAAGTTAAGTTCTTATGTGAGAGATTTATCCAAAGAAGAGCGAGAAGTATTAGGGTATTTATCAAAAGTTACCGAATTTAAAGACGTTAATTTTACGGGTCTCGTTCAACGAACTGAATCTCACACTACTAATAGTGTTTATTTAGCCATTTCTGATGATCAAAATCAGTTATATGAACTTTCGTTTAGTGATCATGCGTCATTTTTTTCACACAATAATGATACATTTGATATTCAAATTAAACGTGGAATCAAGAAATATAGAGATAAGATTAGAGATTTATCCGCTAGTTTAGGGTTGTTAGGAACTGATTTTTATGGAATTGGTAAAGCCAATCCTATTGATATTGATGCAAAAAAGCTTATCGGAACTAACTCATTAGATCGTGCTCGTTTACAAATGAATTACAAAATAAAAGATGCGCATTTTGAATATGGAAAACAATTATTGGTATGTGATTACGGAGATGAAACAGAGTATTATCTGAATTTTTATCCAAGAAATGAATCTGATGACGTTTGCGAAATTGCTAAAGCTATGGGTATTTGGGATCAAACTTTACGATATTTGGATGAATATAAAGAAAAGTTAAATAATAAAGACTTAACGTTAGAACAGATTTTATCTGAAATAGGATAATCCAACGTTCTAACTGGTTACTAGGGAGACCATTTTGACAAGTTATTTTAATTTTAAGAGTAATGAGATAGTTCATGTTAAACCAGACGATAGTATTTCCTCATTAAGGAAAGCTGGTGTTGATGAAGAGCTGCTAAATGAGCAGCGTAAGATAAAAAATAGAACTTCTTCAAGTGATCAGGAACTTAAATACTCGGAATTTCTTATTCAATTACAGCTAGAATTGAATAAAATTCATAATCGAACATTGGGGGTAGCGGATGTTAATTTGATTCGATCGTTAATTAATTCCGATATTTCCAGAATTAGGATAGAACAACATACAGGAGTTATGCATACATCGCTTCTGCGGTTTAAAAATAAAGAAGCTAATATTATGAACTTAAGTTTTAATTCTGCTATAAATCTAACAACGTATGCACAAGAACTTGTTCGTAAAAATGAATTAGTCATTTTGAATGATGATGATATAAAAAGAGCTTCGAGTTTGGCCATCCAAAAGCTGCTTAACAGTAAAATGTCATCCAATAAAATAGAACAGAACACCGGTGTCTCAAGAGTTTCAATTGCTAATTTAAGAAGTAAAAAAGCAGATATTTTAAATATCTACTTATCAACCGCAATTCAATTAACTGATTTTTACAATAGGCGAGGTGGTTTATTTGATGGAATCTGAAATAGCTATAGGTTTGATTAAACGACAGTTGATAGATCAAGTTAGCAAAATAACGTTCGATGACTTGGATAATTCGGTGAATTTGATACAAAAGCAATTAGATCTTTTACAACGACTTAGTGATATGGACAGTAAATTAGCGCCTTTGGATCATAAAATGATTGATACTGAATCGAATAACGAATCTAAAATCATAACTGGCACATTTGATCAATCGCTTAGAGGAGGTCGAATAAACTCAGAACAGATTATATATATTACTGAATCTTCAGTTGAAAAACTGGGATTAGAAGATGGTGATTTGGTAAGTGCAATTCCTAAAGATGACGCTTTTTTAAATGAACAATACAATTTTAAAATTGTTAAAAAGGCTACTTCTGCCGGTAAAAGAAAAATAGTTAAGCATAAATTATCAGTTGTAAAACAAGATGATCTAGACAATTTGGTTATTGAATTCTCTGAGCAAGGTAGCACTAATGATTTGATTACTGTTTTGTTAAAACAAGATGATATTGACGACTTTTATCTTCAAGAAGGAGATATTATTGACTATTCATTCTGGATTGATAATCCTGTTAATGGTTGTGTAAGCAAAAAATATAGAATACCAGTTGAAGAAATCAGACGTGTGAGTAATGATAGCTCCGCCCGAGTCGTAAATAGATATATGTATAAAGATAATTTATCAAAAGTTCGGAAAGAAAAGCAGTTAAGCTCTAAAAAATCATCAGGCAGAAAGAAAGAGGTACCTACAAATAAAAGTACTGGTGTAAAGAAAATTAAATCTTTATATCAGGATATAAAATTTTTAGTTATAGGAAACCTTTCTAAAGGTCTTGTTTTGGATTTACGAAACTATATAATCCAACGTTCAGGGACGTTTCGATATTTGGATGAAAAGAGTATGTATGACTGTAATCTGAAAGATATTGCTAATGAATCTACTATAATTTTGGTCTTTAAAGATACTATCAGTCAAGATAGTTTACATCAATTACAAATTGATTTTAACCATAGTAATATATATTTTCTAAGAAATTCTATTAAAAGTGATGCTTTTAAAGGTCAAGTAACAAGATCTGTTAATTCTTTTAAATCAGCAGACACGTTTGCACCCAAGCGTAAATCTGTATATCAGAATATAAACTTTTTGATAATAGGTAATCTTTCTACAAATTTTCGGATGGAATTACAATCGTACGTATATCAGCATTCAGGAACATTTCAATATATGACTGAAAATGATATGTACGATTACAACTTAGAAGATTTTGTTAATGACACTACTATCGTTTTCATTTTTAGAGACACTATGAGTGAAGACAGTGTTCGCCGATTACAAATTGATATCAAGAGAATAAAAGTAAATAATGTTCATTTTGTAAAAAGTTATAGCAAAGACTTATCTTTGAAAGTCCGGATATCTAAGACTGTTAAATCCTTAAGGGAATCAAAAAAGAAATTAAATTAACCTATATAAAATGTAAAGGGGAAAATAAAAATGGAATCTAAAATTAGTGAACTAAAGGTCGGACAAAAAGTAACCGTAGTAAAGACGTCACCTGATAGTGCTCAATCAACGTTGAATGATACTGTTATAATTGGTATTTCAAAAAGTAAAATTTATGTAGATTTTGAGAATTTATCTTTTGATACAACAAATCATGAAAATCTTCCAATTGATATTTTGGATGGAAATCAAGGTAACCAATACAGACTTACGGATCTTTTTGACGGAGACATCTTTAAATACAAAGAGTATGTTAATACAAGTGTTAATGACAATAATAAGTCTGAAGCTGTTCAAAATGCAGAGGCTTTTTTCAGCATGAGTGATTCTGTGTTTGCTTCACTGGGATTATCTTCTTTTCAAGAAAGTACTAAAGACATTAATAAATTGAAAAAAGGGTATGGTACATTAGAATCATGTAAAACTAAGGACGTTTTGTTTAATGGTAATAAAATACCTAATGAGTTAATTGATGACTACAGAGGTATTAGTTTAATTGGACATTTTATAGGTAACCAAGTTGAATTTAACTTCAATACTGCACGAGATGGGGCACAATTTAAAGAAACAGATAATTCTATTGAAATTAATATGGATCCAGATGATAGTATCATGATGTTTAATATACATTATGATGAAATGAAGGACTTGCCTATCATGGTTCCATCTAGATATCTTCATACGTTGTTAAATAAAAAAAATATTAGCGATATAAATGAAGTTCAAAGAATTCTAAAGGATGAATATAAATATGAAGTTGAATAGAAAATGTGTGGTTGCTTTGATGTTGCTTATCAATAATTAGGTGGATTTAAAAAATGAACCTTGAAATGTATATCACGGAATTAGAATCAAGAGGTAAATCGTACAGAATTAAATATAGTAATCGTGGAAGGCACATAAAACAGTACGTGTTTATTCCAAAAGCATGGGTTTTTGCTGGATCAAATCCTAAAGTAAGAAGGATATGGATGCCAGAGGAAGAAGAAGAAAAGATTTTTGATTCTGGAGATCATTACTTACATTCAAAAGTGGATACCTTTTCTTTGTATAAACGTCTACTAAATAGAGAGAAAGTTAATGTTTATCTAATATCTTCTAAAAATTGTGTTTCAAATAACCAAAAAGCTAAACTGTTTTTAACGATAAAAAATAATGAAGAAGTATGGATACCCAGAAAAAATTTAGATAAGTACAAGGGAGATGTAATAATTAAAATTCCAAATAAAAGTCTTTACTTTGACATTCTTAATTCTAGATTGGGGTATGTTAGAACAGTTTCCAAAGAGGATTTGATAAAAATATTACCGTTAAAAAATTGAGGTGATTACTAAATGAAATTGCAAATCGTTGATGATGCAGTAGTAGGAGAATCATTGTATTCCTCGAAAATAAAACTACCCGGTAGGCATACCTACGTTTGGATTTCCGACAAGCTGGTATATAAAAATCGAGGATACGGGTATACCGTATATATTCCTGAAGGGGCTAAATTTGCGTTAGAAATAAAGCATAAAAAAATAATCAAAAATGGAATAACTGCTCAAGAAGTGATAGACGCTTTTGAGCCGATGAATGAAATGTTTGAACAGGACTTTTCTGAGAAGCGTAAAGCACAATATACTCATCATGTTCCTAAGAAAGTAAAAGCTAAGGATGTGAAGGTTGATGATAGCCTTAAGCGATGATCAATCTTCAGCAATAACTAAGTTACGGCAGTTGAAAGTTGGAGCACTTTTTATGGAGCCCGGCACAGGCAAGACTAGAACTGCTATTGAATTAATTAATTCTACTAATTGTGATTACGTACTATTTATTGTCCCCTTTCAAACTAAATTAAATTTGCAAAAAGAACTTGATAAGTGGAATTTTGAAAATAATGGTAAGGACTACGACATAGTTGGCGTAGAATCACTTTCTAGCTCAGATCGGTTATATGTTAGATTATTGAGTAAACTGGACAATTCTAGATCGTCATTCATTATTGTGGATGAATCCATAAAAATTAAAAATCCTGAAGCTAAACGAACACAGCGAGTTTTACGTTTAGGTAAATTATCTGAATTTAGACTAATATTGAATGGTACTCCGTTGTCCAAAAATATGTTGGATTTATGGAGTCAAATGGAGTTTTTGTCTCCCAAAATATTGAATATGTCTTATCAAAACTTTAAAAATACTTTTTGTGAGTATGTAGAATACCGCTATAATTTAGCCAATGGTAAATTAGGTCGAAAGCATGAGTTCATAAAAAGCTACGATAATGTAGAATATTTGTATTCTTTGATTGAACCGTATGTATTTGATGCTGATCTTAAATTGAATAAACATAAACAATATCTAACGGTTGAGTATTCCGTAACTAAAGGGTTAGATAACTATAATTACTATAAAGACCAGTTTATAAGCAGTTTAAAAGAAGATATTCCAAATGCTTTTCTAGCTTACACACAGATGATGCAACAAGCTTATTGTGACGAACCGTCTAAGCTAGCTGCTATTGAAAAAATAATTGATCCAAATACTTTAGTTTTTGTTAAATTTTTAAAATCTAAAGCTGCAGTAAAAGATAGATATCCCGATGCTCACGTTTTTACTTACGGAAAAGGCTCTTTAGGGTTAAATTTACAACAATTTAATAAGGTGATTTTTTTTGATAAAACTTTTGATTATATGCAAAGAGATCAAGCCGAACACCGAGTTTACCGTATGGGACAAGAAAAAGACGTATACTTTTATGATTTAACCGGTGACGTTAATTTGGAAAAAACTATAGACAGTAATGTCTTTAAAAAGGGAAATTTGTTAGAACATTTCAAACAATTAATTAACGATGGTAAGGCTGATTGGAATAAGGTTTTATAAATGAAAAATTATTTAAATATGAATGTTTATGAAGCTACACAGAATAGGTTAACTTATTTGTTTAATGAGTTTGATCATATTCATGTAGCTTTTTCTGGTGGTAAGGATAGTGGCGTTTTGCTTAACATGGTTTATGAGTATGCAAACGCTCGTAGCTGCTTAAACAAAGTATCTATAAACTTTAATGATTGCGAGGTTCAATATCAGCATACGATAGATTATGTTCAAGCGACTTTCGAAAGGATGAATGTAAAGAAATATTGGATTTGTTTACCGATAAAAGTAAGAACAGCTACTACTGTAAATGGCAATTATTGGATTCCGTGGGATCGTGATAATCAAAAATTGTGGGTACGTTCAATTCCTAAAATGGATTATGTAATTAACGAAGATAACGTTCCATTTGACTTTACTAAGGGTATGTTAGATCATGCTTTTGAGTCTTATTTTGACAAATGTTTGTCCAATAAAAATGATGGTAAAACTGTTATTTTGCTAGGATTAAGGGCAGATGAATCACTATATAGATATCAAGCTATTAAGTCTCAAGGTAAGGTCAACAGTTATAAGAATTCTAATTATATTAATTCAGTACCAGAGGATGGATATTTTAAGGCTTACCCTATTTACGATTGGCAATATAGGGACGTTTGGATTGCTAATTACAAATTTAATTATCCATATAATTCTATGTATGATCAGTTTTATAAAGCTGGTATGCCAATTCAAGATATGCGAATAGCCTCACCGTTTACTTATCAAGCAATACCGGATTTGAAATACTACCAGAGGATTGAGCCTGATTTATGGAACAAAATGTTAAATAGAATACCGGGGGTCAAGTTTGCCGAAATTTATGGAAATACTAAAGCTGTAGCTAGAAATTCTGTTCAAAAGCCCCAAAATTCAACTTGGCCAGAGTATGTTGAAAAAATTATGAAATCATTGCCGTCAAGTACTTTAAATATGTATCAAAGGTTATTTTCTAAAACTTTTTCAAGCTGGTCTATTCTTGGGATTACTTTTCCCGCTAAGGATATAGAATATTTAGATATGATGGGAATTAAAATCACATGTGCTGAAACAAATATCAATTCTTATTCTGAAATTAATATGAATTACATTTATAAACAAATGCTAAAGACTATTTTGCAAAATGAGACCACCGCTAAATATTTAAGCTTAAGTGATTTGAAACATAGAGCCATCAAAAAGAAACGTTCAGTTGATAAATTTGAACAAATGTTTTGAATGAAAGGAATGCCGAAATCATGTCATCTAGTAACTTTAAGAGTCCAGTGTATGATGTTAAAGCTGTGCCTTTAAAAAAGATAATTCCTAATCCATATAATCCTAATCATGTGGCAAACTCAGAAATGAAATTGCTTTATCAGTCTATTAAAGCTGATGGTTATACAATGCCTATAGTTTGCTATTATTTGTCATCTAAAGATAAGTATGAGATTGTTGATGGTTATCATAGATATTTAATCATGAAGAAACATAAGAATATATATGATAGAGAAAAAGGTCTGTTACCTGTTAGTGTAATTCATAAACCATTAGATGAGCGAATGGCGTCAACTATTAGACATAATCGTGCACGTGGGGTTCATGAAATTACCCCCATGACTGAAATAGTATCGACTATGATAAATGACGGTAAAACTGATGCATGGATTATGAAGAATCTGGGTGTTGATGCTGATGAACTTTTGAGACTAAAGCAAATTGGCGGTGTTGCAAAAGTTTTTGAGGGCAAGGAGTTTTCTAGAAGCTGGGATTGAATTTATTGTTGTATAAATGTTCGCTGTGTTAGAATTAGTTCGACTAATGTAACTCAACTACGGGTTGGATATAATCTTGACATTGATTTAGGAGTAGGAAAATTGGCTATTGCGAACGTTGAGTTAATTCAGAGGCTGTTAGATTCTGATTTATCTGTTTATAGAATAGGAAAAGATACCAGAGTTTCTAATCAAACTATTTCTAACTTGAAGACTAAGAAATCTGATGTCAAAATGATGCATTTTAATACTGCTATAGAGCTCACTAATTATGCTAATAAAGTTGGCTTTAAATCAAATAAAGGAGATCATATAGCAGATAGTAGAAAGATTAGAAAAATGCTTAATTCTAAAGCAAGTATTACAGATATTTCAAAGAAAACAGGAGTATCCAGAACAAATATTATTAAGTATAAAAATAACAGTACTAATATAAGGTTTAATACTGCGTTACTCTTGACCGAAGTTAGTGCTTATTTTTTAAAATAATTAGGTAAATTAGCTCTGAAATTTTGAAAGTTTAACGAATTAAACTTCCGATATAATTTACGTTGATATTCAAGGTGTCAACGTATTTTTTTGAGTAATATTGCAATCTTTAATTGACTTAAAATAAAGATTGCAATATACTGTGCCTGTAACTTGATGAATCCTATTAAATTAGTACTTACACAACATTATAGAGGAGATAAAAGTGAGCATAATTTATAAAGTAGAATTGGCTGATGTCAATTTAACAGGCGAAGGACAAAAATCAGTGTCTTGAACAACAAAGAGCGTGTTTTTAACCTTAGTTTATGTTAAAACGACATGATAAAGGAGAATATTATGTACAGGTTTAAACTTAATGCTTTAATATGTGCTGCTGCATCTGTGTTTGCTATAGAGAGTATTACGACAGTTAATGCAGACAGTTCTGTTTGGAGAAGTGATCATGCTGTAGTTGTCTCTAAATCAAATGATGTAACGAATTCTGAAATAGAATCTAAAAGTGTCAAACAGTCTTCGGCCTCAAAACCTATTAATTACTATGCTCCTTCAAATGCAGAGATTAATAAAGCCTCTGAAAGTAAGAGTTCTGTTAATCCCGCCTATAACTATATGATTTGGTACTTGTTTTATAGCAAGGATGCTAATTCTCCTAAATACTTTAAACTAAATAAGCAACAAAAGGCTGTTAAAGCAATAGCAAATAAAAGGTTACTAAAGCTTCTGAGTAAGGGACATAGTAATTATGGCGATTGTGCTGCCTTTGAGGTTCGTTCTAAAAACAATAATAAAGTTCATATTAATGACGAATTTTATGAGTTATTTGGTTCTAATGATACATGGGATGGTCATATGTTAGTTGTTTACAATCAAAACAATAATCAACTATACGTAAAAACTGACAGAAACAAGTATCATGTTTCAAAGAAGCGATTAAATCAAGTTAATGATGATTTAAAGAATAGTTCCCAAGATTATAAGAATATTTTAAATAAGGATGTTTACCAAATTTTGAACACTTTTTTAATTTCAGTGAAAAATAAAAGAGTTGCGTGTATCAATAGAACAATTAAGATGTGCTATACATTTATTGGCGTAATGGTGACCGTAATGGTGACACTACTTTTTATTTGCGTATTAATAACTGGGTGATATCAATGTGATTTGACTACAACTGTTGAAGAATATGTGAGGTGCCGAGAACGAGTAGAAGGATATGCTAAGTTTTTTGCTACTAAATGGATAGTAACTAACAGTTAATTAATGACAAGAATTAGTGTCTTGAATCAATTATGCTAAAACTCTTTATAAGAACGTAATAAAGGAGAATTTAGAACGTATGACGGTTAAATTGTTTACCGGATATCTTAATTACAGTCATGGTTTTAGTATTGGCGATATTATTAGTAAAAACCATAATAAATATTTAATCATTGATCTTGGTAACGTAGAAAGTTTGAATAGTGATGATTTCACAATAGACGACGATGGAACAGTTAGAAGACCAGTTACTGCTGATGATAAAAAAATTTATTTTGTTGGCCAACAGTTAAATTCTGTTATTTCTGGTCAAAACTATGATAATCAATTACCTGATCTTGATACCTTTTTTAAACTTTCTAGTTCTCATTTTGATATAGGAGATTATTGTGGAGAGATTGTAGAACACGAACAAACCGCAGCCATCTATAAAGTGTCCAAAGTAATGAAAATTTACTATGACTTTGTAGACATAAAGGTTGATATAGAGGTTAAGAAAGTAAAAGAATGGTTACCTGCTGACGTGAGAGATGCTGTTAAAAAGTACAGGAGTCCTAATTTTCAAGATAAATCATCTTTTACAAAACCTTTGAAAGTAATTAATTTAGATGATTTTAGAAAAAATTAGTTTAGGGGTGCAATAGTATGAAAGAAATACGTCAAGCAATCATTAACAAAGAAACAGTAGTGGCTTCTATAAACTTTTTACAAGCTCAGGTATTTAAAGCAGAACAAGCTGCTAAACGAGCTAATTCAAAAGAAGACGAAAAGTATTTTCATAAACTGATGGGGAATCTTCAGCTTTTGTCCGAAATTGCATGGAAAACTATGGAATCGGATACCATTAGAGTAACTTTTGAGCCACCTATTGTTGGCTATGGCAATAAAAATTTTGATCAGTTTAAAAAGAATTTAGCTAATGCCATTAATAAAACTTCAATTGAACCAGTAATAAATTATAGAAATTATAGAGGTCATTTCAATGATTAATCGAAGCATATTAGTTGGCAGACTAACTAAGGATATTGAAGTTAAATACACTCAAAGCGGAACAGCAGTTGCTAACTTTACTTTGGCAGTGAATCGCCAATTCACGAATTCGTCTGGCGAGAGAGAGGCTGATTTTATCAATTGCGTGATTTGGAGAAAAGCAGCTGAAAACTTAGTTAAGTTTGTTTCTAAGGGTTCTTTGTTGGGGGTTGAAGGGCGAATTCAAACCCGAAATTATGAGAATCAGCAAGGACAACGTATTTACGTAACTGAATTAGTGGTTGAGAATTTTTCGTTACTAGAATCAAAAAGTAAGAGTCATTCGACTAATAATTCCAATACGAATGTAAATAATATTTCTAAGAATCAAAACAGTTCTACTAATGTATCACCTAGTACGTGGGATCAATCCATACAAGATAGTGATCCATTTAATGAAGATGCCAAAGAGTTAGACTTGGATATTCATACAGATGATGATTTACCATTTTAGTAATTTGATATGACGATGATTAATTAAATTTTAAATGTTAAGGATAGTCTTGATGGGTAAGAATGAGTGGAAATCAGAACCTGATTATAAGAGCTTGTATTATAAGGAATATAAATGTGAGATTGTTCGTCAAGAGTTAGGATACCTATGCGGTTATGTAACAATAACACGTTCAAATGATTTATATGGTCAAACAGATACTTTTGATTTGAACGGTGCACTATGTTCATTAAATGTTCATGGTGGAATAACATTTTCACAAATTTTTCCAGATGGTGATTGGAAGATAGGATTTGATTGCTGTCATTCTGATGACTATTTACCAGCTGCTGACAAACAGCTAAGAAAAATAATTGATTCTTTACCTAATAATAGAACGTACAAAAACATTGAATTTGTTACTAAAGAACTTAAGAAATTAGTCGATCAAGTAGTTTATTACGAATGTAATCCTATTTGAGTAAGTTTATGGAAAATAAAAATAGTAAAACTAAAAATTACAGTATCTCTGGTTACTTGTATAATTGAAAATTTTATTAAAGGGAAAGTGATTGAATAATGGATAAAGTTAAGGATGTTTTACCAACTTTAAAGGAGTTGGATTACGAATTTGGCAATATATCTAATGTTCCGGATGATGATCCTCGTTTAGAAATTGTCCAAAAACATGTTGCCAGTGATTTTACACCAGATGAACAGACAAAAGGTTGTTTACGACTTCAGAAAATAAATTCTTATATTAAGAAAAATAATGCTTCTCTTAAAGAGGCAGCCAATCGCTTTAAGACAGGTGTTCAAAAGATTGAGGGTATCTATTTTAGGCATGGATCTATTCCACCTAAAGATTATCAATTTATGATAATTAAAGGAGACAAAATTTATTACAGTGAAGGCGTTAAGGATATTGCAAAATTTTTAGGTTCATCTGATAAGGTCGTTAATAACTTCATCTTAAAGAAAAAGAGAGTAAAAGGCTGGAAGATCGAAGAATGTCATATGAGTTCCTTAAATGTTTCTCGTTCGCAACAATTAGATGTCATTGTTCCCTTATTAAAAGAAGTTGAATCATCAGAGGGAAAGTATCGATTCAAGCAAGTAAATGAATTATTTGATGAAGGATTCAAGCCAGTAGAGATTGCTAAAGTTCTGAAATTAAGTGGTGAGTATGTATTTCAACTACTTACCCTAGGAGGTAACGAATGACTGTTCATGAGTTAAAAATAAATAAGAAATACTTTGAAGATGTAATGAGTTGCAAAAAGACGTTTGAAATTAGGAGAAATGATCGTAATTTTCAGGTAGGAGATACTTTGAAGTTACGTGAATTTGATTCAAAAAACAATTTGTATACGGGAAATTTTGCTTTAACAAAAGTTACGTATATTACTAATTTTGAACAACGTGATAATTACGTGGTCATGGGTATCAAATTAATTAATGACGTTAAAGAACATAATAAGTTGATTGAAGATAGTAATTACATTTTTAAGGTTAAAGAAACTTTTCTTGATGAATACAGCTATGGCTATATAGGATTTAAAAAATATACTGGGCCTGTTTCTGCAATTGTAGCTGTTTCAGATAGTGATGATTCTATATTGATGAAAATCATTAATGTAGGGGATTATATAGTATTTGGCTATAGAGAAGAACCAAATATTAACAAATGGTCAAATAAAATTTCTGATGAACAATATGAGCACCATGATGGTGATATTTTAGCAATTGGAACTTATGAAAAGATGCGATGTCTTTTTAATCAGCATTCAACCTTAAAGCAACTGAGTTAAAAATGTAATTTAATTATCAGGTAAAAGTATGAAAACTATTGAAACTAATAAAGTTGAATTTATGTTAAGGCAATATACCCTAAAAAAGGGTGTTTATGGTTGCAACGAAGTGACTCTCAGAAATCCAGTTTATGAAACGAATAAAGAGCGGGTAGACTTTGTGACTTTTGATAATAGAGGAATTGTTCGCTGCTATGAAATAAAAGTAACTAAATCCGATTTTCACAGCAAAGCTAATTTGAGTTTTTGGGGAGATTATAATTATTTAGTTGTAACTTCAAGATTATTTGAAGAATTGCAGAGCGATCCTGAATATCACACTTTAGTTTTTAGTGGAGTAGGAGTAATAACCTGCAATCTTAAAGAAAGTACTGTAAAGACCATTAGAAATCCATCTAAAAAGCAAGTATCAATTAGCGCTAAGACTCAAATCCTAGAAAGTATAGCTAAGTCTGCTTGTGATCAACTGCAATCGATCGCTTTTAAGTAAGATGTACTTTTTGTATTTCTGGTCATAATAAAAAAGCTCTAAAGCTAAAGGGCTTAAATGAATGATTAATATAGGAGAATAAAAATGGGAATTGATGGAATTATAAATAATACTAAAGCTTCTACTAAGGCAATTAATTGTTTAATAAAACCATTTTGCTACGAATTAGTTTTAACAGATCATTTCGATTGGGTTTTGATAGACTACAGCGAAGAAGTACCAAAGGTTATTAGAAATATTGATGATGTTAAAGAAACAGCAGTACAAGATATTTTATTGAAACAACCACGTATTAATAAATATTAACTATACGCTGAGTTGCTGAGTTAATGGAGGAAATGGTATGCACAGAAAGAAAAAAAGATTAGAAGTTAAAAAGAAGTTACGTAGAATGAAAAAGCACTCTCAAGAACACAGAGATAATCAAGATAATTCCGTAAAAGTTTTACAAACACCCTTTGAATTGTCTGCTCAGAACAAAATTAAAGCTGGTAAGCATAACGCCATTTAGGAATTGTGTTTAATGTGAATGAACTGATATTGGGGTTATTTAATTGGAAAAAATAGGAAAAGTAATTGAGAAAATTATGAAGGATCGTAATGTTGATGTCCGATATAGAGAACTTTTAGTTAATGCGATGAATGATCCTGATGTGCAATATTTTGTAAGAACTAATAAAGATAAATTGAACAAAACAATTATAGCTAATGCCGCGCCAGAAATTTATGAATATGTTCAAGCTAAAAAAGCTACTAAAAAGATGACTCAAGGATATGTTCCTAAGCTTGAATTTAAGAATGAGATGATTTATGTAGCATATGTTCCAGATGAAAGTAGAATTGCCAAACAAAAACAGCAGCAGTATCAGCAAGAATTTCAGTTAATGAACATGGCCAGTGATATAAGAACGGCTAGTTTAGAAGACTTTGGTAAAGGATCTAAGAAAAGACAGTCGGCTTTAATGGCAGCCATGAAATTTATTCTGAATTTTTCCAAGAACGATGAGTTCGTTCCCGGACTTTACTTAGCTGGAGACTTTGGAATTGGCAAAACTTACTTGTTAGGAGCAATCGCTAATGAACTAGTTAGAAATCATACTCAGGTTTTGATGATGCACTTTCCAACTTTTGCTGTTCAAATGAAAAGTGCAATTGGTGATAATTCTGTAATGAAGAAGATTGACGAGATTAAAACTGTACCAGTATTGATGTTGGATGATGTTGGTGCAGAATCATTGAGTTCATGGATTCGTGATGAAGTATTAGGTGTTATTCTTCAGTACAGAATGCAAGAACAGCTGACGACGTTCTTTTCTTCTAACTTTAAAATGAATGATCTTCAAAAACATTTATCCGTTAATCAACGTGGAGACGTTGAACCAATCAAAGCTGCTAGAATCATGGAACGAATTAAGTATTTATCAGATGAAGTAATAATGGTGGGAGACAACAGACGATTAAAAGGTAGTTATTGATTATTTAAATAAAGGGAATAGAAAGTATGTCTAAACAAAGGCTATCAAATTACAGTGACTAACTTTAAAATCTCAATCCGTATATTAGTCTTTTAAAGGAGAAAACAGATTCCTTGGAGTGTAAGGAACACATTAAAAATGTTTTTTTGAAAAAGAAAAGTAAGTGAATAAAGAAGAATTATTAGTGATGTTAAGATAGGCGGCAGAAAACACTAGTATTTTCGGTAAAAATTCAAAAGGGAGGTTACTAATTTGAACCTTAAGAAATTCGTACCCGAAAATAATGATCAGGGTTTATTGAAAATCAGCAAGTTTGTTTCTATATTGGGGACACTGTTAATTTTATGTTCAGCATTGTACTGTTTCTATTTAGTTTTTAAAATTTTGTTATTAACCAATGGATCGGATGTGGCTTTAAATCTGATGCAAGGATTAGTTGGTTTGATAGGTTCTGCAATTTTATGTATTTTGGCATCTTTTCCATTGAGACAAGCAATAGAAAGTACTGATAAAAGATCTAAAGAAAATGTAATTTATGATAAAGAGTTTGTGTCTAACAAGTACAATGCTGTTGGTAAAAATGGTAAAAGATTATTTGGGTATTGCTTATCTGCTGTAGGTGTAATTGGAACGTTAGCAACTTTACTTCACGCTCTTGTTCAAGTACTTATAATTTACGGTACTATTTATTTAAATCAGGGAGTTTCTCATGGAATGGTAAGAAAATTAGTTAGTGTGCCATTGCTGATCATAGCAACCTTTGCTTTTTTAATAATCTTAGCGATAGGTTTCTACATGATATATAGTCAAAAGAATGTGGTTAAAAACAGTAATAATGATGCAGGAGGATAAGTAATTCACATGTATGGAGAAAATATAAAGCTTTTGAGAGAGTTTAAAGGATTGTCTGTAAAAGAGTTGGGAGATATTTTAAACGTTCCAGAAGCAACTGTTAGGCTGTATGAGGGGGATGTTGCTACTCCTAATATGTCAGAAATACTTAAAATAATTAAGCTATTCAAAATTAAGAATGGCTTCTTATTTAGTAAATCCTTTGTTCAAAAAACTGTTCCTGAAGATTTTATGTCTTTCAGAGTAATTAATAGAGAGAATCGCTTACAGAGTCATAGGGAATCAATGAGGTTGAATTTTGCTGATTCTATAGTTCAAACAGGTGAATCTTTCTTTAATATACCGACTATTGTTTTTCAAACTGCATTGCAAGAACGTAAAAAGATAGAAATTCAACAAACCGATCGTAAAGAAGTAATTGAGCTAACTGCAGAAATGATCAGAAAATTATTTGAAATATCTCAAAATAGATATTTTTTGATGTATGTAGAAAGAGCAGGCGTGTATGTTTTGGATCAACAAGATGAAAATATTGGAACTTATAGCGTTTGGACTAGAAAACAAGATAATACCTTAAAACGTCCATGGATCGTTCTAGACACTAAAAATAAGAGTTCTGTCCAGATAGCATTTGAGGTTGCACACGAATTAGGACATTTGATACTTCATTCAGACGTTAATTTTGGTGTTTTATCAAGAGATGATTTAAGATCTTATGATCAAGAGGCTGATGATTTTGCAAGAGCAGTTTTAATTCCAAGAAAGCAAATGCAAGGAATAACACTGACAATATCCGATTATACTGATCCTGACCAATATGATATTGGAAAGAAGCTGTATCGGGTTTCAATAGCAAATATTGAGCGCAGACTGTTTGATATAGGTTTGATCAGTAATGATGATCACTATAAGTGTTGGACTAATATGAAAGAAAAGAATTACACACACAGTGAGCCATTAGACTCAGAGATTCCTGTTATTAAGAATAGAAAAATACAAGCACTCATGAAAATGATCAATGTATGTATTATGCCTTTCAATCAATTTGTTGATGAATTTATGGTCGAAAAAGAATTCTTTCAAGAACTATTTGGATTTACTGAAGAACTGATGGTTGAATTTAATAACGTTAAGAGTTTGATTGATAAATTTTGATTGATTTAACGCTTGGAGGGAGTAACGGGAAGATGAATATGGAACAATCTCAAGATGATGAAAGACAAGAAATATTAGGTACTTGGTTTGACTTACCACCTCTTGAAAAGATGAGTCAGCAAAAGAAGGAAGCTTATGTTAAGTCTTTGAATACGTTGATAGATATTGCTGATAAATTGGATGCAAAGGATGGAGGAATAAATAATGAGTCATAAATTTGTGAAATTAACTTATTTAATACAAGTACTGATATTGGTACTTAATATTTACTTTTTGGTTCACGAAATTCTAGATGTTGATGGAACTTACTCTTCAATGATTTTTTATTTAATGGGTACGATATTTGTGGTTATTTCCTTGATTTGTATTGACTTACCAAAATTCAAGGCAATTTCTAATAAAACAAGGATGATTCTGAATTCTTGGAGTACAGCACTTCTATTTGCAGCGGCTGTTTTTGATCTTATTGCAGAAAGAGTAATTCATTCAGTTTATGGAATAATGGTTACTTTAATTCTACTGGTGTTGTCTGCATTTTCTGTATTTGTTGATTACATTTTAGAAAAACAACGTAAGAAAAAATAGCTGGGAGGCGTTACATTATATGTTTAGATCGTCAAAAAGGATGTTTAGACAATGCTATTATTTATCGTCCTATCTTCCACTTTATCTTTGTCTAGTTTTGTATATGGGTTTATCGTATCTTGAAAATAATTCCAAGCTGGGAAATTCTGGATGGAATATTACGTTTTGCGTAGCAATCATTCTATTTGTAGCTTCAATAGCCGCACTATTTGAGGCTATATTAGCTATTAAAGGTACACTTAAATTTTCAAAGACATTGGGGACAACAAAGTGCAAACTAAAAAGGACTTATAATTCAGGTTATATTAAGAATATATCAATGTACATGATACCAATGATATGTGTATTCTTGGTAGATGAAAGACCTCTTTCAATAATAACGTTGTTAATTACATTTCAAATATTAGCTTATTTAACTTACTCAAATTCATCTGATGCATATCCAAACATTGCTATGGTTATGCTGGGATATTCACTCTTTGATGTTCAATCTGAGACAGGAATCAAATATGTTTTTGGAAAAACTAAAGATATAGACAATATGTTGAAATTAGGCGATGGCGATGATGAAGTTTTAGCGATTGAGTTAGGAGATATTGGCTTTGACAATACAGTAGGAGTTCTCTTTTACGGAGAAGATGAGTGTAAATAATTCGTCCGGAGAATATTGTATACTAATCGTAGTAAACGATTTCTGAATTTTTTTGTTAATTATAGGAGGCTAAATGATTATACCTAAAATTAAATGTATTTTCTGTGGACAAGAAAAAGACCCAAGTTTGGAGCATATTATTCCTAAAGCTATTAGTGGCCCTGGAAAAGATGGTTCATTGATTACTCATAAGGTTTGCAGGGAATGTAATAATCAATTTGGTGAAACAATTGATGGAAATTTTAATAATGACAGGAAAATTCTTCAATATAGACAAAAATTTTTCTTAAAAGGACATAAAGGAAAAGTACCTCCTATTATTGATCAATTTGTAACCGTTGATAAAAGCGAACTTACTGAACTTACTAATGAAAATAATTCGTTAAAAAAGCCTACTGTTATTCATAGGTATATGCTTGATAAAAATAGTGATCCGAAAATTGTTACTGAAGTAAAAGGAAAAGATATTCAGCATATTAGTGTTAATGCAAAAGATGAACCAACAGCGGAGAAAGAATATAAAAAAAATTATGTAGAATATTAAAAAAAAATTATCCAAAAGGCACTTCAAAGGAGCAAATTTGTAAACAGGCTAATGAAATTTTTAATAAAGGACGTAATGAGGGACATATAAAAGTAGACAAAAACAAAAAAGATGAACATCAAATCTATTTAGAATTCCAAACAGATTTTTCAACAATTCCTTTAGAAATTTTGAAAATTGCATATGAATTTATGAACGAATGTTATGAATCTTATTTTGATGATCCTATCGGTCGTAAATTTAGAGATATTTTAAATTTGAGTAAGAATAGAATAAAGAAGAATCAGAATATTGAAGTTGATCTTTCTAAGTATGTTAGCAATATAGATACACCTAATTGCAATGAATATACCAATTTATTGAGATACAAATTACCAAACAATTATCATATGCATCAAATAGCTCCAAAGATCTTATCCAATAATAGTTTACTATTAATAGTTAGTTTATTTGATTATCATCTTTTCTATGGTGTTTTAGTTTCTAATGATGCAAAGCTTTATCCGAATATTGGTAATACGGAAAAAATTATACCTATAATGTAGCTATTATCCTTATAAGGAGATTAAAATGGTTGAAATAATCACACATTTAAGAAAAGTAGAATTAGGTAATGTTATTTTAAACTGTATGGTAACTAAAAGTGGTAAACGACTAGTTACGGCATCTAATGTATTTAGGGCTGTGGGTGGATCAAAAAGAGGAAGTAAATTATTATCTGATTATCCGGCTTTCATAGGTGCAGAAAATTTAATTCAGTTTATTTCAGAAGACTTGAGACAAAAGCTTCTTCCAATTAAATATAAAGCTAAAAATGGTAAAATATCAGAAGCATATGATGTATCGGTGATTCCAGAAATAGCTGATTTATATATAGAAGCACACGAAAAAGGTTCATTAACTAAAACACAAGAAAAAGTGTATATAAAGTCTTTAATAATCGTTAGATCTTTGGCTAAAGTAGGTATGGTGGCTTTAATTGATGAAGCTACTGACTATCAGTACGATCGTGAAAGCCAGGCTCTTTTACAATTATTACAATCATATGTTTCGGAAGATTTACTGAAATATATGCCATATTTCCCAAAAGAATATTATGAGGAAATATATAGATTATATGGTATTTTAGAAACATTTGATCCTACAAATACAAAATACCCTCAATTGATAGGTTATTTTACTAATAAGTATTTATATGGCATATTTTCTTATGAAGTAGTGGAAGAAATAAGAAAGAAGACTCCTTTAACTACATCTTCAAATGGTACGGTCTATGGGGGACACATAAACTTTCAATTTTTAACGGAAAATATAGGGCTACCACAACTTGATCAGCATTTGGCTAAACTAATAGGTGTTATGCAATTATCTGATAACAAGGAAGATTTCGATAAGAAGTTTAAAAAAGTATTTGCCAAAGAGTTAGAGAGAAAGAATTGTTAATTGGATGAATGAAATGTCGAAAAACAATGGTTTATTTAATGGAAAAAGGTTAACAGAAGCTAGGCATTACAAAGGAATGACAATTAGTGAATTAGCAAGTCTTCTATCAGTTTCAAATAAGATATTGAGTCAGTACGAGAATGATATTTTGATGCCCAACGAGGACAAAATATTTGTGCTAATGAAAGAACTTGGGTTAGATAAGGATTTCTTTTATGGAACTGACAAAGTGATCGTCAATGATGAGAGTACATTTTATAGTTCCAATAATAATGTTGATGTTGCTTCAGTAAAGGCACCTGTTGATTTCTACTTAAAAGTAGTCTGTATACTGAGAGACTATTTCGAAAACTACTTAAACTTTTCAAGCTTAAATAGTGACCTTGGTTACTTATCAGAAATGAAACCAGTTGACGCTGCAATGGCTTTAAGAATGGAATGGGGATTAGGCTCAGATCCTGCTGATAATTTACTGTACAAGTTACAGCATAACGGTTACTTAGTAGTTACCTTACCATCTTGGATAAGTAATCCATATAAAGATACTTCAGGAATGGCGACATGTAGATCAGTTCAAGATATTAATTTGGGTAATAAAGTCAAGTATTACTTACTTGCCACTGGCTCAAATATTTCAGTTTTTGATCAGCAATGGGCTTTATCAAAAGGTCTAGGACACATGCTCTTGCATATGGGAAATTACAATCCTTTAGAATTAGATAGCATGGAGCTATTTGACTTAAGAAAACAAGCAGAGGAGTTTGCAGATGCTTTGTTATTACCACCGACTACTCAAGTTCAAAAAGAGATGAACAATATTAGGTCAATAGATGATGTCTTTCGTATGAAGCAGAAATGGAAAGTATCAGCTGAAAAAATTATTTTGCGTTCTAGAAGTTTTCAATTTAGTACACAAAGTACCCTAACTCAATTAATGTCGCAATTAGATGAGTATAAAAAGAGCAACAAAGGTATTGAGGAATACGAAAAGGATCCAGACTTTAAAATGATTCAACCAGCCACTTTAAACCAAGCTGTAATGATTTTACAAAATAATGATGTATTGAATTTAAATGAAATTGCTGATCAAATACAGAAAAATTATGGAATAAAGTATCCAATAAGTTTAATAGAGTCAATATGTGGTATTTCAAATAATCATAAAGTTTTTTCGAATGACGTTAGAAATAATGTCGTTGAGATGAAGTTGGATTAGGTGTGTTATCTAAAAAGAGGTAATCGTGTTGATGCTGATTCAAAATATATTGTTTGTTTTAATTACTATTCTTATTTTTATATTATGCATAGTTTGCAGTATTTGGTTAGTATCCTATGTATTTGAACTTAGCTTTCAATCAGTGTTTGGTGTAATGTGGCTGGAACCTCTAAGAGTCCTAAAAAATCGCATACTGGAATCGGCGAGAGTTCTAAGAAATTATATGAAGTTCCGAAAAGAAAGCAAAGGTTGATTTGATTTCAAAGTAGGAACCATGGTTCCTTTGCTGATAATAGTACTCAAAGTTAATGTTAAAGATTCATATAAACCGCATGTCCTTCGTTAAAAGGATCATGCGGTTTTTTTAGTATAAGTTTCATTTCATCAGCAATAACAGTTCAATCATTTTTGCTTTTTCGCCACGCAGTGCCCAACCTGTTGGTTGGGCTTTAATCACAAAAGAGCAGCTAGCAGAATGCAAGTGCCAGGTGATTTTTTTGAAAAAACTGCTCTTTTGGTTCTGGCGTGGCAACTAAATATTTTAACAATTTAGTAGGAGATGATAAATGTTAGCAAAATACGTTAAATAACGTAGATTTTAAGTTTGGGCAAGGCTATTTAAAAATATAAAAGCTAACAATTTAATGCTGGCCAAAAAATAATGTTCGTAAATATAAAGCAATCAAGCTAATTAATTCCAAATGAAAAAGCCCGACATTAAGTCGAAGCTTCTCACCCGCTTAGCCAATATTATTGTTTAGTTTACGTACATTAACTAGCTAGCATCAACGCAACAAAAGACATCAACAATGCCGAATTTACTATCTTTGGTTTTTTCTGTTATTTAGTTTTAGCTTGCTCCAGTACATATAGTTTTGCTTTCTGTTGTTATTTTTAGCCAGCATTTGTTGGCTTACTAGCATCACCCCGCTTGCATCACCGAGTTGTCGAACTTTGCTGCTTCATTAGTTTAAGTATCCTTTTTTGCATTGAGTAAGCATTACGCCCCCGCTACAGCGGGCTAAATAGTTAAAGAGAAGCTGTAAATATCCTTATTTGAAACCCGCAAATACGGAAAATACGGACATCAACAGCTTCTAAATAAATTACAAGTGGCGAATTAGTCTTTTTTGCAAGACAAAGACTAATTCTAGGCGCTAGAGCGCCCCACGTTGCAATTTTTTTCTTTAACTGTTTAATGCAAACTCAAACGCAAAAAAGCTCCTATTCTAATCAGGACATCAACCCAAACCCAAGTTCAAAAGCAAGTTCATAACCCACATTTTTTCACTTTTGCGCCCCGCATACGCCCACCCTAGCGGTTGGGCTTTAACCACCAAAGGGAACCCGTAGCCTATCTTTGCTTCAGGAACCACGCTAACGCGCCTAAAGCAAAGCCAGCAACGGGTTCCAAGTGATTGCAAGTGCCGGTTAACTTTTTGGCTGCACCAAAAACTGAACCTTGCGCTAGCGCAACACTTGCAATCACCCTCTTTGGTGGTTTAATGCTTTGCGTCAAAAGCGAAAAAAGCTTTTTGGCATGGCGTGGCGGGCAACTGATTAGCAACTGAAAGGTGGTGTTAATTTGAATAGTTTTTGTATGAACTTGCTATTTGATTACCCTTGATAGCTTTGGAATGAACCTTATGAAAAGTAATTCAAACAAACAATAAAAACAATAAAACACAAGCAGAAAATGGAGAATTGAGATTATGACTAAGAAAATTATGATGGCAACAGCCGTAAAACTAGATAGAGAATATGTAGCAGGAACTTTGTTCGAATACAATCAAGAATTTAACAATTTAGTGTTACAAGATATTGCTAATACTTCAAAGATGGTTGGCGTATGTAATTGGGGGACTCTTGAACAAAGTATGGAATTTATTGAAGGAGTTTCTGATACACCAGATAGTTTAAAGAAATTCAAAATCGGCATAGCTTCAAGCGCCGCCAGTCAAGAAGTTGCATTGGCTATTACGGAACAGTCAATTCAAGACGTGGTTAGTTTTATTGAAAGCAAAGTCGGAGTATTTGGATTAGTAACTTACACGGTTAATTCTCAAGGACAACTAACTGATCTGTTTGCACCAGAGTTTCGAAAAGCAACGATTGATTTTTTTGATGGTTCAATGAGCAGCATTAGTTTGAGAGAGTTTCTTAAAGTTACGCAAGATATTCCAGAACGTAATCTAAACGATAGTCAATTTAATGCTTTAAATACGTTGGAAAAGTTGAACGTTGAGTATCAACAGAGAACCAAGAATAACTTGAACTCTCAAGACATTTTAGATTACTTGGCAGCAGTTCAAAAACAGTTTCAAGCAGCAAGAAAATAGATAATTAATTCAAAACGAATTAGCAATTCAATTTAACGAATAATAAGGGAGCAGGAAAAATGAAGTATTCAAAAAATGATAAAATCGTAAGTAAAATTAAGGGACTGTTGGCGATTGCTAAAGACCAGAAGCAAGATGACGAAAGCCAGTCGGCTTTTCTTATGGCGCAAAAATTAATGGTTAAATACAATATTGATAAATCAGAAGTTGATGGAGCTGATCTTGAACAAGATGTTAAGAAAATTGTTGAAACTGTTATTGATGGCGGCATGAGAGTTAGCGTCTGGAAAAAACTATTAGCTAATTTGATAGCTGATAATTTTAAAGTTATTAGTTACTACCATAAAGTTGGCTACAACACTAGCTTAATTTATTTTGGATATGAACAAGATGTTGAATTGGCTAAAAGTATGTATCAATTGGCTGTTAATATCATGCTGTATAGAGTTAAAAGATTCACTGATGAATATTATGCTGAATCTGGAATAACCCGCAATCGTGCTACAACAATGGCAGTTAAGAATAGCTATTTGATTGG
The DNA here is from genome assembly GCF_058107205.1 of Bombilactobacillus sp. ESL1097. Lineage (NCBI taxonomy): Bacteria > Bacillati > Bacillota > Bacilli > Lactobacillales > Lactobacillaceae > Bombilactobacillus > Bombilactobacillus sp. ESL1097. Next base: position 1,497 of record NZ_JBYLUB010000004.1, on the reverse strand, counting down.
GTTCTTGTCTGGTTTGAACAAGCGCTTTAAGGAACAGTCAAGTAAGTTTGAATTGATGATTAAAGTTGATAAAAATGTTCAAAGTGATTTTGACGAGAATAAGGATGTTAAAGAGCATAGAATTGATCCAAACGTCAAAAACGCAGTAGCATACGCCGGCGGAAAGAAAGCAGGTTACCAAACAGATTTGACCCAGAGTTCGATTGATTAGAATGAATAACTATGTAAAGTTTGTCACCTAAAAGTGGCAGGCTTTTTATTTAACTTGAAAAATGGCGGGTTTTAGCTATTTAAATTATAAATGAGTGTAATTGCATATTAAGAAATAAGAATTGAATGACGGCTATTTTAAACCGTATTTAGAAAACCGTATATTTAAAGTAGAAGTATCATGTTACTGAAGAAAGTAATGCAGAAGTAAAGAAAAAGTAAAGAAAAAGTAAAGAAAAAGTAAAGAAAAAGTAAAGAAAAAGTATGAATTTATGGTATAATAAATGTAGGAAAATGAAAGGAGAAATTTGAAGATGGCTAACAAGATGCCGTTAGAAGCTAAAGCTAAGGTAAGTGAAAAAGGACAAGTCACCGTCCCTAAAGTAATCAGAGATTTGTTAAATGTTAGTGCTAATTCGGAAATTGTATTTAAAGTAGATGGCAATGAAATTAAGCTGGAAAAAGAGCGTAAGGATACTTGGAGTTTAGAAAAAGAAGCACGAGAGTTAAGTAATATTCCGATGAATTATGGAACTTCTGAAGTGGATTGGGGAAATGACGTTGGAGAAGAAATCTTAGATTAATTAAAGGAGTTAAATGATAGATGAATTGTCATCAAGGCGACGTGTTGTTTGTTAACCTAGATCCGGTAAAAGGACACGAACAGGGAAAAACAAGACCTTGCGTTATAGTAAGTAATAATCTGTATAATGATTATTTTAATACTGTCGTAATAGCACCAATATCAAGTTCCCCAAAATACCAAAAATTTTACTTTAGAAATAGCCCATTTTATTTGGAATTACCTCAAAATGAATATGTAAAAGGTACTATTTTGCTACAACATGTTAGAACTTTAGATTTGAGTGCTAGAAATCATTCTCAAGCACTATATCACTTGCCTGAAGAACTTAGAGAGCAAGTTTCTAGTGTTGTTTCCGACATGTTTTAAGTAAAAAATGGTAAGAATTATCAACGAAAGGCTTGCTAATTTATAGCAGGCTTTTTATTTAGCTTAAAAAATGGCGCATTTAAGCCGTTTAAATTGCAAATACGAATAATTACATTAGAACAAGTAAAAATCAAATGACGGTGGTTTTAGAGCGAATTTAGGCGCTTGCGCCTGAACCACTTGAAAGAGTAATAAAAATTGAATGGAAAATTTAAAAAAATGTTGAAAATTGATAGCGAAATAGGACGAATATGTGCAGTGTCAAAATAGTACCAGTAAAATAATTAGTAAAATAGGTGTCAAAATAATACCCACGTACAGAGTCCTATGAGCTA
>NZ_JBYLUB010000003.1:0-198784 GCF_058107205.1 Bombilactobacillus sp. ESL1097 | reverse complement strand
AACTTTGGGCAAGATTAATCCTGATGTACGCTTAATGGACGATGACATATTAACAGTCAATGCACCAAAACGAAAATTAATTAAGAATTTAAAGAATAATCAGAGCAAAGATAACCGATTAAAAATTGAGGTTGAAGAAGGAACAATTAAATAATGCTTAATTCGCTTTTATTGTTGCCTTAACCTTTTTATGTTTATCATTTGAATTATTTGGGGAGAAAATTTTTAATGAAGTCAAAATATTATATTCAATACTTAATATCAATTGTGCTATTATTGTTTGCTGTCTTGATAGGCGTAAACAATAATTGTGCAACGTCCTTAGCTGCTAATGTGCAAACATATCAAAGTAATCAGCCCTTTGATCATGTTCATATTGGTATTGTTGATGCCAATGTCAATATCAAACAAGGCAAACAGTTTCGGGCATATTTCCCGACAAACTATCATATTATAACTTTTCGCAATCAAGATCATTACTTGTATATTGAACAAAAAAATCATGGGGTGCGCAAACATGTGAAGCTGAGTTCACCCAAACCGACGATTACGATTACGGTACCGAACAAAGATGCTATCAAAAAGTTAGACCTTGGTTTAGACGACGGTCAGGTGACTCTCAATGACTTGTCCATTCAACAACTGAAGATAGATTCTTCTGATGCTCAGTACAACTTGCAAAATCTGGTGGTCACCCAAAGGTTGAGGATTGATAACGAAGGTGGTCGTTATCAGGTACAAAATAGTAACCTCAATAATGTAGCGTTTGATGATGATGATGGTCAATACCAATTTGATCAGTGTCATTTAACTAATGTTACTACCATTAGTGATGGCTTTGATGATACAAATTTGAAGTTCAAAGATGCTGTTTTAAATGGATCTAATATTAATTTTGAAGATTTGAAGATGAAAGTCACTTTGAAGAACACTAAATTGCTCGGGCAGAATGTTTTTCATGGTGATGAATTAGCCTTAGACTTAGATAAAGGAACTTCTGATGTCCATTTAGTAAAAACAGGTAAACTCAACATTAGTTTTTTCAAGCGCCAAACGATCCAGCGTCTGCAAAATAATCATAATAAAAAGAATGTGCTAAAAATAAAAGTTACAAAGGGGACAATTAAGTAATTAGCTTTAGAAATAATGTGGCTTGAAGTTTTATTAAAATATTTGAATTATCTGAAGTGTTGGTGAATGATTTCAGCAACACTTTTTTTGTATTGTAATTTTGAAGCTGACGTTTGAACATTCTATTGAATAATAAATAGTTATTATTATTTTTTAGTTCTTTTAGCAGTAATTAACTCAAGCTATCAATGCTAATCTATTAATTTTGACTATAAAAATTAGTAGTTAGTACATTATTCGAAAATTTAAATAGAATTCAACTTTGCCTTTTCTTAAAGTATAACAATCTGTTCTTTTTATATTAATAATTGACTAAAATAATATTAAAAAAATAATGAAAATTTTAATATTATTGATATAATATGCTTATCTCTTTTTTGAGAGGTTTAAATTTAGGAGGGATTACTGTGGCAGGACAAATAGCCGTTACACCAGAAGAACTGAGATCACAAGCAACGCATTATACACGTGGAGCGGACAGTGTAGATAACGTATTGAGTGATTTAAAGAGTACTCAGGAACAAATTCGCGCTGAATGGAAGGGGAATGCTTTTGAAAAGTATGATGTGAAATTTCAAGAATTATCCGGAAAAGTAACACAATTTTCACAGCTCCTCAGAGAAATTAAGGCGCAGTTGGATAAGTCAGCGCAAGCAATGGAAGATGCTGATAATCAAATTGGTCAAGCTTGGAGTTAATTAGTTTTAGTCAAGAGTGGTTTATTAAGGATCGCTCTTGGCGTTACATAAGTAATAAAAGTCCGTACATAGCTTTATAACCTTGGTTTATTAAGTAATTTAACCAGCTATGACTCAACTATGATAGTACAGGAAGATAGGTTTTTGATTAAACGACTATTACATTTTATACAAACCAACAATAAAAATATTGTCGCGATTATTTTAATAATATTAGTGACTTTAACGATTGCCTTATTTGCATTCAGAACTAAGCAAACCAAAGATCCGAATGCGAATAAAGTATTGCAAGTAGGCTTAGTTAATGAAGATAACGGTGGTCAATTTAATGGCAAACAATATAATTTTGGCCGAGATTTTGTCAACCTATTAACGCGCAACCATGATATTTCGTGGTATTCCATTCCACGTGATGTTGCTGAAAATGGCTTAAAGCATCGACGGTATGATTTGATTGTGATTTTACCATTTAATTTTTCTAATAAGATTCTCCAGTTTCAAGCGGCTGATTTTAAAAAGATTCGGGTTTTATATAAAATTCGTGAAAATAAAAATCCTACTTTACGCAATAAGATTACACAATTGAATAATCAAATCTTAAATAAACTCAATTACAAAGTTACAGAAATGTATCTAGCTAGTATTTTGTTTAACTTGCACCAAGCGCAAAGACATCTAGAAGTAGTTAATATTAATGAACAACAGTTGAGTAGTAATTTAAAAAGTAACCTGAATAATCCCTTGGCTGCTTTGATTAAAGAATATAGTCAGACGCAGCCCAATGCTAGCGATAATCCAGTCAGCAATTCGAAGGATAATGCAGGTGCTGAGCAATTACAAAATTTATTGCAAAATCAAGGCATTAATGGCTTGCAACAAATTAATACCCAAGCTCAAGAGCTGCAAAGTCAAGCTAATCAGCAATTAAATGAACTTAATACGCAAGCTAATTCTGTAATTCAAGCTAATAATCAGCACTTTTTAGATTTAGTATCTAATCAATATGATGCTTTTCAAACCATTATCAATGATGACTATTTTAATTTGAATCAATTACAAGCTCCAGCTATGCAAAAACAAATTAGTGACTTATTGAATTCACCTGTTTGGTTATCAGAGACTGATGCTGCGCTGGTTCAAGAATTACAAAATCAAAAGCTACAATTGGGGTTAACTCGGGATAAATTAAATCAATGTTTAGTAACATTGCAATCCAATGCAGTAGGTAACGCCGATGGCACTAGTGTAGTTGGTGATGAACAAGTTAGTTCTGTGCGGCAGCAATTGCAAACAATGATCAATACAGCCATCACGCAACTACCTAGTAATAGTAGTCAAATTTTGCAACAAATCAGTCGTGACGGTGAGTTAACGAGAGAGCAAACTCAAAGATTACAAGTCGAGTGGGCTGCTGTCAATAACTTTCAAACAACAGGTTCCTTTCAAGGACAAGAAGTTGCGCTTCAACAAGCAACTTTACCACCAGCTAATCAACCCCTAGTGTTAAATCTGCCAGCCCATCAAAGCGTCTTTTTGAATATCAGCAGTACCCAAGTTGACCTCAATAACCTAGCACGTCAGTTGGAAGAAAATAATTTGCCAGTAGTTATTCAAGATCAAGGTTTAGCTATTAATAATTTGGGCGACCAACAAAGCTTAACTTTATATCCGCAAGTTTTGACTGAGCAACCCGTCAATTATGCCATGACAATTGATGCTCCAGCACTAACGCAAGGAATACTCAGTAACTTGGTTCAGAATCACAGTGGCAATTTAAGTCAACCATATTTGGACTTCATCATTACTTTAAATCAGGCTTATACATTCATCACTACGTTCAATAGCCTACAATTAGAGCCCAAGACAACAGCTGCAGTACCGGCAAAGACTGTTTCTACGTTTGATGCGAATTTAGAACAAAAATTATTAGCCATTTTAATCAACGTGCATAGTGCTGAAGATTCCATCACTAAATTACAAACGCAGTATGAGGAACAATTACAACAAAACCACCAAGCGCAGGCGGATTTTCAACAATTGGTTGTTAAGATTCAAAAGTTATATCAGGAACAATTAGCTAGTTACCGGCAACATCAAACCATGATTTCACCGGTCGTTGAGTTCAATACACAATTGTTAAGTGACCCCGCACCGTTAGATTTTTCGCCACTGATGAAATTGGCACAACAAAGTAGTACACAGGCCGAACAAACAAATTCTCAATTACAAGCTTCTTTACAACAAATGCTGAATCAATCGCAACAATTAGATCAAAACTTGACGAACCAAGCGCAAGCCACAGCGACGATTGATAATGATTCTAAAGCATTTGTCCAGCATGGTAATAAATTACTGCAACAAGCGAAGGTACTCCTTAATAATTGGCAGCAAGTTGTGGCCACTAATGCTGACTACAATCACAATTTTGGTCAGTCAATGAGTAATACTAAAAATGATGATAATGCTGCTCGCAAAATTTACGGCAATCTGGCTCAGCCGTTAAAATTTCAAAATGCGGGGACAATTCGCAATCTTAGTTCAATTTTTCCTTATTTTTTAACACTAGCTAACATTATTATTGGTGGTTTTGCGGCGTTGCTGATTGTCGGTAATGATCAGCACAATCGCCAACTTAAACCATTTAAAGTAGCAGACCATTGGGAATTACCGACAACCGGTTTGGGGTTGTACCAACAATATGCTTTGATTTTAGTTTTAGGAATTAGTTTCTTAGTGGCCTGGACGACGCGCCCGTTATTGCGCCACCTTTTGTATCCACAACTGTGGTTAATAATCGAAACTTTGATTCAAGCGACAGTGATTGAAGCCGCCATCGCGTTATTCAAATTTTTGCGGTCAGTCGGTAAATTTATTTTTGTTTTCTTCTTTATTGAATATATTTTTTACACGCCGGCATTGGGTCAATATTTAACCAAAAGTCCTGGAGTTGGTTTCTTTTTGAAATATACTTCGCCATTTCAACAAATAGAAGACATTTACTCAAATGTTTTTACTAATCAAGCAGATAATGTCCTGATCATTCTGATTTTTAGTGTGTTGCTATTAGTTTGTTTAATGGTTAATTGGTTATTTAAGGAAAAATTATATGTTACAGAAATTGAAACTTAGCTGGTTATTAGTTGTAATCATCCTTATTGGCGGATGGAGTTTCCAAAATATTGATCTTTTGGCAGCCCGAAGGTCTTTGGATGACGGCAAGATGACAATTAATAATACGATTTTAAACAGCAATCAAGATACCAGTGAGGCAAGTTCAGCTAGTGCTAAGCTGAGTGCGAATGATTTCTTTTTTCGGCAGGATAGTTTTGAGCAACAACAACGCCAACGAAGACAGCGTTTTTCACAAAATACGCAATTAACGCAACGGCAATTATTTACTAACCAATGGCCTGCTAAACCAGATTTATTAGTTCAACACACCAAAGGACGACTTTTTCAAGTTCCAGAATCAATTTCGGCAGCTCATACCAAACGTCATCAGCAGACTAATTCATGGCGAAAACTGAAATACATTCTATTAATGATGCTGGCATTATTTTTTATTGGCATCGGTTGTTGGTTAGGGAAGCACAAACGCATGATTAGGAGATTTTTTAAACGATGAAATATATTAACGTCACCATTTTGATCCCAGCTGCGAATCATTATGTCCAAGATTTGAGACTGCCCATACAATTGACAGTCAATCAACTAATTGCGCTCTTAATTGATGATTTAGCTCAACGAGCAATTGCTCTCAATACAAGATTACTTAATGTAATTAAAGCGCAGACGAAAAGCTTATTGTTGGTTAACACAGATTTATTAGCAGACTTTCCTTTAGCAGACGGCGATATTTTACAAATTTTTTAGTGGAGGAGCAGCAATTGGCTAAGCAAAGACAAGGATTTGAAATTGATGGCTATCAATATCAATTCAATTATTTAAAATCAGGAAGCATTACCGAAGAATTAACGGCTGATAGTGTTCAAGATGCTCAATTGATTGATTATTTAGGATTAAAGCAAGATCAATTAGTACCATTAATAATCAAGCCACAAGATCAAGCTTGGCAACTGCAATATCAGGTGGCTGCTGATTGGCACAATTTTCAACAATTGGCTAGCGACTTATCGCGAGTTGATAAAATTCGCTTATGTTTGAATTTACTAGAGCTTTGGCAATTACGTAATTCACGAATTGTGCCCGTAGTGCACCCTGATAATATTTTTTTTGACGTCAACTTACGACCCAAAGTTTTACACCGTGGAGCGGTAGGTATTGTGACGCCATCAACGCATGCTCATTTATTAAAGCAATTGAAAGCTTTTATCGTGATGGTGTTAGCCAATAAGTATACATTTAATCGCTTGTATAAAGGCTTAATGGCTGATAAGAGTTTTGCTGGTTTGAAGTATCAGAAAATCATTCGTGCCAAAAGCGTTGCCACTTTAAAAGAGCAGCTACAAGTTTTGTATCAACAAGCTTTGACTGTTGAACAGAAGCAATTAGTCGTCGCCTCAAAAAAGCAATTTAATCTTTATCACTGGGGATTTTTATTGGAATCAGTGGTCACGACACTGGTCGGTTTAGCGCTGATTTATTTATTAATGGTTGTTGTGCCGCAAAAACAATCCTTAGCTGAAGGAACGGGCTCTTATTTGCAGCAAGATTATGATCAGGCCATTAATCACCTGAGCAAAATTAGAGTTCAACAAATGCCGAAAGTTCAACAATTAATGCTCGCCAAATCTTATGTTCATGTTGATAATCTCAATCATCAACAAAAAGCTAATATTAACAAATCACTAAATATGAATTCTGATCCTAACTATTTAAAATATTGGATTTATGATGGACAAGGCAATTTTAACCAGTCATTGGATGCTGCCAAATACTTAGGAGATCAGCAATTAATCTTGTTTTCGTATACTAAATTATATTCACAAGCGAACAATAATCCGCATTTAACCGGTGCTAAGAAGCAGAGATTATTGAATAAATATTCGAAACTAATTAAAGCTTATACGAAAAAATTACAGAAAGAATAGAAGACATGGCTGAAATTTATCAATTATATATCTGGTTAAAGACGAGCTACTCAGTGTTGAAATTAGATACCACTGAACAAAATAATTTTACTTTAAGTACTGATTATCATGATACTTATTATGTTCCAGAACTAGAGCAACCACTTGAATTGACGATTAATACGGATTCTCAGTTTTGCTTAGCTGACCAAGTATTAGAATTGGGACAAGTAATAACAATTCAACAACATATCCAACTTTTAATCTTGGCTGATACACTAATTCCACTCAGTTTTGATGTTAACCAGCTCAACATGGGACAGCCTTTAAGTTTAGGAGCTAACGCATTCAATGATATTCAAATAGCGATTAATTGTGATTTTCTCATTCAAAAGACAGCTGATGCCAAACAGTTTCAAGTAATGGGCGCTTTTAAAACGCCAGTCTATTTAAATCATAGTTTAATAACAACCACAGTAATTAATTTTACTTATGGGGATGTGCTGGCGATTGATGGGTTAGAAATAACTTTGCAGCCTGATAATTGGTTAATCGTGAAAGATTTGTTGCAGCAATTTGTCAAAAGTACCCTGTTTTATCGGCAACAAATAAAGCACTGTTATTCAGATGATTATCCAGAGTATCATCGCTCACCGCGGGTGATCCGTGCTTTACCGACAGCTAAAATAACTTTAGATGCACCACCCATGCCCGCAGAAATTACTAAAAATAAATTATTAAAAACGATTACGCCGCCGTTGGTAATGGTTGCTGCTTCGGTTGTAATGGCAGTAATTAGCCATAACATGACCACCATGATTATGATGGGAGCGATGAGTTTGACAACGACTGCTTTTGCGATTAGTAGTTACTTTAATGATAAAAAAGAACAAAAGCAAAAAGCTAATCAAAGAGTGCAAGATTATCATGATTATTTACAAACTAAAATTGTGGAGATTCAATCACAAAAGCACCAAACGCGCTCGGCCTTAACTTATCACTTACCATCACCGCAAACGATTAGTCAATTGATTTTGCGTAATAGTGCGCGGATTTATGAGAAAAACAAATTTCAAACGGACTTTTTAACGGTCCGTTTAGGGTTAGGTAATTTTACCGGACAATATCAAGTTAATTTTTCGCCGCAAGAATTAAAGCATGATGCGTTATTAGACAAAGCAAAAAAGATTTATCAACAGGCACTTCAGGTGGAACACTCGCCATTAGCAATTAGTTTGTTGTCCGCAGGGGTGGGACTAATTGGTGATCAAGTCCAAGTCAATCAGGCTTTGCAGAATTTGGTGCTACAAATTGCGGCCTTTCAAAGTTACCATGATGTCCGGTTCGTTCCAATTTTTGATAGTCAGCAACAAGATTTTTGGCAAGAGTTTCGATGGTTAAAACATTTTCGTTCTAGTGATAGTAATACGTTAAATTTTGTTGATGATGATCAAACGCGTGACCAAATATTAACGGCCTTATTGCAACTATTAAAAGAGCGCGAACAAGCTGTGAAAGAAAAAGAAAACAAAGATCAAAAAATTAGCTTCGCACCGTATTACATTTTGATTGTACAAAATGAAGAATTGATTATTAATCATGGTATTATGAAATATTTGTCACACGATATTTCTGAACTTGATGTCGCAGTGATCTTTGTAAAGCAAACATTGGCTGATTTACCGGAACATATTGAGACAGTGGTCGAATATTATGATAGTCAGCAGGCAGAAATTGTGATTGAGAACGGTCAACTAACTTCTCAAAAATTGGTTCCGGACGCTCTGGAAACAATTGATTTAGAGGCGACCGTGCGACATTTAGCCGCCTTAGACCATAAAGAAAGTCTCAAAAATTCTTTACCAACATCTGTGGGTTTATTGGAATTGTACGATGTTAAAACCGTGACAGAATTACAATTGCAAAAACGTTGGTCAGTCAATCTTCCCTATAAAAGTTTAGCTGTTCCGTTAGGATTACGTGGTAAAGATGATTTAGTTAAATTGGATTTGCATGAACGGGCACATGGTCCACACGGTTTAATTGCCGGAACGACAGGTTCAGGAAAATCCGAATTAATTCAATCGTATATTGCTTCATTAGCAATTAACTTTCATCCCGACAACGTGGCCTTTTTGTTGATTGATTACAAGGGCGGTGGTATGGCGAACCTTTTCAGTGAATTACCACACTTATTAGGGACCATTACAAACTTAGATGGTAGTCAAAGTTTAAGAGCTTTAGCGTCAATCAAAGCTGAGCTAGAAAAGCGGCAACAGTTATTTGGCCAATATCAGGTTAATCATATTAATGAGTATCAAAAATTGTATCATGACGGCGTTGCCGAAGAAGCTATGCCCCATTTATTTTTAATTAGTGATGAATTTGCTGAATTAAAATCTGAACAACCCGATTTTATGCAGGAATTAGTTTCAACAGCGCGCATTGGGCGTTCATTAGGCATCCATCTAATTCTTGCAACGCAAAAGCCGAGTGGGGTGGTTAACGAACAAATTTGGAGTAATTCTCGTTTTAAAATTGCGCTCAAGGTTCAAGATCAAGCAGATTCCAATGAAATTTTGCATACGCCGGATGCAGCTTCAATTGTTGAACCAGGGCGTGCCTATCTGCAAGTTGGTAATAATGAGATTTATGAGTTGTTTCAAAGTGCATATAGTGGACAAGATTATCAGCCAACTGCTTCTAAAAAGCGCACAGCGCCACCGCTTTATTTAATTAATGAGTTAGGCCAATATGAAAACTTATCAGTTGATTTAAGTGGTCTGACCTATCTTGATACGCAATCTCAAGTAACGAAGGTTTCTGAATTGACGGCAGTGATCAATTACATTGCACAATTTGCGCAAGATCAAAATATTGCTCGGCTACCCCAACCGTGGTTACCGCCTTTAGCAGCCCAATTATTTTTGCCAGATTATGTTCAAACTGATTATCAACAGAATTGGTCGCAGGCGCAATTTAATTTACGAGTAACGCTTGCGATGACTGATTATCCGGACCAACAAGCGCAAAGGCCTTTGCTTTTGGATATGCTGCAAGCCAAGCATTTAGCCATTTTTGGGAGTCCTGGTTATGGGAAAAGTACATTCGTTCAAACTTTAATCTTGAGTTTATGCCAACAAAATTCGCCCGAGCTGTTGAATGTTTATTTACTAGATTTTGGAACCAATGGCCTGTTACCTTTGCGCGATTTACCACAGGTGGCTGATTGGATTCGAATTGATGAAACAGAAAAGATTTTAAAATTTCAAGAGATTATTGAGCAGGAATTGAATCACCGCAAGCAATTATTGAGTTTAGTAGGTGTTGCCAGTTTAGAACAATATCTTACAACAACTTCCGAGCAATTGCCGATTATTGCAATTGTGGTTGACGCAATGGATTCAGCGAAAGAAGTGGCTTGGAGTGAGCAGTTTAATTATCTTTTGGACAAGATTACTCGCGAGGGAGCTAACGTCGGGATTTATCTAATAATTACTGCTAATCGCCAAGCAGCTTTGAGAATGCAATTATTGGCTAATATTAAAACGCAAATCTCATTGTTCTTATTTGACCGGAATGAAACTACTGATATTGTGGGTCGTTCGCAGCTGGTTGTTGATGATCAACCGGGGCGAGGATTGATGAAGTTAGATACTGTGCGCTTATTTCAAACTTTGCTCCCAGCTAAAGGTAGCAGTTCTTTGGAAATCTTGGAAAAGGTCAAACAATTAGCACAACAAATGCAGGCCAGTTGGCAAGGAAAACGGCCTGATAAGATTCCTATGATTCCTGAAGAATTAACTTTGGCACGCTTCCAGATGATGGCAACGACCAGTCAGCGACAGTTAGCGTTAGGTTTAGATATAGCAACAACCAAGCCAGTGGTCTTTGATTTTGATCAAGATAAATATTTTGTGATTTTAAACGATACCGAAGAACAGCAACATCTGTATGACAATTTAGTTAGACAGCAATTAGCCCAAAGCGAGCATTGTGCCACAATAATTATTGATAATCAACAATCAGAGTCTGAGATTGTTGCGGTTTTACATCAAATGGAAGCAATCATTCGTTCAGAGCACACAATGCAAGAATATTTAATTTATTTCGCCGATTTTGAAGAAATTGTTAACATCGCTGAACAAAATCAGATTAAGTTATTGTATTTATTGCATCAGGGGCAAGCCAATGGCTTACACATTGTCATTAATACTTATCTTAGTTATTTAACCAGTAGTTTTGATGAGTTAACCCGAACCTTAAAAGCGGAAATTAAAGTTGGCATTCTGGGAACGCGCTTAACAGATCAAGATTTAGTTAGTTTTAAATATATCTCTAATGAAGATTATCTGAAGGATGACGAGGGCTATTACTTCAAAAGACGATCTTATAAGAAAATTCGCATACCCAAATAAAGGAAGTGTTAATTATGAAAAAGCAAACAATAAAAGCGCTCTTGTCTGGGTTAATCATGATCTGTAGTTTAGGCTTAATTGGCTATGGCGTAATTAGTAGTCCACCAGGACATGATTGGTTGATGGCGCACTACTTAAAACAAGATCAAATGCTGACGCGGCAAAAAATTGTGCATAATCAACATCAAAAGGCTAATTTTGATCCACAAGAAGTTCATGCCATTAAGGCGCAAGACTTATTACGAGCGTGGAATAATTCAGTGCAGCCGATTGGTTACATGGCGATTCCTGCAGTCCAAATGAAAAATCGAATTTTTAAAGGCTACGGATCGCGTGGTGATAACTTGCTTTACGGTGTAGCCACTATGAAGCCGAAGCAGGTGATGGGAGCAGGAAACTACGCTTTGGCTGGTCACTATATGCACAATCAAACCATTTTTCATAATTTACATCGTGTCAAAGTCGGGAATAAGGTTTATCTAACAGATTTAAAATTGATTTACAAATATCAAGTAACTAGGGTTTTAACCGGTGTTTCGAATCGACGGGTGGACTTGATTGATGATCAGCTAGTAGCACCACAAATTACACTGATAACGTGTGAAAATTTGACGACTAGTAATTTGCGGACTGTGGTCCAAGGCGATTTGTTGGGAACTTACACAGTTACAGCAGCAAAATTGCGCAAATTAGGGATTTAGGGGAGATTTGATATGAAAATTAAACTGACGACCATATTTTTGCTATTCACTTTATTGATGGGAGCAGTATTTAGCAGTTGGACTAGTGTTCAAGCTGAAACTTTTAACTTGAATAACACGCGAGCAGATAACTTACAGCAGTTACAAAAAAGTTATGTAAAACAAAAAACCATTACTGAAACGCAGCCAACTGCTGGTGGACCGTTGGCTGATCCCGTGGAAATGGGAAGTGTGACAGTTTTATATATTAACTTTGATACTGGACAAACAATGGACAGTGTTACCTTAAAAGGTCAAGTTGGGGCTCCCTATTATGCTGAAGAAAAAACATTTCATGATATGAAATTAAAAGATGTGACGGGTAATGTGAACGGCACGTATGCTAAAGAGCCCCAGTATGTATATTTTAGTTACCGGTCCAAAGATAGTGCAGTTAACGATAATCAAAACCAAGTAGCGGATACTGGTGCGGTTAATGTTCAATTTGTGGATGAGGCGGGTGAATCTATTCAGAATGCAGTGACAATTACGGGCAATGTGGGTAGTAATTACAGTGTGGATCCGCACAATTATGCGGTGAACAATTATGAATATGTCAAAGCAGATGGTAATTTAACGGGGCAATTTACCGCTAGTCCCCAAACTGTAACTTTGGTTTACAAGGGAAAAATGACTACAGGGAAGTTAACGGTTCGCTATTTGATTGAAAACTCTACTCTGAGTGTAGCCAGTGACTTGGTCATGGCTGGCAAAATTGGTGATGCTTATACTGTGTCCCAAAAAGATATCCCAGGCTACATTTACGACCATGCTGAGGGGCAAACTTCCGGCACATATACTAAAGAGCCTCAAACAATTACTTTTATTTATAAGAAAGATCAACAAGTAACCGGTCAAGATGTAACAGTGCGGTATTTAGATGAAAAAACCAATGAAGAAATTGCTAATAACGTCATTTTACGGGGCAATGTGGGTGAGACCTACACAATTGAGCGTTTGAAAATTAACGGTTACTCGTTTGAGCGTATTGTTGGTGCAGACAATGGGACTTTTACTAACAACAAACAAACAGTAACACTTTATTACAAAGCAGGTTCTAATAATAATGCTGATAGTGATTCAGGTAAGAATGATGCTAACACTAATCAGTCCAATACTACAGACCATGCCAATTCGAGCTCAACCAGTCAACCGACTGAAAATTTAAATAATGGTGGAACCAATGATTCTGGTGGCGGCGGTACACAACTACCGCCCAAGTCAAATGGCGCGATAGATCCGACTAGTAACGACTCGGCAACTAAGGGAGACAGTGCAACGTTGCCGCAAACTGCAGATTTGCATGAACAAACAACGGGGTTATTAATCTTAGGAATCTTATTGATGACAAGTGTCATTGGAAGATTGGTTTGGAAAAGAGTGAGGGGGTTTCAATAATGGGAAAAAATGCGGTGGCAATTCGAGCATTACAGATGAAGATTGCTAAATTACAAAAAGCGAAAATCAATTTGCAAAAAGGCCAAACTAAGTTAAAAGCCAACATTGATAAAATTACAACAGGTTATACGTCTATTTCTAATAGCGAATGGCGTGGTGAGCGAAAAAATAAATTAGCTAATGACTATGATCAATTTCAACAAAGTAGTCGGCACGATTATAATGTTTTTCAACAAAATATGAGCATAATTGATGACAAAATTCAGGAATTACAAGCAGAATGTGCGCGGCTAGCAGCGGTTAATTGATGAGGAGATAAGTTAATGGTAAAGATAGCAATTAAGATTAATGCTTTTGAACAAAGGGTGACTGAGGCTCGGGGAGCGGCAACTGATTTAGGACAAAAGAATTTAAAGTTACAGCACTTTTCCCAGACTAATGCTGCACCGTTTATGCAGATGCTAACATTAAGTAATAAAATGGATAGTCTGATTAAAAAGTATTGTAGTGTGGTTAATAATGATGTGGCACAATTTAAAAAAACAGAAGCACAATTAGTTAAACAAGATCAGAAGTTAGCACAAGATCTGGGAGGTCGTTAATTATGGTCAAAATCCGTATCAAAGAGGTGATTGATAATAAGCAAGTGCTGGATCGTAAAGGACAGGCGCTGCAGAGTAGTTTGGTTACAGTCAGTACGAAGATGACGGCTGTACCACAAACACCAGGTTTTTCCGGTCAAGCCAAGCGTGCGATGGCCAATTATGCCAATAAAACTCATCAAACCTTAAATCATAATTTAGTTAATGACTTAACGGAATTACAGCAACAGTATCAACGTTTAATTCAAGTGTTTGCTAGTGAAGTGGACTCCAGTCCAGATGCGGTGTTAGATTCCAATTACATCAAAGCAATTGCAACTAAGTTCAAAGCGAGCCAAGCACCGCTAGAAGATGCGCTTGAAGAGTGTAACCGAGCGATTAGTTCTGTTGCGGATATTGTAAGCTTGCGGCGTCTCAGTAATGATCCTGTGAACGATGTCAAAAAGATGGTGCGCTCAGCTAACAAAACGGTGGAGAAATTGCAGCAATTTAATAGTCGTCGCCCAACAGCAACGATGCAAGGCCTGAATCAACAAACTGTGAAATTGGGATCGGAAATTAAAAGTATTGACACAGTCAAGAGTCAAAAGGAACAACGCTTGATTAATAAGTTGATCGAAAATC
Organism: Bombilactobacillus sp. ESL1097; assembly: GCF_058107205.1. Taxonomy (NCBI): domain Bacteria; kingdom Bacillati; phylum Bacillota; class Bacilli; order Lactobacillales; family Lactobacillaceae; genus Bombilactobacillus; species Bombilactobacillus sp. ESL1097. Next base: position 184,143 of record NZ_JBYLUB010000003.1, on the reverse strand, counting down.
TTAAGGGTGTGGTTAATAGTGATGACTACAAACGGATCAAGATGTTAGCAAAAGCTGATCCTAAAAAAGCTCTGACAGCAATTTTGGAATCTAAAGAGATGATGACTGCCATTAGTGAGAGTCCTAAATTAGTTAAGGAAATTAGAAAGGTGGTAGTAGCAGCGACTATTTCCGCTAGTGGACGCGAACTAACGATATTAAATCAGTTTTGGCAAGGGGTTAAAAAGGGAACGGGATACTTTAATAAATTTAATAGATATGTTCCAGACGTCATCAATGGCAGGCTGGGACATCTTGGTAAAACGGCACTAGGAAGTTTTAAAGCTATCAAAAAAACCGGAATTACCGAATATGCGACGAAGAAAGCTTTAGGTTGGGATTGGATATTAAATACTGGAGCAGATTATGCTGATCAAAAGCACCATGATTTAGGACGAGCTATTAGTGATGGAGCGATTGATACTATTTTTGATACTGGACCAGTTAAAGGGGCATTGTTAACAGTTGCTGCAGTTGGAGCATTTGTTAGTCTTACGCCAGAAATAGTATTAGCATCTGTAACAGTTGGTTCATTATTTGGAGGGTTTATTTTGTATAAAAAATTTAGAAATCCTACAATTATAGATAAGACTAAAAATAACATTTATAAAATAGAGAGAAAATATGGTAAAGATGTTTCTAAAATAAATAGGCAGTTCTCTTTTTAGAGTTATAAGGTGTATATGCTATGAAAATATTTAATTTATCTTTTAATCAGAGCCATAAAATAGTTAAGTTCGAAATTAACAGTTTGTTAAATGAATCAAAAAATAAAATATATGGCAGAAAAAGGAAAAACATAAATACTTTTTTGGGATTTTTAATACTCTATGTTATAGAACTGGTTTTTTTTATATTAAGTCATTTAAACAAAACATTTTTGATAAAGCCTATATCAATATTCTTAATTTTTCAATTTATAATATCTTCTTTAGTGCTTTTTAGGTCTTTTTTATATAAAAATATAATATTAAAACGAATTTCAGAAAGTGCAGTTATACTATCCATATTTTTTATAATATCAATTATTATTGTAACTTATATTATTTTTGACATACGACGATATTTTTTGGGATTAGAAAAAATGTTATTACAAATACTATATTTTAATGCTATCATATTTGGCGCTTTTATAACTTGTAATTCTTATTTTAGACTATTTAAGCTTTTTTTTAATACCAATAGCTTACTATTTAATTTGTTCTACAAAGTTTACTTTTCTTTTAATGCTGTATTTTTGTTATTTATATTGATTTATACAGTTAATAATTTTTTTTTGGAAGGAAAATTTTCTAATAATTCTTTTAAAGTTTGGCTTATGTTGATTTCCTTTTTTCCGCTTACAATTACATTTATAATTTATTTATATTTTTATTTTTTTCCGGTAAAAACTTTTTTAGCCTATTATTACCTATACAAATATCAATTAGAATACGAAGAAGAGTACAATGTTAATCTTGGATATCGTAAGTATAAAAAATAGTTTAGTTATTAATTTGACGAAAGCCGACCTGAAAAGCAATAAAAGCAATTTTAGAGACTGATCAAATTATGACAGCCATTAGTGAGAAGCCTAAGTTAGTCAAAGGATTGGTTCAATCAGTAATGGCTTATATGATTGCAACTGGTGCTAGGAATTTAAAGTATTTAAATAAGTTTTGGCAAGGAGTCAAAAGAGGTACGGGCTATTTTAATAAGTTCAATAAGTATTTACCAGATGTCTTGAATGGTAGTTTTGGACACGTGGGTAAAAAACAATGTTAGGCAGTTTCAAAGTAATTAAAAAATCAGGATTGACAGAATACAGAATATGGAACTCCAAAAGCATTTGGTTGAAACGTGGTATTAAATTCTGGAGCAGATTATGCTGATCAAAAACATCATGATTTAGGACGAGCAGTTAGTGATGGAGCAATTGATACTATTTTTGATATTGGATCAGTTAGTGGAGCATTATTAGGAGTAGCGATGGTTGGAAGTGGTGCATGGTTGCCAATAGCGTTAAGTGTAGGAGCAGCAATAGGTTCTTATTCAGTGTAGATAAAATTTTTCAATCCATATCGTGTTGAACAATATAAAACTGATGCATATAATTTCGAAAAAAATATTGGTAAATCATTTTCGATGATTAACTGGAACGATAGTTTTTCTAGTAAAGGAAAGAAAAATGTTCAACTTTTCATTTGAGGATAGTAAAAAAATAAATTTTAATTTTATTACCAGTTTGATTAAAACAGCGAATAATAAGAATGTTATTAAACAATATATACATGATTTTATTGTAGTTAATATTTTTAATGCTTTTGTCTTACTTGCATTTTATACATTTAAAACTTCAAATAAAAGTAATAAACTTTTTATCTTTCTTATTTTTTTATATATAATATTATGTACCTTAAGCTTCATTATGTATGTGTATAACTTTTTTATTATTAAAAATTGGGTATTAGAAAATCTTTATTTAGGATCATCACTTTTTTTTAGTTTAATCAACATAAGCATTATATTATTCGTTACCATATTATCAGATATCTTGTCAACAATGAATATTACTATTTTTTTATTAATTTTATATCTATATATTATGTTCTTATTGGCTTATACGGTTGTTTTTGAATATATAAATTTTAAGAAAAATGTCCTTATATCAAAAGCGTCTTTTGATTATACTAAATCGTTTGTTTTGTTTAGGAAATTAAAAAGTGAAAAAATAATCTTATACATTATGATCCTTTTTATAATTTTTATTTTAGCTTTTATTTTTCAAATTAGATATTTAGTTATAGCAAATGAAGCTTTTATCAAAATCATACAAATCATGGGCATTCTCTTTTTGCTTATCCCTACTATAATTTTTGGAGAGCTCTATCTAATTTTTGTATATGCACCTTTAAAACTATTTTTGCCATTATATTATCTTTATAAATATCAATCCGAATATGAAGCAGAGTACCATGTTAGTTTTGGACGTAAAAAACGAATGAAATAAATTTTGATAGCTGACTTTAGTGAAAGAAGGTGGTATTAATTTTCAAATAAGCAATTTTAGAATTAATTAAAAATTATTGTAGGGGAATAAATAATTATATGGAAAATAAAGAGTTGTTACCTTTAGGGTCATTGGTTTATCTTAAAGAGGGTACTAAAAAAATGATGATTATTGGTCGGGGAGTTATGTACCAAGATGAAACAACGCAAAGTGAGCAGTTTGTTGACTATCTTGGGTGTGGTTATCCTGAAGGGGTTGATCCAAAACAAACATTTTTCTTTAATCGTGAAGACATTGACCGAGTTATTTTTAAAGGCTTCAGTGATGAAGATGAGGTACGCTTTAATCAAGTTTATCAAGAGTGGGAAAAAGAAATTGCATTGGAAGATTAAAATTTTAGGGGAGAAACTTTTATGAACAGAAAAGAGATCAAGCAAAGTGCGAAGAGTAAATTAAATCTTCACTTTAGTTTTTTTCTACAAATGTTTTTATTAACGTTGTTTTTTTATTTAGCTTTGGTAATTCTGAATACTGTCCGCACTTTATCAGGCAATCGTCCAGTTAGTACATTAATGATGTGTTCAGCATTAATAGTTTTTATTGGTTATCAAGTTTTTAATTTGAGTAGTAGCTTGGCGGCAGTTGATGTGATGAGAAATGATGCCCCACTAACCAAGCCATTTACTAAATCTTTGGTGCTATTTGAACGGGGCGAAACTTTTATCGGTAGTTTGCTAGTGTCTATTTTGGCTGGAATTTGGATATGTTTGTGGTCATTGTTACTGATTGTCCCTGGAATTATGAAATCGATTAGCTATTCACAAGCAGTTTATATTTATCGGGATAGTGTCCAAAATAATAAGCCTGTTAAATATCGTGAAGCAATTACTTTGAGTCGTCAGATGATGAAAGGTCATTGTTGGGAGTATTTTGTTTTTAGCTTGAGTTTTATTGGGTACGAAATGCTGGTGTCTATCACTGTGGGCTTAGCCGGAATTTGGGTCTTTCCCTATCGGACATTGGCTGAAGCCAACTTTTATGTCCGGTTGTGTCAAGTTCAAGAACAGTCCAGTCAAGATATTGTTCCAGCTGGTTAAGAATAACGGTCCTCAAATAAAAGTAGTGATTGAGTCAAATTTGGACACCAATGCTGCTTTTTTATTTTGCCTTATACAATTCTTGAACCATGCGCTTGTTCGACACCTAATAAGTGGGTAATATCTTGAACATTACTGTGAGTAACGCCGCCGCCTGGTAAAATTTCAATGCGGCCGTTGGCATATTCGATTAATTCTTGTAAGTGTTTAATATTTAATGGTTTGTTTAATGGACCACCATGCGTTAAAATTCGTTGAAAATTATGCTGAATCAACCAGTCCATGGCAGCTGGTTGATTTTTAATGTCGTCAAAGGCCATATGAAAGACCTTAATAAGTGGTAAAGTACCCAAAACATATTCTAAAGCAGCAGTATTAATTTGCTTTCCAGAAGTTAAAGTTCCCACGGCCACACCATCGGCACCAGCTTGAGCAATTAATTGGGCGTCTTCATGCATAATTTTTAACTCAGCGGCGTTATAGATGAAATTTCGTCCGCGGGGCCGTAACATGACGATGACGGGAATTCGATATTGGTGGGCATATTCAACGGTTGCTTTGATAACGCCTAAGCTAGGAGTGATGCCACCTTGGGCGAGATCGGCATTTAATTCAATGCGTTTGGCACCACGCTTAATTACTTTGGGAACTTGTGAAAATTCTCCAACACAAGCTTCTAAAATCATCATTATCACCTCTTAATCAAATTTGATTGTTAAATTAATTATACAAAAAAGATGGGATCAAACGAAACTTTTAATAATTTGATTTGTTATACAAAAAAAGCCCGCATCATAATGGCGGACTTTTCCAAGAAAATTTATTTTGCTTCAGCTTTTTTGAGTGCAGGTTTCCAAATACCGTAAATTAAACCGGCAATGACTGCTCCAATCACGACTGATAACAAGAATAACCATGGTTTATTGGATAATGGTGAAACGAAAATTCCACCGTGCGGTGCGGGAACGTTAACGCCCCAGAATTGAGTTAAACCACCACCAATAGCGGCACCGATCACACTTGGAACGATAACGTGCAATGGATCACCGGCAGCAAAAGGAATGGCACCTTCGGTGATAAAAGCAGCACCTAAAATATAGTTACTCATAGCCGCTTGATGCTCTTGTTCGGTGAACTTGTTTTTCCAAATGGTTGCAGCTAAGGCAATTGCCAATGGCGGAATCATCCCACCAGCCATTACGGCAGCCATTAAAGCACCATCTTTAGTATTAGTAAAAATACCAATTGCAAAGGCATAAGCAGCTTTGTTGAAAGGACCACCCATATCTAAAGACATCATTCCAGCAAGTAAGGCTCCTAATAAGACAGCATTACCAGTACCCATGTGAGTTAAGAAATCAGTAATGGCTTGGTTAACCACGGCAAAGACTGGGTCAACAGCAAAGTACATAATGGCGCCGACAATTAGTAAACCAAAGACCGGATATAACAGCATTGGTTTCATACCTTCAAGTGACTTAGGCACAAATTTGAAGACTTTCTTCATGCCAACAACTACCCAACCAGCTAAGAAACCACCGATTAAACCACCAATGAAGCCGGCAGGGCTAGATGAATGAACAAAACTAGCACTAGCTTGTGAAGCCATAAAACCAGCTACAAAACCAGGCATTAAAGCTGGTAAGTCAGCCATTGAAACGGCAATATAAGCTGCTAAAACTGGAATTAAAAAGTTAAAGGCGTAATTACCGATACTATTAAAGAATAGGAAACTTGTTGATTTGGGACCAGCCATGTTTTCCAATAGGAAAGAAATGGCCATTAAGATTCCGCCACCAACCACGAATGGTAACATATGGGAGATACCATTCATTAAGTCAGCGTAAATGCGCGACCACATGGACTTACCTTCAACTTCGCCGTCGCTACTATCAGCTTCATCCGGATTAGCATGGTAAGTGGGAGCATTACCGGCTTCGATTTTTTGGATCAATTCTTCCGGTTTATTAATACCGTCAATGACAGGTCGGTTGATTAATTTCTTACCGTCAAACCGTGCCATCTCAACTTTTTTATCGGCAGTAATCACGACGCCATCCGCGCGTTTGATTTCAGCCGGCGTTAATTTATTCTTGACACCTTCGGAACCATTAGTTTCGACTTTAATGTCGACCCCTAATTTTTCGGCGGCTTCTTTTAAACCAGCTTCTGCCATGTAGGTGTGGGCAATTCCGTTAGGACAAGCAGAAACAGCCACAATATAGCCCCGGTCAGTATTAGTTGTCTGACTAGCGGCTTGCTGGGCCTTTTTTTCTTGTTGCGCTTTTTCTTTTGCTTCTTTTTGTGCTTGCGCTTGGTCAAATAATTCTTGAACTTGTTCTGGAGTTGTTGCTTCTTTTAGAGCAGCGACTAACTTAGGATCAATCAATAAGGCTGACAAAGCGGCCAAAGCTTGTAAATGCAGGCTATCAGCACCATCGGGAGCAGCAATCATAAAGAACAAGTAGACTAGTTGACCATCTAAAGCATCGTAATCAACACCATGAGCACTTTTGGCAAACATAACTGTGGCCCGTTTGACAGCTTTATCGCGCGCATGTGGCATGGCAATACCATCACCGATACCAGTACTGGTTTCGGCTTCACGCTTTAAAATATCCGCCTTAAATAATTTTTCATCATCAACGACGCCTTTTTGGACGTAGTTGGCGACCATTTCATCAATAGCGGCTTCTTTGGTAGTCGCCTTTAAATCCATGATCATGACGTCTTTACGTAATAATTCTTTTAAATCCATTTTAAACGCCTCACTTATTATTGAATTTGAGTAACCTGAATTTGTTGATAGACGGCTTTGATTTTAGTAATTTGCGCTAAATCTTCACTAAATGCAGTAGCAGAACCACAAGCAGCACCGACATGAAAACTTTCCAAAACATCGTGGGTCTTCATATAAGTACCAACAAAACCAGCAATCATTGAATCACCTGCACCAACCGAATTTTTCACGATGTCTTTAGGTGCGTTACATTGATAGGCAGCATCCGGTGTCACTAATAAGGCTCCATCACCAGCCATTGAAACTAAGGCATGTTGAGCACCTTGAGTTAACAGCTTACGAGCTGCCTGAATGATATCGTTTAAATCATGGAAACTAGTTTGAAACAATTCAGCCAATTCGTGATGATTTGGTTTAATCACTAACGGATGAAAAGCTAAGGTATCCAGTAAGGCTTGACCAGTAGTGTCGATGACAAATTCTGCACCATTAGCAGTAACTTGCTGAGCAATGTCTAAATAAAATTGCTGGTCTAAACCTGGTGGGGTGCTACCGGCCATAATAACCACATCGCCTTGTTTTATTTGGGCGATTTTTTGTAATAAACTAGCTTTTTCTCCAGGGGTGATTTGTGGACCGCGGCCATTGATTTCGGTTTCTTCTTGATCGGCCTTGATCTTGACATTAATGCGGGTATCGCCATGAACTGGGGTAAAATCAGTCACGACAGCAGCTTTTTTGAGCAGTTGCGTAAGCAAATCTCCCGTTGCGCCACCAATAAATCCTAAAGCCGTTGATGACAGTTGTAACTCTTGCAAAATCCGTGAAACGTTGATCCCCTTGCCGCCAGGCAATTTAACGTCATTTTCTACTCGATTGACTTCACCTAAAGTCATTTTTGATAACTGCAAAACATAATCAATCGATGGATTTGCAGTAAGGGTATAGATCATTGCAGGACCTCCATTATTTTAGTATATGAGGTAAGGTGCTGACTAATATCAGCAGCTAGATGATCAGTAATTAAAATAGCGTCATCTAATTTAGCAAATTTACTAAAACGCGTTTGCTGATATTTGGAATTATCTGCTAAGACGTAAGTCTGATCAGATTGTCGAACAGCTGCCTGCTTGACTAATGATTCTTCAGGATCAGGCGTCGTAAAACCATGTTGGACATCAAAGCCATTAGTGCCTAAAAAAGCTTGATCTAAATGGCAATCACTCAAATATTGTGTTACATGTTGACCGACAGTGGCTTTAGTAGAGCTTCTTAAAAAGCCCCCCAGCATGATAGTGTGCAATTGTTGATCCGCTAATAAAGCAGCGTTGTCGACACTATTAGTTAAGACCAATAAATCCTTTTTATGTGCTAAAAAAGGGATCATGGCATTAGTTGTAGTTCCAGAATCTAAAAAAATAACTTCATGATCGTGAACTAAATTAGCAGCAGCCTTTGCAATTGCTCGTTTTTCAGGCAAAGCCATGGTAGCTCTTAAAGCTACTTTGGGTTCTGCGAGCAATGAGGAATTGATTTTTTTGGCACCACCATGAATCCGTGATAATAGTTTCTGATCTTCCAGCTCATACAAATCACGACGAATGGTTGATTCTGAGGCGCCAGTTAGGTTAACTAGGTCATGCACTGTGACAATATTTTTTTGTTGTAATTGGTTTAAAATAATTTGCCGTCGACGTTCTGTAATCACTTACATCTTACCTCCATACAAATATCATACTCTGTTTTTTGTCAAAATCAATCATAACCATTCAAAAACAATCAAAATCGTCAAAAAAACGTCATTATTATTCTCAAGGAACAACCACTTTTTCCAGTAAACTATGTTAAAATTAGTGTTTGATAAGAGTTTTGCGGAGGTTTTCATGTTTATAGATAATGTCAAAATAACAGTTAAAGCAGGAGCCGGTGGCGACGGTGCTGTTGCTTTTCGACACGAAAAATACGTCGCTAAAGGTGGCCCTTACGGCGGTGACGGTGGTGAGGGTGGCAATATTATTTTAAAAGTAGATACCGGTTTAAGAACCTTGATGGATTTTCGCTATCAACACCAATTTAAAGCCCCAGCTGGCGGAAACGGCATGACTAAGGCAATGCATGGAGCTAATGCACAGGATGTTTATGTTAGTGTTCCTCCTGGGACGACAGTTAGTGATGTTGAAACGGGAGAAATTTTGGGTGATTTGGTATCCGATCAGCAGGAATTAATTGTTGCTCACGGTGGTCACGGAGGACGAGGTAATATTCATTTTGCTACGTCTCGCTATACCGCTCCGGAAATTGCGGAAAATGGAACTCCTGGCGAACAACGCGTGATTCAATTAGAATTAAAATTATTAGCAGATGTGGGATTGGTTGGTTTTCCGTCAGTTGGTAAATCAACGCTATTATCAGTAGCGACAAAAGCTAAACCGAAAATTGCAGCCTATCAATTTACAACACTCAAGCCCAATCTAGGAATGGTGCGTTTAGCAGATGGTCAGGATTTTGTTTTGGCAGATTTACCCGGACTGATTACTGGCGCAGCTCAGGGTGTGGGGCTGGGTTTTCAATTTTTGCGGCACATTGAACGAACGCGAGTCATTTTACACTTAATTGATATGGATCCGAATAATGGTCGTGATCCCGTAACAGATTATCAACAAATTAATGAAGAATTAAAACAATATGATCCTAAATTATTGCAGCGTCCGCAGATAATTGTGGCAACTAAGATGGATTTACCGGGAGCAAATGATCGGTTACAGAAATTTAAACAAACATTGCAAATTGAACAAGTTTTTGAAATTTCTAGTGTAACGCACACAGGAGTGCAACAATTATTGCAAAAAACTGCTCAAGTTTTAGCTACTGCGCCTGATTTTACTGCTGCAATACCAGAAAAATCGACACCGGAAAAGAAGACCTATAAGTATCAAGCTGCACCGGCCGATGACATTCAGATTGAGCAAGTTGACGAACATACTTTTGTGGTCACTAGTGCAGCGGTAAGTTCTTTATTACAACGTAGTAACTTGAACTATCAAGATGGCATAATGCGTTTTGCACGCAAACTCAAACGGATGGGTGTTGACGAGGCATTAACTAATGCAGGAACGCAAGTGGGCGATACTGTAGTAATTGATGACTTTGAATTTGAGTTTATGTAATCAACAGACTATCGCAATATAATAAGTTGGAGTGTTAGACGTAGTGGAGCAAATGGAGAAAAGCCGACGTTACATTACCGGATTTGACGGTTTGAGAACGCTAGGTGTTGTTGGAGTTATTTTGTATCATTTAAATCCTGAAGTGTTTTCAGGAGGTTACTTAGGAGTTCCGATCTTTTTAGTTTTATCAGGTTATTTAATTACAGATCAAATTTTACGTTCTTTGAGGGACCAAGGTCATTTTAACTTGGGAAAATACTACTTTAAAAGAATACGACGATTATATCCCGGATTATTGATGATGCTATTTAGTGCAAGTGCCTATATTGCATTTTTTCAAAAAAATCTCTTAAAAAATTTACGAGCTATTTTTACTACTAATGTGTTGAATGTTTATAACTTTTGGCAAATCGCACACGGTCAATCTTATTTTGAACGTTTTGCGAATAATGAATCACCATTCACACATATGTGGACTTTATCAATTCAAGGGCAATTTTATTTGTTATGGCCGTTGATTATCTTAATTTTATTACGTTTTTTATCGGCTAAAAAAGTTTTATTGGTGACTTTGGTGTTAACACTAGTGTCTGCGGGATTAATGGCCTTGTTATATAATCCCCATGCTGATCCAAGTCGGATTTATTATGGCACTGATACTCGCTTGTTCTCGATTTTATTAGGCTGTGCGTTAGCATTTATTTGGCCCAGCAATCGACTGCGTCAAGATGTGCGGCAATTTGATCGTCAGCTGTTAAATGTTGGTGGTGCGATTTGTTTAGCATTGATGCTCTTTTTTATTTTTAAAATGAAAGCTACCGATGCTTTTACTTATCGTGGTGGCATGTTTCTCTTTTCGATCTTGACTACGATTTTAGTCGCAATTGTGGCGCATCCGGCAGCTATTTGGAATAAATTATTAACTAATCCGCTGTTTGCTTGGATTGGGAAACTCAGCTTTGGTTTGTATCTATACCAATTTCCGGTGATGATTTTTTTTGAATCTAAGTTTACTAACGTGGCAGATCATCGCTTTTTATACCCAGTTATCGAAATTGTATTAATCTTTTTAGTTAGTTTGATTTCTTATTATTTTGTTGAGCGCCCATTAAGTACCTATGGCCGCAAGTCACAGCACAAAAAGCAACGTTCTGTCAAAGTGGTCGGCACCGTATTAGTGCTAGCGGCAGTTGTGACTGGTAGTTGGGGACTGTTCCAAGATAATGGACAAGCTAGTGATGCTAATCATAGTCAGTTAGCACAAAAAATTAAGCATAATCATCAAATTAATAAGAAACACAATCAGCAAGTTTTACATGACTTGAAGAAGAAACCAACCGTGAAACATAATCAACAACAGGTTCAAAAATGGCAAAGTTTGGCAAAGAGTCATCCAGTTAATTCTAAATACCAAAAACTGGGGATTACGCAGTTTGATTTACAAAGAGCGCAAGACCTATCAGCGTTAGCAATTGGCGATTCAGTGATGGTAGATGGTTCGGATGGACTACGAGCAATTTTTCCCAAAATGTTAATTAATGCTGACGTGAGCCGCGGCATTGATGTGGCAATTGATTTATTACAAAAATATAAAGCAGAGGCGGCTTTGCCACAAACGATCTTAATTGGAATGGGGACTAACGGGGCTATTAGCTCTCAACAAGTTCAGCAAGTGATGCAGTTAGCTGGTAAGCAGCGCCAAGTTTTTTGGATTAATGTTCATGTCCCCACTCGCTCATGGGAAAAACCAGTTAATCAAGTCCTTAAAAAGGCAGCTCACGACTATTCTAATTTGACAGTTATTAATTGGTATGCAACTAGTCAACATCATCCTAATTGGTTTTATGATGATCAGGTGCATACTAATGACCAAGGATCGGTTTATTATAGTCTGCTGATTGCGCAAGAAATTTTGAAGCATACGAAATATTAAAATATGGAAGAGTAAATATGGAATTAGAATTTTTAGGAACAGGTGCGGGAGTTCCTTCTAAGGGAAGAAACTTGTCTAGCTTGGCGTTGAAATTATTAAATGAACGCAATGAAGTATGGTTATTTGACGCTGGTGAAGGAACACAACAGCAAATTTTGGCTACAACCATTCGACCACGTAAAATTAATAAAATTTTTATTACGCATTTGCACGGCGACCATATTTTTGGTTTGCCAGGGCTATTGTCTTCACGTTCTTTTCAAGGTGGTGACCAACCATTAGATCTTTATGGTCCTGTCGGCTTGAAAGAATATGTGCAAACTAGTTTGCGCTTATCAGATAGCCACTTAGGCTATACCATTAATTATCATGAAATTAAAGATGCGGGGGTCGTTTTTGAAGATAGTACTTTTAAAGTTACCTGTCAGAAACTAGATCACCGAATTTTGTGCTATGGTTATCGCGTCGAAGAAAAGCCGCATGTTGGTGAATTATTGGTTGATCGTTTGGCGGAATATCACTTGCCTAATGGGCCTATTTGGGGGCAACTAAAGCGCGGGGAACAAGTGGAACTTGCTGATGGTACCATTTTAAATGGGGCAGATTTTATTGGTCCAAGTCAACCAGGCAGAGTAGTTGCGATTATTGGTGATACGCGTTATTGTCAAGCAAGCATTAAATTGGCCAAAAATGCTGATGTATTAGTACATGAGAGTACTTTAGCTGGCCATGAAAAAAAATTGGCACGCCAGCATTTTCATTCAACTAGTGCTCAGGCAGCACAAATTGCCCGGGCGGCTCATGTTAATCAATTGTTGTTGAATCATATTTCAGCACGTTACGTTGGTAATAAGTTTTATGAACTTTTACATGATGCTCGGCAAATTTTTCCTAATTCTTATGTAGTTAAAGATTTTGATCGCTTTGAAATTAAATTACATCACCCAGAGGAGACGTCAGCATGAACATAGCGGCCTTACAACATTTGCAAAGTCAAACAGTCATTATTACTGGAGCATCATCAGGGATTGGTCAACAATTGGCTTGGCAATTAGCACATAAAAACGCTAATTTAATCTTAATCGCGCGCAATGAAGAAAAATTAGCGCGCATTACCCGGCAATGTCAAGCGCTAACTAGTGGCTTTGTCGAAAGCTACAGCTTAGACGTGAGCATTGCCAAGCATGTGGAACGTACTTTAGAGCAGATTTTTGCGCGCCATCAACAAATTGAGATTCTGATTAATGCAGCAGGGTTTGGCGATTTTTCTCAATTTAATACTACAGAATACCCACTCTGGAACAAAATGTTAAAGGTCAATGTTTTAGGCACAATGCTTTTGACCCGTTATGTAGCAGAACACATGATGCAGCAACGTCTAGGACAGATTATTAATTTGGGGTCGATGGGTGGTAAAATTCCCACACCCAAATCAGCTGTCTATGCAGCGACTAAAGCAGCGGTCATTGCTTTTTCTGACAGTTTACGCTTGGAACTTCGTCCTTTTAATATTCAGGTGACAACGGTTAATCCAGGGCCAGTGGCCACGAATTTTTTTAAGATTGCTGATCACACAGGTAATTACTTAAAGTCGGTAGGTGCTATTAAATTAGATCCACAAAAGTTGGCACAAGCTATTATTCATTGTATCGGCCGACCGGTGCGAGAATTGAACCGGCCACGCATCATGCAATTAGGTTATGTAGCTTATCAATTGGCGCCACATCTAGGCGATATGTTGACGCAAAAATTAGGCAATAAAAAGTAACTTGTGACTAAAACTCGGGAAAAATAAGTAAAAGGACTTGCCCTCTATCTGAAATGATAGTAACATGAATAAGTAATTACGAATGTTATTTGATTTTAAATATATTTGTAGAAGCAAGTTTAATCAAAGGAGAGTTATTAAATATGGCAGTTCCAGCAAGAAAAACTTCTAAACAAAAGAAGCGCCAACGTCGGGGTCATATCAAGTTGAGTCAACCTAATATTCAATTTGATCCCACGACTGGTGAATATCGTATGAACCATCATGTTTCACCAAAAGGTTATTACAAAGGCAAACAAGTAGTAACAAGTAATCAAGCAAATTAATTATAATTATTTCAAGGCAGATTAATTCGGTTAGTCTGTCTTAAATTTTATTCAGGTGATAATTCATGAAAAGATGGTTATGGCTCATTATTCTTCCCTTGTTATTAGGCTTAACTGCCTGTTCTAATCATAATTATCTCAAAACTAGTCGGGAAAGTTACCCGGTAAATGTGATGCAAGCCACGATTAAAGGTCACGTTCCTCGACAAGCTAAAATTAGTTACCGTGTAGGGACTCAAAGTTCTTGGCATGCAGTAACTAATCAACAAGGTAATTTTGTGATTAACGTCTGGGGCACTAAACACCAACAAAAAGTAACATTGCGTAGTCGCTTACAGGGACAAACAGTGACTAAACAAGTACCTGTTCAAGCAATGAAATCTTTGGGAAATTATGCGCAGTTTGCTCAAAAATATAATATGATGATGCGTCAAAGGGTGTTACCACTAACAATGACCAATACGATTACTGATCTGCTCCACACGCCACAGCAAACATTGCGGGCTAGTGTCCAAGATCAACAATTAATGGGGTTGACCTTAATTGCACCCTTGCAAAACTTGAAAAAGCCCAAAGATTTGCAATCATTGGTACAATCGTTAATGATTATCTGTACTTTATCAGGGGCTAATGGCCGTCAAGTATTGAAACAAATGCAACATGAATTAACAAAAACGCGTAGTCAACAAACTACTTTTAAGGCCATTCATTCGCAACATCGGGTATTAAAAATGGCATTGTCACAAAAGCAAGTCTATTTTTACCTAACGGCTGAATAGTTAACTAGCTGGCAATGTACTGGAACTAAGTTAGTTAATCCATAAAAAAAGAGTAACTTAATCAAAAGTTACTCTTTTTTAGCTTTCGAAGGTGAATCTAACGCAGCCGTTAAAATCCAGAAAAGAATCGTAAATACAATAGAAATAATTAAGGCGGTCATCGGTTGGTATTGGGTGCTAGTTAAAGCTGCTCCCATATAACCTAAGATTTGTCCGTAGATTAAAATCCAAAATAAACTAGTGAAATATCTCATCTTATTCATCTCACTTTCATAATTGGATTTTACCACAAAATTCACTTTATTTGCGTGAAAACTCATGGAAATTTAAGATAAAATAGTTAAAGAGGTGAACTGGCTAATGACAACGCAGTTGCAAGTTTTAAGTAGCTATTCTTTATTACAAAGTACCATTCGCTTGCCACAATTAATTCAGCAAGCAAAACAATTGGGATATCAATCAGTTGCTCTAACAGATGTTAACGTGACCTATGGTTTGGTAGACTTTTATCGGTTAGCTAAGCAAAATCATTTACGCCCGCTATTAGGGATGACGTTGTTAATTCCCGGGTTATTAGATCAAGAAAATGATTATCCACTAATTGTGCTTGCCAAAAATGTTCGTGGATATCATAATTTATTAAAATTATCTACGCAAATTCAGACACAAACGACGGCGCTAGATTTAACACAATTTTCCTCATTATTAACGGATTTAGTCTTAATTGTTCCTCAGGGGCGCAGTGAATTAGAAGTTTTATTAACGCGCCATCAACAACAAGCACCCGAATATTTACAACGGTTACAGCAAATCAAACCCCATGATTTGTATGTTGGTTTAGATTTACGTAATTTTACAACAGAGCAAATTAATTTACGGCAGCGGTTAAGTCAACTACAAAATTTGGCTTGTGTGATTTTAGATGATGTTCAATACTTGCAACCCCAAGATGCTTTTAGTCAAGAGGTATTGCAGCATGTAGCAACAGGAGATAAGTTGACGACGACAACTAATACGCAAGATCATTCGTTACGTTCAGCCCAAGCTTGTCAAAAGCAATGCCTTAATTTGAATTTACAAACAGTTTGGCAGCAAACTCTAGTATTAGCACAAGAATGTCAAGTCGAATTACAGTTTCAACGCACCCAGTTACCTCATTTTGCCACACCAAAACATTTAACTGCTGCTCAATATTTAACTGAGCTGGCGCAAGCAGGATTAAAACAGTATTTTGCGCCCCAATCCATTCCAACAAATTATCAGCAGCGGTTAGCATATGAATTACGAGTTATTAACCAAATGGGTTACGCGGATTATTTTTTGATTGTTCGAGATGTTGTGCAAAAAGCACATCAATTGCAGATTCTAACCGGACCAGGGCGGGGCTCAGCAGCTAGTTCGTTAGTCAGTTTTGCTTTACAAATTACCCAAATTGATCCTTTAAAATATGATTTATTATTTGAACGCTTTTTAAACCCAGAACGCGTTGATATGCCAGATATTGATTTGGATATTCCTGATAATCGCCGGGAAGAACTAGTGCAATATATGCAGCAAAAATATGGTCAAGAACACATGGCGCAAATCATCACGTTTGGTACTTTTGCAGCTAAACAGGCCTTAAGAGATGTAGGACGTGTAATGGGATTGAGTCAGGTTGAATTAAAGCGCTGGTCTCAAGCAATTCCACAGCAATTGGGAATTAAATTAGCTACAGCTTATCAACAATCTTCAGCGTTACGGACTTTGGTGGGACAATCTAGTCAAAATCAAACTCTATTCCAGGTAGCACAGCAAATTGAAGGCTTACCACGACATTTTTCGACCCATGCTGCAGGGATTGTCTTGAGTCAACAACCATTAACGGACACCGTCGCTTTACAAGCGGGGGGGAGTGAAGGTACTTGGTTAACTCAGCAAACGAAGGGTAATGTGGAAGCTTTAGGACTTTTAAAAATTGATTTTTTAGGTTTACGTAATCTGACAATTTTGGCGCAAGCTTTAGAATTAGTTCAGCAATCTCAACAAGTCACAATTGCCCCCATGCAAATTCCATTGAATGATCCAGACACTTTGCAACTTTTTAAAACGGCCCAAACAGACGGTATCTTTCAATTTGAATCGCGCGGCATTCGTTCGGTTTTACGCCAATTAAAACCTGATGATTTTGCTGATATTGTGGCAGTTAATGCTTTGTATCGTCCTGGTCCCATGCAAAATATTGCCCATTTTATAGCGCGCAAACATCATCAAGAACCTATTACTTATCCTGATGATTCCTTGAAAGAAATTTTACGACCCACTTATGGTATTTTGGTTTATCAAGAACAGGTTATGCAAGTGGTAGCGCAAATGGCTGGGTTTAGCTTGGCCCAAGCGGATTTATTACGCCGTGCTATTGCCAAAAAAGATAGCCAAATTATGCAACAACAGCGGCAACAATTTATCCAACAAGCCGTGAGTCGCGGTCATCAATTAAAAAATGCACAGCAAGTTTTTGAATATATAGAAAAGTTTGCTAATTACGGTTTTAATAAAGCTCATTCGGTAGCGTATAGTCAATTAGCTTATACGTTGGCTTATTTAAAGGTTCATTATCCGCAGGCTTTTTTTGCAGCTTTATTAAACGCTAATTTGAATAGTGATAAAACTATCATTTATTTACAAGATTTACGACAACAAAAAATTAAACTGCTCAGCCCCGATATTAATTTAAGTACCCTCAATTTTACGATTGAACAGCAGAGTTTACGTTTTGGGTTATTGTTTATTAAACACGTTCGTCGTGATTTTTTGCAAAATATTTTGCAAGTTCGACAACAAGGTCAATTTACAAGTCTGTTAGATTTTGTCAAACGAATTGATGAACGTTTTCGCAATGTAGAACTGATTACGCCGTTGATTAAAAGTGGTTGTTTTGACCGCTTACATGAAAATCGCAGACAAATTGTTGACCAGTTACCGGATCTCTTGGAAAGCTTACATTTGGCGCATAATAGTATTTCTTTGTTTGATGTTTTAAAACCCAAAGCTAAAAAAATTCCAGATTATAGTCATTTGGAAAAATTGGATCAGGAACAACAATATTTAGGTAGTTACATTTCGGGACATCCGGTTGATAAATACCAGACTTTAAAGTGGCTGTATCCCATTGTTTCTAGCCAACAATTGGTCGTTGGTCAAACGGCCAATATTTTGTTATTTATTCAGAATATTAAAGTGATTCGAACTAAAAAAGGGCAACAAATGGCTTTTGTAACCGGAAGCGATCAGTTAGGAACTCTTAAAGTGACGGTCTTTCCCCGCACCTTTCAAACTATAGACTTAATTAAAAATCAGGTGTATCTAATACGGGTGAAAGTTACCACCGATCAGCAGCAGCGCCCAGAATTAATCGCTGATAAAATATTCAAAGCAGCTCCGTTATTAAAAAAGGTGCCGCCACATCGCGTGTTTGTTAAATTTCAGAAAAAAGATCCAAAACATATTAAAAAATTAATGACTTTAACCCAAAAATATCCCGGAGAGACGCCAGTAATTGCTTGTTTTTCTGAAAATAGTGAAAATTTTTTATTGAATCGAAAATATTGGATTAAATACGATGAACAAAGCCGCAATTCGTTAATTCAGGCCTTTGGCAAAACTAATTGTAGTTATCAATAAAGCAACTTTTCTGGAAAGTAGTACTGTTTTTTTTCGAAAATAATGGTATATTTTGTATGTAGTTTCATTAACTGTGAGGTGTGATGATGAAAAAAATTGGTGTCATGACTAGTGGTGGCGATGCGCCCGGAATGAATGCCGCTATTCGTGCGGTAGCGCGGCGAGCAATGTCACTAGGCTTTGAAGTGTACGGGATTAATTATGGTTATGCTGGATTAGTCGCTGGTGATATTTTTAAGATGGAACGTTCTGACGTTGGTGATATTATTACGCGGGGCGGTACTATGCTGTATTCTGCTCGTTATCCAGAGTTTGCTCAAGTTGAAGGGCAACTTAAAGGAATTGAGCAATTGAAGAAGTTTGGTATTGATGCGCTAGTGGTTATCGGCGGTGATGGTTCTTATCACGGTGCTTTGCGTTTAACCGAGCATGGCTATAATGCGGTTGGGTTACCAGGAACCATTGATAACGATATTCCGTATACTGATTTTACAATTGGGTTTGATACTGCAGTTAATACTGTAGTGGAATCCATTGATAAAATTCGTGATACTGCGGCTAGTCATGAACGAACTTTTGTGATTGAAGTGATGGGCCGTGGTGCTGGTGATATTGCCTTGTGGGCTGGTGTCGCTGGTGGTGCTGATGAGATTATTATTCCCGAAAAAGAATTCGATATTGCTCAAATTGCGCAAAATATTCAGGCTTTACGGGCGCGTGGCAAAAAGCACACAATTATTGTGTTGGCTGAAGGAGTCATGCATGCCGATGAATTTATGGAGCAATTAAAACAATATGGTGATTTTGACGCTCGAAGTACAGTCTTAGGTCATGTCCAACGTGGTGGTTCTCCGACAGCTCGTGATCGCGTACTTGCTAGCAAAATGGGAGCTTATGCGGTTGATTTGTTGGCTGAAGGTAAAGGCGGCATTGCTATTGGTACAGAAAATAATCAATTAACCTATCATCCAATGACCGATTTATTTGACGAAAAACATCAACCAGATTTAAGCTTATACGGTATAAACAAGTCTTTAGCTAAGTAATATTTTCTGGTATGCTAATTAAGTTGTGTGATTAATTTATTTGAGGAGAAAATTAATGAAAAGAACTAAAATTGTTAGTACTTTAGGACCTGCAAGTAACGATGTTGAAACAATTTCTAAATTGATTGAAGCAGGTGCTAATGTCTTTCGCTTTAACTTTTCTCATGGTGACCATGAAGAACATTTGTCACGGATGAAAATGGTTAAAGAAGCTGAAAAGTTAACCGGTAAAATCGTTGGTATTATGTTAGATACTAAAGGTGCAGAAATTCGGACGACTGTTCAAGAGGGCGGTAAGTTTGAAGCTCATACTGGTGATGTAATTCGCGTTTCGATGGATCCTGATTTTACAGGTAATCCTGAAAAAATTGCAGTGACTTATCCTGGTTTATATGATGACACTCATGTTGGTGGTCACGTCTTAATCGATGATGGTTTGGTTGATTTAAAGATTACTGAAAAAGACGAAGCTCATAAAGAATTAGTTACTGTTGTGCAAAATGATGGTGTTATTGGTTCTAAGAAGGGTGTTAATGCACCTGGCGTGGAAATTCGCTTACCAGGTATTACTGAAAAAGATACTGATGATATCAACTTCGGTTTAGATCACAACATCAACTACATCTCTGCTAGTTTTGTACGGAAAGCTCAAGATGTGTTAGATATTCGTGAATTATTAGAAGCTAAGCATCAAGAACAAGTTCAAATTTTCCCTAAAATTGAATCACAAGAAGGTATTGATAACATTGATGAAATCTTAAAGGTTTCTGATGGTTTGATGGTTGCTCGTGGTGATATGGGTGTGGAAATTCCATTTGAAAATGTCCCATTTGTTCAAAAAGATTTGATCAAAAAGTGCAATGCTTTAGGTAAGCCAGTTATTACTGCTACACAAATGTTAGACTCGATGCAAGAAAATCCACGTCCTACACGGGCTGAAGTTACTGA
The DNA here is from genome assembly GCF_058107205.1 of Bombilactobacillus sp. ESL1097. Classification (NCBI taxonomy): domain Bacteria; kingdom Bacillati; phylum Bacillota; class Bacilli; order Lactobacillales; family Lactobacillaceae; genus Bombilactobacillus; species Bombilactobacillus sp. ESL1097. The sequence continues at coordinate 163,648 of NZ_JBYLUB010000003.1, read as the reverse complement.
TGTTGCCAATGCTGTGTTAGATGGTACTGATGCCACAATGTTATCTGGTGAAAGTGCTAATGGTGATTATCCTGTGCAAGCTGTTGATGCTATGAGCCGCATTGATGTACGGACACAAGAACAACTTGATGGTGCCAATACTTTAGCTTTACAACGTTTTGAAGAATATAAGGGTTCTAACGCAACAGAATCCATTGGTGAATCTGTAGTGCGGACAGCCCAAGAATTAGGTATCAAAACGATTGTTACAGCTACTAATTCTGGTTATACAGCACGGATGATTTCTAAATATCGTCCAAGTGCGGATATTTTAGCCGTTACTTTTGATGAAAAAGTTCAACGTGGTTTGACAGTTAACTGGGGTGTTTATCCAGTTGTTGCAGATCGTCCAGAAAACACAGATGAAATGTTTGACTTAGCAGCGCAAAAAGCTCAAGAATTAGGCTTTGCTAAGGAAGGCGATTTGATTTTAATTGTTGCTGGTGTGCCAGTTGGCGAAAGTGGTACAACTAATTTGATGAAAGTTCAATTAATTGGTTCTAACTTAGTCAAAGGCCAAGGCGTTGGTGATGAAACAGTCATTGGTAAAGTAACTGTTGCCCATAGTGCTCAAGAAGCTATTGATAAAATGAGTGATCAAGATATCTTGGTTGTCGAAAATACTGATAAAGACTATTTCCCAGCTATTGAAAAAGCTAGTGCCTTAGTGGTAGAAAATGGTGGTTTAACATCTAATGCTGCAGTCGTGGGAATTGCTTTAAGTATTCCAGTTATCGTTGGTGCTCAAGATGCTACTAAGTTAATTAAAGATGATGAAGTTATTACTGTTGATTCACGTCGTGGTAATGTTTACCGTGGTGCTTCGAACTCACTTTAAATTTCAATTAATTAATTAGTAAAAAAGTAGGATTAATTTCCTGCTTTTTATTTTGCCTTCAAATTGTCACTAAGAGTCGCCAAGCAAGAAAGACGATTATATGGTAAGATGTTGAATATTGAGGAGATTTTATGGAGAGTTGGTTATTTTTAGCTATTATCTTAGTAGTAGCTTTTTTAAGCAAAAATAATTCATTATTAATTGCTACATTAGTGGTATTAATTTTAAAAGCTTTACCGCAAACGGGGCATTTACTGGGTGTGATTCGTTCACAAGGAATTAATTGGGGGGTCACTGTCATTTCGGTTGCCATTTTGGTTCCGATAGCCACTGGAGAAGTGGGTTTTCGTGATTTGATTAATGCTTTTAAGTCACCTGCAGGTTATGTAGCTGTGCTTTGTGGAATTCTCGTTGCTATTTTGTCCGCTAAGGGTGTTCACTTACTGTCGGCGTCTCCAGAAATGACGGTGGCGTTAGTTTTCGGTACGATTGTGGGAGTGGTCGTTTTTAAAGGTATTGCTGCTGGCCCAGTTATTGCTTCAGGCATTGCATACTGTATTTTAACGGTGTTAGCGAATATTGGAATTAAATAAAATGAGGTGCTAACTTGGAATTACAAGATTTATTAGGAACTATTCAAACTGGTCAAGTCATTGACCAAAATCAAAATGCTTATTTTGTCTCAATTGCAGGACAAACGTTTCAAACACCTAAAGAACAGGTTGAAAAACCAGTTGATAATTTACAAGGTTATCTGTATGAAAATAAGGCCCACAAATTAATTTTAACGCCACAAATTCCCACTGTTGGTGTAGGGAGTTTTGGTTGGGGCGAAGTAGTTGATGTGCGGACTGACTTAGGAGTATTTGTGAATATTGGCTTGCCCGACAAAGACTTAGTCGTGTCATTAGATGATTTACCAGAACTCAAAAAATTGTGGCCGCAAAAAGGTGATCGCTTATTATTAAGTGTAAAAGTTGATCGCAAAAATCGCATGTGGGGCAAGTTGGCTGATGCTAATATTTTTCAACAAATTAGTCGCCGCGCTAATCAAAATTTACAAAATAAAAATGTTCAAGCTACTGTTTATCGTCTTAAGATGAGTGGCACCTTTGTTTTGACTAATGATTATCATTTGGGCTTTATTCATCCTAGTCAACGAGAAGTAGAACCTCGTTTAGGTCAGGTAGTTAAAGCGCGCGTCATTGGTAGTAGTTTTGATCATTTAAATTTATCACTGAAACCGCGGGCTTATGAAGAGATTGGTGATGATGCGGCTATGGTTTTGGCTGTGTTAAAGCATCAACCTAATTTTGATTTGCCATATAACGATAAGAGTGATCCCCAAGAGATTAAACGCTATTTTGGTATTAGCAAGAGCAGTTTTAAGCGGGCTTTGGGGCATTTGTTAAAGCAACAGTTAATTGAACAAACTGCTACAGGAATTGTTCTTAAAAATAAAGAGTAGACACTTATGTTAGTTAAGTATAGTCATAATTATCAAAAAATTGCGATGGGCTTTTTATCGTATATGCCAGAGTTGAAAGATTTAGATCATGTGCGTATGGAATTGCAATTATATAATGACAATCAACAGCATCAATTGTTTTTGTATAAACCTCAACAAAATACGGATTTTATTGGGGCGGTAGCATTAGAAGTGCAGCCACAAATTATTTTGGTGCGTTATATTTCGTTGAGTCCCGCCGAGCGTTCACAACAGATAATGTTTCAGATTTTGGATGAAGTTCAGGAATATTATCCAGATGATAAAATTATGGGCAGTATAGAACTAACACCACTAATCATACGCTGGCAAAAAAATAGCTGAATGCTGCGGGATTGCTAATGCTAAAGTTATTTCATGGCGTACGACTTGAGCTTTTAGGTCATTAATTGCTTTGCTCCGGTATCAAAAAATATTAGGTGGTCAGTAGTGGAACAACTAGAGTTAATTTTAACTGATTTTCAGGGTCCCCTGGATTTGTTATTACATTTAATTAAAAAATCACAAATTAATATTTACGATATTCCGATTGCCGCAGTGACGCAACAATATTTAGATTATCTGCATCGAATGCAATCTTTGCAGTTGGATATTGCGGGTGATTATTTGGTTATGGCGGCGACCTTGATGCGGATTAAAAGTCAATTATTATTGCCGCAAACTCCGGTATTTGATGATGATTTGGCAGAGGATGTAGTTGACCCTAGAACAGATTTGGTCGCTCAATTATTGACTTATCAAGCTTATCAGGCGACTGCTCAAGATTTACAGGAATTAGAACATCAACGTCGGCAGTTGTATAGTCGCCCTCCAAGCACAGTTGCGGCTCCGCATCAGCGGAGTTTGCGACCAGGAACTTATTTTGGTAATGACTTAGCATTATGTTTGGTTAAATTATTAGATCGGTTGCAGCAACAAACTGATTTGGCGCAATTGCCGTTTTTAGAAACTATTTCGGTGACGCAAGCGCAAGAGCAAATTATGCAACAATTGCAGCAGAAACACCAATTAACTTTTCAGCAATTGTTGCAACAGAGTGCTCAAGTTGAAGAAGTAGTTACCAAATTTATGGGCTTATTGGAATTAGTTAAAGATCAAACAGTTTTAGTCACACAAATTGATTATCAAAGTGATATTTTGGTAAAGTTGAGGTAAAAATAAGTGCAGCAAGAATTAATCGTCTTGTTATTTGTCGCGGGTGAGCAGGGGTTGTCCTTGCAGGATTTAGCCACTTTATTAAACAAAGACTTAGCCAGTGTGCGGCAACAGTTGGTCAACTTAACTGAAGTCTTAGAGACTACTGACCAGTATCCTTTGATAATTAAGCAATTTGGTGAGCAGTATCAGCTATTAACCAAAGCTAAATATCATGATTTGTTAGATCAATATTGGCAAACTGAGCAAGCTAATAAGTTGAGTTCTGCCGCACTAGAAGTTGTAGCAATCATTGCTTATCAGCAACCGGTCACACGCATTGAAATCGATGAGATCCGTGGTGTGAAAAATAGTAGTGCGACTTTACAAACATTGCTTGTCCGGCAACTAATCAAAGTAACAGGCCATAAAGATGCCCCCGGACGTCCCATGATGTATGGTACTACGAAGGAATTTTTAAATTACTTTGGATTAACATCATTGGCAGATTTACCACCCTTAGCGGCATTTCAAGAACAAAATTTGGATCAGCAAGGAAATGTTGATTTATTTTCAAAAAAGGATAGAGACGAATGAAACAGACAGAACGATTACAAAAATTGATTGCCAATGCGGGAGTTACTTCGCGCCGGAAAGCAGAAGATTTAATTACGGCGGGGAGAGTGCAAGTTAATGGCAAAGTAATTCGCGAGTTAGGGAGTAAATTTTCCACACACGACTTGATTGAAGTCGATGGCGTAGCGATTGAAAAACGGCCCAAAGTCTATTTGTTATTTTATAAGCCACGCGGGGTGATTTCATCGGTTCATGATGAAAAGGGACGCAAAGTAGTAACGGATTATTTTAAAGATATTATTGATACGAGAATTTATCCAGTAGGACGTTTGGATTATGATACTTCCGGTTTATTACTAATGACGAATGATGGCGATCTAACCAACCATTTATTACATCCAAGTAATCAAGTTAATAAGGTTTATATTGCTAAATTATCTGGGATTGTAACTTCTCAAGCGTTAGAACAATTACGACATGGAGTTAAGATCAAGGGCCGTAAGACTGCTCCAGCTAAATCGGAAATTATGAGTATTGATCGTCAACGGCAAACTTCACTAGTAAAACTAGTGATCCACGAAGGCATGAATCATCAAGTTAAGGAAATGTTTAAACAAGTCGGCTTTAATGTGGTAAAATTAAGACGAGAGCAAGTTGGATTCTTAACGTTAGATGGTCTAGTATCTGGCGACTGGCGCTTTTTGACGCAAGATGAAGTCAAAGCTCTTAAAAAATTATAATAAATATCGTTTTCAAGGCAAGGTGAAATTCCTGACCGGCGGTGATAGCCCGCAACCCAGCAATGGTGGATTTGGTGTAATTCCAAAAGCCGATGGTATAGTCCAGATGATAGAAAACGCAAGATCATTATTTAATGGTCTCATTTGCCTTGCAACGATTTGTTGGAGGTCTTTTTTTATGGAAAGAAGTAAGTTAGCGCACAATAAAGTCATTGGTGGTGCTTTATTAACCGCTTTGGCAACTTTAGTAATGTATATTGAAATTCCATTGATTCCAGGCTTTTCTTTTTTGAAAATGGATGTTAGTGATGTTGTGGTGTTATTGGCCTTTGGTCTTTATGGAATGTCGACCGGAACGTTAGTAGCTTTTTGTAAAGTATTATTACATTGGGTGTTAATGGGAATGAATGTAGCTAGTTTAATTGGTGATTTTTCATCACTCTTGTCTAGCTTGGCATTTATTATTCCGATTGTTTTGTTACTGCGTAACGATCATGCTAATTGGTTAGCTTACGGTTGTGGAACTTTGAGTTTAACTATTGTGCTGTCTTTGGCTAACTACTTTATTTTAATGCCCTTATATATGACCGTTCTGAATTTTCATATCGGAATGCCGGTGGCAAAATACGTATTATTTGGGGTTGTGCCATTTAATTTAGTTAAAGGTGTTATTAATTCGATTTTGAGCATTTTATTAACTAGACGTTTAAAATTTTGATAAAAAAATCTTCAGTTTTTTCTTTTTTAATGAAATTTATCCATTTAACTGGTAAACTTAATAGTTATTAGAGGTGAGATTAATGAGCGATAAAAAACCTAAACTTTGGGAAGCAACATTTGGAGATTCTGCTGATCAAAAAGATACATCATCTGTGACAGACTCTACAACGCCAGAAACTTCTGCAGAGTATTCACGGGTTCAACGTAAAGAAACTCAAAAAAGTAATAAGGTTTTGGTTTGGTCATTAGTGATCGTGCTACTGGCAATTATGTGTTTGCCAATTGTTTGGTCGGCTGTTTCAGCCGGTCATCAAAAGACGGCAGTTGATAGTACTAGTCAAGTGGCAGTTAGTTCGAAGCCTAAAAGTACTGCAACTCATAAAAAAGCAAAAAAGCAAAAAGCTAAAAAAGTAGCATCACATTTGAATCAGTCGACCAATAAAAAATCTGAATCTCCATCTGATAAGACTGCTAAGGAAACTACAACTAATCAGCCGGAAACTACTAATACACAACAAAGTCCAACGAATAATACCGCTGCAGCTGATAATAATACTGCTGAGCAGGCTAATACTAATCAGCAAGCAACTACGGCAGCAAGTTCTTCGGCAACTAATTCTTCTTATTATGTTGTACAAGCTCATGATAATGCTTATCGAATTGCGCTGAATCATGGGATGACAACTCAGCAGTTATACCAATTAAATGGAATGTCTAGTAACACCGTGTTACGACCAGGGATGCGCTTGCGTGTTCACTAAATTTTGAGAGGCTGGGAGCAAAAGTCATCAAGTAGTTGAATGAAATTTTTAAGTCTAAAACTGAATGGAAGACTTTAAAATCGTTAAACTTAAATTGCTGACTTTTGAAACACAATAATGACTGAATGTTCATTTTGTTAGATGAGTATGAGTCTTATTGGCCCAACCTCTTTTACTGTTATTAGGAGTGCTCAAATGCAAATAGCTATTGATGGACCAGCTTCTGCTGGTAAAAGTACAATTGCAAAAGCAGTTGCACAAAAATTAAATTTTTTATATGTTGATACGGGAGCTATGTATCGCGCAGCCACTTGGTTAGCGACGCAATTGCAGCTTGATTACGGTGCTGAAGCTGCAATTGTTCAAGCGTTGCAAGCCAATCCAGTTACTTTTCGATTAGAAAATCAACAACAGTTAGTTTACGCCGGTCAAGAAGATGTCACGGCGGCAATTCGGACACCAATCATTGCGCAAAATGTTTCACAAGTTTCGGCGTTACAAGGGGTACGGACATTGTTAGTGCAACAACAACGAGCATTGGCACAAAACAACGATGTAGTCATGGATGGCCGAGATATTGGGACTGTGGTCTTACCCCACGCACAAGTTAAAATTTTTATGACAGCGAGTGTTCAAGAACGTGCACAGCGGCGTTATCAAGAAAATTTAACTCGTAAAATTACCACACCTTTAGCCCAAATTGAAGAAGAGATTACGCAACGTGATTATAAAGACTCTCATCGAAGTATTTCACCATTAATTCAGGCGAAAGATGCGCAAATTCTTGATACGACTGGCTTGAACATTGATCAAGTTATTGACAAAGCACTGCAAATTATTCAAATAAAATTAAAGAATTAATTAATAGCACTGGTAATTGAAGTGATTTTACATTAAGATAGATTTCGAACGATGGCGAGGAGGATGTAAAAATGGCTGAAGAGAATAACAGCATAAATCCCATGGAGCAAGCGCTTGATAGTTTTGATCAAGTACAAATTGGCGATGTGGTTACCGCGGAGGTATTATCAGTTGAAGACAATCAACTGGTTGTAGGTATTGATAATTCTGGAGTTGAAGGAGTTGTCCCACTGCGTGAACTAACTGCAGATCGGAAGGCTGATATTCATAAGCTGGCACAAGTTGGCGATAAATTAGAATTATTAGTCGTGCGGCATTCTGCGAGTGACAAAGAAGACGGTAGTTTTATTTTATCTCAACGCCGTATTGAAAATCAAAAAGCCTACGCTAAAATGGCTGATTTGATGAATCAAGATACTACAGTTCAAGGAAAAGTTACCGGAACTGTCAAAAGTGGTTTGTTAGTTGAAGTTGACGGTTTGCGTGGTTTCATTCCGGCTTCGATGATTTCAGATCATTTTGTTCGTGATTTAAAGCCTTACGTTGGCCAAACTTTAGATTTGAAAATTATTGAAGTGCAACCAGCTAAGAATCGCTTTGTTTTATCACATAAAGAAATCGCAGCTCAAGAAAAGAAGCAACGTGAAGCTGAAGTTATGGAACGAATCTTACCAGGTGATATTATCGAAGCTAAGGTTTCTCGTTTAACTAATTTTGGCGCCTTTATTGATTTAGGCGGTATGGACGGCTTAGTTCATGTTTCACAAATTTCTTATGAACGAGTTAATCAGCCAGCTGATGTTTTAGAAGTTGGGCAAGAAGTTAAAGTTAAAGTTTTAGATGTTGATAAAGAACGTGGACGAATTTCTTTGTCTATTAAAGCTGCACAACCAGGGCCTTGGGAAAGTGTTTCCGAAAAGATTGCCGTTGGTGATGAAATTGACGGTGTCGTCAAGCGTTTGACTGATTTTGGCGCCTTTGTTGAAGTCTTACCAGGGGTTGAAGGATTGGTTCATGTCTCCCAAATTTCTTGGAATCATGTTGATAAGCCAGCCGATGTTTTACAAGTTGGTCAACAAGTTCACATGAAAGTCTTAAATGTCGATCCAGAGCAAAAGCGTTTAGGTCTGTCAATTAAAGAATTAACGGAAAATCCGCATGCTAAAAAAGAAGCTGAATCTCAAGAAGAAGAGATTGATTACACTTTGCCTGATGAAGAACGTGGTTTTGCTTTAGGTGATATTGTGGATGATGAAAATTCTCAAAATTAATCAAACTTATTGTGCAAAAGCTGACTCTTTGGAGCCAGTTTTTTTGATTAAATAATTTTAAGAAGGTGAAAATATGGCAATGCCAGTAGTGGCGTTAGTTGGACGCCCCAACGTTGGAAAATCTACCTTGTTTAACCGAATTGCGAGTGAACGAATCGCTATTGTTGAAGATACTCCTGGAGTAACTCGCGATCGGATTTATACGCATGCTGAATGGTTAAATAAACAATTTACGGTGATTGATACAGGCGGAATTACTTTAGAAGATACAACGCTCAACCAAGAAATTAAAAGCCAAGCAGAAATTGCCATCGACGAAGCTGATGTCATTGTGATGGTTGTTGATGGTCGGGTGGGCGTAGTCAAAGAAGATGAAACGGTAGCTCATATCTTGTTTCAAGCTAAGAAGCCCGTCGTTTTAGCAGTTAATAAGGCCGATAATTTAGAGCAGCGTCAAGATATTTATGAATTTTATACGTTAGGTTTAGGTGAACCATTCCCCGTTTCCGGAGTTCATGGTACAGGTTTGGGAGATTTATTAGATCAAGTGGTTCAAAGTTTTCCTGATGACCAATTAGTTGATGAAGATCCTGCTATTAAATTTAGCTTTATTGGACGACCGAATGTCGGTAAGTCGTCATTAGTTAATGCCATTTTAGGCGAACGGCGTGTAATTGTTTCCAATATGGAAGGGACGACACGTGATTCGATTGATACCAGTTTTGTGGATGATGAAGGCCAATTGTATACGATGATTGATACTGCGGGCATTCGTAAACGTGGTAAAGTATATGAAAACACGGAAAAGTATTCAGTGATGCGGGCTATGCGCGCGATTGATCGTAGTGATGTAGTCGTTATGGTGATTGATGGCGAGCAAGGGATTCGTGAGCAAGATAAACGAGTTGCTGGTTTAGCGCACGAAGCTGGTCGTGGGGTCATTATTGCGGTTAATAAGTGGGATGCTGTCCAACATAAAGATCAAAAAACGATGCAAGAATTTACAGATTATTTGCGCCAAGAATTTCGATATTTAAATTATGCACCAATTGTTTTTGTGTCAGCACTGAAAAACCAACGCTTAGATCAAATTGTTGAACTAGTAACGGCAGTTTATGAAAACCAAAATCGGCGGATTCAATCGTCATTGCTGAATGATTTATTGTTAAAAGCTACTGCAATTGCGCCAGCACCAACTGTGAAAAATAAACGGTTGCGGCTATATTATTTGACGCAAGTTGCGGTTAATCCACCAACCTTTGTCGCTTTTGTGAATGATCCAGAGCTCTTTCATTTTTCGTATGAGCGCTTTATTGTAAATCAGTTACGGGAAATGTTTGATTTTACTGGTACGCCGATTAAGATCATTGCGCGAATGCGGAAATAGACTGTTTTGGTGGATTTAAATAAAATTTTTATTAAGAATTACAAAAGTTCGTAAAAAAATGTGATTATTCCTTGCTAGCTTGGGAATCTTATGATAATTTGTTAAAGAATGATGGTGTGGTAGTCGTCATTTTGATTAAGTAATGATCACTTCATTGCTTCACGGAGGTGAAAAAAATTATGGCAAATAAAGCAGAATTAATTCAAAATGTAGCTGAAAAAACTGGTTTAACTAAGAAGGATTCTACTGCTGCAGTTGATGCAGTTTTCAGTTCTATCCAAGAAAGTTTAGTTAAGGGCGAAAAAGTTCAATTAATTGGTTTTGGTAATTTTGAAGTTCGTCATCGTGCTGCTCGTAAGGGTCGCAACCCACAAACGAATGAAGAAATCACAATTCCTGCTAGTGATGTTCCTGCCTTCAAACCAGGTAAGACATTAAAAGACGCAGTTAAATAATTTTTTAAAAGATTGTTTATCACGGGCGATTATAATATTTGTTATAATCGTCTTAGCTTACATAAGGAAATTGTTCTGGGAAAATGTGCTTAACCGCTGGTCAGCTAATTAAGTCCGCTTTTCCCAACTATTATTTATTTGCCGGTATAATTGATAAGGATGCAACTAGCCTGAAATAGAAGTTAGGACAAAAGTAGATGAGAAGTTGCGTACTAACGATATTCCAGATTAAAGTCTGAACTTTAATTTTCGAATTGTATAAAGTTGGATACGAGCTACTGACTTTGGGAATATTATCAAAAGAAAATGTTCGTCTCAATTGACGCCAAATTCTTTGGGTCCTAGTTTCTTGAAGGTTCATGCGACAATACTAAATCTAAAAGTTATTAAAAAATTAGTCATTAAAACTGACTTTTGGAAATTACTGATTAAGTAGTTTTTTCAGAGGATTTTATATAACTTGGGAGTTTTTAAATACTTTAGTGATTGTTGTGCTAGTCGTACCCTTATTTTTTTGGATCAAAAGTGTCAAATTGATTTAGAAAATATTTTATGACAGATGTAATACTGGTAAGTCTCTTAATTTGTGTTATCTTGAAATTAACGGAATTAAAGGAGTATTTTAAATGACATATAGCAAACAGGCGGTGGCGGCTTTACAACAAGGTGATTTTGACCATGGACAGTCACTGTTAAAACAAGCTTTACAGCGTGATTCTGTAGATGATTTGTATGAAGCGGCACAACAGCTACAGCAGTCAGGATTAGTGGATAGTGCAATTGTAGTTTACCGCTCCTTGTTAAAACAATTGCCTCAGGAGGATATTCTAAAAGTTAATTTGGCAGAGACGCTGATTTCTAATGATGAAGTTGATGAAGCAACCAATTTGTTGGCACAAATTCAGGCAGATTCACCGGCTTATGTCGCATCATTAATGGTTAGTGCGGATCTTTATCAAACCTTAGGTCTTTATGAGGTTAGTGAGCAAAAATTGCAACAAGCATTAAAATTAGCACCACAGGAACAAGTGATTCAATTTGCGTTAGCGGAATTATATTTTAACGAAAATCAATTTCAACAAGCAGCTGATTATTATGAGCAGTTAATTGATCAAGATGTTTTCGAATTTTCAGGAATTTCACTGTACCAACGCTTAGCTGCAGCGCAAGTGGGACTAGGTGATTATGAAGCGGCGGAGGCCAGTTATCAACAAACCACACCCGAATTTTTAAATGCGGATAATCTATATAATTATGCTAATCTGGAATTAGAATTAAAACATTATCAACAAGCACAGACTTTAATTGAACAATTATTACAACTAGCACCGGATTATACTTCAGGTTATATTTTGGAAAGTCGCTTAAATTTGGCCCAGAATCAGCCAGCTGCGGCATTTAAAGCAGCTCAGCAAGGATTGAGCTATGATCCTTATAGTGAATTGTTATATGAATTGGTAGCTACCAGTGCACAACGACTAGGTGATTTAGATCCAGCAGTGACTTTATTAAAACAAGGTTTGAAGATGTTAGATGCGCCAACTAGTTTAATTTTAGCTTTGAGTCAAATTTATTTATTAAAAAATGAACACCAAGCAAATTTGGATTTGTTGGACCAATATGTAGATCAGTTGCGTGATGATGGACAAGCACAATGGAACCGGGCCCGCTCCTTGAGCGCTCTCGAACAAATTTCGGCCGCCCAAACGGCTTTTTTGAGTGTTTATGATCAATTTAAGGATAATCCTAATTATTTAAAGGACTTGATTGCTTTATTACGAAAAAGTTCAGCTCCAGATTTGCTGAAAAATGCTGTTCATAATTATCTAAAATTAGTACCTGACGATTGGGAAATGAATGAGTTGGAACAGGAGTTGAATTTAAACAATGAGAATTGAACATTTTCCGACTGCGATTGCAGCAGCAATTCCTGTTTTAGAGCAAATTAATGCGGCTGGCTTTGAGGCTTACTTTGTTGGTGGTTGTGTCCGTGACATGTTATTACAACGTCCGATTCATGATGTGGACTTGGCGACTAGTGCCTATCCGGCAGAAATCAAAGCTATTTTTAACCATACTGCAGATACCGGAATTGATCATGGAACAGTGACTGTCATTACTGCTCATCAAACTTATGAAATTACCACTTTTCGGACTGAATCGGGGTATCAAGATTATCGTCGTCCTGATCATGTAGAGTTTGTGCGGTCTTTAAAACAAGATTTAAAACGCCGCGATTTTACGATCAATGCATTAGCTATGACGACTCAAGGTCAGATTATTGACTTATTTGGGGGAGTAGCTGATTTACAACACCGCCGGATTAAAGCTGTTGGCAATCCTCAAGAACGTTTTCACGAAGATGCTTTGCGCATGCTTCGCGCGGTTCGCTTTCAAGCACAGCTCGACTTTACAATCGATGCTGCGACACAAGCAGGGATTGCAGCTAATGCGAATTTATTGTCTAAAATTGCGGTTGAACGAATTCGCGATGAGTGGCTGAAATTAATGCAAGCACCGTGTTGGCAAGTCGGTTTAGAAACGATGCTACAAACACAATTGAATCGGTATTGTCCACAACTGGCTGATGCTCAAGTATCCGAATTATTAACGTTAGATGCCCAGCTAAATTTACAAAATCAAACGCAAGTTTGGACTTTATTGGGCTGGCAATGGCAGCTGGATAAAGCCCAATTGTTACAATTTTTGAAAGCTTGGAAATTGGCGAATGCTGTTATTAAAGTCACCATGAAGAGCGTGCAATTATTGCAACAATTACCACAACTAACGACTTGGGATATTTACCAGGCTCAAAAACCAGTGGTCCAAAATTGTTGCCAATTGTTGGGCTTGTTAAATCAAAAAGATCAAGCACAGCAATTGGCAGCAGTTTATCAACAATTGCCCATTAAAAGTAGTCATGATTTGGCAGTGGACGGACAATTGCTCATGCAAGAATTAAACTTGAAACCGGGGCCACAGATTGGTCAAGATTTATTATGGCTTCAACAACAAATTGTAAGTCGACAATTAGCTAACCAGCAACAAGAAATACTCAAAGCTTTACGACAACGTGATGCTCAGATTAAAGGTGATTAAGTTATGAAAATGTTTAGTGTCAATAATTTGCAACAATCATTTGGAGCACGAACTTTATTTCAGCAAGTTAATTTTAAAATTCAACAACCGGATCGCATTGGCTTGTTAGGATTAAACGGGGTTGGTAAAACGACGCTACTTAATTCTTTGGTTGATGAAACTTTACTCAAGCAAGGTGTGATTGACCATCCGCGCGATTATCAAATTAGCTACTTGAAGCAGAATCCGTATTTAGATCCGCAAAAAACGGTGTTAGAGGCCATTTTACAGGGGGACGAACCCTTGTATGTCAGTGTGCGGCAATACGAAGCAGCATTAAGTCAATATAGTAGAGATAGCGATAATCCTCAAGTTGCGCAGAACTTTTTTCAAGCACAAGAACAAATGGATCGCATTGATGGTTGGGAGTTTCAAGCAACTGTCGAAACGATTTTGACGAAATTAGGCATTACTGAATTTAATCAACGAATTCAAGAATTATCGGGTGGTCAAGTGCGCCGAGTCAGTTTAGCGCAAATTTTAGTTTCTGATTCTGATTTATTAATCTTAGATGAACCGACTAATCACTTGGATGAAACAGCTATCAGCTGGCTAGCTAATTTTTTAAATAATTATGCTGGTGCTGTGATTTTCGTGACCCATGACCGCTACTTTTTAAACTTAGTTGCTAATCGTATTTTTGAATTAAGTAATCAAACATTACAAGAATATAGTGGTAATTATGAAGACTATTTACAAAAGCGGGCCCAAAATGAGGCCACTTTAGCAGCGACGAGACAACACCAGCAGAATTTATACCGCCATGAATTAAAATGGATTCGGGCTGGGGTTCAGGCCCGAGGAACCAAACAAAATGCCCGTGTGGAGCGTTTTAAAGAACTAAGTCAAACTTTAAAAAATCAATCTCAGTTTTCAGAGCAACAACTCAATATTGATATACAACACCAACGCTTGGGTAAAGATGTATTCGAATTAAAACAAGCACAATTGGCATTTGGCCAACAAGTCTTATTACAAGATTTAACATTAAGAATTAATTCTGGTGAGCATGTAGGAATTATTGGCGCTAACGGTGCCGGAAAAACCACTTTTTTGAATGTTTTGGCAGGTCGCCAGCAGTTAACAAAAGGTCAATTAAATGTTGGTCAAACAGTTAAAATTGGTTATTATACGCAACAAGTAGAACAAATGGACCCAAGCCAACGAGTAATTACTTATCTAGAATCTATTGGTCAAAATGTGGCTAACAGTGAAGGGGATAAGATGTCGGCTTCACAATTACTGGAACAATTTTTATTTTCTCCTAAACAGCAGGGGGCCTTTATTCGTGACTTATCCGGCGGTGAACAACGGCGGCTATATCTGTTGGCCATTCTCATTCAACAACCGAATGTTTTGTTGTTTGATGAACCAACTAATAATTTGGATATTGAAACCATGACAATTCTGGAAGATTATTTAACCCAGTTTAGTGGTAGTGTCATTACGGTTTCGCATGATCGTTATTTTTTGGACAAAATTACTGATGATTTATTAATTTTCCACGGTCACGGTCAAGTGCAGCGTTATTGGGGTTCTTATTCACAATATTTAACAAGTAATCAAACTAAAGCGAAGAAAGCCGCGTCAAATAAAGCGGCTGCGCCGCAAGTCAAAACAGCGCCAACTAATAAATTAACTTATGCGCAACAATTGGAATTAAAAGATCTAGAGCCTAAAATCACTCGGTTAGAACAACAAAAAGCGCATTTAGAACAGTTAATGAGTACGGAAGGTAATAATTATCAAGAAATTTTGAAGCATCAAACAGAACTGACTGAGGTTAAACAGCAATTAGATATGGCGAGTGATCGGTGGTTAGAATTAGCAGAGAGGAATAACTAATGGCAACAACTAAAAATGAAGAACAGTATTTACAGTTGTTACACACGGTTTTAACGACGGGGCAATTTAAGACGGATCGCACTCAGACCGGAACTTATAGTTTGTTTGGTTACCAAATGAAGTTTGATTTACAAGATAGTTTCCCCCTGTTAACGACTAAAAAAGTCCCTTTTGGTTTGATTAAATCGGAATTATTATGGTTTTTACGGGGTGATAGTAATATTAAGTATTTATTACAACATAATAACCATATTTGGGATGAATGGGCTTTTCAAAAATATGTCCAAAGTTCTGCTTACCAAGGTCCCGATATGACAGACTTTGGGCACCGAGCATTACAAGATGCGCAGTTCAATCAGGAATATCAACGACAAAAGCAATTGTTTTGCCAACAAATTTTACAAGATGATCAGTTTGCGCAAAAATTTGGTGACTTGGGTAATGTCTATGGGAAACAGTGGCGTCATTGGCAAGCTGACGGACAAGAAATTGATCAAATTGCCCAGGTGATTGAACAAATTCAAACGAATCCTGATTCTCGCCGACTAATTGTGACAGCTTGGAATCCGGCAGAATTAAAAACCATGGCTCTTCCTCCTTGCCACACCTTGTTTCAGTTTTATGTTAACGATGGTTATTTGTCGTGCCAGTTATATCAACGGAGTGCAGATTTGTTTTTGGGTGTGCCGTTTAATATTGCCAGTTATGCGTTATTAACACAATTAATTGCCCAAGTAACTCATTTAAAACCGGGAAAATTGATTCATACCTTGGGTGACGCCCATATTTATCAAAATCATTTAGCCCAAGTTAAATTGCAACTACAACGTCAACCAACGGCGGGACCGCAACTGGTTTTAGATCCGCAAATAACGAGTATTGATCAGTTAACGTTGCAACAAATTAACGTACAAAATTATCATCCCCAGTCCAGTATTTCGGCCCCCGTGGCTGTTTAAGGAGTAAAGCATGCTAGCATATATTTGGGCCGAAGATCAAAATCACCTAATTGGCCAAAACGGGCATTTGCCGTGGCAGTTACCAGCAGATTTACATTATTTAAAACAAACAACGCTACACAGTACAATCGTGATGGGTTCTAAAACTTTGCGTAGTTTTCCTCATGCGCGACCTTTGCCAGAACGGAGAAATATCGTTTTGACACATTTTCCTGAGCAATTTTCGCAAACAGCCGACTTAACCGTGGCGACCTCGCAAAGTGAAATTGAGCAGTTAATTAGTCACGATGAGCGGGTATTTATCTTTGGAGGACCAGCTTTATTTACTATGTTTGCCCAGCAAGTTCAACGTTTATATGTAACTAAAATCGCCGCACAATTTAGCGGCGATACGTGGATGATTCCCATTGATTACCAACAATTTCAACTCATTAAGCGACAAACTGGTCAAGTTGATGACCAAAATCTTTGGGCTCATGAATTTTTAGTTTATCAACGGCGAGATCATTATAAAAATAAATAAACTGAGAAAAACATCAAAGTGGTACCCAGCATCACAAAGATGTGCCAAATAACGTGAATGTATTTAATGCCCCGCATTGTATACAGTAAAGCGCCAATAGTGAAGGCAATTCCTCCAAAAAACAGGAGCAAAATTCCAGTAGTACCTAAGGAATGATGTAGGGGCTTCATGGCTAAAATGACTAACCATCCCATGATAACGTACAGGCTAGTATCAATGATAGGGTGCGCGCCCAAGTTAAAAATTTTGTAAATGATACCACCAATAGTAATGATCCAAATAGTACTTAATAAAACAATATTAAATGGTGCGGGGATTCCGAGTAGACAAAAAGGTGTGTAAGTCCCCGCAATTAATAAGAAGATAGAACTGTGGTCTAGAATCTGAAAAATGTGTTGAGCTTTAGTAAAGTAAAGACTATGAAAAAGTGTTGAACAAAGATACAAAAAAATAAGTGTACAGCTATAAATTAAGTAGGCGCTCAAAGTTTTAGCCATGGGGTGCTGATGGACAGCTTTAATAATTAATAATACAGTACCGGCGATCGCCAGTAGTAGACCGATTCCGTGAGTAATGGCACTGAAGATTTCGTTAGTAATTCGGTAAATTTTCGAAGTTTTTTGAGGTTTGGCAAAAATATTGGTCAAGACAAGCGCTCCTTTAATTAATAAAAATGTGCTAAAGTTGTGAACGTTTGATACAATCTTTAAGTAAACAACTCTTTTAGAGATTATAGCTTAAAGACCTGAAATGATAAAGGTAGGTTTCCACAAATGACAAATGTAAAAATCTTAACAGATTCTTCTGTGCAACTGACACCAAAAGAAATTACAGACTATCAAATTACAGTAGTGCCATTAACTGTTGAAATTGATAATCAACAATATGTTGATGGTCAAGACATTACTCGCCAGGAATTTTCCCAAAAAATGTTGGCTAGTACTAATTTTCCGAAAACGAGTCAACCACCCATCGGTCGCTTTGTCGAGGCCTTTAACAAATTAGGTCAAGATGGCAGTGAGGTATTGGCCATTACCTTGACTAAGGGGTTAAGTGGTACGGTAGATGCTGCCAAGCAAGCAGCGGAGTTGACTTCCACCAAAGTGACCGTGGTTGATAGTGGTTCAACAGATCGAGGGATGGCTTTTCAAGTTTTAGCAGCTGCGAAAATGGCACAGCAGAAAAAAACAGTGGCCGAAATTTTACCCGCGATTAAACATATTGCTGAACAAACGCAATTATACGTTTGTATTCCCCATCCAGAAAATATTATTAAAGGCGGACGTCTAGGCAAAATGGCGGCGACATTGACGTCATTATTAAATATTGATGTGGTTGTGCAGTTACAAAATCATAAATTGACGATTGCCAAAAAGGGACGCGGAATTAAAGTGATTAAGAATTTTATTCAATCACGTATTGAAGATATTGATGCACATGGCGACCAAATTAGTGAAATTGGCATGTCTTATGTGAGTGATGATACTTTGCCGCAGCAAATTAAACAACAAGTTCAAGCTCAATTTCCGCAGATTAAGACCACAATTGAACTAACTAGTCCGATTATTATGACCCATACTGGCGAGGGTGCCTTTGCGATTATTTATTATCGGCAATAATAAGCGGTTAACAATTTGATAAATTGAAGGAGTTAACTTTGCAAAAAATAAAGATTCTCATTAGTTTTTTGTTAGCTATTAGCTTAGTCAACATTCACGTTCATCAAGTTGCTGCTAAGAGTCAAACAACTACTTTAAAAGTGGTGGCTGTGGGTGATTCTTTGACTTATGGCGTTGGTGACGGTCACCATCAAGGTGGTTATACGCATTTGATTCAAAAACCTTTAAGAATAGCCAGTCATCGCCGAGTAAAAATGCGAAATTTTGGTATTAGTGGTGAAACGAGCGGACAAATTTTAAAGCGGGTTCAACATAACGCTGCTCTCAAAAAAGCATTGCAGAAAAGTGATATTGTTATCCTGACAGCTGGTGGTAATAATATTATGCATGTTTTACAAAAACATGGGTTAAATTTGTCCAATCAACAATTTCAAGCGGCTAATGATGCTTATGTGCAACAAATGTCTCAAATGGTGATGACTATTCGGCGCTATAATGATAAAGCGCCGATTTATTTGATTGGCATTTATAATCCGTATGCTATTTATGTTAAAAAAGCTCGGAGTGTGCAGCAGGCGGTTTTGCAATGGAATCAATCCAGCAAAAATTTAGCCCATAATAATTATCGAATGCATTTTGTGGATGTGTCAGCTATTGCTCAACCTAAAAAATTGAAATATTCGAAAAAAGAACAAACAACAACAAATCCGTTGTTATATACGAAAGACTATTTTCATCCTAATCATCAAGGTTATCAGTTAATGACCAAAAAATTATGGCACCAACTGCAATTAAGCCAAAAGGAGTGGATTAATTTAAAATGAGACGCAGTGTAGATACAAAACGTAATTGGTGGAAATGGGCTTTTTTAATATTAGTGGCAATCCTGATTCTGGGAGGTGCGGGTATGTGGTATGCTGTAACGCGCCCGATTGATTCTGCGGTTATTTCTAAACAACCTGCACCAGCCAATGATTCTCAACCAGTTTTTGAAGTAACGTTAACTGAGCAGCAAGCACAGAGGCTAGCAAATCATTATATTAATGAATATTTAAACAGTAAGGATATTCAATATCATTTAAAATTTGATCAACACATTTCGTTAGTGGGGAGTGCTGATTTGTTAGGGTCAAAAATTGATTTTCAGCTACAAACGGCTTCTTTTCCCACTGCTAGTGGTGGTGTCCAATTAAAAGCCCAACATCTAAAAATTGGTCACTTGGGTATTCCGTTGGGCTTTGTTCTCGGTTATATTCAACATAATTATCATTTTCCTTCTTGGGTAAGCATTAATAGCAGTAAGCAATTAATCAATATTAATTTACAAGATTATCAAAATGACAGTGGTTATTATTTTAAAGTCAAAGATTTAGATTTGCACAAAAATAAAATTGTCGTTAGTGTTTATTCGAGCAAGTTTTAGGAGTGTTAGTTGATGGAAAAATCTTTTTATGAATATTTAATGACGCAACGAAATCCTAATAGTACTAGTCCCATTGCTCATTTTGCGGAAGCGGCTTTTTTTGACCAAACTTTTCCAAAACAAGCGCAAGACTATACAGAAATTTCGGAATATCTGGAATTGAATGGATCGTATTTACCGACAATGGACATTTATGATCAGGCTTTTGCTAAATATCAAGAGTCCCAGGCACATTTTAATTCTTAAAGAAACGAGTGATTCGGCATGAAAAAAAAGTTTTCTTGGTCAACAGTAATATTTTCCATTGTTGGTGGAATTTTAATTGGGGTTGCTGGCGCATTTATCTTTATGGCAGTGGAACTGAAGAATCAAGGTTCTATGGGTAATTTTAGCCAAGTTCAACAAGTATATGAAACAATTAATCAAAATTATTATCAGAAAGTATCTTCTAAAAAGCTAATCAATGGTGCAATTAAGGGAATGCTGGAGTCTTTGGATGATCCTTATTCGGAGTTTATGGCGGACCAAGATCAAGATTCATTCAATAGTAATATTTCTGGGAAAATTTCTGGGATCGGAGCTACGATTGAACAAGCTAATGCTGGCATTCAAATTGTTTCAGCAATGCCGAAATCACCAGCGGCTAAAGCCGGTTTAAAAACTAAAGATATTATTACCAAAATTAATCAACATTCCACGCAAAAAATGACAGTTGATCAAGCTTCGCAATTGACCCGTGGTAAAGCAGGAACCAAAGTTCATTTAGAAATTAGACGCGGCACACAAACCTTTACTAAAACTTTGGTTCGGGCACCGATTAAAGTGGCGACGGTGATGGGCAAAGTGGTTAATCATCATGGCAAAGTAGCCGAAATTACGATTACCCAATTTTCCGAACATACTGCTAGTGAGCTGAAGCGAGAAATACAAAAAGTTCAACGTCAAGGTGCCCAAAAGTTAATTATTGATGTTCGAAATAACCCTGGTGGAGTTATGGAACAAGCATTAGCGGCCTCTAGTATGTTTCTGAACAATGGTCAAAAGATAATGACTATGGTTTCACGAACGGACGGGACGAAGACGTATCGTGCTAGTGCGAAATATTTAAAAAATTATAAAGTTAAATTACCGACGGTCGTTTTAGTTGATAAGGGTACCGCCAGTGCTGCTGAAATTTTTGCAGCAGCCTTAAAGCAGTCTGCACAAATACCAGTAATTGGTGAAAAGACCTTTGGTAAGGGAGTGGTGCAAACTTTAAGTCCGTTAAGTTCAGACTCAGAGATGAAAATCACTACCGCTAAGTGGTTGACCCCCAATGGTTCTTGGATTAATCACAAAGGCTTAGAACCGACACTCAAAGTTAAGTATCCAGATTATTTAAATATTAATGCTTTTACCAGTCAAAAAACGATTACTGCTCAGCAAACTAGTGGCGATGTGAAAGTTGCTCAAAAAGTGTTAAATGCTGTGGGGTTAGCGGTTCCAGTTACCGGTCAGTTGGATGCTACTACTCAACAACAATTGACAGCTTTTCAAGTACAACAGCAATTACCACAACAAAGGGGTAATTTGGATGCTAAAACTAGACAAGCTTTAACCCAAGCTTTAATGCAAAAGGCTCAAGGACATGATCCGATGTTGAACCAAGCATTTAAGGTACTAGAAAGGAAATAAGGACATGACGATTCAATGGTATCCAGGTCATATGAATAAGGCTAAAAATCAAATCCAAGACCATCTGAAATTAGTAGATTTAGTCTTAGAAGTGCGTGATGCCCGGTTGCCTTTTTCTTCGTTGAATCCGGTTTTAGATCAAATGATTAATTCCAAACCCCGGTTAATTATTTTGAATAAAGCTGATTTGGCCGATGAACGAATGACTAAGGCCTGGATTAATTTTTATCAAACAAAACAGCAATCAGTTATTGCTTTAGATGCACAGCATACTAATCAGTTACAACCGCTATTGAAGGCAATTGAACAATTAATGGCGTCAAAATTAAAAAAATACCAACAAAGCGGGGTCAAAAATTATACAGTGCGCGCCATGTGCATTGGCATTCCGAATGCTGGTAAATCAACATTATTAAATAAATTAGTTGGTAAGAAAGTGGCTGTGACGGGTAATCGCCCCGGTGTGACTAAAAATCAGAATTGGTTAAAGACTAAACACCATTTGGAATTGTTGGATACCCCAGGAGTTTTATGGCCCAAAATCACGCAAGAACGAGTCGGATTTAATTTAGCTTTGACGCAAGCGATTAGTGATAAAGTTATTCCCCAACAAGACTTGGCTATTTATGCATTAGAATTTTGGCAACAGCACTATGAAACAATTTTACAACAAAAGTATCAATTAACCGCCCAACAATTGACTCTGACAGGTGCCCAATTATTAGTGCAATTAACCACTCAGTGGCATTTTGAGCAGGATTTTGATCGTGCGGCTCATAAAATTATTAATGATGTGCGTCAAGGATTATTGGGTAGATATACTCTAGATTGGGTGCAAGAAATCAATGACTGAATGGTCACAATTAAAGATTCACGAGATTAAAGAGTTAATTAGCCAGCAATCATTAACGAGTGCAGATTGGCAAACGTTGGCGCAAGATTCCCGCGCTGGCGTGCAAAAATTAGCTCAGTCGCATCAACGCCAGTTAACTAAAACGATGGCGTTAAAAGCAGCTTTTTTACGACGGCAAAAATTTGAACAACCTTTTTGGCAACAGCAACAATTAGTAGCCGGAATTGATGAAGTTGGTCGGGGACCGTTAGCGGGACCAGTAGTTGTCGCCGCCGTTATTTTACCTGCGGATGTTAATTTAATTGAAATTAATGATTCCAAACAATTAAGTGATCACAAGCGCCATGAATTATATGGGCAAATTCTAGATCAAGCCATTGATGTTAGTGTAGCCGTAGGTAGTCCGCAATTAATCGATCAAGAAAATATTTATCATGCGACGGAGTTAACAATGGCACAAGCTGTTAGTCAATTATTGGTCCAACCTGATCATCTATTAGTTGATGCCATGCGGATTCCAATTCCCATTGCGCAAACTAAATTGATTAAAGGTGATGCGCGGAGTGTTTCGATTGGTGCTGCTAGTATTGTGGCTAAAGTTTATAGAGACGAATTAATGGTTAAGTATGATCAAGTTTATCCCGGTTACGGTTTTGCCCAAAATGCTGGCTACGGTACTAAAATTCATTTAGCAGGTTTACAGAAGCAAGGAATCTGTCCAATTCATCGACGTTCATTTGCGCCTGTCAAAAAATATTTGGCAGTAAATTCGTAATTTAAAAAAAATTACGGAGCTGGTGTTTGTTATGCAATTACGTCAATTATTATATCAATTATCCCAAACCCGTTGTGTGAGCAACAAAATAATGCTGCAAGTTTGTCAATTAAGCTTGCAGCATTATTCCGTTAGTCAATTAATTCAATTTGTGAAACAGCAACTAACGGTGACTAAACGCTCGTTATTTCAGCAACGCTTGCAACAAGATTATCCCATGATGCCACCATGTTTAACATTCTTGGACGCTGTTTATCCACAAAAGTTACGCGAAATCTATAATCCACCGGCTTTGCTATATTACCAAGGAAATTTACAGTTATTGAATCGCCCAACGGTTGCAATTGTTGGGGCGCGGCAAAGTAGTTTTTATACGCAAACAGTCGTACACAGTTTAGTTCCTGCTTTAGTGCAAGCTCAAGTAGTGACAGTGAGCGGGCTAGCTAAGGGAGCAGATGGTTGGTGTCACCAGATAACTTTAGACAATCAGGGGCAAACGATTGGGGTTGTGGGTAATAGTTTAGATTATTATTATCCGGCGGTTAATCGGCAATTACAAATGACTATTGCCCAACAAGGGTTATTGCTGTCTGAATATCCCCCTACAACGCACCCACAAAAATATTTTTTTCCACAGCGTAATCGCATTATTGCCGGTTTATGTCAGACATTAGTTGTCACACAAGCTAAAAGACGCAGTGGCAGTTTAATTACGGCCCAATTGGCACTGCAAGAAAATCGGAACGTTTGGGCCGCTCCAGGACCGCTAGATAGTTCGTTATCCCAAGGTTGTAATGAACTAATTGCGGCGGGAGCGCGACCATATTTTGCTGCTGGTGATTTATTGGCTGAGTTAGGGCTTGAACAAAAAAATTTGACAAATAGGAAATGACTGGCATATGATTTGAAGCGACTTGATTAAGGAAAGGAGCTTCATGTTGGTTAGCTCAAAAACTACCAAACGCCGTCCGGCTAAAAAGAATTTGGTAATTGTCGAATCTCCGGCCAAGGCTAAAACAATTGAAAAGTATTTAGGACGTAATTACAAAGTTTTAGCCAGCAAAGGCCATGTTCGTGATTTACCTAAAAGTCGCATGGGTGTTGATATTGAACACGATTATGAACCCACTTATATCTCTATTCGAGGTAAAGGGGATACTATTAAAGAATTAAAAAAAGAAGCCAAAAAAGCTAAAAAAGTTTATTTAGCAGCCGATCCCGATCGCGAAGGTGAAGCGATTGCTTGGCATGTGGCCCATTTATTAAATTTAGATTTAGCAGATGATAACCGAGTAGTATTTAATGAAATTACGAAAGACGCGGTTAAAGATGCTTTTAAGCATCCGCGAAATGTTAATATGGATTTGGTTGATGCGCAGCAAGCCCGGCGCATTTTAGACCGGTTAGTGGGTTATTCGATTAGTCCGATTTTATGGCAAAAAATTAAGAAAGGGCTCAGCGCGGGCCGTGTACAATCAGTAGCTTTAAAACTGGTGATTGATCGTGAAAAGTCAATTCGTAATTTCCAACCAGTAGAATATTGGACGATTCCTAGTCGTTTTCAGGCTGGTAGATTAAAGAAAAATCAATTTAATGCCAATTTTTATGGCGTGCATCATAAGAAGACTGAATTGCACTCGCAAGCAGAAGTTCAAACTGTTTTAGGACAATTAGATCGCAAACAACCGTTTGATGTGACAAAGGTGTTAAAAAAAGAACGCAAACGTTATCCAGCACCACCATTTACGACGAGTTCTTTACAACAAGAAGCTAACCGCAAGTTGAATTTTAAAACGCGGAAAACAATGATGTTAGCACAACAACTATATGAAGGAATTAATCTGGGATCGCGACAAGGCAATGTTGGTTTAATTACTTATATGCGAACGGATTCAACGCGAATTGCAAGTGTTGCTAAGCACGAAGCATCTCAGTTTTTGCAAAAAGAATATGGCGAAGAGTATGCGGCTACTAAGGTTCACGCTACGAAAAATCCCGAAGGCGCTCAAGATGCCCATGAGGCTATTCGCCCTACTGCAGTGCAAAGAACGCCGCAATCTTTAGCTAAAATCTTAACGCGTGATCAATTACGACTATACACTTTAATCTGGAATCGTTTTATGGCAAGTGAGATGACGCCCGCTGTGTTAGATACGATGACAGTGACTGTCGAACAAAATGATGTTCAGTTTCGGGCAAATGGTTCTAAAATTAAATTTGACGGTTTTTTGAAGCTTTATAAAGATGATCAAAAGACAAAAGATAATTTATTGCCAGATTTAGTAGAAGGGCAACAAGTTAAATTAATTGAAACCAATCCAGAACAGCATTTTACGCAACCCCCAGCACGTTTTAGTGAAGCTTCGTTAGTTAAAACTTTGGAGGAAAACGGTGTTGGTCGTCCCTCGACTTATGCACCAACTATTGATACGATTCAAAGACGCTATTATGTCAAATTAAATGGTCGTAGTTTTGAACCGACGGAATTAGGAGAAATTGTTGATGATTTAATTGAACAATATTTTCCAGACATTGTTAATGTCGACTTTACGGCTAATTTGGAAACTGAATTGGATGGCATTGAAGCGGGCAAAGAAAATTGGCGCCAAGTAGTTGATGAGTATTATCAACCTTTCTCTAAGGAATTAACAGCTGCCGATGAACAAATTGAAAAGCTACAAATTAAAGATGAACCGGCTGGGATGAATTGTGACATTTGTGGTGCACCGATGGTTATTAAATTAGGGCGTTACGGCAAATTTATTGCATGTAGTCGTTTTCCAGATTGTCGTAATACTAAAGCCATTATTAAAGAAATTGGTGTGACTTGTCCTAAATGTCAGGAAGGTCAAGTAGTGGAACGGAAATCGAAGAAAAATCGCTTATTTTACGGTTGTTCGCGCTATCCGGACTGTGATTTTGTGGACTGGAATAAACCTGTTGGTCGTAACTGTCCTAAAGACGACCATTATCTAGTTGAAAAGAAGGTCAAGGGTGGCCGCCAAGTAATCTGTCCTAATGGCGATTATCAAGAAGAAGTTCAAAAGTAGCACTTGTCTACAAATTGCTGAAAGTTTCTTCGGATAGATTAGAACGATCGTTGACTAAAAGTGTTACCATAGAATTGTAGTGGTTTTTAAGCTTAAAGTTCGAAAACTAAAATTTTGAGACTACTGAGATATAAGGTCTGGAAGCAAGATAAACCGCTACTAAGTTAGCAAATCAGCTTAGTAAGTTAAATTTATTTTCAAAAGTTTAGAACCAATACAATTCACAAAATCTAAAATATTAAGAATAATGAAATATAATTGAGGTAAATTATGACAACAATTTGTGCAGTCAGACATCACAACCAAATTGCAATTGCTGGAGATGGGCAAGTTACTGCTGGCGAAAAAACCGTTATGAAAGCTTCCGCACATAAAGTGCGGCGGATTTTTAATGATCAAGTAATTATTGGTTTTGCCGGCGGTGTGGCTGACGCTTTTACTCTAGAAGATTGGTTTGAAAAGAAGTTGCAAAGCTATGCTGGAAATTTAAAGCGTTCCGCAGTGGAATTAGCTCAAGATTGGCGTAAAGATCCGACTTTGCAAAAATTAGAGGCAATGATGATTGCTTTTAATCAAGAGGATTTATTACTAATTTCGGGTAATGGTGAAGTGATTGAACCTGATGAGGATGTAATTGCTATTGGCTCAGGTGGTAATTTTGCCCAAGCTGCCGCCATTGCTATGATTCGCCACAGTCCAGACATGACCGCTCAAGAAATTGCTCATGAAGCTATTAATATTGCCTCAGATATTGATATCTTCACTAATAAGAGTATTTTAACGGATCAAATTTAGGAGAGAACAATGCCAGAACAAATGACACCCAAACAGATTGTTAAAGCTTTAGACAAATATATTGTTGGTCAAGATCAAGCTAAAAAATCCGTCGCCATTGCTTTATATAATCGTTATCGGCGGATGCAATTATCGCAAAGTATGCAAAAAGATATTACACCCAAGAATCTCTTAATGATTGGACCAACGGGAGTTGGTAAAACCGAAATTGCACGCCGCTTGGCGGATGTGGTGCAAGCACCTTTTGTCAAAGTAGAGGCTACTAAGTTTACCGAAGTGGGCTATGTTGGTCGCGATGTTGAGTCGATGATTCGTGATTTGGTCGATGTTGCGGTCAAAATGGAAGAAAAACAAAAATATCGTGAGGTTCGTTCACAAGCTAGTCGACAAGCTGATAAGATTTTAGTTAAATTATTAGTGCCGGGTAAAAAAACACAGGCAGTTCAACCCAATATGAATAATTTACAAGATCTCATGTCGGCGTTTAATGCGATGACACGTGGAGAAACACCACAAGCTGCTAATAATAATGAGGAAATCACGGATGAAGTTCGAGATCAACGTTTAAGCGTGAAAGAACAATTAGATCGTGGTTTACTTGAAGATCAAGAAGTAACGATTGAAGTATCGGAAAGTAAAAAAATCAATCCGATGAATGATATGATGGGACAAATGGGGATTGATTTAAACGGCGCAATGGACTCGTTAATTCCTAAGAAAACCATTAAGCGAACCTTACCAGTTAGTCAAGCACGGGAGATTTTGATTGAACAAGAATCAGCTAAGCTGGTAGATTCCGATGTGATTTATCAAGCTGCCATTCAGCGTGCTGAAAATGACGGAATCGTCTTTATTGATGAAATTGATAAAATTACGGCTGGTAATAAGAAAACATCAGGTGAAGTTTCCCGTGAGGGTGTTCAACGTGATATTTTGCCAATTGTTGAAGGTTCTAGTGTCAATACTAAATATGGTAGCGTTCAAACGGATCACATTTTGTTTATTGGCTCTGGGGCTTTTGCTGAAAGTAAACCGAGTGATTTAATTGCTGAATTACAAGGACGTTTTCCAATTCGCGTCGAATTAGATGATTTGACGGAAGCAGATTTTGTTCGAATTTTGACAGCTCCAGATAATGCTTTGGTTAAACAGTATATTGCTTTGGTAGGTAGTGATGGCATTAAGTTAACCTTTACGCAAGAAGCGATTGAAACAATTGCGCGGTTAGCTTATCAGGTTAATCATGAAAATCAAAACATTGGAGCTCGTCGTTTAGCAACTATTTTGGAAAATGTCTTGGCTGATATTATGTATGAGGCACCCGATATGCAGATGGGTGAAATCATGATTACGCAGGAATATGTAGAAGATAAAGTTGGCAAGATTGCTAATAATAGTGATTTAACTAAGTATATCTTATAGGAGGACTAATGGCTGTTGTCACGTTACAAAACACAAAGTTAACTGTTCAAGTTGATAGTTTGGGAGCCCAAGTAGTCAGCGTCCAGGATCCAACGCAGACGCAACGGATGTGGAATGGTGATCCAGCAATTTGGGGACGACATGCGCCGATCTTGTTCCCTATTGTTGGCCGACTAAAAAATGATACTTATCGTTATCAGGGTCAAACTTATTCAATGAAACAACACGGTTTTGCTCGTGACCAAGAATTTACCGTAATGACGCAAGAACCGACTTTATTGGAGTTAGGATTAACCAAAAAAGTTGGTCAAGAAGAGTCCAATTACCCCTTTAGTTTTTCGCTGTATGTGGGGTATCAACTAGTGGGTGATCAAATTCAAGTTTGTTATAGTTTGAAAAATTTGAGTTCGCACCCGATGTACTTTTCAATTGGTGGTCATCCGGGCTTTATGTTTAATTATCGGGCTCCGGGAGCCAAGTTGGTTTTGCAACATCCAGAGCGACTACGTAGAATTGATTTTACAGAAGACCATTTGCTTGATACTAATCATACCTGGGTGCCCAAGGCGATGATGCCACTTAATGAAGATAGTTTTGCTCACGACGCTTATGTTTATCATAATCGAGGGCGCAATGCTTTTGAGCTATGGGCTAATGATAATTGGCAAATTAGTTTGACGACTGATGCACCTTATATTGGGGTTTGGTCTGCTTATCCTAAGACAGCTGATTTTGTTTGCCTGGAACCTTGGTGGGGAGTGGCAGATACTGTTAATAGTGATGGTCAATTAGAACATAAATTTGGCATTAATCTGTTACAACCACAGCAAATCTTTAATGCTAGTTGGAGTATGCGGTTTTATTATTAAAATAAGATAGCTAGTTAAAGCACTTGGTAAAAAGATAGGTATTGACCGTTTTTTACCAAGTGCTTTTTATGATTCAGAAAAGTGGTCTTTGGGTTGCATTTAAGTGCGAGATGCTCATAATAAAAAGAGATACTAATCATCAAAGAAAGGATTATTAATTCTGATGTATAAGCCTCAGAAAATTGCGCAGATCAAGGTCAGTGCAACTACGCAAAAAAAATTATGCTCTTGGCTCATTGAAGGCGCTAATCGGGCACAAATTGTTAGGCAAACTGATCTCAGCAAAAGTACGCTGTTACGTTATATTAAAAAAATCAAAGCTCAAGATGCAACCATTGAAGAACTATTTACTTTAAGTGAGATACAAATCTTGATTCAGATTGCTAATGAAGATTATGCAACTTATCAAGCAAAAAAACGTGAGGGACCAAAAAAGGCGCAAACAGTTGATTTGTCGCAACAAGAAAAATCATTAAATCATGCTTTACGCAAAGAAGGCTGGGGCTTATCTACGGAACAATTAGACTTTGCCAAAATCCTACGCTTGAGTTCTGGCGACTTGCAGGAGCAACAAGCTGCTCAGCAACAGTTGGCTACTTGGTCAAAGGCTAAACAACAACGTTATTTAGATTATCGACAATCAGTGACAAATTAAGTATGAGGTTAGAAAAGAGAAATGAGTGAATGGCAAGCAATTATCCCTTATCCACCCATGGCAACGCCGAGGCCACGTTTTAAACAAATTACTAGTAATGGTCAACATCATACAATTACTTATTATCCGAGTCACTATTTTGATTATATGCAGACCGTGCAGCAATATCTGCAAGATCACGATTTGTATAATAAGGACTTTGAACAGGTTGTCAATGCTCCATATGGCATTTTGGTAGAAGTGATGTTTTACCTAGCTATTCCGAAAAATCAAAAGCAAGTACGGAGTTTAATGCGGAAGACGGCGCCGGATATTGATAATTTACAAAAAGCAATTTTTGATAGCATTTTTAAGGGGTTGAAGGTGCGAGATAGCCGAATCGTTGGCGTTAAGGCGTTAAAGTTAAATGAAAAGTTCTATCCGCGCACGGAAATTAAATTAATAGGAATTGAACAGGATGATTAATAATAACGATAAAATTTTGCATTTGTTGACAGGTTACCGCCAGTTAAAACCTTTATTCGTTCCCTTTTTAAAACAACTGCAACGGCTCCAAGAACAGCAATTACTAGAACAGCAATTAGTGCGGCAGGTTCAAAAAAACCTAAGACAATGTCAGACCAAGTTATCTAAACAATTGGCGTCAGCCGAGTTTAAAGTTATTGATTCTAAGATTAAGCGTTGGCAAAAGCGGGGGTTTAATCATTATCGTGATTATCAAAATCTGACTGTGGCAGCTCAAAAGCGCTTATTAAAACAAGTTATGCGGGAATCGTTTGTTCATTCTCAACCTAATTTAGTAATATTAATTCAGCGCTTACAACAATTAGTTATTCCAAAATATCCTGATGGCACAGCAATCATTAAACAAATTCATCAGATTAGACAACGTAATTTGTATATTAAACGAGGCTACCAGGTTTTAGTATATGTCAAACCGGTTTACCAGGCGCTCACACGTTTGCGGCGAGTTTTGGTTAATCAAGCTCAGTATACAGGGTGTCAACACGCGTGGACTAATTATTCGCAGCAAATTACGGCTTTGAAGAATTATTATCAACAGCATTATGTTCAGGCTGGTGGTCATCCGCGTAATTATCATGGACATCGGGCCGGTGAACATCAGTAATTGTCCATTGTCACTAGTGTGATATATTGAGAATTAAGCAGTATTAAATTATGGAGAGTGATTATTATGCGGGCTAATATTTTGCAGCATACACCTAATGAAGGGCCGGGCATGATTGCCGATTGGTTAGCGGAGCAGCACTATGAAGTCTATATTTATCATCCCTATCAATTTGGTCATTTGCCGTCAGCTGAGACGACGGATTTATTGATTATTTTAGGTGGGCCTATGAGTCCTAATGATCAATTACCTTGGATTTTACAAGAGCGGCAATTGATTGCGGATTTAATTACTAAGCGCGTTCCGATGTTAGGCATTTGTTTTGGTGCGCAGCAAATTGCTAAAGTATTAGGTGGTTCTGTCTTAACAGCACCTGTCAAAGAAGTGGGGTGGGGGAATGTTTGGCGTCAAAGTACCGCCATCACTAACTTACCCGCACAATTATCCGTATTACATTGGCATGAAGAGATGTTTACCTTGCCACCGAAATCGCAATTGTTATTTTCCAATCATCATTTAACGAATCAAGGCTTTTTATGGCAAGATTTTGTGGCGGGTTTTCAGTTTCATTTAGAGCCTACGACTAGTAATGTCCATGAAATAGTGGTTAATGATTATCCTTATTTAACAGACTCTGTGTTAAAACAGTCAGCAGCTGAGATTATGGCTCAGCCCGTTCCTGCGGCTAATAGACAAGCGTTATATCGCATTTTAAATTATTTGACGCAGTCACCGACAAGCTAGAATTCGTCTTGCTTATCGAATTATTAAGTTTTATACTAAAAAACGATTAATAATTTTAAGTTACAGACAAATCCATCAGTACTTTCAGAAAAAACCGCTTCATTGACTAATTGTTGAACTAAATGTGCTTGTTGGATGAAAAATTATCTTAATGTTATTAATGAATTTTATTTGTGGGGAGATCTAACTTATGGAAATTGGACCAATATCAGAGTGGTTAGCTGCTATTTCTGAATTTTTAGCTGTCTGTGTGGCATTATTGTTGCCATATTATACTGATCGGAAAAATACCAAAAGAAAACGGCGCAATATTTGTTTGGGGATTAGACGTTTAGCTAATCAGGCACTGGCTCATGAAGAAGATGCTACCAAAAATTTAGAATTGTTTTTGACAATTTCTTTTATCAGTAATGATGATGCTACCACGGAAAAGGTTTTGTTGTCAGGACAAGAAATTCTACGAGCCATTAAGAATTTACCAGCGGAACAAGACACTGATTATCAAACAAAATTAACGGACGTCAAACAATTAATTGCCAAAATACCTAGTAAGTAATAAACACTGAGAAGATCATAATGATGCTCAAGCAATCGCCAAAGATTGCTGAGCATTTTTTAGTTAACTTCACAATAAATTGTCTATTCAATCTTCAATGGTCTACAATTAAATCAAAGATGACCAAAGGAGTGTCCTATGAAATTTATTTCTTGGAATATTGATAGTATTAATGCAGCTGTCACGCATCAATCCAAACGTGGCTTAATGACTTGGGAGGTGTTACAACATTTAGCAGCAATTCAACCAACTGTGTTGGCCATTCAAGAAACTAAATTGAAGCCGACGGGTTTGACGCCTAAACAAAAGCGAGCTTTGCAAGAATTATTTCCAGATTATCAAATTTATACGCGTTCGAGCACGGGGCGGGTAAGTTATGCGGGTACCATGATGCTGAGCAAAGAGCAACCCATAGCAGTTGATTATCCCCAAATTGGGGCTCCAGGGGAAATGGATCAAGAAGGACGAATTATTACCTTAGAGTTTGAACATAGTTTTGTTTCGACCGTTTATACGCCAAATTCAGGCAGTCAATTGGCTCGTTTAGCCGACCGCCAAAGTTGGGATGATGATTATCGTCAATATCTGCAACAATTGGCGCGCCAAAAGCCAGTCATTACTTCTGGTGATTACAATGTAGCCCATCAGGCAATTGATTTAAAAAATCCTCAAGCTAATCATCATCATGCGGGTTTTACTGATGAGGAGCGTGCTAAATTTGGCGAATTACTAGCTGCGGGTTTTACTGATACTTTTCGCTATTTAAATCCCCAAGTGCATGATGTTTATACATGGTGGGCACAAATGTCCAAAACTTCGAAGATTAATAATTCCGGCTGGCGCATTGATTATTATTTGACCTCACAACAATTAGATGATCAATTGGCTGATTTTCAAGTGATTGATACCAAACAGCGGCAAGACCACGCCCCCATTGAATTGACTATGAAAACGGATTTTTGTCTGTAATCGGGTGCTGGGTCAGCAATTATTGGTTCAACTTTATCCAGATTCATTTATAGTCGGAGCTATTGCAAGGTTTAATTTTGTTTGGTCCAATGATTATAAATTTTAAAAATTGAGTTACAATGTATCTTATATGTAAAGGCAAGTTAGGTTCAATTTACTACCTAACGACAAAATAGAAGGGAATGATCATATGTGTACCAATATTAGTATTCAAGCAACTAACGGTGACGTTTTTTGGGGCCGAACGATGGATTTTACGTTTGATCCGTTTAAAGCGAGTGTTAATTCACAAATCACCGCTTATCCAAAAGGTAGCCAATTAACAGGGTTAACGGAAACTTGGGCTAGTAACTATGCTTTTATGGGTATTAGCATGAATAACTCATTATTCTTCTATGATGGCATGAATAGTGCAGGGGTAGTCGGTGATGCCCAATATTTAGAAGAGTGTAGTTGGGCGAGTGCTGCCAGTTTGCAACAACGAGGTCTTAAACCGTTAATTGGTGAAGAAATTGTGGCGTACGTGTTAAGTCACTTTGGTAGTGTGGCGGAAATTAAAACCGCTTTTCAAACCGTGGGCTTATTACAAAGTCAATATCCAGCTTGGGAACAGGCTCAAACTGGAATTACTGGTCCCGTGCCGATGCACTACACGTTCAGTGACCCCAGTGGCGCCAGTGTAATTTTGGAACCTGTGAAGAACGGGGCTTTTAAGATTTATGATGGAATTGGTGTGATGACCAATAGTCCGGAATATTCGTGGCATGTAGATAATTTACGAAATTATTTACAATTAACCAATCATAATTTGGGCCAAAACAAATTATCAGATAAATTGCAAGTTAATCAAATTGAAAGTGGCTCAGGGTTATTAGGCTTGCCTGGTGATTATACGGCACCTTCTAGATTTGTTCGGGGCACTTACTTGGCCAACTTTTTAGATCCATTTACTTCGGAGCAAGGAATTACGCAGTTATACAATTTATTTAAAACCGTCATGATTCCTAAGGGGATTGAACACGTTCATGAAGGTAGTACGAACAGTGATTATACCGGTTATTGGATTGGTTATGATGTCAAACGGCAAACGTTATATTTACAACCTGAAGACACACCAACGTTAACGCAATTTACTTTACCAACTAATTTAACAGACAAGATTAATTTACCAATTAATCATGAATTTAAAGCTGTACGCGCGAAATAGTGATAATTATTACAGATTGAGTGTTGATGAGGTATTCATTGACACTTTTTTTGTATACAAATTTATTTGTAAGTGATTAATGTTCCGCGATAAAAATATTCGAATAATATTTGACAAATAGATTCTTCTGCATTATTGTTTACAATGTAAATTAAGATTACGAAGTAAACAAAAAGGAGAGAAAATGAATATTTTACAAGTAAGTCACATATCAAAGATTTATAAGAACAATAAAAAGGTTTTAACTGATTTAAGTTTTACAGTGAAAAAGGGAGAAATTTTAGGTTTTCTAGGTCCTAATGGTGCAGGAAAAAGTACAACTATTAATATTATTGCTACTTTACTGGAGGCAGATGAAGGTTCAATTGTTTATTTTGATAACAAAAATTTAAGTTCAAAAGAGAGCAAAAAACGTTTAGGTATTGTTCCGCAAGAAATTGCTATTTATGAGGATTTATCAGCTTATGAGAATGTTAAATTTTTTGCATCGCTGTATGGTGTTAAAAGAAAATTGTTAGATAAAAAAGTATTAAGTGCCTTAACTAAGGTGGGACTACTGGAGCGAAAAGCTGATAAACCGAAAACCTTTTCTGGCGGAATGAAACGGCGGTTAAATATTGCTTGTGCAATTGCCCATGAACCCGAATTGCTCATTTTTGATGAACCAACAGTTGGTATTGATCCACAATCGCGGAATCATATTTTGACTGCCATTAAAGAGATGAGGGCTACCGGTGCAACAATTATTTATACTACGCACTATATGGAAGAAGTCCAACAACTTTGTGATCGCATTATGATCATGGATGGTGGCAATGTTTTACTCAATGATACTTTGCAGCATATTTTACACAATTATGCTGACACTGAAATGAATCCGCAAAGTTTGGAAAATATTTTTTTGCAATTAACGGGCAAAAAATTGCGAGACTAGAAAGGAATAAAAAATGTTAACAATAATGTTGCAGGATTTGAGAAGTTTACTTAATAACAAGCCCATTATGGTTTATCTGATTGTTTATCCACCGTTATTAATAATTTTAATGGGTTTTGTCTGTAATAGTATGTTTAGCGGTGATGTATTGTCAGCTTATGACTATTATGGTGTAACAATGATAATTTATTTATCGATGGCAACGGTCATTATTTTGCCAGAAATGTTATTTGGAAGTCAGGTCAAGTTGGCAAACCGGAGAATTATTTACACACCAATTGCTCGCTGTAAAGTTTATCTATCTAAGCTAATTGTTGCCACTGCTGTTTCTTATTTAATCTTGGCAGTTTATCTAGTTTTGTTCAATATCACAGGTTTGGTTAACTTCGGTGGTCGAGAAATTAAGTATTTATTGTTATTGGATTTGGCACTTGTTATTTTTTCAATTACCTTAGGAGGAGCATTTTGTGTACTGGTTAAAAAAGAAGATTTGGCAATAAAATTGTTAAATATTTTAATTAATGTTTTAGCAGTTATATCGGGGCTATTTTTTCCAATGACAATTTTTGGTAAAAAGATTGCTCAGATAGCTAATTGGTCACCAATTGCTCAAGTTACGAATAGTTTTTTTGGTTTAATTTATGATCATGATTTAAGACAGTTAGTTAGTACAATTGGAATTTTATTAATTTGTTCAAGTATCTTCTTATTAATCATTCATTGTTTGTATAGACCAGAAAAGTTTAAGGAGTAATAGAATGCTAATTTTTAAAAATAATTTTTTACGTTTTTTGCATGAAAAAAGCTATGGCATGCTAACGATTCTTGTGTTATTAGTCATGACAGTAGCTTCAACTTATTTTGTGAAGATGAAAGCTCCAACTGCTGAAATAGGTGTTGGTCCCAGCGCAATTGAAGTACTGTCATCTAATCCAAGTACTGACAAGATTCATTTTAGTAAGGTAACTAAGAATAAAGATTATTATCGAAATTTACTTTTAGGTAAATATGATGCTTATATCACTAAAAATCAAAACGGTGATTATCATGTGACAACAATTCGTAATACTACATTAAAAGCTAAGCTTAATGCTTTTTTAAACCGGAATGCAGTTCGAAAACAAGCCAAACATACCACACATAATTTCAAGATTTTATGTAATATTTTGGGTCTAAGCACGATGATGTTAGCGATAGTTTTAACTAAATTTTATTTTGATGATCGCGATCAAATGGATAAACGCATTTTTTTAAGTGGGACAACCATTTTTTCATATATCATACAAAATTGGCTTTTTATTTTTTTAGTCTTATTTGCGGTAAGTACAGTATGTCTAGCCATTGTCTTACCTATATTTAAAATTAAATTATCAGTAACACTATTTGTAATCAATGGTTTAATTAATCTTTTTGCTGCTTCATTTGGCCTGATGTTAGCTACTTTAGTTACTAATAATGAGGGAGCACTTAGCGTAGGAACAATGATTACGTCGATAACATTACTATTATCAGGTGCTGTTTTTACTATTAAAAAATATTCTATCCAATCAGTAATACAAGATTTTTTTCCTCAGCATTATATTGCTGATTTAGGTAAATATTTAGATGGCAGTAAACATTTGGTTGCTGCAGCAGCATGTCTCTTAGCTTATAGCGTTTTGTTTATGGTAATTGCTTTTAGCATGCAAAAAAGGAGGATGGAAGAATAATGACAGGTGCAAAACGAATTATTAGTTTCATTGGCTTAACAATTGCCATGTTTATGGGAACGCTGGATAGTACGATTATCAACATTGCTTTACCTAATATCATGAACCAATTTAAGGCCAGTTTAAACAATACTAGCTGGGTGACAACCATTTATACCTTCCTTAGCTTTAGCTGTATTTATGATAACCGGTTCAAAATTAGCCGATCGCTATGGCCGCAAAAAGGTCATGTTGATTGGACTATTACTATTTGGTAGCTTTTCAGCTGCTTGTATGTTTGCTCCTTCATTACTGACCTTGATTGTTTTCCGTTTTTTCCAAGGAATTGGTGGTGCAATTATTACCCCGATCGTTTTACCGATGGGTATCGAAATATTTGGTAAAGAAAATACTTCGAAAATTTCTAGTGTAGTCGGCGCTATTACTGCCCTAGCCGCTGCTGCAGGACCGGCAATTGGGGGGATTATTTTACAATACAGTTCTTGGCGTTGGGTATTTGGTATTAATGTTCCATTGGCAATTTTGGCTTTTATTATTATTATTTTATTTATTGGTGAATCTTATGATGAAACCTTAGTTGGTGGTGTTGATTGGCTAGGAATGCTGGCCTTGTCCATTTCTTTAGGCGGTATCGTCTTTGGAATGTTGGAAGGCCGCCAATATGGTTGGACTTCACCAGTCATTATTACTTGTATCGCAGTAGGTATTTTGGCTTTGTTTGTCTTTTATTTCATCGAAAAGAAAGTTGCTTCGCCTTTGTTGGAATTGAACTTACTAAAAGAAAAGACTTTAACAGCTTCTAGTTTAGTTTACTTTGTTACTGGTTTTTCATTGGTTTGCCCAATGTTAATCATTAACTACTTCTTGCAAGATGTTTTGAACTACACACCTTTACATGCTGCAATCATTATTATTCCTGTTTCTTTAACGGTGGTTGTTGCGATGCCTTTAGGTACCAAGATCTTGGATGCAATGGGAGCTAAAATTATCACATTTATGGGTTTAATTCTCATAGCTTGTAGCTTAGGGCTGTTATCGTTAGTAAAAACCAATACACCAACCGCTATTATTATCGTATTCTTGATTGTGAATGGTTTCGGTTTTTCTTCAGTTTCGTTAGTTGCCTCGGTGAAATACTTGCCAAAAGAAAAAACTGGTGTAGGTTCAGGAATTGTAAATGCTATGCGCCAAATTGGTACTTGTTTAGGGGTCGCTTTGTTAGTGACGGTTTTGAATAATAATGTCATGAATTCAAAAAATGATATTAAAGATAATTCGATACAAATTATTCAAGCTCATCGTTTGTCACCACAAGTTAAGGAGGTGGCTAAAAACGAAATTAGAAATGTTTTTAAAACTAATTCTAGTGGCAAAAATATAAAAACCAGCACTACAGGACTTCAAAAGAAAGTCGCTAAAGCAGCAAAAAAGACAAGCAATTTGCCGATACCAAAGCAGAATAGTTCACTGGGACAATTATATCGAGCTCAAAAACAAATGATTAAGGGGACTAAGCGGTTAAACGTTAGTTTGACGCAAGTTAATACTTTGGCAACTAAAACCAATAATCCGGATGCTGGAGTTATTCAACCATTAGCCAGTGGTGTTAATTCCTTAGCTGATGCACAGAAGAAATTGTTAACAGGTACGCAATTATTAGCCCAAAAACAAGAATTGAAGTTAGTGATGAAAGATATCAAACGTCAAAAGAATCGCCAATTGACTAAAGCCTTTAGTAAAACTTATTTATTAGATGCTATTATCGTATTACTTTGTTCACCAATTACTTGGTGGACAGACCGAAATAAAGGATAAGATTTCTTTGCTAAGAATAATTATTTGCGGTATATTTGCTTTAATTTAGTTTGTAAGAAAGGAACTAATTAAAGTGGTTACAAGACCAACTAAAGAGACTTTAAGTGACGTATATATTTTGCAAGTAGCTCTAGAATTGATTGATCGAGAAAGTTTGGAAAAGTTTACAATGCGTAAGTTAGGTACTGAATTAGGAGTATCTGCTATGGCAGTTTATCGCTATTTCCCTAATCAAAAGGTTTTGTTTGATAATCTAGTTGAGAAAATTTGGCAAGATGTCTTGAAAGTTAAATTGGATAAAAAGCTAACCTGGCAAAATCAGCTGACTGATTTAATGTTGCATTTACGTAAAGTATTAACGCAACATCCTAATATTTTACCGTTGATTTCAACTAGTCCAATTGTAACCGATAAAGAATTTGCCTTAGTTGTTCCAATTTTGACTAATTTTGTCAAAGCAGGCTTACAAATTAATTCAACGACGGTTTTTTTGATTAATTCATTGACTTTTTACACAGTAGGCTTTGTTTGGGGTGAATGCATTGGTCAAGAAAATACTAATCTTGATGTGGCTGCATTAGAAAAGTTTCAAACCAAATCAGTTGCCTTCAAGAAATTTATGCAACCTCTGCAGGAAAATGAACATCGATTGACAGCAGATGATCAATTTTTGATGGGGATTCAGGCTATTTTAAAAGGTTGGAAATAAAGCTTGTTTAGTTATTTAAGGTTAACGATAATGTTTAAGCTTTATCAATTAATAACTGTAATGACTATTAATCTTTTTTAATTTTTTAGTTGACATTTAATTAAAATAATTATATGATTCTACCAATGAATATAAAAACAAGTTGATCGGGGGAAGTAATTAGTTCTAACGCGTACAGAAACTTCCAGTAGTTGAGAAGGAAGCCCGTTAGCTAATGAAAATGACCCGTGATTGGTGCACTGAGTTCTTTTGGAATAAGGTGGCAATGGTTGGTACTCTTTATTGTACACGCATATAGATGTTTTGTATGTTGTTGAGTTGAGTATCTTTGCATACCCAAAATAGAATGGTACCGTGGCGAAAGTCGCTTCTAATAAATCTTCGTAAGGAGATTTGAGAAGCGACTTTTTTTATTTGTTTTTATAATTCAAATTAAAATTAATGGGGTGTTGATGATGAAAAAATGGCAAAAAATTATTAAGTATTTATTAGTGAGCGGTGTGGCAGCGTTATTCTTCTTGGTAGCTGGTTGTGGCCAACAAAGCAAGGAACAAACTGTCAAAGTTGGAATTAATAACGCCGATACACCAATTTGGAAGATTGTTCAGAAAAAAGTAAAAAAGGATAATATTAATTTAAAAATTGTGGAATTTTCGGATTATAATCAGCCCAATACGGCCTTATTACAAAATGAATTAAATATTAATGCATTTCAACATCAATATTTTTTAAAGAATTGGAATAAAGCGCATCATAGTGATTTAGTAGCAATTGGTAAAACGATGATTCAGCCAATGGCTATTTACTCAAATAAGTTAACCAAATTGAGTCAATTAAGTGACGGTGCCAAAGTCGCTATTCCCAATGATAGTTCTAATGAAGCTCGGGCTTTGCAATTACTAGAGGCTGCTGGATTGATTAAATTAAAAACGACCGGTTCACAGTTGCCATCGACCAAAAATGTAGTAAGCAATGCGCATCATTTGAAGTTTCAAATTTTAGATGCTGCTCAGACGGCGCATTCATTAAGTGATGTTGATATTGCGGTAGTCAATGGTAATGTGGCTAGTGCCGCCAAATTGAGTCAAAAGAAATTGATTTATCGGGAAAAAGTTTCGAAACAGTCACGGCCATGGATTAACGTGATTGTTGCTAATAAGAAAGATCGGCATAATGCTACGTATCAAAAAATTGTGAAAGCTTATCAAAGTGAAGCAGTCTTAAAAGAAGTTCATAAGGTTTATGGTCCGAATGCTGTTGCTGCTTGGAAAGTTAAATTTTAAAATCATCAGATGAGAAAGGACGATTTTTATGGTGCAATTACAAGACCAATTGATTCAAGATTCATTGCAACAGTTAGCTGATTATATAGCGTTACCGTCAGTTTCTGCGAAAAAACAGGCTCAAGTGCAAACAGCCAATTTTTTAAAAAAATTATTTGAAGAACAATTATCAGCTCAAGTGCAAGTGTTGACTGATTATCCAGCACCATTAGTTTTTGCCCAGATTACGCCTCAAAAACCGAGTTCTACGACTATCTTAATTTACAATCACTACGATGTTCAACCGGAGGAACCGCTAGAATTATGGCAATCTGATCCTTTTGAATTAAAAATTACTGATCAACAACTATTTGGCCGTGGTGTAGCCGATTGTAAAGGTGATTTGATCAGCCGCATTACTGCATTAAAGTTGTATCGCCAAGAAAATGGTGATTGGCCGTGCAATGTTAAGTTTTTAGTGGAAGGTGAAGAGGAAGTTGCCAGTGAACATTTAGCTGCTTATTTAGACAAGTATCATGATTTATTAGCGGCGGATCTGGTTTTATGGGAATCCGGTAGTAAGAATGATCATGAGCAGTTTAGTATTGAGGGTGGTAACAAAGGAGTTTTGTGTTTTGAATTAACGGCTAACTCCGCGGCTAGTGATTTACATTCATCATTAGCTGCTGTGGCTGATAGTGCCACGTGGCGCTTGGTGGCTGCTTTAAATGCTTTACGGGCAGCTGATGGGACAATCAAAGTGCCAGGCTTTTATGATGATGTTGTGGCTCCCAGTGCAGTGGAACAAGAATTAGTGGCCCAAGCACCAACTCCTGATCTTGCTCAGAAATGGGATTTAAAATTACCCTTGTTAAAAAATCCGAGCGTTAATTATAATTTAACTTTTGCACCGACCATTAATATTGAAGGTTTCAAAAGTGGGTGGCAAGGCCAAGGTGTTAAAACGGTAACGCCCTCCACGGCCCAAGCTAAGTTAGAATTTCGCTTGGTGCCGAACCAAGATCCTCAACGAATCTTTCAGCAATTGAGCGCTTATCTGAAAGAACAAGGCTTTGCAGATATTGCAGTCACTTATCTTTTGGGAGAACGCGGTTATCGTTGGGATTTACAAAATCCATTAGTGGAACAGTTGCTTGCCACCGCCAAAGCGGTTTATGGTGAAAATCAAGTGACGGCCTTACCTTCTAGTGCCGGTACTGGGCCCATGTATCTAATTAATCATTACACGCAGGCGCCGATTATTGATTGTGGAGTCGGTTATAGTCATTCGAGGCCTCATGCTCCTAATGAGAATATTCGGATTGCCGATTATTTACAGTTTATT
Source organism: Bombilactobacillus sp. ESL1097 (assembly GCF_058107205.1). Classification (NCBI taxonomy): domain Bacteria; kingdom Bacillati; phylum Bacillota; class Bacilli; order Lactobacillales; family Lactobacillaceae; genus Bombilactobacillus; species Bombilactobacillus sp. ESL1097. The sequence goes on along the minus strand of NZ_JBYLUB010000003.1, from coordinate 121,380 downwards.
GAATTTTTTAATCAATTTTTAGACAAGTTGTAGGACAATTATGGACGAGCAAACCCCAATTATTAAATTAAAAGATATTTCTGTGACATTTCAGAACAAAGAACAAACCATTCAAGCTGTGAAACACGTTTCTTTAGAAGTTGAACGTGGTGATGTGTTTGGCATTATGGGCTACTCCGGTGCAGGTAAAAGTACGTTAGTCCGTGTGATTAATTTATTGCAGCGACCGACTGGCGGTGAAGTTTTTGTGAATGGGCATGATCTTTTGAGTTATAAACCGAAAGCTTTACGCCTAGCACGTCAAAAAATTGGCATGATTTTTCAACATTTTAACTTGATGGCTTCCAGAACGGTGTTTGGCAATGTGGAATTTCCATTACTGAACACTAAGGCGACCAAACAAGAACGGCAAACTAAAGTTAATCAGTTGTTAGAATTAGTTGGATTAGCAGACAAAGCGAGCGCTTATCCCGCGCAATTGTCTGGTGGTCAAAAGCAGCGAGTAGCGATTGCCCGCGCTTTAGCGAACGATCCCCAAATTTTAATTTCGGATGAAGCAACGAGTGCTTTAGATCCGGAAACTACGACTGAAATTTTAAATTTATTAAAATCGTTAAATCAAAAACTCAAGATTACGATTGTGGTGATTACGCACGAAATGGAAGCTATCAAACAAATTTGTAATCATGTCGCTGTCATGGATCAAGGAGAATTGATTGAGCAGGGAAGCGTGTTACAGATTTTTGGGCGGCCACAACAGCCTTTAACACAGAAGTTTGTCAATTCAGCAACGCAATTAGGCCCCGTACTCCAGGAAATTCAAAGTCAACGGCTACTTAAAGCTTCAACCAATTCCTTGATTGAATTAGATTATTTTGGTGAAGTAACGAATGATCCGATTGTCGTTGAGCTTTATAAGCGCTTTGGTGTGGAAGCTAATATCTTGTTTAGCAATATTGAACAATTGCAGGGAACCACTGTGGGAATTATGCTCTTAGAGTTGAATGGTTCAGCAGCCGATATTGCTGCCGCTTTAGCGTATTTAAAACAATTGCAGGTCACGGTTAAAACCATTACCTTGCCCAAGGAGGAGGAACAATAATGCATGCATTTTTACAAACCTGGTTACCCAATGTGGTCGCTAACTGGTCAGGCGATAATGGCTTTGTTGTTGCAATCTATCAAACTTTATATATGACTTTTATTAGTGCCGTGTTTTCCGGCGTCTTTGGTTTAATATTAGGCTTAACGTTAGTTGTGACTGCTGACAATGGAATTTTACCGCATAAAAAATTTTATTACTGTTTAGATAAGTTAGTTAATTTGTTCCGTTCGATTCCCTTTGTAGTTCTATTAGCAGTGATTGGACCGTTCACAAAATTAATCGTTGGGCAAACCATTGGCCCAACAGGTGCTTTAGTGCCCTTAATTGTCGGTACGTCTCCTTTTTTTGCTCGTCAAGTTCAATTAGCGTTGGTTGATGTTGATCCGGGAGTTATTGAAGCGGCACAAGCGATGGGCAGTTCACCTTGGGAAATTATTTACCGGGTTTATTTAAAAGAAGGTTTACCCGAGTTGATTCGTTCGGCCACCTTAACCATGATTAGTTTAATTGGCTTAACAGCGATGGCGGGTGCTATTGGCGGTGGTGGTTTAGGTAATATGGCCATTGCTGTTGGCTATCAACGTTTTCAAAATGATGTGACGTTAGTTTCTTTAGTTTTGATTTTAATTTTAGTATTTATCGTCCAAGCGATTGGTGATTACTTTACCCGAAAACTCCAACATTAATGTTGAGGATCCCCAGTAATTTTATATTTTTAATAATAATTAGTGTAATTAAAAAAGAAGGACTTAAGGTTGAATTAACTTTAAGTTCTTCTTTTAGAGTGTAGCCAAAATCTAAAATATGATATAATATCCTTGCACGAACATGTGTTCGAACAAAAATAAAGATTGAATTAACGCAAATTTTGGTTAAAATATATTTTGCTGAATTTTATCTGGTCTTTTTTTGCTGGTGCTTTTGTAAATAATAAACTAAGCCGATGTGGACGAGATTTTCATCATGATGCATGAGCCGTTTAATATTCGGCCAGTGCCGCACGTAGACGACGATGGTCACTAAAACAGCTGCAAATAAGAAATAAGGGTCATGGGTGCGCCAAATTAAAATGGTTAAGACGGGTAGAGAAATCAAACTGGCTAAACTGACAGTACTACTTATTAAGACGATAATGGCGAATAAACTAAAAGCTACGCCGAATAAGGGTGGGTTATAAGCTAGTAAAATGCCTGAAGCTGTAGCGACTGCTTTACCGCCAGTAAAATGCATAAAAATAGAATAGCAGTGTCCGATAACTGCAGCTAAGCCCACGACAATCATCCATTGTTTACCAGGAACCTGAAAGAAGACAGGTAAACTGGCTCCCAGTGTGCCTTTGAAAATGTCTAATACTAGAACGGTAATTCCTGGCAAGACGCCAAAGACCCGAAACGTATTGGTAGTACCGATATTACCACTACCGCTGTCTCTAATATCTTGATGAAAAAAAACTTTTCCTAGCACATAAGCTGACGGAAATGAGCCCACTAAATATGCTAAAATAAAACAGATTATGACCTTTAAGAACAAGTGTAAAACCTCCGTTGGATAATGAATAATAATGCCGAAATAAAAGCTGTTGATTAATTGAGTAACCTAGTACTAGCGGTTACTGAATAGCACAAAGTCTGCATGCATTATGCCTATCCCCGGTTGTCCTGAAGAATTTAGCGTAGTTACAAACACACTCTATGAAATAATATTAGGTTTAATCGTACAAGATTTTATCTCGGTCTTGTCTATTTTAATACAAACTAATAAAATATTCTGTTCTTTTTTGAAAGTAGGATTTTATGACGAATAATTATGATGATTCATCGATTCAAATTTTACATGGTTTACAAGCTGTCCGCAAAAGACCGGGCATGTATATTGGTTCGACTGATGCTCGAGGATTACATCATTTGGTGTATGAAATTGTGGACAACGCAGTGGATGAAGCCTTAGCCGGTTTTGGTCAAGAAATTAATGTGACGTTGAACCAAGACGGTTCGGTAACGGTGGCGGATTTTGGTCGGGGGATGCCCACTGGAATGCATGAGTCAGGGATTCCCACCATTGAAGTAATTTTAACCGTCTTACACGCGGGTGGTAAATTTTCTGATAATAGTTATAAGACTTCTGGTGGTTTGCATGGTGTTGGTTCGTCAGTAGTTAATGCTTTATCTCAATGGTTGCAGGTCCGTGTTGTTCGTGAACACGAGGCTTATGAAGAGCGGTTTGAAAATGGCGGTCAGCCCGTTGGTACTTTGAAAAAAGTGGGTCATGTCAAACAAGCTAGTGGAACTACAATTTCCTTTTTACCGGACGCCACTATTTTTCAAACGACTAAATTTAACTTTGATACTTTGGCAGAACGATTACGCGAATCAGCTTTTTTGTTAAAAGGTGTCAAAATTACGTTGATTGATCAACGTGTCCAACCAATTCGCCAAGAAGAATATTGTTATGCGGATGGGATTCAGTCATTTGTTAAATACCTCAATGAAGGTAAAGATGTTATTAAAGATATTTTTTACTTTGAAGATACCAAAAACGATATCGAAGTCGAATTTGCCGGTCAATATAATGATGGCTATTCAGAAAATATTTTATCATTTGTCAATAATGTTCGAACCAGTGATGGTGGTAGCCATGAAGCTGGTATGAAATCGGGCTTAACTAAAGCTTTTAATGAATATGCTCGAAAAGTTGGATTACTCAAAGAGAGTGATAAGAATTTAGAAGGTTCAGATGTGCGCGAAGGTCTGAGTGCAGTTTTGTCTGTCCGTATTCCTGAAAACTTGTTACAATTTGAAGGACAGACTAAAGGTAAATTAGGGACTCCGGAAGCACGAAGTGCCGTAGATAATCTCATTTATGAAAAAATGACATATTATTTACTGGAAAATGGGGATTTTGGTCAAACTTTAGTCAAAAAAGCTTTAAAGGCACGGCAAGCCCGCGAGGCTGCCCGCAAAGCCCGAGAAAATAGTCGGGGCAAAAAGAAGAAAAAAGATCAAGGTTTACTATCTGGTAAATTGACACCCGCACAATCTCGCAATCCGCAAAAGAATGAACTCTATTTAGTCGAAGGAGATTCTGCTGGGGGTTCTGCTAAACAGGGCCGTGATCGAAAGTTTCAGGCCATCTTACCATTACGGGGTAAAGTGTTAAATACGCAAAAAGCCAAGTTGGATGATATTTTTAAGAACGAAGAAATTAACACAATGATTTATACGATTGGTGCGGGAGTAGGTCCGGAATTTAATTTAGCCGATAGTAATTATGACAAAATTATTATCATGACTGATGCGGATACTGATGGTGCCCATATTCAAATTTTATTGTTGACGTTCTTTTATCGCTACATGCGTCCTTTAATTGAAGCCGGTCGAGTTTACATTGCTTTGCCGCCACTGTATAAGTTACAAAAAGGCCGTGGTGCTAAAACACAAATTGAATATGCTTGGACAGAAGAGCAATTACGTGCAGGTATTGCTCAGTTTGGTACTGGCTACAGTTTACAACGCTTTAAAGGTTTGGGTGAGATGAATGCAGATCAGTTGTGGGAAACTACGATGGATCCAGAAAACCGGACATTAGTGCGCGTTCGGATTGATGATGCCGCCTTAGCCGAACGGCGCGTGACCACGTTAATGGGGGATAAAGTTGCTCCTAGACGACAATGGATTGAAAATAATGTCAAATTTAATCTAGAAGATGATGTGAGTTTAATTGATTCCACCAATCAAGCAGCAATTGCAACGACTGATTTGAAAAAGCAGTTAAATCATAAGCAAGGTGAGTGAACAAATTGAGTAAAGATTCACGAATTCAAGAACTATCCTTAGAAGAAATTATGGGTGATCGCTTCGGGCGTTATTCGAAATATATTATTCAAGAACGAGCTTTACCAGATGTGCGTGATGGTTTAAAGCCTGTCCAGCGGCGTATTTTATACGCGATGAATATTGATAATAATACCTATGATAAAGCCTTTAAAAAATCGGCCAAATCGGTTGGTAATGTTATGGGGAATTTTCATCCGCACGGCGATAGTTCCATTTATGAAGCCCTAGTGCGGCTCAGCCAAAACTGGAAATTGCGGGCACCATTGATTGAAATGCACGGTAATAACGGTTCAATGGATGGTGATCCTCCCGCAGCGATGCGTTATACTGAAGCGCGTTTGAGTAAAATTGCGCAAAAAATGTTACAAGACATTGATAAAGACACTGTTGATATGGTTTTAAACTTCGACGATACGCAAGAAGAACCCACGGTTTTACCAGCGCGATTCCCCAATCTTTTAGTTAATGGAGCCACTGGGATTTCGGCAGGTTATGCCACGGAAATTCCGCCACACAATTTGGGCGAAGTAATTGATGCCACGATTGCTTTAATTGATAATCCGGCTTTAACCTTGGAACAGGCCATGCAATATGTAAAAGGTCCAGATTTTCCCACTGGCGGCATTTTACAAGGAGTCGATGGTATTAAACAGGCTTATGAAACCGGTCGGGGGCGCGTGGTTTTGCGTTCCAAAACAAAAATTGAAGCCTTAAACGGCCATCGTAGTCAAATTGTGGTCACCCAGATTCCGTATGAAGTTAATAAAGCGCAGTTAGTTAAAAAAATTGATGAAGTGCGCTTGCTCAAAAAAATTGACGGGATTGCTGAAGTGCGTGATGAGTCTGACCGACACGGTTTATCCATTGTCATTGAATTAAAACGTGATGTGGACGGTCAGGGTGTTTTAAATTATTTATATAAAAATACGGATTTACAAGTCACTTATAATTTTAATATGGTGGCTATTTCACAAATGCGACCACAGCAGTTAGGTCTATTACCAATTTTAAAAGCTTATGTTCAACATCAACAAGAAGTTGTACTGCGGCGGACGCAATTTGATTTACAAAAAGCACAACGGCGTTTGCATATTGTTGATGGCTTAATTAAAGCCTTGTCGATTTTAGATCAAGTAATTCAGACCATTCGTGCCAGTAAAAATAAACATGATGCGCAACAAAATTTAATGGCGGCTTATGATTTTAGTGAGCAACAAGCCAGTGCGATTGTGGCTTTACAGTTGTATCGTCTAACTAATACTGATGTTTCATCTTTACAAAAAGAGCAAGCTGATTTACAAGCAAAGATTGCGCAATTTCAAGAAATTATTCAACAGCCGCAGGCTTTACTGCACGTCATTAAAACGGAATTAGAAGAAACCAAGCGAGAATTTGCGACGCCACGTTTAACGGAAATTCAAGCTCAAGTCCAAGAATTGAAGATTGATCGCCGGGTCATGGTTGGTAATGAAACAGTGCGGGTTTTAGTGAGCGAACAAGGTTATTTAAAACGTAGTAGTTTGCGTTCCTACCAAGCTTCAAAATTAACTGATAATGGTTTACAAAAAGATGATGTAATAGTTTTAGATCAAGAAGCTTCAACGCTTGATCATCTGTTTTTATTTACTAATTATGGTAATTTAATTTATCGGCCGATTCATGAATTGGACGATGTGCGTTGGAAAGAAACTGGTCAACATTTATCGCAAACTTTTACTTTACAAAAAGATGAAATTATTTTACGGGCTTTTATTTTTACCGATCTAAAGCAAACGGGTAACTTTATTCTAGCAACTAATGATAGCTATATTAAGCAAGTTAACTTTCAAGATCTTTTACCTGGTCGCACTTATCGCACCAAGCCACTGACGGCCATTAAGTTGCATGCAACGACTAGTCAAGTGGTTAATGTTATTTATCAGGTCCAATCAGTAGCTACAGGAGTGGTCTGTTGGACTAACAGTGCGTATGCCTTACGTTTTTCTTTGACCGAAGTTCCAGTGGTGAAAGCTAAAGCTGCCGGAGTGAAATTAATCAAGCTCAAAGCTAATGAAGTGGTAGTCAATTGTGAAATTTACGCTGAAAGTGAATTGGAACAGCTTGATGTGGGCATTTTGACGCAACGGGGTGCCTTTAAAAGAATGAAATTAACCGAAATTCCTGTGGCAAATCGTGACCGCAGAGGCGTATTAGTTTTACGAAAATTAAAAAAAAGTCCACATTTCATAAAATTTGTTTCTTTATTTGCTAAAAATGATATATTAGAAGTTGAAACTAAAAATCATTATTGGAACCAACTTAAATTAGCTGATTTTACAAAAGTTGATCGTTATTCTAATGGTTCATTTGTAATTGACGTTGAAAAGAATGGACCGATAATAAAAACAAAAAAGATAATTCAACAGCAGCTTGCTGATGAAGACTAAGTGAGGTAGATTTATGACTGTTAGCAATGATGATTTTACACGGGTATTTACTTCTAAATCATTAAGTTATTTTGCTAAGTTAGCAGATAATCTGAATTATACGAAGACCGCACGGTCTCTAGGAATAACCCAACCAGCTTTAACTCAACAAATTAAGAAAATTGAGCGGAACATTGGGACGCCTTTATTTTATTCAGTTGGCAAACAAATTCATTTAACTGATGCCGGACGAATTTTACTCAAATCAGTCCAAGAAGTTTATGGAACAATGATAACGGCAATTGATAAGATTCAAAAGTCCACCTTATCATCGACCGGTTCGATTAAAATTGGTTTATTGTCAACGATTGAAGATAGTGTGATTGAAGATTTTATTATTCGTTATAATGATTTACAACCAGATGTTGTTTTAGAGACATTATTGTTGACACGCCGAGAATTATGGGACAGTTTGGAAAACAACCAAATCGATTTGGCAATTATGTATTTGCCAGATGATTCTATTAAAAATTGGCGTCCTTACAGTACCAAGAAAATTATGAGCGAAAATTTAGTATTGCTCAATGATAATCCGCAATGGCAAGATGGCCGGATTTTACAATTAAGGGAAACCACGGTGAAGTCATGGGTGAGTTATCCAAGCAATTACTATTTAACTGAATTATTGCGGGAACAATTTAAGAATCAGTTGGTTGATCCGCCTCATTGTATTGCACGTTTTTCTTCACCAGATCAAATTTTACATTTTGCACAGCAAAAGGGGATTTACGCAGCTTTTCCTGAAAGCTATGTCATTGCTAATGACGCCCAAATTACGTTACAAAAAAATTACATTGAACCAGCAATTGATTTTGAATTAGACTTTATTTATCGTAAAGAAAAGTCTAGTATTCCACGCATCGAAACTTTCCTGAAAGCTTGGGATAATTATGTGACGGATGTTACCTACGAGCAACGGTTAAAAGACGCTGCGCAAAAATAAATCCTTTTTGTTTTGTTAAGAAATTTTGTGAGAAAGGTTTGATTGCGGTAATTACGTATTATAATAAAGATAATTAAATCCATTTTGGAGGGGATATTGTGGCAAAAGAATATATTTTTGGACACCAAAATCCAGATACTGATGCAATTGCAGCAGCAATTTCTTATTCATATTTACAAAATAAGTTAGGTTTAGATACGCAAGCCGTGGCTTTGGGCGAACCGAATGACGAAACAAAATATGTGTTAGCTCATTTTGATCAAGCAGCACCTAAAGTGATCACAACAGCCAAACCAGATGTTGAAAGCGTAATGTTGGTCGATCATAATGAAGCCCAACAAAGCGTTAGTGACATCGACCAGGTAACAGTGACGCATGTAGTTGACCATCATCGGATCGCTAACTTTGAAACAGCAGGTCCCTTGTATTATCGGGGCGAGCCATTAGGTTCGACGAATACGATTTTATGGAAAATGTATCATGAAGCGGGAGTAGAAATTCCGGCAAAAATTGCTGGTTTGATGATGTCGGCTATTATCTCTGACACTTTGTTGCTAAATTCACCGACTACGACTGATACTGATCGGCAAGCAATTGAAGATTTAGCACAGTTAGCCCATGAGGATTACCATACTTATGGGATCACAATGCTAAAGGCCGGAGCTAATATTGCGGATAAATCAGCAGCTGAATTAATTGACGCTGACGCTAAGAGCTTTGAAATGGGTGGTCAAGCTATTCGGATTGCGCAAGTTAATGTAGTTGATATGGAAGAAGCAGTGGCCCGGCAAAGTGAGTTTGATGAAGCCATGGCTACTAGTTGTCAAGCAAATGGTTATGCACTATTTCTATTGGCCATTACTAATGTTTTAAATAGTGATACAACGCTAATTGTGAATGGTGATACAACCCTAATGCCGAAAGTAGAAGCTGCTTTTAATCAGAAGTTAACTCAAGGTAAGATGCATTTACCAGGAGTTGTTTCACGGAAAAAGCAAATTGTTCCGCCATTACAACAACAATTTTAAAGTACGCCATAATAAGAAAGAGGAGACAAGTTAATTGTCGAATCTTCTTTTTTTGAACCAAAATATTCGAATTACGTTGAACTTTGTTATAATTAAGCCAATCTTGATTAAAGGGGAATTATTATGGATCAAACACAAAAACTAGCTATTTTAGAAAAATTAATCAGTTTTAAATCGGTTAATGATCACGAAAAGCAAGTTGCTCAATATTTGCAATCATTATTAACTAAAGCTGGTATTGACAGCCAATTGGTTCCTGTTGCTGGCGATCGGGCTAACTTGGTAGCTGAAATTGGTTCCGGCAAGCCAGTTTTAGCGATCACTGGACATATGGATGTTGTAGATGTGGAATTAGATAATTGGCAGACGGATCCATTTAAATTAACTGCTAAAGGCGATAAGTTGTACGGCCGGGGTGCAACTGATATGAAAGCTGGTTTAGCAGCCTTGGTGATTGCTTTAATTGAACTTAAAGAAAGTGCTACACCAATTAATGGGACGATTCGTTTACTAGCCACGGCTGGTGAAGAGGTTGGTCAACAGGGAGCACAAGTTTTATTTGAACAGGGATATATGAAAGATGTTGATACTCTATTAGTAGCGGAACCATCGGGTTATATGGCTCCTTATGCTAGCAAGGGTGAATTAGATATCCATTTAAATTCAATTGGTAAAGCGGCTCATAGTTCAATGCCTCAGTTTGGTAATAATGCTGTGGAACATTTAATTAATGTCTTGCAACAGATTGAACAAAAGGTTAAGCCTTTGATGGCCGCAGCGCATAATGAAGTGCTCGGAGATACGGTCTTTAATATTGATGTAATTCATGGTGGTAGCCAAGATAATGCTATTCCGGGCTCTGCTTATGCAGTGTTAAATATTCGAACGATTCCCGAATTGGCCAACCAAGAAATTTTGACAGCCATTAAAACTGTCATTGCTGATTACAATCAGGCTACCACGGGGCAAATTTCCATGGATGTTAATATGGATATTATTCCTATTTTGGGCAATCCAGATGCAAAAATCATCAAGCTAATTCAACAAGTTGCAGTACCATTTGAAAAGAAATATTACCAAGAGGCTGTGAGTGCTGCTGATTTAGCACAGAAACAGCAAGCTAGCCAATTAATGAATTTGGAATTGGCAACTGATAAAATCATTCCCGTTGGTATTTCTGGCGGGACGGATGCTTCGAAGCTATTGTTTGATCATCCAACAGGTGCTAATTACGTCATGTTTGGTCCCGGTAATGATAATCCGCATCAAGATAATGAATATGTTTCACAGACCATGTATTTACAATTTGTAGAAATTTACAAACAATTGTTTACAAAATTTTTTGGATAAATAATAATAATGAAAAAACATTTTTTAAGTATTGATGTTGGCGGTACCAATCTCAAATCCGGTTTGATTGATTTAACAGGCCAGCTGCACGAACAAACAACCGTTCCGACCGTGACCACTGACTTGCAGGCTTTTATCCAGCAATTGCAATCTATATTGGATCGTTTTGCAGGTCAGTATCAAGGCGTGGCTTTCAGTGTACCGGGCAAAGTAGCACATCCTTCGGAGCAAATTAGTGGTGGAGGTTTACTAAGCTTTTTAGATCAGCAATCACTGCCACAATTATTGCATGTCGATGAGGGAGTCGTTATCACTGTCGAAAATGATGGGAAAGCCGCCGCTTTAGCAGAAATGTGGTTGGGTAATTTACAAGGCATAGCGAATGGTGCAGCGATTGTGTTAGGTTCCGGAATCGGGAGTGGCTTAGTTTTAAATCATCAACTTTTTTATGGGCAGCATTTTCAAGCTGGTGAAATCAGCTTTATGTTACAAAACCAGACCGCTACTTTGGACAATTTAAGCGGCAAGAATTGTTCGGCAGTTTTGATGATTAAGACCATTGCACAACAATTAGGCTTAGCTGATTTAACTGATGGTCGGCAAGTGTTTGCTGCCATTCAGGCGCAAGATACCAGAGCTACAACTATTTTTCGGCAATATTGTCAAAATGTAGCGCTACTCTTGTTAAATATGCAAGCTGTTATTGATGTGCAACGCTTTGTCATTGGTGGTGGAATTTCTGCACAACCGCTTGTTACCACCACTATTCAACAAGAATTGCAAAATTTACGGACGCAATTACCTATTATTGAGCAAACTTTAGCAATGCCAGAAGTAATGACTAGTAAATTGCAGAACGATGCGAATTTATATGGTGCTTTGTACCATTTATTATTGGTCACCGGACAAGTTTCTGAGCATTAAATTTGTTTTTTTGTTTAAAATATTGTTAGATATATTAATTGTAAGAATAATATTGGAGGCAAAATGATGAAAATTGCAGTTATTGGTGCAACGGGTATGGCAGGATCTGCATTAGTGCAAGAAGCTTTGACTAGAGGACATGAAGTGACTGCCATTAGCCGGACCCAAGCTAAGTTAGCGCAGTTAGCTAAAGATTTGCAAAATGTCAATTTGAAAATTGTGGCACAGGATGCCTTTGCTTTAATGCAAGCTGATTTAATGCAGTATGATGTCGTGATTGATGCATTCGCTTGTGCTCCAGACCAAGCTTATCTACATGTTGATTTAGCCACTCACTTGATTGCTGAGACCCGGCAATTAACTAAACCACGCTTAGTGTTCATTTTAGGAGCTGGTAGTTTATTAACCGGTTCAGATCAGCATTTATTTGTGCGGGATATGGAAAAAGATCCAGCTAATCAGGCGTTTATCAGTGTGCCACAGAATCAACTATCCGAATTACAATTTTTACGGACGGTTGATAATGTTGATTGGGTTGGTATTTCACCGGGAGTTAACTTTGTTGCTGGTGCGGCCACTGAATTACAATTAGGTCAGGATGAGTTGCTATTTAACCAACAGGAAGTTTCGCAAACTACTGCGGGGACGATGGCGGTTGCGGCCTTAGATGAAATTGAGCAACCACAGCATCAACAAGAACGTTTCACAGTAATTAATCGTTAATCATAATTATTAATTAAATCAATTAAAGACTAGGACAGAGCAGGCTAAAAATAGTCAAGCTACGCTTTTGTTTTCAAAAATTCAAAACATTCTAACTGACACTCAATACTCAAATTAAAGTTTTGATTATTGATAGATTATGTTTAGCTTGTTTGGGTTTTGGAAGTGTCCCGGTCTTTTTTTGTACGATGAAACTTTTTAGAAGTCATGCTATTATTAAGACAACATCATAACTATTTTTTCAATTCATTAAGCGTTCATCTAAGAGACGGTGGAGAAGGGAAGAGATTAAATTGGGTTTACCAAAACCTTTAAAGAATTCATTGAGTTTGACACAACCGGGACCCAAAAATTTAATTACTGATGTACCTGGCGTATTGGTTGGGCAAACGACCATTCACACCAACCATTTGCAGACAGGTGTAACAGCAATTATTCCGGCTTCTGGTAATGTGTTTCGGCAAAAATTAGTCGCTAGTTGTCATGTGATTAATGGTTTTGGTAAAAGTACAGGTTTAGTCCAAATTAAGGAATTGGGTACTTTAGAAACACCGTTAATTTTGACAAATACTTTTGCTGTGGGAACAGCTTATACTAGTTTGGTGAAGTATATGTTGCAAAATAATCCAGAAATTGGGACAACGACGGGAACTGTTAATCCGGTTGTTTTAGAATGTAATGATGGCAAGATCAATGCTATTCGCGCTTTAGGAATCAAAGAAGCTGATGTCCAAGCAGCTTTAAAAAACGCCAGTCCCGACTTTTTGGAAGGAAATGTTGGCGGTGGCACAGGAATGCGCTGTTATAACTTAAAAGGCGGGATTGGTTCAACTTCGCGGCAAATAATGATTGATCAAAAGCCTTTTATGTTAGGAGTCTTGGTAATGGCCAATTTTGGCTTTTTAGAAGACTTGACTATTTACGGTCAACCCATTGGTCAACAATTAGTGCAACACCGCAATTTACCGGAAAATGGTAGTATTATTACAGTGATTGCCACTGATATTCCGTTTAATGAACGTCAATTGCAGCGTCTAGCTAAGCACTCTAGTGTTGGTATTACCCGTAGTGGTTCGTTTGCTGGTAATGGTAGTGGTGAAATAACGCTTGCTTTTTCTACAGCAAATCGTGTGGATCATTTTGCTCAACAAGAATTAAGTGTTCAACAAGCCATTAATGATACGCAGATGGATCGCTATTTTCGAGTCATCGTCGATACGGTTAACGAGGCTATTTTAAGTGCATTGGTTCATGCCCAAACAGTGGTTGACCGCCAGGGTCAACCTTGCTTTAGTTTACGTGATGCGCTGGTTAACTTGGGTGCTGATAACCAAATGGCGCAAGATTTATTACGAGATTTAGGATTAAAATAACTAATCATAGGAAGTGATATTAATGGCCTCTTCAACCCGCGATTTATTAAATGCCGGTAATACGACGATTAATAATGTATTATTGACAAATATTGGTCATTTAAATATGACTGGTGATGAGTTTTTAGTTTGGGTCAATTTAAGAATGTATCAGGAACAAGGGATCCAGTTTCCAGCGACGGATGATTTGATGCTCAATACTGGTTTCAGTGCAGAAAAAATTTATCAATTAATTCAGAGTTTAATAGATAAAAAAATGTTAAAAATCGTGTCGCAGACTAAAGCTAATTCTGTTTATCAAGATGCCTATGATTTAACACCAGCATATGAACAATTATTAAAGCAATCAGTGGAGACTGCTGAAAAGGCTTCACAACAGGCAAATCTAAGTCAGAGTCTACAAGTTAGACAACGCTTATTTCAACAAATTGAAGTGGAGTTTGGGCGACCACTATCGCCAATTGAACAAGAAACTATTCAAGAATGGCTAACGAAAGATCATTATGATTACCAATTAATTCAATTGGCTTTAAAAGAGGCAGTTTTAAATCAGGCTTATTCTTTAAAGTATATGGATCGTATTTTGCTAAGTTGGGAAAAACATAATATTAAAACGGCCGCTCAATTACAACGTCAAAAAGAAAATCTGGAGGGGTACTAATGTTGCTTGATGACGCACAAATTCAAACAGCGTTGTTATTAATTATTCAACAGTACCCCAACGCTGCACCAAGTTTGGTCGCAAAATCAAACTTTCAGTATTTAATTGCCGTCATGTTAAGTGCGCAGACAACTGATAAAGCAGTTAATCAAGTCACGCCACAGTTGTTTCAATTTTTTCCGGATGCGCAATCTTTAGCACAAGCGACTATTTTACAGGTTGAGTCTGTGATTAAGACTCTAGGACTTTATCATAATAAGGCGCGCAATCTGATTAAATGTGCTCAGCAATTAGAACAGAATTTTGCGGGACAAGTTCCTGCTAATAAAGCGGATTTAATTACTTTAGCTGGTGTAGGTACTAAAACAGCGAATGTTGTTTTGAGTGATCGCTTTAATGTTCCCGCTTTTGCCGTAGATACGCATGTCAGTACGATCGCTAAACGGCTACATTTTGTTGAACCCACTGCTACAGTTCAGCAGGTGGAACAACGGGTGACTCAAGCGTTAGCTAAACAATATTGGACAAAGGCGCATCATGCGTTGATTGATTTTGGACGTGAGTATAATTTTCATCGTGAACAACAAATTAAAGATTTACCGGTGGTGCGATTATGCGACCAATGGGTGACAGCTGAAAATAAAAGCTAGAGATAATAAAAAAGGGTTTTGATTGACACTAGTGATTACTAGTCTGAATCAGAACCCTTATTTTTAATTTATTGTGGATTAGTAGTAGCAGGTGGTGTTGCTGGCGTAGTTGGGGCAGTATTACCAGGACTCACGGAACCGGTTGTCGGATTAGTCGTGGTGTTGTTAGTAGTATTATTATTAGAACTAGATGAGCTACTATTATTATGAGAATCATTAGTAGTTTCATGATTATTATTGGTGTCTGGTTGATTACTTGAGGCACTATTGCCGTCAGTAGTATTAGTGGAACTTTCGCTGGAACTGTCAACTTCAGAGTCATTATTACCAGTACCACGATTGGGAATCACAGCATCATTATCTTCAGCATTAGTTAGAGAACTATGACCGGTATTATGCCGTGCTGGTGGTAAGTTCTTTGGCCGCTTACTACGTAAATATAAAACATTAGTCCCACTGACACGTACGACACTATGTGGTTTTTTCCAATCTGAATTGGTTTTGGAAGCAGCCAGATAGCGCATTAGACGTTGGTAAACTTGACCGGCAATTTTTTGCTGATTCTGGTCAACGCCGGCTTGACTCGGATTATCAAAGCCCGTCCAAACGCCAATTGCGTAATGCTTAGTGTAACCGGCAAACCAAGAATCCTTGGCGGTATTACTTAAAGCTGGATTTCTCGCTAGTTCAGTGTCGCTATAATTAGTCGTACCGGTTTTACCAGCTTGATGTAAGCCACTAATATAAGCTTGAGAACCCATTCCACTAGGTTGAACAACGTCCTTTAAAATATCGGTAATCATATAAGCAGTCCCGGCACTCATGACTTTTTTACTAGTAGTATCATAATCGTGGACTAAACCATCTGTTGTTTGAATTTTGGAAATATATTGTGGCTGATGATAAGTTCCGCTGTTAGCAAAAGCGCTATATGCGCTTGCTAATTGTAAACTGGAGACGTCACTACCGATACCAGCCGAGAGACCTTGTTTATACGGAACATTAATCCCCAAATTGTTAGCAAATTTTCGGGCTTTGTTAAAGCCGACAGCTTGTAGAGTTTTAACAGCGGGTACGTTACGCGATTGGGCCAAGGCAGTTCTAATTGTCATCGCGCCATCGTAAGAATGATCCCAATTTTGTAAAGCAATGCTAGTACCAGGATAAGTGTAAGGTTCATCCGTAATAATATGGTTAGTACTCCATTTTAAATTTTGAATTGCGGGACCATAATCTAGGATCGGCTTCATTGTGGAACCGTTACTACGAGTAGTTTGCACTGCTCGATTCAAGCCTAATTGAACATTACCTAATTTACGACCACCAATCATGGCTACTACAGCTCCAGTATTCGGATCAACGACCGAAACGGCAGTTTGTAAATGTTGACTATTAAATAAGCCATAGGCATCATTATTAACTAAATCATAGAGATATTTTTGGGCTTTTAAATTCATATTAACGGTGATTTTTAGATTATCGCGATAAGGATCTAAGCCCTTGGCCTTGGTTTCTTGGATGACTTGTTTAATATAAGAATCCACAATCATTTTATTTTCACCGACCCCAGAATTAGGCCGATAAGGTTTTAAACCTGTAGTGATAGGAGTTTGTTGGGCTGATTGTAATTGGCTAGCGGAAATTTTGTGATTGTCGTACATGGCTTGTAAGACACTGTCACGTCTTTTTTTCGCCGCCTGAGGATTGCCATAAGGATTGTAGTTATTAGGGGCCTGAGGCATGCCAGCTAGTAACGCAATTTGCGGTAGTGTTAATTGATTTAACTTCTGACCAAAGTAATACTGTGCCGCTGTTTGAAAACCATAGGTGCCATTAGCTAAATAAACTTTATTCATGTAATATTCTAAAATTTGATCTTTAGAAAAATTACGTTCAACTTTCGCGGCTAACCAGACTTCTTGCATTTTACGTTTAATCGTTTGATCAGATTTTTTAGTGGAGAAGACTGACAATTTGATTAATTGTTGAGTTAAAGTACTACCACCTTGTAGTTGTCCGCCTCGTAAATTGTTAACAGCCGCCAACAAAATTCGAATCGGATTAACGCCGAAATGTTCTTTATAAAAGTGCCGATCTTCAATGGAGACCACAGCATTACGCATATTTTGTGGCACCTTATCAATAGTGACGTAAGTCCGATTTTGGTTACCTAAAGTAGTAATTTCGTGCCCGTGCTGGTCGTAAATACTGGAGGAACCACCACTTTGTAAAACTTCAGAATTAATTTTAGGTGCACTCAAACCATAATAAATAAAAATGGCAATTAAAATTGCCATGATTGCAATAATTAAAGAAACGAACAGTTTAATAATGGAATGCTTGTGTTTGGGAGTTTGATGATAGCGTGCTAGGCGTGAATCATTCATATAATTATAAATCCTCCTGGGCTGCTTGAATTAATTGTTGACAGGCTTGTAAATAAGGTAGAATAGGATTATAGCCTGCTTGAATTTCAATAGAATTTTGTTGAATAAAAG
Organism: Bombilactobacillus sp. ESL1097; assembly: GCF_058107205.1. NCBI lineage: Bacteria > Bacillati > Bacillota > Bacilli > Lactobacillales > Lactobacillaceae > Bombilactobacillus > Bombilactobacillus sp. ESL1097. Next base: position 103,827 of record NZ_JBYLUB010000003.1, on the reverse strand, counting down.
TGAACGTCATAGATTTTTTGCCGCCCTGTTTGGCCTGAGCCCAAAATTTAATTAATTTGTGGGCGGGTAAAATAAAATAGCGACCTAGAGTTACAAATTTAATAATAACAAAACAGATCCCCTTTTGCTGTAAACATTGGTCTAAGTGCTGAATCTGATGTTCATGAAAGTTACTTAGTGGAAAAGAAGTTTTGTGGCGCGTTTCTTTGGCTTCAAAATCAATATAGTATCCTTGATAAACGCCATTATAATCCGTCGTTGAAGCTTGTCGAAAATAAGCTTCTTTAATGACTGCGCGGCTGCGCTTAGGATAATCAACTTTCACAATTTGAATAGGAGTAGGTTTTTTATAAATGACTGCTAAATTATGATGACGATAATAATTATTACTTTCGTTAATTTCTTGTTCTAAGGTCATCCCCCGGTCACCAAAGATTGTTGGTTGATTAATGGCTGACTTGTGGGGAGAAATTCCTTTGGGATAATTGATAGTCAAGTTAAGTCACTCCTAGTCGATGAATATTATAGCATGCTTAAAGTTCTGTGTTAGGAAGAATGGATTAAAATGCAAACAATTCAAAATTTATGGATTAGCGGCTACCGTGCTTTTGAATTACAAATTTTTAAAGCCGATGATCCCAAGCAAAAAGTTTTAGAAGCTTTTTTAGTCAAACAATTATTAAGTTATTGTGATCAAGGCTTGCAGTGGGTTTTGACGGGCGGCTATTTGGGAGTCGAGCAAGCAGCGGTTCGTGCGGTGCAAGATCCTAGCTTAAAAGCTTACCAATTAAAAGTAGCGGTCATCTTACCATTTCAGGGCATAGCGGATCGTTGGAAGGAAAAAAATCGGCAAGTATATGCCCAAACTTTACACTTAGCTGATTATCACAATAGTGTTAGCCATCAATCATATCACACTCCACAGCAATTTAAAAATTGGCAGCAATTTATGCTAACACATACTGATGGCAGTTTTTTAATTTATGATCTAGAGCATCCCGGTAAAAGCCAATATGAATATCAAGCTATCCAACAGTACCAACAGCAGCACGACTACTCGTTAAAATTAGCTAGTTTTTATGATTTACAGGATTTTGTAACTGATCAACAGGAATTTTAAGAAAAACTAAAAGTGATGTAGTTTTTTTGTGTGGTTCCCAAACTTTTTGCTATACTTATTAAGTAAGATAGGGGTGTAAGCCAAATGAAAGAAATCAAACTAGATCCAAAACAAATTGTTGAAAAAAGATTCAAAAATGCAGTTCATGGCTACAACGGTAAAGACGTTGATGCTTTCTTGGATGAAGTTATTCAAGATTATGAGGCTTTTGCTGCTAATATTGAAGAGTTAAAAACTAAAAATCGGGAATTAACTGAAAAATTAGAGCAAGCTCCCGCACAACCCAAGGTCGTTCAGCAACGCTCAGTGGAAGCTGAGTCAGTAGTTACACCAGAAGCCACGAGTGAAACTTCTGCACCGGGAACTACTAATTATGATATTTTAAAACGTTTATCTAATTTGGAACGACATGTTTTTGGACAAAGTGTCGAGCCACGAACTACTAATAATTATGCCTCAACCAATACTACAACAGCGCAACAACCAATTATTCATTCTAGTGAACAATTACGGGATCAAAATAATTAAACAATTAGTCTGGTAATTAAATTTAAAATAGCGTATGATAATAAGAGCAGGTTTTGAGTAATCGCTGCTTGTTTGAAACAAGTTGAGGAAAGTCCACGCCGGCACAGGCTGCAATGCCTGTAGTGTTCGTGTTCAGCCCAATAAGCTGGAGTATTCATTTATTTGAATAACGGCGATGAAATGGCTAAGGTCAATGGCTAAGTCAAAGTAATCTGAAAGTGCCACAGAAACGCAATTTTTTGGAAACAAAAAAATGGAACGGGTAAACCCCACGAGCAGGAAACCCAAACTTTGGTAGGGGAGTTTTGACACGGGAAATTAAACTCACGTCAAAAACACATTTTGTGTAGATAGATGATTACTGAAAGTCAGTTTGGTCACACTGACTGGAACAAAACGTGGCTTATAGAAACCTGTAGGCCAAAAGAGGCGGACGTTAAGTTCGCCTCTTTTTTTAGAAATTGAAATAAAAACTTCTGCCAACGTGTATGACTTTTTGGTCTTAATGGTCTGTAATTGCGTTAAATGGCAGAATAACTTGACGTAGTCAGTACTATTTTCGGTTGAATTAATATTTTTAGAGTATTTTCGGTAAATCATTGATGAAAAATTGAACTGTTTAGATTGAAAGTAAAAAGGAGATTCATATGAAGTTATTAGCAACCATGGCCAGCGGATTTGAAGCGGTCACTAAAAAAGAATTGCAAGAACTAGGCTTTACCATTACGCAAGTTGATACAGGCAAAGTTTATTTTGATGGTGATTTAGCAGCCATTGTACAAACGAATTTGTGGTTACGCAGTGCGGATCGGATTAAAATTGTCTTGGCCGAATTTCCGGCAACGTCCTTTGAAGAATTATTTACAGGAGTTCAGACCTTAGCTTGGGATCAATGGCTGCCCTTAGATGCTGCTTTTCCAGTGAAGGGGCGGTCGGTCCGCTCAAAACTGCATTCGGAACCAGATATTCAAGCCATCACTAAAAAAGCAATTGTTGATAAAATGGCTGCAGTTTATCACCGCCGTGGGCGTTTGCCTGAAAGTGGGAGCACTTTTCAAATTGAGGTGCGCATTGTCAAAGATCAAGTGGAGTTGACCTTAGATACCACGGGCGATTCTTTGTTTAAACGTGGTTATCGGATCGAACATGGTGGTGCACCACTCAAAGAAAATTTTGCCGCCGCGTTAATATTGTTAACGCCGTGGCGGGCAACTGATCCTTTTTATGATCCAACGACAGGTTCGGGCACAATTGCTATTGAAGCGGCCTTGATTGGGCGCCATATTGCTCCAGGACTGCAGCGCCATTTTGCGTTTGAAAATTTTGATTGGTTTGATGATCAATTGTTAGTACAAGCAAAACAAGCAGCTACTGATCAAATTTTGCCGAGTGGTCAGTTACAAATTGGGGCCAGTGATATAGACGGCTCGATGATTGATGTGGCTAAATTAAATGCGCATCAAGCAGGTGTTTTGCATGATATTAATTTTAAGCAATTAGCGGTCAAAGATTTACGTTTGCAACGACAAGACGGCATTTTAATTGCTAATCCGCCTTATGGTAAACGTATGCAGGATCAGACAAAAGTGCATCAATTATACCAGCAAATGGGGAATAGTTTTCGGCAGTTGACGACGTGGAGTAAATATTATTTAACTAGTGATTTAGAATTTGCTAAATATTACGGTCAAAAACCGACTAAGCGGCGCAAACTATATAATGGTGCTTTGAGAACCGATCTATTTCAATATTGGGGGCATCCAACTTATAAAAAATGACGCCGAATCATGTCGATAATTAGTAAAAGTGATAATAAAATCATAATAATAATGGAAATGATCCAAGACCATGGACTGCTAGCTAAAGGCAAATGCATATTCATTCCGTAGAAGCCGACCACGATTGATGGAATTGTTAATATTAACGAATAAACCGTTAAATAACGCATGACATCATTGGTTTCATTATTTAATAAATTGTTATAAGTTCCCGATAGTTGTTGGGCAATTTCATTGATTAATTGAAAGTTTTTGAAAGCTTGAGTAGCTTCGATGCGTGCGGAATTAAAATGTTGGTGAGTGACATGATCTAGTTGCAAATGATTATCATTTGAATTAAAAAAAGCAGTTAATTCATCAATTAAATCCGCATTGCCCGTGGTGGAAGTGACACCAAAGGTAATTTTAGTTTGTAAATTAGCTAATTGATTGATGGTAGCTGAACGATGGCGATGGTGCTCAAATTCCATCTCAATTTGTTCTTGTTCATCATAAAACTGTTTAACCTTATCTAAAAAGTCATCAGAGATTTGCTGAATTAAATCGGCGAAGATACGAAAAGTTAAATTCTGCTCGTCTGGATAATTGCTAACAAAATCGCGTAAGTATTGGATGATGTGTTGACTTTGGTCATTGGTAAAGCAAATTATTTGTTTACGGTTAGCAAACAGGGTGACTGATTGAACCGAAGTGGTGAGCGTTTGTTTTTGGTTTGGAATAGATAAAACCATTAAAAAGCTATGGGTTAATTGATCATAGGTAATACGGGGGCGCTCAAATTTATCAAGTGCGTAATTGATGATTTCACGTGTGACATGGTAGTTTTGGATTAAGTCACTTTGTTCAGTCGCGTTAATATTATGAGCGTCGATAATTTGGATGGGTAATTGGTGAGAATAATTTGTGATCATCGGTTTGTCCTCAATTATTACAATTTTGGTTTTATCATAAACTTTTTACAATTTTTTGTCAGCAAATTGGGAATCAAACCGCAATATGGTAAAATTTGCTTAAATCATTCAAAGTTAATTGTGAGGTTAACATGCTTAAAAAATTTCATTATCAAAAAGTTAATCAGATTAACGCCTTGTTATGGTGTTGGCTCTGGATTTTATTATTTATTGGCGGTATTTTACAATTAGAATCGGATAGACTCAATTACGGAGCACTTGCCATCATAATTGGGACTATTTTAGTCGGCAGCTGGATTCTGATTCATAGTCGCTTACAGATTAATGTCCAACAACAAACAATCCAATTATCCGGTTTAATAGCTTCACAACAACGGCAAATTTTAGTTAAAGAAGTACAAATGATTAGTTATCATCATGGTGTTTGTACCATTAAGATTAATTCTCGTCAATCCGGATTATTCAAATTAATAATTCTACCGAAAGCTTATCATGTACTGCAACAATTAATTAATGATAGGAGGGGTATTTAATGAAAACAGATATTGAAATTGCTCAGGAGAACGAACGTACAGCTATGTGGCCAATTCAAAAGGTTGCTGCCCAGTTAGGTTTAACTGCTGCGGATTTGGAACCTTATGGCAATGATAAGGCTAAGATCACCGTCCAAGCACAACAAGCGGCCCAAAAAAGACCGTTAGGTAAACTGATTTTGGTCACAGCGATGAGTCCGACACCGATGGGTGAAGGCAAGTCAACGGTTTTGATTGGTTTAGCAGATGCGTTAAAGCAACTGCAACAATCAGCTGTGGTAGCCATGCGTGAGCCTTCTTTGGGACCGGTGATGGGACTAAAAGGAGGGGCAGCTGGCGGTGGTTTTGCGCAAGTAGTACCCATGGAAGATATTAACTTACACTTTACTGGTGATTTGCATGCTTTAACGGCGGCTATTAATACGTTAGCAGCTTTAATTGATAATCATTTACAACAAGGAAATCAGTTACAATTGGATCCAAGACAGATTACCTGGCAACGGGCATTAGATGTGAATGATCGGGCTTTGCGTCACACGGTCATTGGTCTAGGTGGTAAAACTTCCGGTTATGTTCGCGAAGAATCCTTCCAAATCACTGTAGCTTCTGAATTAATGGCCATTTTATGTCTGGCGACTGATTTAACAGATTTGAAAAAGCGTTTGGGGCAAATTTTAATTGGCTATACTTATGACCAACAGCCAGTATTTGTAAGGGATTTAAAGGCACAAGGGGCATTAGCGTTATTACTAAAAGATGCCATTAAACCCAATTTGGTGCAAACACTAGAGCATACACCGGTTTTAATTCATGGCGGTCCGTTTGCTAATATCGCTCATGGCTGTAATAGTTTAATTGCTACTAATTTAGCCTTACATTTGGGCGATTATGCTTTAACGGAAGCCGGTTTTGGTGCTGATTTAGGTGCAGAGAAGTTTTTAGACATTGTGACGCCACATTTGGCTAAAACTCCCGATGTAGCAGTGGTAGTAGCGACTGTCCGTGCTTTAAAATATAATGGTGGCCAAGCTCAAGCGGATTTAACCACACCCGATTTGGCTGCATTAGAAAAAGGTTTTAGTAACTTAAAACGGCACATTCAGAATTTACAAAAAGCGGGCGTACCGGTATTAGTGGCTTTGAATCAATTTGCTAGTGACAGTGCCGACGAATTAGCGTTAGTGCAGACATTATGTCAAAAATTAGGAGTCAAAGCTTATCCTGTCACAGTTCATCAAGATGGCGGTGCTGGAGCTTTGAATTTAGCCCAAGCCTTAATTGATCAAACTACCGTGAATCATTATCAACGTCTGTATCAAAATTCATTGCCTATCGTTACGAAAATCAAAACCATTGCCCAACAGGTCTATGGCGCGCAAGATATTGTTTTAAGTCCGAAAGCGCAAAAACAAATTCGGCGAATTGAACAGCAAGGCTGGGCTAATTTACCAATTTGTATCGCTAAAACACAATACTCCTTTAGTGATGATCCGAAAAAATTAGGAGCTCCCAGTGATTTTGTGTTACATGTCCAAGAATTACAACCCAAATTGGGTGCCGGCTTCTTAGTAGTTTTAACTGGCAATGTTTTGACCATGCCTGGTTTACCGAAGCAGCCCGCTGCTTTAAATATGGATATTGATGAACATGATCAGATTACTGGCTTATTTTAAAAAGTTATGATCAAAGCTGAAAATTAACCTGGGTTTTGGGTGTTTAGAATATGATAACAATGAACGCTTTGTAGCAATTGGTACGATTTTTTACCATGTTGCTGTGACTTGATTATGTCGATCAGGGTGACAATCAATCTATTTTATTTATCTTTGAGGATTACTAATGATAATTTATATTTTAATAATTTTGCTGGGTTTACTGGTTGACCAATTAGTTAAATGGTGGTCAATTACGCAGATCCCGTTTGAACACGTGCGGACAATTATTCCGGGTATTTTGGGATTGACGCGGATTAATAATCACGGTGCTGCCTATAATCTTTTTTCTGGAAAAATGTTATTATTTTATGGAGTAACATTAATTGTAGTTGTTTGTTTGGGTTACATGTTGTTTCAGGGCAAAGATCGTTCCCCCTGGTTATTAACCAGTTTATCCTTGTTAATAGCTGGTAGTTTGGGTAATGTCTGTGATCGTTTGTTTCGGGGCTATGTAGTTGATATGATTGCCTTAAGTTTGGGTAATTGGCCGTTATTGAACTTTGTTTGTAATGTTGCTGATATTCTTATTACAGTGGGCGTAGTTTTATTAGTAATTTATCTATTTAAATCAGAACAGGAAGAGTCTTAAGTTGCAAACATTTACTTTTATTAATTTACAAGCTAATCAGCGTTTAGATAAAGCCATTTTAGCGCAAAGACCGGATTTAACGCGTTCGCAGTTACAAAGATGGATTAAAGCTGGTCAAGTGTTAGTTGATGGTCAAGCTGTTACCAAAACTGGGACCAAAATTAAGGCTGATGTGACGGTGCAAGTTACCCCCTTAGCTTTAAAGCCCTTAAAGGCTTTTGCACAAGATTTGCCTTTAGATGTGGTTTATGAAGATGCCGATGTTTTAGTAGTCAACAAGCCACAGGGAATGGTCGTCCATCCATCGGCTGGTCATCCAGATCAAACTTTAGTTAATGCTATTTTATATCACACTAAGGTTCAAAGTTCAGATACGATTCGTCCGGGAATTGTTCATCGAATTGATAAAGATACGTCAGGACTATTAATGGTGGCTAAAACTCAGTTAGCCCAAGACTCTTTAAGTCAACAATTGCAAAATAAAACTAATTTACGCCGCTATTTAGCAATCGTGCATCATCCTTTTACAGAACAGGAGGGGACGATTGAAGCGCCAATTGGGCGTGATCCCAACAAACGTCAGCAACAAGCGATAGTAGCCAATGGAAAAAAAGCTGTTACTCATTTTAAAGTGTTAGAGAATTTTTCAGATTATGCTTTGATTGAGTGTCAATTAGAAACGGGGCGTACGCATCAAATTCGGGTGCATTTACAGTATATTGGTCATCCAGTAGCGGGTGATCCACTGTACGGACCACGGCATACCTTAGCAGGTAATGGACAATTTTTACATGCACAGTGTTTAGGCTTTACGCATCCCCGAACGAAGCAGTGGTTAGAGTTTGAAGTACAGCCACCGCAGATATTTCAGCAACAACTGCAACAATTACGAGCAATGACGCAGATGTCGCACCATCTTTAATTAAAGTACAGATCAGTTGACTAGGGGAGAATCAAAATGGAAAAAGAAATTGTTGATAGTAAGACAATGAAACGGACTTTAACGCGCATTACCTATGAAATTATTGAAAAAAATAAAGGTGACCAAAATTTAGTTTTAATAGGTGTTAAAACGCGCGGCGCCTTTTTGGCACAACGTATCCAAAATCGTTTACGTCAATTAGAGGAATATGAAGTTCCACAATTTGATTTAGATGTGTCTGAGTTTCGTGATGATGAAAAAAAGACACATGGTGCACCACCCCAGTTTACGGCTAGTGATATTGATAATAAAAATGTGGTTTTAGTAGATGATGTTTTGTATACAGGCCGGACCATTCGGGCAGCGTTAGATGCCATTATGAGTATTGGTCGTCCGGGGAAAATTTCTTTGGCCGTGTTAATTGATCGTGGTCATCGTGAATTACCAATTCGGGCCGATTATGTGGGCAAGAATATTCCAACTTCTCGGCAAGAGGAAATCAAAGTTTCAATGGCTGAAATTGATGATGCAGATGGCGTGGAGATTATCCATGATGACAACCGAAACTAGATATTTAATTTTAGAAGATGGTACAGCGTTTGCGGGGGAAGCCATTGGTGCGCCAATTATTTCTACTGGTGAGTTGGTTCTAACCAATAATATGAATGGTTTTGAGCATGCTATTACTGATCAAACGTATAATGATCAAATTATTGTCTTTGCTAGTCCCATTGTTAGTACATCAGGGATGAATCGGGATGACTATGAATCGATTACGCCTAGTTGTAAGGGTGTAATTTTTGGTAGCGTGGCTTACCCACAGTTGGATAGTAATGATCCTAATTCGCTAAATTCTTTTTTGAAAAAAAGACGAATTCCGGGGATTACCAATTTGGATGTACAAGGTTTAACGCAACATCTACAACAAACTGGTTCCTTAAAAGCTAGTATTATGGACACCGCTGATGAGCATGCTCGTGATCAAATTCGCGCGTTGGTAATTCCCCGAGATCGGGTCAAAACGGTCTCCACTAAGCAACCTTATCCTAATCCTAATGTGGGATTTAAAATTGCAGTCGTTGATTTGGGATTGAAGTTTTCGTTGTTACGTCAATTATCCATTCGTAAGTGTGATTCGGTAATTTTGCCTTACAATACTTCAGCAGCGGAAATATTGGATTTGGCACCAGATGCGGTGTTATTTACTAGTGGTCCTGGTAATCCACAAGAAATTCCGGATACAATTGCCACTTGCCAAGAATTAGAAGGCCAAATTCCGATTTTAGGAGTGGGATTAGGCCATTTGGTGGTGGCGTTGGCGAATGGTGCCGTGGTGCAAAAAATGCGTTTAGGGCATCATGGTTCGAACCTACCAACGCTCGAAATTGCTACGGAGAATATTGAATTTTCAAATCATAATCATAATTATGAAGTTAAATTAACGCCGGCGGCGCGGCGAAACTTCTTTGTGACATACCGTTGTTTGACGGATAATGTCATTGAAGGTTTACGACATCGCCGCGATCCGACTATGACCGTTCAATTCCAACCTGAAGCCGCTCCAGGCCCTCATGATGCTGATTATATTTTTGATGAGTTTATTGATATGATTGATTCCTTTGTTCAAGGTAAAAAATTATGATGAAAACCATTTTAATTGTTGGGAATACTACCGGCTTGATGACTAATGAAAAGTTAGAACGTGAACGAGCCTTACGCGTAGCAATTCGCTGTTTTAAGCAAGATAGTTATCGAGTAGTTTTATTAACTGAAAATCGTGAATCACTAGCGAACTCTTTAGCGGACGAAGCAGTGATTGTTTATGATGAGATTAATGTTGCAACAATCAAAACCTTAATTAGTGAATATGCGATTGATTTAATCTTTCCAGGCTTTAGTGGAATTAATACACTGAACGTTTTTCGAAGTCTATTAAAAGATGAAGCTTTTCAAGCTAGCACTGTGGAACTTTTGAATTTTAATCAACAAAACTTAACGCTCAGTTTAAGCAAGCGTTCCCTGAATAAATATTTGCAAGATCACGGTTTCCGCTTAATTGAACATCAAAATGTTCAAACCTACCAAGAAGCGTTGGCATTTGCTCAACAGCAGACGTTTCCTGTAATTATTCGTTCTAATACAGTTGAACAAAAAATGCATTGGAATACGGTCAACAATACCAAACAATTAGTGGACTTTTTTCAAGCAGGAATGACGGCTGATGGCTTTGAAATGGAGCGGGGCATTAATAACTTTAAAGAATTAACTTTGGTGACTTTGCGTGATAAATTTGATAATAGTGCTTTGATTTTTTCGTCAGAGGATATGGATCCTATTGGAGTGCACTCGAATGATTCGACCAGTGTGACCCCCGTTTTTTCCATTAATGATGCGCTATTTCAGCGTTTACGCAATGCCGTTTTGAAATTAACTTCACTCTTAAAAATTATTGGTACATGCACTTTTCATTTAGCTGTGGATGAAACGACAGCATCATTTTATGTTCTAGAAATTTCGCCCGTTTTTCGTAGTAAAATCTTACCCTTAATTGCTAGTACGGGTTATCCTTTGTTTGAAGTGATTTGTCAGGTAAGTGTTGGTCAAAGACTGCAAAATCTGACAACTTTAACCAATTATCAGATGAACGCAGCCGTCGAACTAACGCCGAACCATTTGACTGCGCGCGTGCCTATTTGGCAAACCCAAGATCGTAAACAATTGAAAGTCTTGTTAGGACCGCACCAAACTTCCAATGGAGCCATTGTAGTTAATGGTAATAACTTGGAAACTGTAATTATGAAAGCTTTTGCTGGTTTAGACTTACTGCACGATATCTTTTTGAAGCGTCCACTCAAATATTATAGTGATGAGCAGATTGAAGCTGATTTATTTCAAACCAAGGTGCGGCGAGTTTTGGTGATTTGTGAAGCTTTAATACGGGGCTTTGATTTAAAAGAAGTGCAAAGTTTTACCCATTATAACTGGGAATTTTTGCAGGCATTACAACATCTAATTAATTTAGCCCAAACATTGAGAGAACAAAAAGGTAATTTGCAATTGTACGCTCATAGTAAATTGTATGGTTTTGATGATTATTTATTGGCTAAGTTTTGGCATTTAACACTGAGTCAAGCGCAGAAGTTAACGCAACAATTAGCGATTAACTCGGTGGAACAGCCCACCGCAACTTTATTGGATTTAGCGGCAACTAGTAAGATTAATGGCCATTACAGTACTTTTTTGTATGCGCCACATGTGATGCAACATTATCAAGTAGAAATTGATGGCTACCAAAATTCCGATATGTTGTCTAATTATGAACAAGTTTTGTTAACTCATAATTTGGTTCATTCGTTTCAAGATGATGGTTTTTCAACGGCAATTTTTGGTAATTTGTTAAGTAATGTGGACACTGCAACAACCGTGGATTTTTATTCTGATTCGCGCTGTTTACAGTCACATTTGTATAGTGAGCAAAATCAACTGCAATTGCGAATTAATACGCAAGAATTAAGTCATCAAAGTTACCAATTGACTATTTTTAATATTAGTAATTATTTAAAAATTCTACCAAGTGATGCGATTCAAGAAGTTGTCTTTGTTCAAGATCAAGAGCATCATACTTGGCTGTCGTCACCAATTACCACGATTTTTAAACATTTAAGTGCGCGGCGCTTAGAATTAACGTCGGTTCCAGGCAAGCACCGACCCAACTTAGTTAAGCAAGTTAACCATTATATTAAAACTTTTTTGCCAGATGTTCGTTATGGGACGTTAATTTTGCAAAAGCAACAAGTCATTCAAACCTTGGCTGGATTCACTACTAATATTGGTTTAATTCAACAAATTAATTCGAATTTTGTCAGCAATTTAGGCCACGTTTTATTAGGGATTAATTCGAATTACGCTAACAAACAGCAAGATTATTTTGGTAGTAAAATCACCTTAATTCAGCAAAAGAACGGCTTATATAGCAGTCGCTTGAGTTACTTTACGTTGCCCAATAAATAATCATGTACTTTAATCTAGTTTCATGAAATTTGTATGATTTTATTGCAAATAATCCTTTCAAAATTTTTAATTTTGGAAGGATTATTTTTTTAAAGAAAAGTGTTTTAAAGTTTCACAAGGAATATTATTGACTGATTGGTCAAAAAAAGAGTATATTGGCTTTGAAAGGGGGATTGAATAAATGGGCAGAAAAAAATCATTCGATCAAGAAAAAATAATATTACAAATGAGTCAACTTTTTGTAAAAAACGGTTATATAGGTTCATCTTTGGATGATTTAGTTCAAGCAACAGGACTATTAAGGGGCAGTTTGTACAGCACTTTTGGTAGTAAGTTAAAAATGTTTATTGCCTGCTTACAGAGAAGCTTGTCTTGTGATAATGAGTTCAAATGGGATTTAGTAATGATTGCTCTATTAGAAGTTTCCTCGCAAAGCTTGACAGTCAAGCGAATTCTTCAAAATTGGTATCAACAAGATAATAGTCAAAACGTTTCCGAAAAATTAGGTCAAAGTTTGTTATTACATGGTGGCATTATAGGAGGGGCAAATAATGGAAAATACAATTCAAATAATGAATGATCAATTGGTGGTGATTCCGCAAGGAAAATATAAAGTTGCTAGCTTAAAGAAGAAACTAGTTATTCCATTAAAAAATGTATTGGGAGCAACGATTGATTCAGGTATCTTAAATGAATTTAAAGGACTTCGCTGTCCAGGAACCAACCTTCCTAATTATGCTGGCGGTACTTATTTAAAAAATAATGAAAAAGTTTTTTTCAATGTTAAGCATTCGAGTCGTCCAATTGTGATTCAATTACAGAATGAGCAGTATTCTAGATTAGTTTTAGGAGTTGACGCTCCTGAAAAAACAGTTAATCTAATCAATAACAATATTTAGATATGTGCTTCAGGTTTTAATTCAGAGTAAAGAGAGTTGATGTTAATGTTGATTACAAATAATGGTATTAAACTAAGACACTTCAATGTTTCGGATGCGCAGCAAATGTTTACTAATTGGGCAAGTGACAGTTTGGTGACTAAGTATTTAACGTGGACACCACATCAATCTCAACAAGAGAGCTTAAGACGGATTCAGGCAATTAAAAAGAACGATGATCAATTTATTTGGGGGATTGAATTGCCCAGCCAACAATTAGTGGGTGAGATCTCCGTGGTCCACCTAAATCAATCCTTGAAAATTGCCGAAGTTGGTTATGTTTTAGGTTCTAAATGGTGGAATCAAGGGATTATGACAGAAGCACTGGCTAGGGTTAACCAATATTTAATGTTAGAGTAAGATTTTCAGCGGGTAGAATGTTGCTATGATTTTCATAATTCAGCTTCAGGAGCTGTTATGAAAAACAGTGGCATGCATTTTGAAGGTGTGGTCCGCCGAGCAGGAAAAAATAATCAAGGAATTTGTGACGAGGGAATCTATTCGATGATTCAAGCGAACTATAACTAAATTTAGTAATTAATGACAGATCTTTAATACTAGTTATTGTTTCCATACAGTTGCTTTAAATCTTAAACGGACGTAATTTTTTGCTTTGTCCAAATTTTAGCAGCTTCTTTGGCTTCCAAATTGCAGTATCATTTTTTTGTTTCATTACTTTACTTTTATTCTGAGCTCTCCTTATAAAAGTATCATGAAAGGATTTAGATCTTATTAATTTTTGATGTAAAGAACGCTAACAAAAAAAGAAGTGTTTACACGTATTACTTTCAAAATTGTAGTTTGCTTGGACTTTTTGAAAGTAATATGCTTAACACTTCTAATAACAAATTAGTAAATAATGATGAGAATAATGTTACACACAAATCTTAAGTAAAACTTATTTGCTTTGCCAGTTGGCGGCGTTGCGCGCAAAGATTAAAACTAAAATAAAGTTTAACAAGATAGTGAAACCGGTAGTCCAAAAAACGGTCGCGTAATTGTAAACGCCAGATAAGGTAGACCCCATCAAAGAACCAATCACTGAACCTAGAGCTTGAAAAGACTGATTGTAACTAAAAATCCGCCCAAAACTAGCAGTCGGACTATTCAAGGTTAAAACGGTTTGGGCTGCTGGTAACATCGCTGCACTAGCGATTCCTAGTAAAAAGCGCAGGGCTGCTAATATCCAAGGCGAGTTAGTCAAGGCCATTGGTATGAATAAAAGTCCGCCGACAATTAGGCCGACACGTAAAACTTTGATCGGACCAATTTTGTCCATTTCGTGACCAACTTTCGAAGCAGCCAATAATGTTCCTAGTCCGGGTGTAGCGGCAACAATACCCGCAATTAAAGCAATACTATGACTATGGGGCACCATGGATTTAACGTATAGAGAAACGATTGGGTCAATCGACATGGTTGCTGATTGAACTAACATCGTAGTAATGAACATGATGATAATTAATTTTAAATTGGGCAAGGACCGCATAATTTCTTTCATTGGTTGCATTTTTTCACGAGCAATGGGTGTGAAGTCTTCGTGAACCAAAGTAGTTGTTCCCAAAAAGACGACAAACATTAAAAAGCCCGTAATGAAAAACGGAATGCGGTAGCCCCAAATATTACCAAATAAATGACCAAAAAAACTGGATAACGCTCCACCTAATAACGGACCGATTAAATTGCCAGCAGTTCCGGCGGTCATCATTTGACTCATCACAAGACCACTTTTTTGATGTGGTGTTTCACTAGCGATTAAAGCAGTTGCGTTATTAATATAACCTGAAAACGCCCCCTGAATTAAGCGCATGATGATGATGTATAAGGCGTTAGGGGCAAAGCCAATGGCTGAAATGGTGAGCGCCATGACCCCCGAAGCCCGCATACACATTAATTTGCGACCTTTGCGATCAGCTAAATTCCCCCAGTAAGGGGAAACAATTGCCTGGGCAATAAAAGTGACAGCAAAAGCTAAACCGGAGTACAAATTGATTTGTAATTTGCTGTAGTGCCCTAGATCAGCAATAAACAACGAGATAAAGGGCATAGTCATCGAATAGCCCATCCCAGTAATAAAGCTGCCTAGCCACAAAGTATAAAACGCTTTGTGCCAGCCAGCAGGAAAGTGCACTGAATCTGCCATGAAAATCTTCCTTCATATTAAAGTTATATATTTAGTCTATCACATTTGCAATTTTTGAAAAAATTATTATTAATTACAGAAAAAGTGTTTTCCATTTGCCAGTCACATAAACTGATAGCGGTCAAAAATGGTTAATGAGATGTAGATAATCAAAGGCATAATCATCTTTTGTTTAAACGTTAATTAAGTGTTGATTTTTCTACTTTGGCTGCTATTTTAACTGCTTTAAGCGTAAGTGAGGATCCACCAAGAGCGTTTTTTGATCGGTATAAATCACAAAACCTGGTTTGGCGCCATTAGGTTTGTGCACGTGTTTAACCAATGTATAATCAATGGGAACTTTACTAGCATTCGCCCCAGCTTTAGAAAAGTAAGCTGCTAGTTCAGCCGCTTCCAGAATGGTTTGCTCACTAGGAGCTAATGATTCAATAATGACGTGTGAACCTGGTAAGTTTTTGATATGCAACCAGGTGTAGCGTTTATCTGCTAATTTATTAGTCAGGTAATCATTTTGTAAGTTATTTTTGCCAACCCGGATAATAGTTTGATCACTAGCCTGAAAGGCTGCTCCGGATTGGATTTTAGTTTTGCGCTGTTTTTTGCGTGCTTGTTTTTTAATGTAACCTTGTTGAGTTAATTCTAATTGGATATCGGCTAAATCCTGAGGATCAGCATAATTAATTTGTGCTAGGATGCCTTCTAAATAAGCAATTTCTACTTTGGTTTGCTCAATTTGCTCATTTAAATGGCGAATAGAGTTTTTGAGCTTTTGGTAAGTTTTAAAATATTGCTGGGCATTCGTTGCCGGGGACTTAGCGGGATCTAACTTGATAGTTAACAGTTGGTTGTTATCATAATAGTTTGGCAATTGGACGCTTTTTTGTCCCCGCTTGACTTGGTTTAAGTAGGTCGTTAATAATTCACCTTGAATGCGATAATCTTCAGCGGATTCTGTTTTGGCTAAATCTTGTTGTAATCGTTTGAGCTTGGTCTGATTTCGTTTTAAATATCGTTTAATTAATTGTAAAATATTGCTAGCTTGTTGGCGCACACGATCTTGCCGGGCACGGTCACGATAAAAGTCATCTAACATTTGACTTAAATTAGTGAAAGTTTGTTGCTGAAAACCGTCCGAAGTCAAGGACACATAGGGCTGAGCAGTAAAAAGCTGACGGTATTGTTTCGTTGCAATTGTTGCTTGTGGTTGATTAAAACCTGCCAAAAAATCCTGCCACACCTGAATTAAGTGGGCATCGTCAGTACTTGCTTGACTACGGGTACTTAATTCCTGAGCACTATTTTTATCAAAGCCTTGAAAATTAACTTGAATGTTGTGTGCTGTTTGTGCAAGATCACTTTGCAAGAGTTGTTGGCCATTTTGTTTGAGCCATTTTTCACGCTCAAAGACATCAAATGGATTGATTTTATTTTGGGCAGGTGGCAAGCGATAGGTTTCTTTAGGCAATAGTTGCCGATAACGGTCTTGAGTAAGATCGACGTGTTTAATCGCATCAATAATTAATTGCGATTGATCATTCACAACAACAATATTACTATGACGATTCATGATTTCGACGTAAAAAGTAATTTCTTGTAAATCACCTAGTTCGTTACGATTCTGAAAGGTTAAGGTTAAAATACGATCATTCTCAATTTGCTGAATTGTTTGTAAAATGGCGCTATCCAATTGTTTGCGTAAAGTCATCACAAAATTACTGGGAGTTTTGGGACTTTGAAATTTGAGCTCCGTTAGTTGAACCCGAGCATAGTTCGGATTAGCAGATAATAGTAGGCTATAATTTTGTCGATGATTGCGGATAGTTAAGATTAATTCTTGGGCAAAAGGTTGTTGGATACGACTGAGGCGGCCACCGACAAGGATGGGGCTTAATTCTTGGACCAAAGCATGGGTAAATAAACCATCAAATGACATAAAAACTCCTTTAGATTGACAAATAAAAGATACTAACTTATCATTTTACACCAATATATTAATTATGGTAGAATGTTCGCTATTAGACTTATCTGATAGTAATCAAATGAAATGGGTGAGGTAGTACATGAAAATTGCCGTCGTAACTGATAGTACTGCGTATTTAACTGCAGAAGAAGCGGCACGCTATAACATTACAGTTGTTTCTATTCCGGTCATTATTCAAGGGCAAGTATATCGGGAAGGTATTGATATCACGAACCAGGAATTTTATGACCAAGTTCGTAATTTAAAAGAACTACCTAAGACTTCACAACCAAGTTTGGGTGAGATGGATCAATTATATGATAATTTAGCTGATCAAGGTTATGAAGCAGTGATTTCGATTCATTTAGCCGCTACAATTTCGGGCTTTATTAATAGTTTAAAGACTTTAGCGGCTACTAAAACAAATATTAAAGTCATTCCTTACGATTCACGGATTACTGTTAAATTAATGGGCTATTTGGCTATGGAAGCTGGGAGATTGGCTCAAGATGGTGCTAGTCTTACAGAAATTTTGGCACAATTAGATGCTTTACGCGCAACGATTGATGAGAATATTGTTGTTAAGGATTTAAACAATTTAGTTAAGGGTGGGCGCTTATCCAATGCCTCAGCTGTGATTGGGACAATGCTGAATATTAAACCGTTGTTAACATTTGATAATCAATCAGATGAAATTGTGGCTTATGGCAAAGTTCGTTCGGAAAAAAAGGCGTATTTAAAGAGTGAGGAACGTTTTGAAACAGCTTTAAAACAAGCTGATTTTCCGTATCGTTTACTAGTGATTGATGCGAATGATCCGCAAGAAAATGATCGTTGGACTGCGCATTTGCGGCAAAAATTTCCTAATGTCACCATTGAGCAAACTTATTTTGGTCCGGTTATTGGAACACATTTGGGTGAAAAGGCGATGGCCTTAGGCTGGATGAAAGATACTGAAAAAATGAAATAATAATTAAGTCCAGTTACCAGATATAAACTTTCAATTAAAAAACGATTCGCAGATTGTTAAAATTTGTCTGAATCGTTTTTTTGTGCTGGTCTTTTTTTAAAGGTAGGAATAAATATAGTTGATTGTGATATAATTTCATTGTAACTGGGATGAAAGGAAGGATTAGCTAGTGAATACTAAAAAATTAAATTGGTTGAGTTGGATTTTGGCTGTGATATCAATGGTGCTGTCTATTTTTAATTTATTACAGCTTCGTAATGAAACTGCTTTTGCTCAAAAGCTAATTTGGCTTAATCTTATTGTAATGATAGTTGTGGTCTTGATTTTGACCTTCTTATTAATTCGTCCAAGTAATACCCCAGTATGGGATATTGTGGTGTCTACATTAATGATCGTCAGTATTGTGACAATTGTTTTTCAAAGTGATTTTACTCTCAAAATGAATTTATTTATTATTGCCGGGATCTTCTTATTGTTAATAGTTACCTTAATTCTCTTAATTGGTTACTATAATCATAAAAAATCTAAATTAAATTCGTAGTAGAGTGTCTATTTTAAACGTTGTACAATTAATTCTAGGCTTTGCTACATTTAATGTTAAGAAAATTTATCATTAAAAATAAGACTATCTTAAAGTTAACAGTCTTATTGTAATTTAAATATGATTAGTTGCTAATTTAGTAACTGTACCAAAGGGATCAGTTTTGCAGCACTGATCCTTTTTCAATGTCGATGAAAAAACAAAATCAATATTCTTACAATCACATCACTGCTGAATGTTTTAAACCTTGATGCATAAGGAACTATATAGTAGTAAAGTTAAATGCTAAGGCGGGGCTATTTCAGAAATGGGGTGGTGCTTATGGTGTAAAAACTGTAAATGCAAAACCAATTGTCTTTGATGATTGCTGTTTTAGAAATTATCTATTTGGCTGTAAAAGCGATTCATGAAATTGTTAAATACAGTCATAGATATTCTAAAATATCGAAATTCAAAGTAAAAAAGAAGCCGGTCTTAGCTCTGTGCAGGAGCTGATGGCTTCTCAATTTTTAAAGTTAAAATTTGAATAGCTGCCGCTTTGGCAACTTTATCTAGGGGATTGGTGTTGTAGCACTGATCCTTTTTCATTACCAATATAACATATTCTTTAGAAAAAATCATTTCCCAAAATTGAGAAGTGGTTCAATCTAGTTCATGTGCTAAAATAGTTAGTGCGATAAGTTTTATGGGCGGTGACTGTTTGTTCTCAAGGCGGTGCTTGCGTATGAGAATACGGAAGAATCAACAGAAAGGACATCCAGTCTTACTTGGGTACCTATCAGGTATTAATGTTAATGATTACTTTTGGCACATTAGTTGCCACAATCATGAACAACAAAAAGTAATAAAAAAATCGTCCTATCATAACTTTGACCAGTTATAGGATGATTTAATATTGTTTTTAATAACTTGTCACCGCCTTTAAAGCGGATCGCTAAGGGATTGGCGCTCTAACACTGATCCCTTTTTCAATATCAATGATAACACAGGCAATAAAGTTTTTGAACCTTAACGTTTTAGCAATAGAAAAGTCTCAAAATTTAATCCATTGTAGAAACATTTAATTTCATAATTTACCTTTAATTAATAAATATTATATATAGTAAAATAAAAACATTAATGATATAATAAGAATATGGAAAAACCAGTATTTGAGTCATATAGACGGCAAAATGGACATGACGAATTTGGGGAATGGTTGAAAAAGCTACCTATATCTGATCGTGCTAAAATTTTGCGAGTTATAACTGATACACAAGATCAGGGCTTATTAATTGCCCAACGTCTTAATTGGGTTAAAAAGATACAAGGTGAAAAGAATCTGTATGAAATCCGTAGTAAAGTATCTACCAATATTCAACGGGTGTTATATTTTCACGCTCACGGGTCTAGGTATGTAATTACTCATGGATTTACTAAAAAATCAGCTAAAACACCTAAGTCAGAAATCAATCATGCAATATCTTTAAGAAAGGAGTTTGAGTCTAACAATGAAAATTAATGATATCGTAAAAGAAGAATTAAAAGATCCAGAATTTGCAGAATCTTATCGTTTGGAAAAAGAACGGTCTGCCAGTGCAATAGCTTTGTATAAAGCCCGTGAAGCAGCAGGATTAACACAAGCTGATCTTGCTGAACGTGCTGGTGTACCACAACCAACTATAGCACGTATAGAACGCGGTGATAATGTAACCTTTGACAAATTAGCTACAGTAGCTCATGCTATGGGTAAAAGACTAGTTGTCAAATTCGAATAGTATTAGATTTTTGAACCTTAATGATTTAGCAATAGAAAAACTGCCTCCGGAATTCACATCATGGATTTGCTGTTTTTGTACCCTTAATGATTTAGCAATAGAAAAACAAATGAGCCAATTAGAGGGGGTATCTTATGGTTTTTGTACCCTTAAGGATTTAGCAATAGAAAAACAATGAAAGGTTCAAATGGAACGATAACTTTGTTTTTGTACCCTTAAGGATTTAGCAATAGAAAAACCTCAAAAATATCCTGACTGAAAACAACAGTTAGGATATTTTTATGTAAACAACAACCTTGCAAGTTATCATGCAAGGTTGTTTGATTGTTAGTGATCATAAACACCTGTTGGGGCTGGACCATTATTATATGCATTAATAGCATCAATATTTGATTGTGTTACGCCTGACTGAGGTGTAGCGAACGTTTGAACAGTAAACATATTTCCTTTATTGTCTGACGCTACGCCTACACCTACTTCTGTGATATAGGGGTTTAACATGTTTCTTCTATGACCATGATCAGGTACGCCGTAATCGTGAAATGCACTACTTGTAGCAGTGATAGCATTTTGCTCTGGTGTAGATTGAATATTATCTTCTCCAATGTTTTCTTCTAGTAATCCAAAGCTATTGTTAGGGTATTCATTTCCGTACCATCCTGCATGGTTATCTAATTGACCAGCATCAGCTAAGCGTTGAGCTCTGGCCATTGAGAAACTAGATAGTTCAGGGTTCTCTTGGAGCGGATTTAAGCCATTCATAGTACGCAAGCGGTTTAATTCTTTAATCATAGCTTGCTGAGTGGCTTGGGCGTCAAATGAGTAGTTCTGACCGGAATTTGAGGAACTTGAAGATGTGTTTGAACCATTACTTGGTGCGTCTGATACCCATTCATTAAATATTGGACTCCAAACCCAATGGTAGCCATTTGTGTCTTCTGGTTTAGTAGAATAGTCTGGAGTAGAACTATTAGTAGCGGTATTAGAACTTGTATTGTTGGCCCCATTTACAGAAAAGTTAGCAACGCCATCATCAGAACTTATCCATTCATGATCATCAATCTTGTAGAAAGTCTTACCATTCACAACTTGAGTTTTGCCAACTTTCCAATCAGAGAAGTTAGGCACTACTCGTTCAGGAATTACTTTAAAGTTATTGTCGTAAAGTGCTGCATATTTAGTTTTAGGAGCAATGGCTCGTACTACATGGTAATTATAGCTAGTTGGGGCAAAGTTATTATAGCTTTCCGAACTAGGTAGCCAAGTGTTAGGTGCAATCTTATACATCTTTTGGCCATTAATGGTTTGAATATCACTAACACGCCAATCAGTATTGGCAGGAACTACTTGAGCAGTAGCTTTACCTTTTGAATCGTACAGCTGTGAATTGGGCTTTTGAGTAGCAGTAGCTACAGGGTAGTTATAAGAAGCAGCGTTAGCCTTCTGGGCATGTGCTGTGCCACCTAGAGCTAAAGCTAATAAAGCAGCAGCTGATAGTGAATAAAACTTGTTAAACTTCATAAGAAATACTTCCTCTCAATATTCTTTTTGGTACAAATAAAAACCTTGCAAGTTATCATGCAAGGTTGTTTGATTGCTAGTGATCATATACACCAGTTGGCGTTGGAGAATTCAAATAGTTAATTAGATCATTGTAATTATCATTATTTATTTGTGAATTTGGTGTATAAAATGTTTGAACGATATAAACGTACCCATTTGCACTTTTGGCTACTCCCATTCCAATTTGAGTAAAGTACGGATTTAGCATATTTTGTCTATGGCCGGCTCCTGGTACTCCATAATCGTGGAAAAATCCACTAGTAGCTGTAATAGCATTTTGCTCCGTTGTTGATTCTATAGGTTGCTCACCTAAATTTTCGCCAGCAAATAGATCTGGGTGTTGTGATGAATAAGATCCTTCATGGTTATCCAATTGTCCCGCATCAGCTAAACGTTGGGCACGTGCCATAGAAAAGCTAGATAGTTCAGAGTTCTCTTGGAGCGAATTTAAGCCATTCATAGTACGCAAGCGGTTTAATTCTTTAATCATAGCTTGCTGAGTGGCTTGGGCGTCAAATGAGTAGTTTTGACCTGAATTGGAGGTGCTTGAGTTACTGGAATTGGAACTATTGCCTACTTGAGACAACCATTTACCTGCATCTGCATCCCAGTACCAATGTAATCCATTGGCATCTTCTGGCTTAGTAGAATAGTCTGGAGTGGAATTATTGGAAGTAGTGTTGGAACTAGAGCTATTAGCTCCATTGACAGAGAAGTTAGCAACACCATCATCAGAACTTATCCATTCATGATCATCAATTTTGTAGAAAGTCTTGCCATTAATAACTTGAGTCTTACCAACTTTCCAATCAGAGAAGTTAGGAACTACACGTTCTGGAATCACTTTAAAATTGTTGTCGTAAAGTGCTGCATATTTAGCTTTAGGAGCAATGGCCCGTACTACGTGGTAATTATAGCTAGTTGGGGCAAAATTGTTATAACTTTCCGAACTAGGTAGCCAAGTGTTAGGTGCAATTTTATACATCTTTTGACCATTAATGGTTTGAATATCACTAACACGCCAATCAGTATTAGCAGGAACTACTTGAGTAGTAGCTTTACCTTTGGAATCGTACAGCTGAGAATTAGGCTTTTGAGTAGCAGTAGCCACAGGGTAGTTATAAGAAGCAGCATTAGTCTTCTGGGCATGTGCTGTGCCACCTAGAGCTAAAGCTAGTAAAGCAGCAGCTGATAGTGAATAAAACTTGTTAAACTTCATAAAAAATACTTCCTCTCAATATTCTTTTTGGTACATGATTGTTTTGGCAAAAGTGAACTGTCTTTTGCTAGAATTTAGGTTTTGATCCCCCTAAACGAATATAAGTATAGCAAGTTTTAATCCAATTTTCAGCTTAATTTTAGTTTAAATGAAGACTTTAATTTTGAGTGATTTGACCTTTGATCATTAGTCATTAAGCCTTATTCACAATCTAATCTCGAATTATTTTGAAGGTAACGATTTAACATTTTTAATGTATTTAATATATTAAATTAATGGGAAATCTTATGAAATTATTAACCGTTGTTAGAAGAGTTAGCTCCCTGTGTTTGCCTGTTTCGAAGGAAGATTTTAAGTTAGACCAAAAATGGTTACTCGTTCCTAAGAATAGTGGCGGTTACGAATTAGTTCCTAAAGTGGAAGATCCATATTCAAATCCGGATTTTGAAAATCAATATGAACCTGACGAATGGGATGACTTAGAATTCGATGAGGACAAAGAATGATGTATCAACCAAGTCAAGGAGACATTGTGTGGATTAATTTTGATCCTCAGAGGGGACGAGAGATCAAGAAAAGGCGTCCAGCTTTAATTCTAAGTCGAGATGCTTACAACCAAGATACTGGTTTCATTATTTTAAGCCCCATTGCTTCAACTGTTAGGAATAACAAGCACGGATATTATCAGTTAAATGGTTATCAAACTAAGGGACAAGTGGTTGTCAGACAAGTTCACTCATTTGATATTACTGAACATTCTGGCAGAAATGTAGAATTTATTGAACATATTGATGATGCTGATTTTTTCCAAATTTCACAGTTGTTTTTATATAACTTTAGTTTTCCATTAGTTAATTAATATTGTAGTTCACATGAGTTGGTGTATTCTCAAGTTTTTAGCAATATAAAAACATTGGTGTTAAAACAGTAACACACATACAAGTTTTTTACCCTTAAAGATTTAGCAATAGAAAAAACTCAAAATATCCTGACTGAAAACAACAGTTAGGATATTTTTATGTAAACAAAAACCTTGCAAGTTATCGTGCAAGGTTAATTGGTTGTTAATGGTGCATACACCGTTTGGTGCGGAGAAATATTATTATAGAGTTTTAACATGATAATTAAGATTTAAGCTGTGGTTGAGTGTAGATAATGTTGGCTAATTAAAGTAGATAGTAAGGCAATTATTGCTAAGACTACTAACAAGCCAAAGTCTAGTTGACAACCTTGAGCTGTCACTGCCTTTAATTGTGGAGCAGCAGCTGCTAATTGTTTGGTCGAAATAATGGCGGATAATATCCCTGTTCCTAATGATCCAGCATATTGTTGCAATGTATTAAAAAGCGAGTTCACATCTGGCTTAGCAGTGAGCTCAACGTGTTTGCTAGCGTCTGACATCGTATTGCCATAGCCTAAATTGAATCCTCCACGCATGAAGCAGTAGAAGAAAACAATTAGAGCAATATTTAATTGACCTGTCCAAATGGTAAAGGCTAAGGCACCTACAATAATAGTTAAGTTAGAAATAGTTAGCGGTAAACTAGCACCAAAATGATCATATAAATTACCGGCAATAGGGGCGATAAAAGCACCTAACAAAGAACCGGGTAATAAAATTAGTCCCGCTAACATGGAATTAGTTCCTAAAACTTGCTCAGATAAAATAGGAATCACAAAGGAAATGCCAATATTAATAAATTGCAAAATAAAGAAATTAATGGCACGATTGGCGATAATTGGATCTTTTAAAATTTTAAAATTTAAAAGTTGATTGTGACTAGTTTTGAGATGCCAGCCAAAACAACCGCCAAAGATGAAAGTGATCACTAAACTAACAAGAAATTGCCAACTAGTAAAGCTGTGTGCTCCTGCTTGATCAAAACTAATAATTAGAGTGACCATTGTCATTGCTAAACTAATTAATCCCAGCCAATCAAACGGCGGTTGATTGTGTTGCGCTTTCACTTTAATAGTTAGCCAACCAGTAATCATGATAAGAATAATAATTGGTAGGACACCAATGAAAATCCAGCGCCAAGAGGTGTAGTTGTTGACAATTCCCCCGTATGTAGGTCCCAATGCTGGTGCAAAAGAAGTAATCATTGTTGCAAAACCGGTATAGGTTCCCATTTTGTAAGGCGGGACACAGGACATAATGATATGAAACAAAGTTGGTGTTGATAAGCCTGTAGCTACTGCTTCAAGTAAACGACCAATCATTAAAAACGTAAAATTAGTAGAACTGGCACAAATTAAAGTTCCGACCAAACACATAACAGTGGCCGTCATAAATAATTTGCGAGCATTAAATCGTTTAATTAGATAAGAAGTGGTACTCATCACAATAGTCACTAAGAGTAAATAACCGGTGGTGACCCATTGAATGGTGGCTAAATTAACATGAAATTCCTTCATAAGTGTTGGAAAGGTAACGTTCATCGAAGTTTCGACTAAGATACCGATAAAAGTTAACAAACCAGCTGATAGAATTGCCAGTTTGGTAGACCAGGAAACATTTTGTTTCATTGAAAAATCCTCACTTTAAAAATTAGATACCATATCATTTTAACACGAAGCCTATTTTTGGATGAGTTCAGTTCAAACTCGAAAGTATTCGTAAGCCTAACTTTAAATTATTTTTTATTTTTACTACTATTAAGTCTTTTTAGAGCAAAAACTTTAAGAATACGACTATTAGCCAACAATAAGCATAATTAAAAGGTTATAAAAGTGTATAATCTAATCTGAATATTATAAGTTACTTGCGTAACGACGGTGAGTTTTACCTTGATTATAAAATGATCTTGAAGTTAAAAAGTAAAAATCATTTAGTAATCATTGGGAGTATTGTTTTGTTGCTAATATCAATAGTGGATTTATTTATTTCAATAGAAAAAGGGTTGGCTTAGGCAAGAATTAATTCGTAACCTTTCAAAAGGTAAAGAAATATATTGAAACTAAATGAAAGCTATGATATATTAAAATTGTTCATGAACGAAAGTGAGAAAAAATGTACAGTGAAGAAAGAAAAAATTTTATTAACCGATTAATAAAGAAGGAAAAGAAGGTAACGGTTTTAGATTTAGCAAAAAGATTGAATGTTTCTCAAGTTACTATAAGAAAAGACCTTTCCGAGATGGAGGAAAAAGGGTTACTCAAGAGAACATTTGGTGGAGCTATTGATTTAGAACTTTCTATCAGCGATAAACCGTATAGTATTAAAAAAGGTGAACTTATAGAACAAAAAGAGAGAATAGCTCATCGGGCAGCTTTATTTGTTAATGATAATTCAACCATTTTTTTGGATGCAGGAACTACAGTTAAGTGTTTGATTCCTTATATAAGTGAAATTAAAGGATTGTTTATTGTAACTGTTGACTTAAATACAGCTATTTTGTTGTTAGATGCAGGTTTAGAAAACGTATATTTTGTGGGAGGAAGTCTTTCACAAAAGACCTATTCGTCTAGTAGTGTTGATACAGTTGAAAAAATCAGAAAATTTAATTTTGATTTATCATTTATCGGATGTGATTCGATTTCTAGATTAGGTTTCCAAACAGGTTCTGAAGCAAGATCGCAGCTCAAGTCCAATGCAATAAAAAATTCTTCGCTAAACATTATTCTGGCAGATAGTTCAAAGTTTGAAAAATCAACTTTTATCAATTTTGCAGATTTTTTAGATATAGATTACGTTATAACTGATGATGATTTAGGAGATTTTGCTCACGAAATTCCAAAAAAATTTGTAAATAAGTTTTTAATTGTATGAAGATTGTGTAAAGAAGGAAAAGATTACTATGAAAAGAGAGTATATTGTAATCACTATGGGAGACCCTGCGGGTATTGGACCCGAGGAAGTGGTTAAATCGCTTGGTAAACCTGAAATCCATCAAAAAGCTAAGATTGTAGTTGTCGGGGACAAAAATGTTTTAGAAAATGTTAAGAAAATTGTTAAATCTGACATTGAAATAAATGTAATTGATAATTTATCAGAAGGTAAATTTGAAGCAGGTGTTATTGATTTAATTGATTTGAATAATGTTGATATGACAACCTTTAAATATGGAGAAGTTCAGGCACAATGTGGACAAGCTGCTTATGATTATATAAAGAAAGCTAACGACTTATGTGTTAATGATGGTGTTTCAGCGATGGTAACGACAACGTTGAATAAAGAAGCACTCCAAGAAGCTGGAATTAAGACACTTGGGCACACAGATATTCTTTCTGATTTAACAGGTGTTAAAGATCCATTAACGATGTTTCAAGTTCAAAATTTGCGAGTATTTTTCTATTCGAAGCATGTTCCTTTACGTAAAGCTTGTGACCTGATCACAAAAGAGGGTATTAAAAAATATGTTAAGTTAACAGTTAATGCTCTTAAAACCTTAGGTATTAGTAATCCGCACGTTGCAGTGGCCGGTTTAAATCCGCATTCTGGAGATGGTGGTTTATTTGGCAATGAAGAAATTGACTATATTATACCAGCCATCAAAGAGTTAAAAAGTGAAAATATTAATGTAGATGGTCCTGTTGGAGCGGATTCGGTATTTTATCAAGCTAACATGGGAAAATATGACGGTGTTTTGTCTCTGTATCATGATCAAGGTCATATTGCAACGAAAACCCTGGATCCAGATTTAACAGTTTCATTTACTCATAATTTGCCGTATTTAAGAACGTCAGTTGATCATGGAACAGCCTTTGATATAGCAGGAAAAGGTATCGCCCGGGAAAAGAGCTTAGACGAGGCAATCAGATTGGCTTCACTTTATGCTGGAAACTTTAGAAAGTCCAAAGAAGCAAAGTAGTTTTTGCTTAGGGAAAATTGAGTAATTTTTATTTAGGTAATAGCTAAGGTTATTGCCTAAATATTAACCGTTTTTTGTAAGCGTTAACTTTTTCGCTTGATTATTAATGTTTGTAAATAAATTCAGCTGTATGAAGTTGATCATCTTAGTTTATACGTTGAATTGTTATATAGTTCGGTTATGTAAAATGCTAAGTTTAGTTGCTAATTACAGCATTGTTGAACGTTAAAAATAATAATTTACCTTTATGGATATAATTTTGGTGAGTCAAAGAGATTTTTTTATTTATTAATATTTAAGAATAGATAGTTAATTTTTCAGGAAATTGATTATATTTTAAATTCAAAATAATAAGAAATGAGGACAAGCTGATGAAATCAATAATAATAGCAGATGACTTGACTGGTTCTAACGTTTCAAATTCACTTTTAGCAAAAAATGGTTTGAAAGTTGGCACGATTGATACGA
Source organism: Bombilactobacillus sp. ESL1097 (assembly GCF_058107205.1). Classification (NCBI taxonomy): domain Bacteria; kingdom Bacillati; phylum Bacillota; class Bacilli; order Lactobacillales; family Lactobacillaceae; genus Bombilactobacillus; species Bombilactobacillus sp. ESL1097. Next base: position 75,347 of record NZ_JBYLUB010000003.1, on the reverse strand, counting down.
TAGATAGTATTGAAAATTTTGAAGACTATGATGCACTGGGGTTGCATACGGATAGTCGTGGTGATGATTTTAAAGATGCTTACAGCAAAGTATATAAATATACAAAAAAAGTAAAAAATGATGAAGTTGTTTTTTACAATAAACGTATTGACTCTACTTTAAGAGGTAATATAGGTGCAGAAATAGACGGAATGCTGGATGCGTTGGGTGATGATGTAACTGCCATGGTTGTTCCCGCTTTTCCCAGCTCAGGTAAAATAGTTATTGGTAACTATGAGCTAGTTGATGGAGTAATGTTGGAAAATACTGATGTAAGAAATGATCCAACTAGTCCAGTATTGAGTTCCAGAGTAGCGGGTATTTTACAACAACAGTCAAATAAGCCAATTGGCGTTATTTCAATGGAATGTGTTCTGGAAGGAGTTGATACTATAAAAAATACCATTATAGATTTAATTTCTAATGGCGCAAGAATTATAATGTTTGATTCTTGTACTAGTGAAGATATTGATACAATTGCTAAGGCTGTTATTGATTCTAAAGTTCCTTTTATTTCTGTAGACCCGGGTCCGTTTACGTGCTCATTACTAAAAGAAATTAGTCCCAAGAAATCTTATAAGGAAAAAAAGAAAGCGTTATATCTAATTGGAAGCGTTAGCGGTGTTGTAGAAGATCAAATAGCCCAATTTCGTGCGGAATATGCACCTTTTATTGTAAAACCGAATGCACGTAATTTTCTGTATGAAGATAAGAGAGAAGAAGAAATTTTAAAGGCAGTGAAAGAGGTAGTATCTCATCTAAATGAAAATTTACAGTTTTTGGTAGCTACAATGGTGGAGAAGAAAGACAAGATTGATCTAAAAGAAGAATCAAGGAAAGCTGGTCTAACAATTTCAACAGCTTCACAAAAAATTTGTAACTCTATGGCTGCGATAGGTTTCAATATTATTAAAAAATGTGGCGGCCAAATTGGTGGTGTGTATACTTCTGGTGGTGATGTGACTAAAGCGTTTTTACAAGAAAATGGAGCACAAGGAATTGAAATTAAAGATGAGATCGTTCCATTGGCTGTGTATGGAAGAGTTATTGGCGGAACTCTTGACAAAATGCCTATTATTACTAAAGGTGGTTTAATTGGAGATAAAACCACCCTTAATAAGTGTTCAAACTATCTTTCCACTAAAATTTCAAATTCGTTTTATGGGGAGGGATTAGCATGAGTAGCACAACACAAATGGTAATTGCTTTAATTGTATCCATTATAGTACTAGTACTATTACTTGTTAAATCCAAGTTGAATGCTTTTACGTCTTTAATCATTGGCGGACTTTTAACAGGTGTTTTAGGTGGATTGAATCCATTAAAAACAGTTGAAGCTTTAAAAAATGGCTTTGGAAATACTATGGCAAGTTTGGGTATTCTAATTGCTTTTGGTGTGATGATTGGCAAAATCTTGGAAGTTTCTGGTGCTACAGCTGTAATGGGCAAGAAACTTGTTAAAGTTTTGGGCAAAGGACACGAAGTGATGGCTATGATAATTACTGGTTTTATAACGTCGTTGGCTATCTTTTGTGTTCCCGCATTTTTAATGCTTTTTCCATTGGCTAAAGATGTATCTAAAAGAACTGGCACGAGCTTAACTTCTTTAGGTGTTGGACTTGCTGGCGGATTGCTTTGGAGTCATGAATTAGTTCCGCCTGCATCTGGTCCTTTAGGAGGAGCAGCGCTGTTTCATGCTAGTATTTCAAAAAATATGATTTTAGGCTTCCTTGTAGGTATTCCGTTAGCGATCTTTTTTAATTTTTATGCTAAATGGATTGGTAAAAAATATCATAGAATCGCTGAAGATGATGAAGAAGGCGAATTGGAAGAATCCAATACTGCAAAGGAACCGTCTTTTACTATAGCAATTATGCCTATCTTAATTCCGGTTGTACTTATTTTACTTGCTGGGGCACTTAAGGGAGTGGCTATGAATAAAGCCTTAAGTTCAGTAATTCAATTTATTGGAGCTCCAGTGGTTGCATTGGGATTAGGTTTATTGATCGGAGTATTTACTTTGCTTCGTGGTGTAGATAGAAAGAAAGTTTCTGCAGCTCTAGATGACGGAATTGTCAGCGGCGGCAAGACGTTGGTTTTGATTGCTGCTGGCGGAGCTTTAGGAAATGTTGTTAATCAAAGCGGTGCTGGTAAAGTTATTGCAGAAGGTGTTGCTCATACTGGGATACCTGCAATCTTAGTTCCATTTATAATTGCAAGTTTACTTCGTATTATTCAAGGTTCTGGAGCAGTTTCAATATTTACAACAGCTTCAATTACAGCTCCAATGGTAGCAACTTTGGGTATTAATCCTGTACTTGCTAATATAGCCGCTTGTATGGGTGCAATGGTGTTTTCTTATTTTAATGATAGTTATTTCTGGGCAATTAATGATTCCATTGGTGTTAAGGATACAAAAGAACAAATATGGACATGGTCCATTCCTACTACTGTTTGTTGGTTTATCGGTGGAATTGAAATATTAATTTTAAATATATTTATATAGCAAAATAAAAATGTAGAAAATTACAAATTAATGTGATAAACATTATGCTAATTTGTATTTTTTACATTTTATTTTTAGGATTTATCGTTTTGTGTCAAACGTTTAAATTATCATGAAAGTTTATAATATCTATTGTGTAGTGTAACTAAAAAATGGGAGGAACTTACAATGCAAAATATTGGCGTAATGGGAATGGCAGTTATGGGAAGAAATTTAGCTGTTAATATTAGTAAAAATGGTTATTCAGTCTCTGTTTATAATATTACAAGAAAAGAAACTGATGATTTAGTCTCACAGTTTAAAGGTAAAAAAATTGTCGGGACTTATGACTTACAAGAATTTGTCAATTCTTTAGAAAAACCTAGAAAAATTATTTTAATGATCAAAGCAGGTAAACCAGTTGATGAAGTTATTGAAAATATTAAAAGTTTACTGAGCAAGGGAGATATATTAATTGATGGGGGAAATTCTAATTTTAGAGATACAAATCGACGGAGTAAATATTTAACTAAAAGCGGAATTAATTACATTGGTATGGGTGTTTCTGGAGGTGAATTAGGTGCGTTACATGGTCCTTCTATTATGCCGGGCGGTGATAAAGCGGCTTATAAAAAAGTTAAGAGTATTTTAGAAAAAATATCTGCCAAAACAGAAGATAATAAACCTTGTGTTGCGTATATTGGCCCAGAAGGTTCAGGCCATTATGTCAAAATGATTCATAACGGAATAGAATATGGAATTATGGAGAGTATTTCAGAAGTTTATTATTTAATGAGAAATGTTTTCAATATGAAAAATAGTGAAATGAGTGAAATTTTTGGTGAATGGAACGATGGTGAATTAAAAAGTTATCTAATTTCGATAACAAAAGATATTTTAGAAGCAAAAGACTCGAAAACTGGTAAATACATGCTTGATGTTATTTTAAACAAAGCAAGTTATAAAGGGACAGGTAATTGGATGGTTGAAGAAGCCATGCAGGTTGGAGCTCCAATATCTTTGATAACGTCTGCTGTTTTTGCACGTTTTATTTCAGATAAAGAATATACGTTAAAATTAAAACAAAGTAATCTTGATAGTTGTAGAATAAGCGATGATTTGATTCTGAAATTAGAGCAAAGTTTGTATTTAGCAACTATTGTTAGCTATGCACAAGGCTTTGAACAAATGAGTAAGGCAAGCCAAAAATATCGATGGAATTTAAAGTTAAAAAATATTGCGCAGGTCTTTGAAGCAGGTTGTATTATTCAAGCAGATATCTTAAAAGATATTGAAAAAGCATATGAAAAAGATTCAGAAATTGATAATATCCTGTTAGATTCATATTTTAATACAAAAGTTGTTAAATATATTGATGTTTTGAGAGAAGTAGTTGAATTAGCCATTAAAAATCATTTACCAGTTCCTAGTTTAACTGCCGCTTTAAGTTATTTGGATGCAATTTCTAGAAATGATTTACCTGCTAATATGATTCAAGCTCAGAGGGATTACTTTGGGGCACATACTTTTCAGCGTAATGATGAATCTGGAACATTTCATAACGAATGGTACGAAGAAATTTAGTATTTTACTACACTGATATTTAAACGTAACTTATAAGAAGGTAACAAAATATTTATGAAAATTAGAAAAATTGTAATTGGTTCAGATCATGCAGGATTTAAATTGAAAAATAGTATTTTAGATTACGTAAAAGGTTTAGGATTAATTATTGATGATGTTGGTACCTATAGCTTAGAAAGTACTGATTATCCTAGGTATGGTAAGCTAGTTGGTGACAAAGTCTCTTCTGGCAAATATGATTTTGGCATTGCAATATGTGGTACAGGTGTTGGTATTGGCATTGCAGCAGGCAAAGTTAAAGGAATTCGAGTATGTACATGTAGTGAACCTTATAGTGCAATAATGTCAAGAAAACATAATAATGCCAATGTTTTAACCTTTGGCTCAAGAGTAGTCGGAGAAGAGTTAGCCAAATTAATTGTTAAGATGTGGCTTGAAACAGATTTTGAAGGTGAGAGGCATGCTAGAAGGGTTGCAGAATTGAATGCTGAAGATCAGAATGATGAGATTGAATTTGAGAGACTATTGAAAGAAAATTAGGGTTCTGAGATATATGATATAACCCTGAAAAATATGCAAATAAGTCATGAAAACTTAAAAATAATTGTAATTATATTTGCTATAAAATTAAGCGAAGCTAAACATGTAATAATGTTTAACGTCGCTTAATTGTTGCTTATCTAAATTTTGAGTTTGAGTGTGATTATTAAAATAATAATACTTTCACAGAGATATATTGTTTAGAGATTAATTATCTATAAAAGTCATTTATCATTATTTACCACTATAATTAGGGGCTTCATGAGTAATAGTTACATTATGAGGATGTGATTCAATTAAGCCCGCGTTAGTAATTTGAATAAACTGTGCATGATCAATTAAATCTTGAATGGTATGTGCCCCCACATAACCCATACCAGAACGCAAACCACCAGCAATTTGAAATAAGATATCTGCAACATCACCTTTATATTTGGTTTTACCTTCAATACCTTCCGGAACTAATTTTTTAGTTTCGTGAACATTACCTTGAAAATAGCGATCAGATGAGCCTTTTTGCATAGCAGCTAAGGAGCCCATACCACGATACGCCTTATATTGTTGCCCAGCAGCATCGCTAAAGATTTCTCCTGGAGCTTCTGTAGTGCCAGCTAACATACTGCCTAACATTACAGCATTACCACCCGCGGCTAAAGCTTTCACAACATCACCAGAGTATTTAATACCACCATCAGCAATAATTTGTTTACCCATTTTTTGTGCAACTTGCGCCGCATCAAAAATTGCAGTAATTTGCGGTACACCGACACCAGCGACCACACGAGTCGTACAGATAGATCCCGGACCAATCCCCACTTTAACTACATCAACGCCAGCATCAAATAAAGCTTGGGTACCACTAGCAGTGGCGACATTACCCGCAATGATGGTTAGATCTGGAAAGTGATTTTTAATTTCGGCAATTTTTTCTAAGACGCTTTTTGAGTGTCCATGGGCGGTATCGATCACAATGGCATCGACTCCTGCAGTTAACAACGCCTGTGTTCTGTCAAAAGTATCATTGGTGATTCCCACTGCAGCGGCGACTAATAAGTGTCCGCTTTCATCAACAGCTGCAGTTTTACTGGTGGCTAGTTCAGCCTTAACTGCTTGTACTTGCTGAGCTTGGCTTGGAATACTCATATTTTTATGAATAACACCTAGACCACCTTGTAAAGCCATGGCTTTGGCCATGGGTTCTTCTGTGACAGTATCCATTCCAGCACTTAAGATTGGTAAGTGTAATTTGAGATTATTTCCCAATTGAGTTTCCAACTTAACTTCACGTGGTAAAATATCACTAGCTGCTGGAACCAATAAAACATCATCAAAAGTTAAGCCTTGTTTTAAAAATTTTTCCTGTGCTTGCAACAAAATCCCTCCTATAAGAATTTGATTATGTAAATTGATATTAATTTACCATAAATTAAGGCTTTGTCAATTGTTGCTTCTTAATTTGAGATGAAATCGTCTTGTTTAAATGACTTGATTTTTAAAAAAAGTTCATTGATTTTGCAAAATAGTTATAAATGCTATCTTGAATATGAATAATAAGTTCTAATTGCTCAGCTCTGAGTCAGCTGGACAGCGTAAAAAAGGATTGTTATTTAGTTTAAAAGATTATAAAATTTTACCTAGGACAAACTTAAAGAAAAGAAGGTGGTTAGTTTGGATCAAAAAACACGTTTACATAAAGCTATCTATAATTGGCAATTTAATGATCAAGGACAAATTCAAGCACCACAACAAGCTTTACCGTTAGAATTACAAAAAAGAAAACAATATTTTACACGATTTGCACAGTTGCAGCCGTTTACTTTGATGACTTATATTTTTCCAGAGCAAGAACAAATTACGGATATTAAAGCCAGTTTTGAACGCAAATTTCACCAACCATGGTTAGAAGTAGACGAAGCTGTCTGGCAAATGAAAAATAGTGCTGATAGTTATCAATATGAACACGCAGTGTTGGTTGCAGTAATTGCTCATTATGTCACCTTGCGAGAAAATAAGTTTGTGCCACAAACTGCAGCTCAAAACCGGCTGTGGCAATCGATTATTTCTTGGCAACAAACTCCACAACAAGCGTTGATGTGTCCCAAAAGTCAATTACCAACGGTAATTCAACAGCGGATCAAAGCTTTAGCTCAAATTGCACCGACAGCTATGTCACCATTTGAAGAACTCATGTATATTTGGCCAGATCCGCGACAAATCGAAATTACCAAAGAGTTTTTTGAACAGCGAACCCATCAAACTTGGCCGCCAGTAGCGCCGTTAATTAGTGCTTGGCGACAAAGCGAGTTATGTATTGATTACGAATTAGCCATCATGATGGCTGTGGTATTTGGCTTACAAGCCAAGGTTATTGCTTAAAGATTATTGAGGAAAAAGTCAATGTTAAAAAATCAACATATTACATTGTTTGTGACAGGTAGTATTGCGGCTTATCGGGCCTTAGAGTTGACCCGTCTGCTGATTAAACAACAAGCACAAGTCCAAGTAGTGTTAACTAAAGCTGCAGAGAAATTTGTTACCCCATTAAGTTTTCAAGTTTTAGCGCAGCGTCCGGTTTACACAGATATGTTTGATACTACAGCCGATAAAGTTTTACACGTTCAATTAGCCCAATGGACGGACTTAGCAGTAGTGGTCCCGGCGAGCGCAGATTTGATTGCCAAAATGGCTGTCGGTTTAGCAGATGATTTGGCTAGTTTGACCTTACTAGCGACTAAAGCACCTAAATTGGTAGTACCAGCCATGAATGATCAAATGTGGTTCAATCCAGCTACTCAGCGTAATTTACAAGCCATACAGGCTGATGGTGTACAAATAGTGGAACCCACGGTGGGTTTTTTAGCAGAAGGCTATCAAGGCAAGGGACACCTGGCTGAACCTGAGCAGATTATGGCTCAAATTCAAACTTTATTAACGCGTTCAACTGCGTTAGCTGGTAAACATATTGTAGTAACAGCTGGCGGGACGCGCGAACGGATTGATCCAGTGCGCTTTTTAGCTAATGATTCATCCGGTAAAATGGGTTATGCAATTGCGCAAGCTTTAAGACAACGAGGAGCCACGGTAACTTTAATTAGCGGTCCAACTAAACTAGCTCCAGTTGCTGGCGTTGATATGGTGGCAGTGCAAACAAGTGCGCAAATGCAAGCTGCAGTGTTAAAGCATTTTTCTATAAGCGATGGCCTGGTGATGGCGGCGGCGGTGACTGATTTTCGTCCAGTTAACACTGCTAAACAAAAAATTAAAAAAACTGCCGCGCAAACTTGGACATTAGAATTAGAAAAAACTTCCGATATTTTACAAGCTGTCGCTCAAATTAAACAACCACAGCAAGTAACGGTCGGCTTTGCAGCAGAAACGCAGAATTTACAGGCTAATGCGCAACATAAATTAGAGAGTAAACACTTAGATTTAGTGGTAGCTAATGATGTTTCTCAACCGGGAGTGGGTTTTAACGGGGATACCAATCAAGTGACCATGCTGCAAAAAAATCACGCCCCGATTACAACGGAGTTGTTATCTAAAACAGCCATTGCGGACTTGATTGTCGATCAGTTAGTCCGTTTGTTTCATGATAAACAGCACAATTAGTTAAAAATAAAAAAGCAGGAAGACTCTGAATCCATTGGCAGTTCTGGGATTCAGTCAATCCTGCTTTTTTTATTTCTATATAGATAGTTGGTACCTAGAGTTTAAAGTCCGTGATGGAGTCTACCACTTCAGGATCGCGATGATCGAAAAATAAGCTTGTCAAGTTGCTGAAGTTGTTGGAATTCGGTAGCGGTTAGTTCAAAGTCCCAAATATCTAAGTTTTCTTGCATTCGTTCTGGATGGGTGGATTTAGGAATAATAATGACTCCCATTTGAGTTAAATAACGTAAAGCAACTTGCGCTGCAGTTTTATGGTGGTTAGATCCAATTTGGATTAAAGTTTCATTGTGAAAGAAGTTATTGCGGCCTTCAGCAAAGGGCCCCCAAGACTCTAATTTAGTACCGTGTTGTTTTAAATAAGGTCGTTCCGCTTGTCGCTGATAAAAGACATGGGTTTCCAATTGATTGACGGCTGGTACGACTTGATTAAACTTAACTAAATCCACGTAACGATCAGCGTAAAAATTAGATACGCCAATTGCCCGGATCTTACCGGCTTGATATAAGTCTTCCAGGGCGCGGTAAGCACCATAGTAATCATTATAAGCTTGATGTAATAATACCAAGTCTAAATAGTCGGTTTGTAATTTGTTTAATGACTCTTCCACGGAAGACTTGGTCTTATCATAACCGTAATTTGAAACCCAAACCTTAGTTGTTAAAAAAATATCTTGGCGATTAATGGGACTGTCTTTAATAGCTTGGCCCACCGCCTGCTCATTGTGGTAGGCTTGCGCCGTGTCGATTGCCCGATAACCAATGTCTAAAGCAGATTGGACTGCTTGTTGAGTTGCTTCATTAGCAATTTGGTAAACCCCAAAACCTTCCTGTGGTATTTGTACACCGTTATTTAAAGTGATTTTAGGTATATCAGTCATTTTGAAACCTCCTTTAATTAGTTGTATAGTTATCTTACTACCTTCGAGTAACACGAATGCAAGACTTTAATTAAGGGGAATAGCTATGTTGTTAACAGTTAAACAAGTCGCGAAAAAATTAAACTTAAGTGAATATACCATCCGTTTTTACACTGATCGGGGATTAGTTCCGACCGTGCAACGTGATCATTTAAATCGACGTTTATTTGATCAAGCCTCATTAAATTGGTTACAAGGTTGCCATTATTTAAGACAATCCGGACTGAGTGTAGCGACAGTTAAACAGTATGTTGATTTATGTCTACAAGGTTCGCAAACCATACCGCAACGTTACGAATTGATTCAACAACAATATCTGAAGACCCAAGAACAATTAGTTGAGACGAAGCAACGGCTACAGTATTTAGAGCACAAGAAAGAAATTTACGCACAGTCTTTAAAAAATCCGCAGCAAGATCAATTAAATCCAAAAACATGGGCTTAATTAAGATTGAATATTTAAATTGGGAAGAAGAATTAATATGAAACACCAAAAGATTTTAACAGTACTATTGAGCAGCCTGGCCTTTGTGATCATTGCCTTTAATCATGACCAACAGCCAGTCCAAGCTGCTGATTTTAATTATCCAGTCGCAACTGCCACTCAACAACCGACGACACCATTGTTTGATCGTAAAGGCGATAAGTTAAGTAAAACCGTTGCTGCCCAGACCTCTTGGCGCGTGGGTGATATTCAAGTCATTAATGGTCAGAAAATGTATTTGATTGGTCCTAATTTGTGGCTACCAAGTTCCAGTAGTACCAATAACTTTGTTCCTAGTCAGTATGCCTATCATGTTGCGCGTGTCATTACGCCTAAGAAAAAAGTAGCTGCTTTATATGACAACCAAGGACAAAAAGTATTACGGCAAACCGTAGCCAATTTTTCTGATTGGAAAGTAGGCCATATTAAAACTATCCGTAATCAAACTTACTATCAAATTGCTGCTAACGAATGGCTCAATGCGCAGGATGTCTATGTGAACTTTGCAACTACTAATAATATGTCGCCCATCACCGTGGTGACTGATAATTCACAGGCTCATTCCACGGCAACGGCTAACCAAGAAGCCCAACAAGATTTTGACGCTAGTGTGGTTAAGGAGGCCATGCTACAAGAGTTAAATCGTTTACGATCTCTAAATAATTTAGCCAGTTTACAGGAAAATACCGCATTAACACAGTTTTCTATGCAGCGGGCCCAAACTTTAGCAGCTAAGGGGCAATTAGATGACCATGATGGATGGTATGAAAATGTGTATCCGCAAAATTCCTATGCTTTAATGGGTGAAAATCTTGATCAAAATGAACTGCAGTCTACGCCGCAACAAGATGCCATTTTAGCAACTAGCGATTTCTTTCATGAGTATTACAGCACTAATGATGGTCACCGCAAAAATATGCTGAGCCCATTTTATACGCAAGTCGGTATTGGTGTGGCTATCGATTCGACGGGACTGATGTATACCGTACAAACATTTGCCACGCCACAAACAGATTTTGATTATACTGAAGTGACAGCAGTTAATAACTATAATAATGCTCCTGCTCCACAAGGAAAATATGATCATTAAATGTTTACGATAAATCATTTTCCTAAGTTGTGTTCGGATCTTCAGCAATTAAAGAGGGGGATTTAGTTGAACCACTTGTTGTAACAAAATGCAATTTCACAACTTTATAATATAAACAAAAGGCCTATGAATCTAACTGTTCGTAGGCCATTTTTTTAATTAAGTTAGCGTGTTGGGGATATTGTTTAATTAATTCTTGTTGAGTAAATAATTCAAAATCTCGCTCATCATAACCAGGAGCGACGACACAACTAACCAAACTGAATCCTTGCTCGACACTGGAACCAAAAATCGTATTTTTAGGTACTGTATATGATAATTGTTGGCCGTGTTGAATGTCCGGACCAATCTTAAGCAATTGGTAACTCCCATCAGGGAATAAGCAATGGACATCTAAAGCATCACCTAGATGATAGTACCAAGTTTCATCGGATTTTAATCGGTGCAAATGCGAAGGATTATTGGCCGTTAATAAAAATAAAATCGAAGTATATAAGGCGCGTTGACCCTGGGGAGTGGAGATTAATTGTGAGCTTCTTTGAGTTTCTTTAAAGTAACCTCCTTCAGGATGGGGATTTAAATTTAAAGCAGTTTTAATTGTAGAAATGTTTAATGACAAGTGACAAACGTCCCTTCTGAAATTTAATGAGTAGTAATAAGAACATTCTAACAAGAAATCAAAGCCGTGAAAAATAATTATTAGTAATCGAATGTGAAAGACTTGCTCTGAAGTAAACTTCAGGGTTTACAATCAATAACAATCTACAGGAGAGGAGAACAATTAAGTAATGACCAAATTATTAGCTAATAAAGTCGCGTTGGTGACTGGAGGTAATTCTGGCATTGGTTTAGCAACAGCACAAGCTTTAGTTGAAGCAGGAGCCTTCGTTTATATTACGGGTAGAAGAGAACCAGTTCTCCAACAAGCTGTGCAACAACTTGGTAAAAACAGTGCTTATGTTCGGGCGGATGTTAGTGTATTTGATGATATGCAACGAGTTGCGCAAACTATTCAAGAACAAGCAGGCCAATTAGACATTGTTTTCGCCAATGCGGGTGTAGGTCAATATATTGCTTTAGGAAAAATGACTTCCAAGCAAATTGATCAAGTTTTAAACACGAACGTCAAAGGAACGATTTTAACAGTGCAAGCCGTCTTACCATTATTGACGACAGGCGCTTCAATTATTTTAAATACGTCAGTTACCGCTAATTTAGGAATTCCGAATTTTAGTTTATATGCCGCTTCTAAAGCTGCAGTGCGTTCTTTTATTCATAGTTGGACGGCTGATTTACAAGACCGGCAAATTCGCGTTAATGCTGTTAGTCCAGGGGTAGTCCCCACACCAGCAGCGACCGGAGAATTGGGACGCTCACCGCAACAAGAACAGGCTAAACAACAACACCGCGCCCAGTTAACGCCCTTAAAGCGCGTAGGCCAAGTTGAAGATATTAGTCAAGCAGTGCTCTTTTTAGCTAGTGATCAAAGTGCCTTTATTACTGGTACAGAAATCACGGTTGATGGCGGTTTATCAGCTGTATTTGCCAATGAATTATAAATTTTAATCAATAAAAAGAGGAGTTTCAACTATGAAAACACGCATTTTAGGACGAGATTTACGCGTTCCAGCAATTGGTTTGGGGATTATGGGCATGGATCATGCTTACGGTCCGCAAGCTGATCGCCAACAAATGATCGAATTAATTCGGCATTCAGTTGAGTTAGGGGGCAATTTCTTTGATACCGCTCCAGTTTATGGCCCAGGTAATGAAAAATTATTGGGAGCGGCTCTAAAGCCGATTCGCAATCAAGCCATCATTGCCACGAAGTTTGGCATCACGGGACAAAAAGTCATTGATGGTCAGCCAACGAATGTTTTGGACAGTCAACCGGACTCAATTCATCAGCAAGTGGAACAATCACTTAAACGCTTACAAACAGACCATGTTGATTTGTTGTACCAACATCGTGTTGATCCTAACGTTGCTCCAGAAACAGTGGCGGAAGTTATGAATGACTTAATTAAAGAAGGTAAGATTTTACATTGGGGTGTGTCCAATGCACCGATAGATTATATTAAGCGAGCACATCAAGTTTCGCCTTTAACTGCCATGGAAAATCAGTATTCAATGGTTTATCGTAAGCCAGAAACAGAATTATTTGCTTTGTGTGAACAATTAGGTATTGGCTTTGTGGCTTACAGTCCGTTAGGCAACGGCTTTTTAAGTGGCAAGTATCAACCAGGTGAAAAATATGCCGCAGGTGATTTTCGAAATACGATGAGTCGCTTTAAACCAGAAGTCATGAAACAAAATCAAGTCGTTTTAGACTTGTTACAACAATTAGCGGCACAAAAACATGCGACTTCTGCGCAAATAGTTTTAGCTTGGGAAATTGCGCAAAAAGATTATATTGTTCCCATTCCTGGTACCACCAAAATGAAACGTTTGGCAGAAAACTTAGGTGCAAGTGAAGTGGAATTATCAACTAGTGAAATGCAACAAATTAATCATGAATTAGATCAAATGAATATTAATGAAGCGCATTTTTAGAGGATAATGAGCGAATGGCATCCTAGATCATTAGTTGCTTGTGTTATGCTAGATATATTAATGATTGGTGGTTAGTCAAATGAACATAAAACAAGTCAGTCAAAAAACTGGCGTCAATATTGATACAATTCGTTATTGGGAAAAAGTGGGGGCTATTCCGCCAGTTACTAGAAAGAATAATCACTACCGTGATTATCAAACCGAAGATGTTAATTGGATTTATTTGGCTAAACAGTTTCGCGCTGCGGGAATATCCTTGAAAGCGCTCATTGAATATGTTGATTTGTTTTTTCAGGGGAAGCAAACCATTCCTCAACGTAAACAAATTTTAATCGAGCAACGCGATGAATTGGGCCAAAAGATTCAACGAATGCAGGCCACTTATCAACGACTCGATCAAAAGATTGATGGCTATGAGCAACGTTTATTAAAGTATGAAAATGATAAACTACGAACTCCTAAAAAGTAATAGTTAGTGTCGAAAAACTTAAATTGATGGATTTAAAAAGACTAGAACCATGAAGTCCGGACAATAAATTAATGCTCACATTTGTCCCAGCTTCGGTGCTAGTCTTTTTATTTTTTAGCATGAAAAACATTAAGCATGTGTTGAAAACGCCAATCACTCAGCCGGTATAAAACTTGCATAATCCCACCTAAGAAGAGCAGTAAAATTAATAACCAGAAAAAGATCCAATTTAATTTAATTTCAAATAATTCCCATAATTCATAACTGGATTGGATACTATTTAATAAACCAGCTAACGCCACATACCACCAAGCAGTAGCTTTATTTAAAAAATTCATAGCTTCATGAAATTCATTTTCATCATGAACTGCTTGGCGTAAAATAGTAGTGCCCCGTTTTTTTTCTAACCAAATTTTGTAAGGTGGAATTAACCACCATAAAGGCGATATTTTCTTAACATTAATGGAAATTTCACGGTAATTTGCCAAAAATTTACGATAATCTTGTAATTCCAAGCCGGCTTGATAAACCGGGTAAATAAACAGAAACCAATCACCTACAAAAGCTAAACAAGTTGTTAATAAATGCATATTAATCTCCCCAACGATAATTTACTACGATTACTGGTTAGTATCTTAAACTTTGCATATAGGAAATGCAATCGTTGCTGTCATTGCATTTGAAAGACGGAGTGTCAAACTAAAATAGGAGTATTGTTAAATAAAGGAGCAATCATCATGGATTATGTCGTGGGGTTAGATATTGGAACTACAAGTACTAAAGGTGTTTTATATGACAGGACAGGACTAATAGTTAGTCAAGCTCATCAGGGCTATCCTTTATATCGTGAAGCTAATGGTTTAGCCGAAGAAGATCCTGAAATTATCTTTCAGGCAGTAGTGACAGTTTTACAGACCATTTTTACAGCAGTGAACAATAAGCAAGACATTCAAGCGATCGCTTTCTCGAGTGCTAATCAGAGTCTCATAGCTTTAGATCAATATCATCAACCATTAACGCGAATTATGACCTGGAATGACACGCGCGCTAGTAAATATGCCCAACAACTCAAAACGTCTTTACAGGGTACTAAAATTTATGAACGAACGGGAACGCCGCTGCATCCGATGTCTTTATTATGTAAACTTTTGTGGTTGAAAGAAGAACAACCGCAAATCTTTCAGCAGGCCCGCTATTATTGCGGCATTAAAGAATATGTTTTGTATCGTTTGTGTGGCGTTTGGCAAATGGATCTTTCTGTTGCGAGTTGTACTGGTTTATTTAACATTCAACAACAACAATGGGACCAAACAGCATTACACTTAGCGGAGATTAGGCAAAATCAGTTGCCACCAATCGTTGCTGCAGAAACGCAGTTTGCCGGTTTAAAGCAACAATATGCGCAAATTATTGGCTGTCCAGCTGATGTAATCTTTGTGCAAGGGGCTTTTGATGGGGCGTTATCTAATTTGGGAGTGGGCGCCTTAGATGAACACAGTGTCGCCATGACTATTGGGACTTCAGGAGCGGTTCGCATATTAACCAACCACCCCGTCATTGATTCTCAGCAACGATTATTTTGTTATTTATTGGATGCGAGCCATTATGTAGTTGGCGGTCCGGTAAATAACGGTGGCAATATCTGGCAGTGGGCCCGGGATAACTTATTGGATATGAAGGCTGACGAAAAGTTGGATTCCTATGCTTTATTGATGCAGATTGCTGCTACAGTACCAGTGGGAGCGAACGGTTTATTATTTCTGCCTTTTTTAAATGGTGAACGAGCTCCGCTTTGGAACGCGCAAGCACGAGGTTCTTTTGTCGGATTAAATGCTTTGCATACGCGATCTGATATGATTCGAGCAGTTTTAGAAGGCATTGTTTATAATTTGTATAGTGTTTATCAGGCAGTGAGTGAAGTCGGTGTTACTTCGCAACAAATCATTCTCACAGGGGGCTTTGTTCAGTCTAACTTAGGTTGTCAAATTGTGGCGGACGTCTTTGATCAACCAGTTGCTGTACCGTTGGCTTTTGAATCTTCATGCTTAGGAGCCGCTGTTATGGCAATGAAGTCATTAGGATGGGTGCCTGATTTTTCAGCGGTAACCCAGTTTGTTGGTCCCATGAAAACTTATAGGCCAATTAAGGATCATGTTGCTGTTTATCAAGAGCTCTTTCCAATTTATCAACGAGTAAGTGCTCAATTACAATCAGAATGTGCTGATCTTGCACAATTTCAAATTAGACACGCTCTTACTTCAGATTAAGTCTTGAAAAAAATGGTGAGTATTTAATTTCTAAGCAACTTTTGGTGCACCGCAAGCAGAACATTTTCGCTTAAATTGACAAAAATTTTTTGGTCACGTCCTCTTGACTAAAAAAAACTACCGTTACAATTTAATGTAACTGGTAGTTTAGTAGTTTATACTCAATTAAAAATTAAAAGATTAATTGATAACCGATTTGGTAATTTTTTGTTTCATTGGGTTGAATTAATATTGCATCTTCGACGTGCTCGTTTTGGCTGCTAGGTAGGGTTTCGGGTTCCAGTGCTAATCCTAAATAGGGAATGCCGACACCATGGGTGCGAGTTAAATTCATGTGCTCTTTGGTAAAGCTGTTGGCACTAAAGACAACTAAACCGTTTCTTTGGGAAAATAATTGAATCTGACATTGATTATTGGGGGCTGTTAATTCGGCAATTTTTTGTTCAGCGTCTGGTTGCACAATAAAAAGATCGTCGAAGCCTTTTTCAGCAGTCGTTTGTAATTGCGCAATGGCTGTTTTGAGTAAGTGTGGTGTTTGAAAGTCAAAGGGAGTCTTAGCGGTCGGTTGGAGACGACCAGTAGGAATTTTCTGGGAATCTAATTGCAGGACATGCTGACTATTGATTTGCAGTGTATGGTCTAAAATAGAATTAGTGTTTCCTAGGTTAAAATAAAGATGCATGGTCGGATTGAACACACTCAGTTGGTCACTGTGGGCTTGAAAGTTAATGTTAATTCGGTTGGTGTTGGTTAAGCTATAAGTGATTTGAACTTGTAAATTACCCGGGAAACCATCAGTTTGGCTTAATTGGTGATGCTGCAAAACAATTTGGGGTTCGGAGTCATTAGTTTGAATTTGTCCGTTCCAAAATTGAGAATTGAAACCGTGGGGACCGCCATGTAAGGTGGTTGTCTTTTCATTAGTAGGTAATTGCACCGTTTGGCCTGCTAAATGTAAAAGACCATCTTTGATGCGCCCTGCTGTTCGTCCAATGGCCATTCCCAGATAAAAGGGATTGGCTAAGTAATCTTTAGTGTGTGGATAATTTAAAATGAGATTTTGTCCGTTTGGTAAAGTAATTTCATAAACTAAAGCACCAAAGTCTAAAACTGATAAACGGACGCCGTTTTGATTAGTTAATGAAAATTTAGTAACGGGTTGATCTTGATAGTAATCAAATAAAGTTTGTGTCGTTTGAAAACTTGTTTGCTTTTGTGACATGGGAAACCTCCTGAAAAATTTAATTGAGATTTACAACTAGTTATTTTAAAATAAAACGGATTAATTAGTGCAATCCAAAATTTGCTATGATTGTCAAAAATGAAGATTAAAAAAGAGGTGGTAATAATGACTAATAAGTACCAGCAGGTGCATGATCAATTAAAAGCTGCTATTTTAACCGGTCAATATGCGGTTGATGAAAAATTGCCAACAGAAACGCAATTGATGCAAACTTTTCGAGTTTCACGTTACACTATCCGCCGAGCAATGACCGAGTTACAACAACAGCATTTAGTTTATAAAGTTCAAGGTGGTGGCACCTTTGTTCAAGATTGGCAAAAGAATTGGCGAACTAGTGCTGATAGTAAATTGATTGGCGTGATTACCACCCATATTGCAGATTATATTTTTCCCAGAATTATTTCTGGAATTGATCGGATTCTATCACAAGCCGGCTATTCTCTACTAATTGGCAATACTCACAATACTTATACCAAAGAACGGCAAAGTTTAATCAAATTGCTGGATGCACAGGTTGCAGGACTAATTATTGAGCCAACGCAAAGTGCTTTGCCGAATGCCAATTTGGATTTATATGAAAAAATCCAAGCTCAACATATTCCAACATTATTTATTAATGCTACTTATCCAGAAATGACATTTCCCAGTTTAACTATGGCGGATAGTGCCGCAGAAGAGCAATTGGTAGAGTATTTGTTGTCGTTAGGACATCGTAGTATTTTAGGGGTATTTAAAGTTGATGATCAACAAGGTGTCGAACGGATGCAAGGTTTTATTCGTGCTTACCAAAAGCACCCCCAGTTTGCTTATCAAAGTAATCTCATTATGTATCAATCACAAGATGAGATTACTAAAATTTTGCAACGCATTGATAGTAATTTAGCATTAGCACATGCACCGACCGCTATTGCTTGTTACAATGATGAATTAGCAATTCAGCTAATTGATTATCTGCGCACCAAACATCTACGAGTTCCACAAGATTACTCAGTTGTGGGTTTTGATGATTATCAAATGTCAGAATACTTAAATCCGGCTTTAACAACTGTCAAGCATGAAAAAGAACAAATGGGTGAAGATGCTGGTAAAATGCTATTACAGTTACTACAAAAGAAAACTGTCCAATCTGTTCAATACCATCCACGCTTAATCAAGCGGCAATCTGTTACAACAATAGCACCTGATAAACAGTAAGGTCTTCGGGCTTTACTGTTTATTTTGCTTTTGTTTTTGGCTATTGACAGCGTTACAGTAAGCGCTATCTAAACGTTAGTATATTATTCCGGATAAATCAAGCTTTGATTTTTAAGCCTTTACTATATTTAACTTTGCTAAAAAAACATTAAAATTAAAAAATGGTACGGATAAATTTAAATACTATTGATTTATCGGGATGAATATTCTACAATGTAATTGTTTTTTGAAAACGTTTATTTACTGTTTTAAATAAATATTTTAGGAGAATTCATAGGAATGAAGTTAGTGGAGACTGTGCAGGCTATAAAAACAGGTGAAGTGAGCTTAGGAATTGAGTTGGGCTCAACACGGATTAAAGCGGTGCTAATTGATCAACAGTTTCAAACGATTGCTTCAGGTAGTTTTGATTGGAAGAATCAATTAGTTGATAATCTTTGGACCTATTCTTTGGCAGAAGCTAAAACTGGTATTCAGACTAGTTATGCTCAATTGGTAGCACAGGTTCAAAGTCAATACCATATTCCGTTGACTAAGATTAAGGCCATTGGTGTTAGTGCCATGATGCATGGTTACTTGGCTTTTGATCAGTCCGGTCAATTACTGGTATCATTTCGCACTTGGCGGAACAATTCTACCCAACAAGCGGCTGATGAATTAACCGAATTGTTCAATTTTAATATTCCACAGCGTTATAGTATTGCTCATTTGTATCAAGCAATGTTAAATCAAGAACCGCATGTGGCACAAATCGCGTTTGTGACAACACTTGCTGGCTATGTTCATTGGCAATTGTCTGGTCAAAAAGTTTTAGGAGTTGGCGATGCATCAGGCATGTTTCCTATTGATAGTACAAACCTTCAATATGACAAACATTATTTAACTTTGTTTGAACAATTACCTTTAAAGCAACAATATCAGTGGCATTTGGATGATATTTTGCCACAAGTTTTGACTGCGGGCCAACAAGCGGGCACTTTAAGTAAGCAAGGTGCCAAGTTTTTAGATCCTAGTGGTAAGCTACAAGCTGGTAGTTTGATGGCACCTCCTGAAGGTGATGCAGGAACAGGTATGGTAGCAACCAATAGTGTACGCCAACATACAGGTAATATTTCGGTAGGAACTTCGGCTTTTTCCATGGTGGTGTTAGACCAGCCGTTAAAGCAAGTTCATCGTGACATTGATGTCGTTACTACTCCTAGTGGTGCAGCTGTAGCAATGGTGCACATTAATAATTGTTCGTCTGATATTAATGCGTGGCTTTCGTTGTTTGGCGAATTTGCGCAACAATTAGGCGTCAATTTAACGAATGATCAATTATATGAACGTTTATTATTAATGACCACCCATGCGCAAGCTGATGCTGGCGGTTTAGTCAATTATAGTTATCTTTCAGGCGAAAATATTACACAAACCATTGCGGGTCGCCCATTATTTGTCCGGACGCCGGCAGCTAAATTGAACTTGGCTAATTTTATTTTGGCGCAGTTATACGCAGCTTTTGCCCCATTAAAGATAGGAATGGATATTTTAACACAAGAAGAACATATTTCGTTAGATATGATGATTGCTCAAGGTGGTTTGTTTAAGACCCCAATTATTGCTCAGCAAGTGTTAGCTAATGCTCTAAATCTGCCAATTACCACGATGCAAACGGCACAAGCTGGTGGACCATGGGGAATGGCAATCTTAGCTAGTTATGTAGCAGATAATCCCAAGCAATTAACGCTAGCGGATTTTTTGGATCAACAAGTATTTGCTAAACCAGAAAGTATGACTCTAAGTCCTGAACCGCTGGGAGTTCAAGGTTATCAAAAGTTTTTAAATAATTATCAAGCCGGTTTGGATGTCGAACGCTTAGCAGGCAAAAATTTAAAGGAGTAGAACATGTTAGAACAATTAAAGCAAGAAGTTTATGAAGCCAATATGCAATTACCCAAGTTAGATTTAGTAACTTTTACTTGGGGAAATGTTTCAGGAATTGATCGCCAGCAAGGCTTATTTGTCATTAAGCCTTCTGGTGTTGCCTATGAAGATTTAACACCGCAGGATTTAGTGGTTGTTAATTTAAAAGGCGAAGTAGTGGAAGGCAAGATGAATCCTTCTAGTGATACACCGACACATACAGTTTTGTATAATGCTTTTCCCAAAATTGGTGGCATTGTTCATACACATTCACCATGGGCAGTGGCATTTGCAGCCGCAAAAATGGATATTCCTGCGTTGAATACCACGCATGCCGATACTTTTTATGGTGATGTACCTGCAGCTAAAGCCCTGACTAAACAAGAAATTACAGAAGATTACGAAGGTAATACTGGAAAAGCAATTGTTGAAACCTTTAAACAGCGTAAGCTGGATTATCAAGCAATTCCTGCGGCGTTAGTCAGTCAGCATGGTCCTTTTAGTTGGGGAGCTGACGCTAAGCAAGCTGTTTATAATGCCAAAGTTTTGGAGGTGGTTGCCGAAGAAGATTATCACACATTGCAATTGACACGCAATGACAGTCATGTGCCACAGTATTTGTTAGATAAACACTATTATCGTAAACATGGTCAAGATGCTTATTATGGTCAAAATAGTCAACATTCTCATGATCATGCTGTACGGGAAAATTAATTAGGAGTGGATGAAGATGTTAGAATTACCTAAATATGAATTTTGGTTTGCAGCCGGCAGTCAGCATTTATATGGTGAAGAAACTTTGAAGAGTGTGGCTGTGGATGCTAAAAAAATTGTGCAGGCTTTAAATGAAAGCGGTAAACTTCCTTATACGATTGTCTTCAAAGAAGTTTTAACCACAGCTGATGAAATTACACAGTTTATGAAAAAAGCTAATTATGAAGACCGAGTTGCTGGTGTGATTACTTGGATGCATACTTTCTCACCAGCTAAGAATTGGATTCGGGGTACAAAGTTATTACAAAAACCACTATTGCACTTTGCTACTCAATATTTAAATTATATTCCGTATGATGACATTGACTTTGACTATATGAATTTGAATCAAAGTGCCCACGGCGATCGGGAATATGGTTATATTAATGCACGTTTACAAAAGCATAATAAAGTTGTTTACGGACATTGGACGGATGAGAAAGTTCAACAAGAAATTGCTGATTGGCAAGATGTGGCTGTAGCATATGATGAATCCTTCAACTTAAAGGTAGCGCGTTTTGGTGACAATATGCGTAATGTTGCGGTAACTGAAGGTGATAAAATTCAGGCGCAAATTCAATTAGGTTGGACGGTTGATTATTATGGCGTTGGTGATTTAGTAGCTTCGATGAAGGAAGTTAGCGATGATGATGTTGAACAACAATATCAACAATTGCAAAAGGATTATCAATTAGTAGTCGGCGCTAATGATCAAAAGACTTATGAGCATGCTGTTCGTTATCAATTAAAGCAATATTTGGCTCTAAAGAAGTTCTTAGAACAAGGTGGTTACAGTGCCTTTACTTCAAACTTTGAAGATTTATGGGGATTAGAAGAGTTACCAGGATTATCAGCCCAATTGTTAATGCGAGATGGTTATGGTTTTGCTGGTGAAGGTGATTGGAAGACAGCTGCCTTGCTTCGAGTCTTTAAGATTATGACACATAACCAAAAGACGGCTTTTATGGAAGACTACACTTTGGATTTGCGCCCAGGTCACGAAGCAATTCTGGGTTCACATATGCTTGAAGTTGATCCTTCAATTGCTTCCGATCAAGTGCGGGTGGAAGTTCATCCATTGGATATTGGTGGCAAAGATGATCCTGCTCGTTTGGTCTTCACCGGTTCACAGGGTGATGCAATTGATATTACTTTAGCTGATTTTCGCGATGGCTTTAAGTTGATTGGTTATCCGGTTACTGGTCAAAAACCAGAAAAAGAAACGCCACATTTACCAGTTGCTAAGCAAATGTGGACACCCAAAGCGGGATTAAAGAATGGTGCTACACAATGGATTCAAAATGGTGGTGGACACCATACGGTCTTTAGTTTTTCCGCCACGGCACAACAAGTTGAAGATTTGGCTACCCTTTATGGTATTAAGGCAGTTTTGATTTAAAACTTATTAAGTATTAGGAGATTATAGAAATGTCGAATTATATCAATCCGTTAATTATTCAAAGAGCAGATCCTTATATTTATAAACACACAGATAATTATTATTACTTTACTGCATCTGTACCGTCATATGATCTAATTGAAATTAGAAGATCTAAGACTTTAAATGGTTTAGCCCACGCTGCACCAAGAACTGTTTGGCGTAAACATGATTCTGGCCCGATGAGTCAGCTAATTTGGGCACCTGAAATTCATTATATAGATCATAAATGGTTTATTTATTTTGCGGCTGCCGAAACTAAAGCTTTAGATAATAACGGCATGTTTCAGCACCGTATGTTTTGTATAGAATGTGATGCTGAAGATCCTATGCAAGAAAATAATTGGTTTGAGCATGGTCAAATTGAAACGGGAATAGATAGCTTTTCTTTAGATGCGACTTGCTTTGAACATAATGGTGATTTGTACTATGTTTGGGCTCAGAAGGATCCAACAATCAAAGGGAATTCTAATTTGTATATTGCAAAAATGGAAAATCCTTGGACATTAAAAACTAGCCCCGTTCTTTTATCAGTTCCTGAATACGACTGGGAAACTAAAGGATTTTGGGTCAATGAAGGTCCAGCGGTTTTAAAGCATGATGGAAAAATCTTTTTAACTTATTCTGCTAGTGCTACAGATGAGAATTATTGTATGGGGATGTTAACCATTAGTGATCAAAAAGATCTACTGGTAGCAGACAATTGGGTAAAAAGTAATCATCCGGTATTTCAAAGTGATTTAGGACAGCATCAGTACGGCCCGGGTCATAATAGTTTTACTATTTCTGAGGATAATAAAACTAATATATTGGTTTATCATTGCCGAGATTATACCGAAATCAAGGGAGATCCTTTATATGATCCCAATCGTCATACCAAAATTCAAGCATTTGATTGGAACAGCGATGGAACTCCTAATTTTGGCAAGCCAGTTCCTTACAATTACTAAAAAATATGAATAATAGAAGGCAAGATTAAAAATGGATAATAAAAATAATTCTTCTAACAGTAAACATTTTTGGGGTTTTCCGTTTACTCATTTTAGTTATTTCTTTATTTGGGCCACCATTAATGGTTATTTAACTTTATGGATGGAACAAGTAGGACATTTAAACGGTACAGAATCTGGCTTGGTTTTTTCTATGATGGCTGGCATTTCTTTAATTTTTCAACCATTTTTTGGTGTTATTTCAGACAAGCTATTGTTTAAAAAGAATTTGATTTTGACTATTTCGATAGTTGCAATTTTTATTGGACCTTATTTTCAATGGCTATTTTTACCATTATTGCATATTAATTCATTCTTAGTAGCAATTGTTACAGGTACCTTTTTGAGCTTTATTCTAAATGGTGGAGTTAGTGTTATTGAACAATATGTTCAACGTGCTAGCTTAGCCAATGGATTTGAGTATTCTCACTCCAGATTGGGTGGCTCTTTATCAGGAATTGTTGCTTCTTTGATAGCTGGACGATTGTTTTTATGGAAGCCAAATTCAATTTTTTGGATTTGTACTTTAGCAGCTATTATTTTAGTGTTGTTACTTTTATTTAGTGATCGAATTAATTTAGCTAATGCTTCAGCTGCAGGAGATACTTCTAATTCTTTAGATTTAAAGACAGTTGGTTCTGTATTTAAAAATATGAATTTTTGGGTTTTATCAATATTTTATATGGGTGCATCGGCTATTTTTGATGTTTTTGATCAGCAATTCATTATCTTTTTTAAAACCTTTTTCCATACTGCCTCTCAAGGAACCTTAGTGTACAGTTATATGACTTCTGGTCAGACGTTGATTGAATTCTTTTTAATGTTTCCAATGCCTTGGATTATTAATAAGATAGGCTCACGTAATGGTTTAATTTGTTATGGATTTTTGACATGTATTCGTATATTAGGATCAGCCTTAGCTCCTTCATGGGGTTGGGTAGTTTTCTTTAGACTTATCGCCGGTTTGGAAATGCCACTATTATTAACATCTATTATGAAATATATTGCTGGAGCTTTTGATATTCGTCTTTATGCCACAGTTTATGCTTTAGCTTCGAACTTTGCTAAACAAATTTCGGTATTTGTGTTTTCTTCAGTAGCTGGAAAATTATATGACAGCATTGGTTATCAGCATACCTATGTAATGATGGGAATTTTTGTGTTTATCATTACGTTATTTGCTGCATTCTGCCTAAAGAAAGAAGATCCTATTCAAGCTGGAGAAGTAGATAAAAATGCGGTTGATAAAAGAGAAGATGTAAATATTAGTACTTCTAAAAATTAAAGTGAGGTGATAGATGATTGTTTTATTTTTATCAAAAGTTTTTAAATTGTTAATCAATGGAGGTAGGAATAATGCGTATAAAGAAAAAGAACTTAAGTTGGATATTGGTCTTTTCTATTATAACTTTAGGCTTAATTTGGATAAGCCCATCATCAATAACTTCGGTGCGCGCTTCTAGCAATACGTCTATAAAAACCATTGCTAATAAACAACAAATTCCAGATACTAAAAGTCCTAGCTTTCTTTATGGACGGGGATTAATTACTAAATACAGTAACGCTGAATATAATGGTCGACTTTATGCTACTTCTGAGCACTATGTAAATGGAACACCTTCTTTTTTAATTTTTGAAAGTCAAGACAAGGGTCAAACTTGGAGTAAAATTAGTGAGGTTAAGGAACAGCATAATTTTACCAATGGTCAGCCTTGGGGTAACCGCTATCAACCTTTTTTATATGAATTACCAGAGCAAATAGGAAATCTTCCTAAAGGAGCGATTCTTTGTGTAGGAAATTCTATCCCTAATGATTTAAGTAAAACTTCGATTGACTTGTATTATAGTACTGACCATGCACGTAGCTGGAAATATTTAAGTACAGTAGCTACTGGAGGTACTGCTGACGTTAATACAACGAGTAACGGACCAGTTTGGGAACCATTTCTAAAGGTAATTAATCATCAATTGGTATGTTATTATTCTGATGAACGTGATAAACCTGCTCATAGTCAAAAGCTAGCGCATCAGGTTTCTGTTGATGGTTTACATTGGCAAAATGAAGTTGATGATGTTGCTTTTAAGTCACCTACTGCAAGACCGGGAATGGTTACAGTTGCTCAAATGTCCAATGGGAAGTATATAATGACTTATGAAGTAGTTAATTCAGGTGAATGGCGAACTAATTATAAGATTTCTAATGATGGATTAAATTGGAATGCTAGTGATGAAGGGCAGCGCTTGGCCTACGGTGGTGCGCCTTATGTCACAACTATGCCTGATGGAACAATAGTAGCCAATACTGATGGTAGCTCAGACTTATATATTAATAAAAGTAATGGTCAAGCTGATCAGTGGAAAACTGTCAAATTGAATATGCCTTTAGCATATTCTAGATCTTTGACACCTATTAGCGATAATCAGCTTTTGATTGTGAGTGGAGGTGCGTTAAAGGCTCCAACAGCAACAGATGATAATTCACTGACATCATTGGTATATTCATTAAATTAACTTTTTAGACTTTATTAATTTTAATTGATTATCATTTTAACAACTTTTGCCGTTAACGAAAACTTATCGACGAAAGTTGTTATTTTTATATAAGGTGAAAATATACCACTAGCTTTGTTTGTGGGTGTTAAAAATAATTTTTCTGATCGTGAAATAAGATTCTAATGGTTTAGCACATACGAGATTGAATTGTAAGCAATATCATCGAAAAGTAATCTATGAAGAATTACGGCAAGATATTGAACGAATTTTAAAAAGATGTACGAACCATAAAAATTATCGAAGTACATGTCATGCTAGATCATATTCATATGTTGGTAAAAATACCACCTACAATTGGGTTAAGAATTGCGCTTATAATAATTCATAAGTGGCGTGTCAATTACAATATAATTGTGACCACTGTAGTTTTTGGTGCACATATTTAAAAAGTGAGAGCAATTAAAAATGACAGTCAGCAGCGATTGACAGTGCTTTTTTGTGAGCAATTAAAATAACTTTTTTATGGAGCATTTTTAATAGAATAGGTTAATGTGGCACTATAAGTACCAGCGGTAATGTCGTTATTGAGATTCTTAGGTGGTACTGTCAATTTAATTTGTGAATGACCGTTAATATCATTATAGTAACGAGTATTAATTCCATTTAAAATGGCAGTTCCTGAATTATAAAGTGACACCTCAGCATTATCTGGATTAACAGTGATCGATTGTGGATTGTTGCGTTCTTGAAAAAACAATTGGGCTTGTTGTAAACCAGTTTTGTTACCGTTTTTAAATGGTGATAACTTAACTGTAACTTCATAAGGAATGGCAGAATAATTAAGAATTGGTTGACTGCCTCGTTGGTCATCAATCTGTAACTCATTATCTACATCAGTAGAATTGTTATTAGTTAAAGTCTTAGTATTTTGATATCCAATAACATTATTATTGTCACCAAAATCCATCTTTGGCAGATTAGTTAAACTTAAAAATTTTAGTTGTTTGGTTAACCCCATCTCGATTCTAGGAATGGTATCGGTAATCTTCAGAGGATCAGAAAGAACATAGCGCTGGCCATTAATGGTTTTTGGTGGACTGGTTTGAAGACAACTGTCACCGCCAGTTACTGTGGGCGTTAGTCCTTTGAAAGCTGCGGTATCAATGTCAATTCCTGCTTGTACTGTAGAGTTCAGCTGCAACCAACCACTACCGTAGCTTTCGTTTCCGCAAGAATTAATCTTTGTTAAAATTGGTTCATATGTGCCATCTTGTTTACTATAAAAAAATGAAACCGTTTGGTGTGGAATAATTTTTTCAGTAGCTTCCTTTAAGCCGTTATGATTAGCATCATCCCAGATCTGATAAATATAATAACTGTTACTTTTGTTAATTAAACTCGAAATTTTCTTAGAACTAGTTGCGGATACGTTATTAGCGTTATCAATCGCAACCACGTGTAAATATTGATGAGAAAAACGATTAATATTATTAATGGAAGCTTTAGATGTTGGATCAGATACACCGATGAAATTGGTGTTATTAGAGCTATCGATATTACCTTGAGTATCCTTATTTGGATTAATAGTCGTATTAGCATTGTTATCAATTTGATAAATATAACCCTTAATGTCACTTTTAATAGGTTGTTTGATACATTGTGAATTAGTACTGTTACTACCACGTTTAGCTTGGACCCGGTAATAGTAATTGGTAGCATTATCTGTACTTTTGCAGTTAGCCGTTACTTTATCGCTAACTGTGGGTGCGATATTATCAATTATTGGTGCATCTGGAGCGGCAGTGTCTTTGACGGTTCGATCTTCGCCATGCGTGGTGGTGTTTAATGTGCTAGTATAATACATCATATTAGCTAGAATCATAGCTTCTTCAACGGAACATGCTCCGGTTGTGTGGCCAGTTTGGGTCATTGCATAATTGTTTTTAGTAATTAAATACCAGTTATCATCACCGATAGCACCGTTAGGATTGGACGTGCGGTTACCATTACTATCTAAATAGTGAACAGAAGTAGCAGGCTGGGCATTACTTCCTAAAAAGTGGAACGAATTTTGTCCTGGATCCATTGCAAAATCCATCCATCTTTGTGCACCATCACTATAAAGATAGAATTGCCCTCCGGTATGAGAAGGTTGGATTGTAAATTTGTTAGTACTGTTATATTGCAACAGTTTATTAGGATAAGAAGCTAGAGATCCTGTTCGCATATCTGACATTAATTCGACCGTTTTTGAGCCAATGCGGTCATCATTCGCTCCTGCATCATAGCTCATTGGCATAATTTTTAGTCCTAATTTATCAGCAAAGCTATTATAATGAGATAAGTTACCAGTTAAAGTATCATGACCAAAAATCAATGAACGCCCTGTATTTCCAAAAGCATTAGTAGCATTAGCACTAGCGACACTTAAATCGACATTTTTACCGCCATCCGCTGAACCAAAGAATAAGCCGTCATAGTTATATTGATCGTTAGCATCTTTAAATAAATAATGATTGGGATTGGCATTAAAATCTGTTTCTGCTACTGGTGTAACAGCAATTAGATCATTTGAAACCGTTGCAATTTGTCTGTTTGGAATAATGTTCATCCAATCTTTTAAATGATTACCATCAGTTGGGTAGACATTGAGAATTTTAATTTTTTTACCATAGTTAGTACCAACTGGCTCCCAATTCACGAAAGAATTACTCGGATCATCAGTAGTTCGTGTGACTTGATAACCACCACTATAGCCACCATTAGTTGCATTAGACATATCTTTCCAATTCAAAGAAACATATGGATTGTTATTTGAGTCAAAACCGCCACTAGTGTTTAATGTAAAGTCAAGGTTAGAATTAGCACTAGCGACTTCGGTACCAGCAATTGGATTGGCACCACGTAATAAGTCAGATTTATTAGACCAATTAGAAATAGTAAGCGCTTTTTTTGGGCGGAATTTTAAAAAATCTTTTGGCTTGGCTAGAAATTCTTGAGAAGGAGTAGGAATTACTGGAGATAAAAAGCTTGAAATACTATCATCTGCTTGACTAGAATTAATTGTCCCCAAAACACCTAATACTGATAAAGTAATTATCAAAAGTAAATTCAAAGCTCTTTTTCGGCGATGTCTCATTGTACAACCTCATAAATTAATTAATATTCTATCAGTTGAAAAAACGCTAACACACAATTGGACTAATTATTCGATAATTTAATTACTGCAATTATTAGTATAAGCTTATTTTTAACTTTGTAAATAAGACTGCTAAACATTAACTATTGATTTTTCAACTTACTAAAGTAGTATATATTTCTCAATGAACTATCTAGAAATTGAGCCATGCTGAGGTCAGACTTTTGGTTTTGTCATATCAAACAAGTATATTAATCAATTATTATCTAATGGTATGGTGATTAGTTACGCAATTTAGAAAATTACTTAGTACAGGAACAATTATGGACATAAATTAAGTCATAATTTATTTCAATCAACTAGTAGTATGACGATTCGAAACTCAATTAATAATATTCAGCGCCAAGTACTACAAGTAAGTTTATTCTGCAATTTGTGCGAAGATTTTATTGAATTAAATAATTTTTACTAACTAGTGCAATATAATATTAAATTTTGATCTTATAGAAAAAGCGAATAGTTTTTGTTTTGTGCCACAGCAAGTGCAAAAGGATTGCTGACAAGAATGATAAGCACCAAGTTAATAGATAAATAATCATAATGGCTAGTGCTAGATTAATGTGATAACGTAGCCACGAACCAAATAAATGCCAAATAATTTGCAACCAAACAACATTTGCTAGGTAAGCGCGGTAAGCGTACTGTGCTAAAAAGTGGATTACAGGTAAAACTTTGGCTTGGTGTCGGAGATTATGAAGCGCCAAAGTGGCAATGAGGCTGATGATAACAATACAATAGAGAGTCATTGATAGTTTATAATATGGCGCATTGTTTAAAACTATTGGATAGCCATAACTTAATAATTCTCGATTAGTCCAGCTCCAAATGAGAAGAAATAGTAGCACTAATAAGGGCCATGATCTATGTAAAAATTTAGCAAGCTGTTTTTGCCAATTCCAAGTTAAGACGCCCAACACTGCATAGATAAAAAAACTTAAGCAAAGGCGATCTAATAAGTACCAATCATGTTGGTGTGGGCCACGAAAAACAGTTAGCTGATAAAAAACTAGCCAGCCACCATACAATAAACTGCTAATAATCAATACCCAAAGTGAGCGCTGCTTATTTTGTTGAGTAAATTTTTGTAACCACCAAAAGACGGGCATTAAAATGATAAATTGCAGCATCATTGTGTTGTACCATAAATGCGGTGCGGCATTGCCATTGATCATTTGCCACAAAAAAGTTGCGAAATTATGATATTTTTCAACCTGCTGTTCATTGGGAAATAATACTAGATAAATCATAGTCCAACAAATACTGGGGATGAATAATGCACGCCATTGTTGTTTTAAATACGTCGGATATTGGTGCCCAATTTGAGACGGTGTATTTTTGACGGTTGAAAAAATAATACCAAAAATAAATGCTGGAGCAGTAAATTTAATTAAATCGTAGGTGATACCAATGCCAACTTGTTGCGGTTTGGTACAGTAAGTTTGTAAAACTTGTGCCAAAATTGACTGTAACATGACTGCTGTACAGGCAAAAGTCTTCAGATAGTCACCCATATCAGTATCGGTGGAAGTGGTTTGAGTCATCATTATTCCTTCTATATTTAAATTGTTAAATTAAAACAACAAAAAACCCTATAATACAATTATTATAGAGTTTTTTCTTTAGGAAGTAATAGTCTTTAATTAAACACTTTGCTTAGTTGGACGAATTAGCATTTCATTAATGGTAACGTGTTCGGGTTGGTCAATCACATATTTAACCGCTTGAGCAATATCTTGGGGACTTAGGGATAAACCATCGCTGGCAGCAGAATTAAATGTGGGGGTTAGACTAGCTTTGATTTGCTCATTACCTACGGTATTGATTAATTCTGTGGACACTGCTCCTGGAGAAATGATCGTCGAACGAATTCCGTTAGCGTATTCTTCTTGGCGTAAGCCTTCCATAATGGCACGCACAGCATATTTAGTACTATTGTAAACTGCCGATCCGGGATAAATCACGTGTCCAGCCACAGAATCGGTACTAATTATTAAGCCGGAGTGTTGTTGTTTCATAATTGGTAAAACGCTACCAATTCCGTTTAAAACACCCATAATATTGGTATTGATCATCTTTTGCCAGGTAGCAAATTCTTGATCAGCTAGATAACCTTGGGGCATAATGCCTGCGTTATTATATAAAACATCAATGTGACCAAATTTTTCCAAGGTTAAATCAATAGTGGCTTGAACTTGTTGTTGATGAGTGACATCAGTTACTTGATAATAAGCCTCACTTGGGGCATCTAAATTCTGAATCAACTCTTTTAATCTTTGTTCACGCCGGGCCCCTAAGACTAATTTGGCGCCACTAGCAGCTAATAGTTGAGCGGTAGCGGCCCCAATACCTGAAGAGGCACCAAGAATAATAACAACCTTATCTTTGACAGTCATGTCTGCTCTCCTTTAAAAATTAATAGTATTAGTTAATTGTAACGACGGCGATCAAAAATAACCAATAGTTATTTTAAATAGTTTAGTATCAGCTCGAGTTATACATATTAATTTTGCAATTATAACGCAATTAGATAGTTGGTTATCCATTATTGGCATTAGACAGGTGACCAGCAGCATTTTAAAATTGATGGTGATTTTAAACGCTGAGGAGAAAAACTATGCCACTTAGTCAAAAACAAAAAAATATTTTAATTTGGGTATTAGCATTAGGTACGTTTAGTATTACTAACACAGAAATGGGGATTATGGGCATTTTACCCAATATTGCTCACCAGTATCATGTGAGCATTGCATCTGCGGGCCAATTAGTAAGTTTATTTGCTTTAATTATTGCGCTCAGTGGGCCGTTTTTACCAGCGCTGCTAGGGCGGTTTAATAAAAAAAGAGTGATGTTATTAGCTATTAGCCTGTTTGTGATCAGCTGCTTTGCGTCAGCATTTATTACGAACTTTACCTGGTTATTAATTGTCCGCGTTTTACCAGCTTTTTTACATCCGGTATTCGTGTCATATGCCATGTCAACTGCTACGGTCATTGCCAGTGATCAACAGCAGGCTTCACAATATGTAGCAAAAGTTTTCATGGGCGTCTCTGCGGGCATGGTGTTAGGTGTGCCACTAGCCAATTTATTAGCGAGTTATGGATCGTTTCGGTTAGTGATGTTAACTTTTGGCTTAATTAATTTGCTCATTTTATGTGCTAGTGCTTTTTACTTAGTGCCAGTTGCTATGCCACAAAAACTTAATTTTAAACAACAAATGTTGACTTTAGTTAAATTACCAACTTTGGTTAGTTTAGTAATTATCATTTTTCTCAATGGTGGTGTTTTTGGTTTTTATAGTTATTTATCAGATTTTTTAAGTCAAGCTAGTTCTTTAAGCAGTTGGTTAATTAGTGTATTGTTACTAATCTATGGTTTAACTAATGTTTTGGGTAATGAAATTGCTGGTAAATTATTGGCGGTGAAGCCACGACAGGTGTTAGTAGGCTTGCCAATATTAATGTTAGTGCCGTATTTGTTGCTGTATTTTTATCATCAAAATATCAGTGTCATTATCATTTTGATTATTTTGCTGGGGACATTGGCAGGAATGGAAGCTAATTTGAATCAGTATATTATGAATACTGCCTTGCAACAAACGCCTGATTTGGCCAATGGCTTGTTTATTACAGGCGCTAATCTGGGCACGACGTTAGGTTCAGCTATTTGTGGTCAGATCATTGTGGCTAAAGGAGTGTCAGGGTCCTTGTTAGGGACTGAGTTATTTTTATTAGGAGGAATTTTGATTATTGTTTTACAACAGTTTAATATTCATAGACGTTCAACTATGAATAAGTAAGGAGTTTTTCTAATGAAACAAAATAGAAGCGGCTGGGGCATGATAGTTATCAGCTTTTTAATCATTATTTTATTGAGCTATTTAGCATCGTTACAATCAATTCAAGCTAGTGACAAAACACTAATCAAATAATTATCAAAATGCATCATCACAAATATCGCGCATACTTAAATCAGAGTGCTGCTGCCAAAAGCTTACAAAAGCGACTGCCATTAAAGCTGCGGTTTCGTGATTTTAACCAAGCAGAAAAAATTTCCGACTTGAAACAACCATTGTCTATTAAACAAATGCCAGTTGGAGCCAATCCTAAAGTTGGTGATTTAGGTTATTGGTCGCCGCAACCACGTTTAGTTCTGTATTATGGACCTGTTGCGTATTTTCAAGGAATTCGTGTGCTTGGCCATTTTCAAAATTCACAGCGAGCTATTTCGGCTTGGAAACATCAGAGAAATGCGTTTACAGTGACGATTACCAAAAATTAGTTTTTAAACTGATAATTGATTAATTATTATGCGCAAGATTTGCTTGCAATTGTTGTAAAAATAGTTTGGCAATGTTCGACATGATTCGATTCTTTTGCCAAATTAAAGTATTGTTTTCAGATAGTTGTGGCTGTAGTCGCCGAAAAACTAAACCACCATGATAATTTTGGACTACATCTTCAAATGCTAAAACTAAATAATGTGGATTATGGGCTAGCAGTGCAGCGTTATACGCTAGATTATAAGTGCCAACAATTTGAATTTGTTCTGCCACATTTTGCCACCAAGTTTGTAAGTGAGAGCTGTGTTGGACTTGTTCGGAGATGATTAATTTTTGGCAAATTAAATCAGCAGGGGTTACGAATGGTTTTTGCGCTAAGGGTGAATTAGCGGCCATGAGAATGCCCCAGTAATTTTTTTCAGGTAGTTGTAAGGTTTGATAATTATGAAAATTATATTCACCCATAATGACGCCAAAGTCTAGATTACCGGTTGCTAATTGTTTTTCTACTTCCATTGCATCACCACTGTGGAGGTGAATTTTGACGGCTGGATATTTATCCATAATCTGTCCGATCACTTGCATGACTTGACGCATTCCCAAACTTTCGCCACACCCAATGTCTAATTCACCACTGATGAGTAAGTGATTAGCTTGCAAAGTTGACGTAGTTTTATCGACTAAAGCGATGATTTGTTGAGCATGCTCTCTGAGATAGTAACCATCGTTAGTTAATTTAATGTTGTGGGAACTGCGATCAAATAATTGCACGCCCAATTCTTTTTCCAATTCACTAATTTGGCGAGATAAAGCAGGCTGTGAAATATGTAAATACTTGGTCGCTCGAGAAATATTTTGTTCTTGAGCAACTGCCAAGAAATAACGTAGGCTATGAACTTCCATAATTACTCCTTAGGATGATATTTTGTCAATCTGGAATTAATACTAGCACAATTATGATGAATTAGACTTCTTTAAATTATTACTGTGAGTAATACTCGGTACTTAGTGACGATATTTTGTAAATTTATCCACTACGGAAAAAAACTAAAGTTTGATTCGGAAGCTGGTTTTAATTGTGGGGGCTATGCTGGATGAATTTACAGTTTTAAAAAATAAAGTTCAAGTTAATTTTTTAATGTTTAGAAACAGATTATCACAAATTTTTAACGAAAAAACTAATTTTAGTAGATAGTATAAAAGATACTTCTATGATAAAGAGGCAGCTTGGTTAATTTGAATATTAACACAATTATGATATACTATCCTTGTAAGTACGAAAAGTGTCTAACATGGTATAACACAAAAGCCATTCCTATCTCCAGTAGGAATGGCTTTTTTATGTGTAGTTACTTAGCAACTCAGCTATTTTTATGCTTGCTGTGTAACCAATCAACAAGCACTTGTGTTGTTACTCTAACAATAATCGGTGCAACAACAGTTACGAAAAATGTCTGAAACACGGTATCCCCCCCTTACGGGGCGAGTTGCCGATTAAAATTATATCATATAAGATCTCATTAGCTTGGTGAAATTTAAAGAAAATCTTACGGAAAAATGACTAGAAATTAAAAATTGTTATGACAGTTTAAATACATTATGAATTTTCGGAAAAATTTCTAAGAAAGATATTTGTTAATTCAGAGTTAATTTTAGTCAATTTATGGTAAATTAAAGCTAATTATCACGTTAATACTTAAGTTTGGGGGAGAGGTAATCCAGATGCAAACAATTATGATGATCGATGATGACAATACTCTATTGCAAACCGTAATAAAAAACTTCGCTAAGTGGTCGTTGAAAGTAGTTGGCGTTTCAGATTTTCAAAAGATTATCGCAGAATTTAAACAATTAAAGCCAGATTTGGTTATTATGGATATTAATTTGCCATATTTTGATGGTTTCTATTGGGCACAACAGTTACGTCAAATTTCGACAGTACCATTGTTATTTTTGTCAGCTATTGATCAAGAAACCAGTATGTTGCGAGCATTAGCTGAAGGTGGAGATGATTATGTTATTAAGCCTTTTACGATTAGCATTTTACTTGCTAAAGTTCAAGCGATGTTACGGCGATTACAGACTTATGATCAACAAGTTCAAAGTGGTCAATTACAGTTTGGACCTTATACTCTTTACACTTTAGGAAATGAAGTAGTTTTTAATCAGCAACGTGTTAATTTGTCACCGACTGAAGGCGATATTTTACAATTATTATTTTTAAATGTTAATCAAGTAATTTCTACGCAACACTTTTTGGAGACTTTTTGGCAGGGAGGTCTGTTTTTGGATGAGCAAGCTTTGCGAGTTAATTTTAGCCGATTGCGTCGTAAACTGAAGCCAATTGACCTGCAACAATATATTGTAACTGAACCTGGTAGTGGCTATCGGTTATGTGCTTATGAATAAAAAGGAAATGTGGCTCTTGATTAAACCGGCATTGCTAAGCTTACTGAGCTATTGTGGCTTGTTAGTTTTACTAAGTATTTTATTTGTTTTGTATCATTTACCAATAATTATTTTGGGTGATTTTATTCGCTTTAGTTTACTATTTGTAGGGGTCTATTGCGGTTTAAAAACTTATTATCAGTGGCGTAAGGGGCAAAAGTTGCAGCAAACAGATTTTTCCCAGCCAGCATTGTTTCAAGATTTATCGGCTAGTGATTGGGAAAACTATCTTTTATTGCACAAATTACAAACTTTGCAGCAGCAAGTAAAGTCTGACCAAAAAGTGCAAAAGCAAAGGGCTCAGTATCAACAAGATTATTTAATACATTGGGCTCATGAAATCAAAGTTCCAGTTACGGATCTGTTATTAATGAGTGAGAGTATTGAGCAGCTGAATACTATCGCGGTTCGAACGCAAACCAAGTTGATTCAGCAGCAATTAGATTCGATGTTAGATTATGATCGTTTTTTAAATTTAACACATGATTTACGTTTTAATTGGGTCTCCTTGACACAAGTTATAGAAACTGTTTTACAAAAATTTGCGCCGCTGTTTATTCAACGCCAAATTTCTCCACGTATTCAAGTTCCAGCGGTTCAGGTTTTGACAGATACTAAATGGCTGCAAGTAATATTGGAACAAGTAATTTTTAATGCTTGGAAGTATTCGGACGATCGAAGTGAAATTAAATTGGTTTGGGAACACAATTGCTTAAGGGTTATTGATTCGGGTATTGGGATTGTGGCTAGTGACTTGCCACGCGTATTTGAAGCCGGATTTACTGGAGTTAATGGCCGGAATAATCCTAATGCAACAGGAATGGGGTTATATTTGGCCCAACAAATTAGTCAAAAGTTTCACGACCAGTTAACGATAGCGTCCAAATATCAGCAAGGAACGGTAGTTAGTCTGATTTTTCCAATAGAGCAAATTAAAGAGGTTGCTAAACTGTAACTTAACGGCGGAGATTGTAACTTGTTGTTAAAGTGAAAGCCTTTTAAAATAAACTTATCGAATAACTTAGGGAGGGTAAACGATGAGTTTATTACAATTACAGCATGTGCAAAAGAAGTTTACACAACCTCATCAAGTTGAAGTACAAGCTTTGAAAGATATTTCTTTGACAGTTGAATCAGGAGAATATGTAGCGATAATGGGTGAGTCTGGATCTGGCAAATCAACACTTTTAAATTTGATTGCTACTTTAGATAAGCCAACTAGTGGTTTAATTCAATTAAATGAGCAAAATTTAGCTCAACTAACAGAAAATCAAGCAGCTTTATATCGTAGACAACATTTAGGTTTTGTTTTTCAAAAGTTTAATCTACTTAATACATTTAATAATCAAGACAATATTTTATTACCGTTGGTACTAGCTAAAACTGAACCTAAAATTCTACAGCAGCGCTTACAACCACTGGCTAAGGCTTTACAAATTACTGATTTATTGCAGCGTTATCCTTACGAAATATCTGGTGGGCAGCAACAAAGAGTGGCAGCAGCAAGGGCTTTAATCATGCAACCACAATTAATTTTAGCTGATGAACCTACAGGTGCCTTGGATTCACATAATTCTGAATTATTGTTGGATTTATTGGAACAAGTTAACGCTAAAGGACAAACTATTTTAATGGTCACGCACAGTGCTTTGGCTGCCAGTCATTCCAAACGCGTTTTATTTATTAAAGACGGTTTGATTTTTCATGAACTTTTTCGCGGTAATCAAACTGCTAGTCAATATTTGCAACAAATCACTGCAAGTGCCACCTTACTGGTTGGAGGTGAATAGCAATGATTCACTTTAAATTGGCTGGGCATGCATTAACGCACCACCGTGAACAATACGGACCGTTTATCTTGGCTAGTATTACTTTGGTTGCCGTCAATTATATTTTTTGGAATACCTGTTTTAATACTAGTTTGAACAAGTTGGCGTTGGGTCAACAAACCATTTATTTAATGATCTTGGGTACCGTTTTTGTTACTTTATTAACTATTTTTTTAATGATTTATGTTAATCGTTTTTTGATTAAACAACAGGTTCATGAGTTAGCATTGTATAAAATGTTAGGTTTAGCCACTAAAGATTTGAATTTAATTCTAACAATCGAAGTCTTATTTTTATTGATTGTTAGTTTGGTAGGTGGTTTAGTTAGTGGCTTAGTGTTTAATAAATTATTTTTCTTGATTTTATGTAATCTGCTCCAAACCAAAGCAATTGTTGAACAATTTTCGCAAACTGGTTTGTTAGTAGTTATTGTAATTTTTAGTTTGCTATTTTTATGGCTATTACTCAGTGACTTTTGGCAAATTCGTAAATTACAACCGGTAGTTTTATGGCAACAAACTAATCAGGTCGAAGTTAAGCCTAGAAGTAATGGCTTGTTAGGTGCTTTAGGTGTGTTGCTCTTAGCGGTAGGTTACTATCTGGCTGTTAAAACCAAACCTACAGTTGCTTCACTTTCACAATTTTTAGTGGCAGTAGTATTTGTTGTTTTGGGAACTTACTTGGTCTTTTTAGTTTCCAGCGTCTGGATATTAAAGTTTTTACAGCAACGACCACATTTTTATTACCAGCCGTCACATTTTATTGCTTTATCTGGATTATTATACCGAATGAAACAAAACGCGTTAAGTTTGGCTTCTATCTGTTTATTGTGTAGTGCTATCTTAGTCAGTTTGGTGGGAAGCACGGGCTTATATTTAGGTAAAGAAAAGTTAGTTAACACTTATAATCCCGCCGATTTAATGCTGGTTCAACAGCATCCATTTTCGCATCAACAACAACAAATATTGCACCGGGCAGCTAAGCAAAATCAAATTAATTTACGACAATCAGAGCAAATGCAAATGACTACTCCAATACCGTCGGTGATTAAAGATGGACAACTACGTCCAATGACTGGTGGCATGCATATTATTTATCAAGTCAGTACAATTAGTGTTAGTGATTATAATAGAATTCAAAAAACTTCCTTGCGTTTAAAAAAGCACCAAATTTTAGTGTATTCGGCTGATAATTTAGCTTTAAAGCATTCTTTGAATTTCAATCAGCAAAGTTATCAGGTTAAAGTTATTCCACAATTTAAGTTAGGATTTAGTTATCAGCGTTCAATTTATCGACCAATTTTTATTATTACAGCTAATCAGCAAGTAGCACATCAGATTAATCCTCAACCTTGGTTATATGTTCAGGGACAAAATATTCAAGGGGCACAAAAGCATAAATTAAAATTTGCAAGCCAAATACCATCACTACTAAAATTGGATAGTGATAAATATTCGGCTAAAGTACAAATGGAGCAATATATGAATTCGCTAGTAGGCAGCGTCTTGTTTGTTGGTGGTTTAATTAGTTTAAGTATGATTATTTTCATGGCCCTACTGATTTATTATAAACAATTGTCAGAAGGTTATGCTGATCAAAAACGTTTTCTGATTATGCAAGAAGTAGGACTGAGTAAATTAGAAACTAAAAAAGCTATTCATAGTCAAATTTTATTGTTGTTTATGTTACCATTGATTGGAGCTATTATTAATTTACTTTTTGCATTGCCGGCAATAAAAAGCGTCTTAGTAATGCTCTTTGTTTATAGATTTAAATTACTTGCCATTATTTCATTGACGCTGATAGTATTAGTGGCTGCCTATTACGGAATAATCTATGGAATTACGGCGAAAGTTTATACTAAGATCGCTAATTGTTCTAATAGGAAGAATTAAATGTACTGAAAGTCCGAAGCTTTAAATTAGCATCAGAGTAATTATCATGCTAAATGATGCTATAATAACTTATATAGAAAGTTCTTAGAAAGAAGACATTAAAATGAATACTTTAATTTCAGTAGCAATTGCGCCTTTGGGTGTTGGTGAGCATTTAAGTGGTTACGTTGATGATATTATCGGTGTAATTGAAGCTTCTGGTTTGACGTATAAAACAACAGCAATGGGTACCGAGATTGAAGGCGAATGGTCCGAAGTGATGGCTACCGTGCAAAAGGCAGTCCAAACCTTAACTGATCAGGGAATTAGGGCTTATGTTTCGTTAAATGCTGATATTCGACCAGGTCATACGGATACAATTGAAACAAAACTACAGAAAATTCATCATAAATTAGAAGGTTAATTGAATACAGAAGTGTCTGTTTGATTCTGAGATAAAGATTTTTAAGTAGGACTGATTAATTTAGATATGGGTAAGCTCGTATACTAATTAATCAGTCCTTTTATATTAGATCCAGAATGAGGTATTAGCCCGTCTTATTTTAAAGCTACCTATAAAGAGAAAAGATTTAAGTAAATTTTTATCTCATACTTAATTTATTTCTGAAGCAAGTTAATATACAATAACCGTTATTATTAAAAATGAGTTAAATGTGATAATTTTACAAAATTTAATGTAGAGGATGTTTATATGGATATTAAGATTTTGAATGAATTAAACACTGAGCAAATCAATGCAGTAAAGCAATTGTTACAGAAGGTTCATCAATATGATCATACTTTTCGTGATCCCTATCTGAGTAATCAATTTAATTTTTTTCCGGACATGCCAACTTTTTTATTGGCTTATCAAAAGCAAAAATTGGTTGGTATGGTTATGATCTATGCGGATGAAAAACCAAGTAACGGTATAGTAGATCTTTATATTAATGTTTTACCTGATGCGCGGAGACAAGGGGTGGCAACAAAATTATTGTCCTATGTTAAGAAAATTTTGCATAATTATAATTACACTAAATGGGAATATATTTCGGAGCAAAACTTTTTAAAGAATTATCCGGCATTTTTGACACACAACCAATTATCTATTTCTAATACGGAATATCAATTAAGTTTGGATTTAAAAGAGTTCCACTCGGTAAAGTCTGATGAAAATATTTTTACATCAGAACTAACTGATGCGGAGATACTTACTGTTTCTAAAATGGAAAGTATAGTTTTTGATAATGATTCAACGATTAGTGAAAATTATATTCGCAATAGTTTTTCCGATGCCAATATTGTCCAATACGTCTTGCATAAAAATAATCAAATTATTGGGTATTGTGCTATTAATTTTGAAATTGAATATTATTTTTTTGATTTATTTATAGCTGTACAATACCAAAAACAAGGATATGGAACTATTTTTATTACTCAGATTTTACAAAAGCTGAAGCAATTAGGCAATAAACGGTGTGTTATTGGCGTAATGGGGGATAATTTACCGGCATTGCAGCTCTATAAGAATGCTGGGTTTATCCAAGATACTAAAATACTATATTTGACAGACCTAATTGTTTAAAATAATCGGCAATATAATTTTTGGATACAGCCCATCATAAGGTAAAAAGCTGAATACTAATTGTTATGAGTTCAATGATTTAAAACCAAACTAAAAAGGAAACGCTTCGTCATTATTAAACGAAGGTTTCCTTTTTGGGTTTTAACTTATCCAGGCTGTTGTTCGATGACCTGGACTAAGTTGGTTAAATTAGTTTGAAAAGCATGTTTGGTAACGGGCGTTAATAACTTTATGGGTAAGTGCTTAGTTGCTTGAGGGTCAACACTTAATTCTTCTTGAATCAGTACTTGCTTGTTTTGTTCTGTTAATTTAAAGACTAATTGATAGGCTAAACGCCCTTGACTTCTGAGATACTTCACTTGTGCTGGAGTAACCATCACTTGAATGGTTTCTTGATCATTTAAAGCGTAATCGGCGCGCTTGATTTGAAAGCGATCGGACGCTTCTCCCATTTGGACAGTATCAATTTCTGGCACCCACTGTAATAACTCTTGGGGATGATCCAAAATATGATGCACACTTGCTAAGTTGGCTTGAGCTAAAGCCATGTTTGAAAATAATACTTGGTTCATAATAATTTCCTCCTTGTGATGCTTTCAGTATAGGAGAAATCAATTTTTGACAAAAATAACAATACTAATAAAAACTAATTAGTTCTTATCTCAGAACCTTAGTTGACATGGTGTAAATCTTCAGGGAACCATTCCGCCAAAATATCTTGGCGGAAACGAGCTTCTTGCGCTTGATTTTTTTGATCTAAATGTTCCGCACTCTGAGCTAGTAAATAATAACAATTTAGCAACATATAATGAGAGTTGTGCTGAGTAATAAAGGCAATGGCCTGGGTTAATTGCTGACTAGCTTTGACGTAATCAGCTTGATTATAAGTCATTAAAGCCGTCAAATAACCAATAATGTTCAAAT
This sequence comes from Bombilactobacillus sp. ESL1097, assembly GCF_058107205.1. NCBI lineage: Bacteria > Bacillati > Bacillota > Bacilli > Lactobacillales > Lactobacillaceae > Bombilactobacillus > Bombilactobacillus sp. ESL1097. The sequence continues at coordinate 33,097 of NZ_JBYLUB010000003.1, read as the reverse complement.
TCTCTTCATAAGGAGCAGCGCCAAAATTTTGCCAGGCTAATTTTTGATAGTTTTTCATTAGCTGCCAGTTGTATTTGCATGAGTAGGTATAAGCTAAAGCTATGTGACATAAGCGAGTCAAAGTGGTGGGTTTAGGGGTAGGCTGCAATTCAGCCAGGGCTAATTTTAAGCTTTGTAAGCCTTCGTCAAGTTGTTGGGTATTGACTTGAGCAACACCTAGATAATAGTAATATGACTGTTCTTGTAAGATAGTACCAACTTGATTAATAGTTGTGGACTTGGTTAAGAAGTTAGCTAATTCTTGATATTTATGTTGATTACATAATTGTTCCAAAGTTTGATTGAGCCGTTGATCGGCACTAATGCCGTAATTAGTAGCCAAGCTAAGATCTTGGAGGTTGATTTGTAGCCGGTCACATAAAGCGAAGAGTAATTGGGCGTTAGGAGTATAACGATCATGCTCAATGGCTGAGAGCATTGGTTGACTACAGATATTGAGGCAAGCTTGTTTTTGTGAGAGGTGAGCTGTTTGGCGGGCAGCTTTGATTAATGGTCCTAAGGAATTTTCCATAGTAAAAAGCCTTTCGTAAAAGTAAAGTTGTTATTTGACATTATTGTTAATAGTGGCTGCACGTAAGCTTTTCTTGTTTGAAACACAAAAAAAGCAGCAAAATCTTAATTGAAAGATTGCAGCTTCTTTGGTAGATTCAAGAGTCAAAATATAAGATTGATGATGATTATCAGAACTATTTGCCATTCCAGCGTTGGGAGAATTCGTTTGGAATGCCCAAGGCATCTAAAACTTTCATTGATTGATGGTCGAGCAGATCTTGGATTGATGAAGGGTGTGTATAAAATGCGGGGATAGGAGGAATGATCTGTACTCCTAGTTGGGATAGTTTAGTTAAATTTTCTAAGTGGATGGTACTTAACGGCGATTCGCGAGGAACGACAATCAACTTACGTTGTTCTTTTAACATGACGTCGGCGGCGCGTCCAATCAAATTGTCTGAAAAGCCGTGTGCAATTCCGGCCACAGTTTTCATGCTAGCCGGTACAATGACCATACCATCAACTAAAAAGGACCCACTAGCAATTTTTGCTCCTTGGTTGCGATTATCATAGACATAATCGGCTAAGGAAGTGACATCATTGAGCTGGTAATCAGTGTCTAAGGCTAAGTTTTGTTTGGCCCATTTACTCATGACTAAGTGCGTTTCAACGTCAGTAATTTGCTGGAGTTTTTGTAAAAGGTCGATTGCATAAATTGTCCCCGAAGCTCCAGTTACTCCAATAACGATTCTTTTCATTAGGTATTTACTCCAAATATTTTTTCCAGTCAGGAACTTTCATGAATTGTGCTCTTTGAAATTGTTTTTTCATATCAAACGGAACAGTACCATCAACGACCAATTTAGAGCTCATGCCGCGAAAACGAATCGACTGGGGATCATATTCTGGCCGTTCAGAAGGGTCTAATGGATGGTTCCGCATTCCTGGTAATATCATCAGATCTTTATCAGCTTGAAATCTGGTGTTAATTGTCCAAACAACGTCGTTCATATCAAAAATATCCACATCTTCATCAACTAAAAAGACAGTCTTTAACTCTTTAAACGCTGAAAAGGCTAATAAAGCTGCTTGTCGTTGTATTCCTTCGTCCGCTTCATTATCTTTGTGGATTTGCATAATTGTCATTAGCTTGCCGCCGCCTGCAGGAGGATTGTAAACATTGAGTACTTTGCCCGGGATGGCTTTATTCACTAATTGCAAGATGCTAGCTTCGGTGGGGATTCCCGCCATGCTAACATGTTCCTCACTGGGACCAATGACACTTTGCATGATCGGATTTTGACGATGAGTTACGGCCGTTACTTTAATTACTTGCACTGCGGGATTGGCATCGCCGTCGTAACCTGGAAATTCAGGCATAGCCTTACCAGTGTGGGTATTAATATCTTCTTGAATCCGTTGATTAGGCATGATATATCCTTCCAGGGTATACTCGGATCTAGCAATGGCCTTTTCATCCACGGAAACGCCATTAACTAATTCGACTGGTTGTTGGCGAATGGCACCGGCTACACTTAATTCATTGTAGCCTAAGGGGGTTGTTGGTGGTTCAAAAGTAGTACCAATCGTGACTGCTGGATCAAGTCCAATGTTAATCGTAACTGGCATGGGCTGATTTGCCTGTTCGTATTCTTGGGCAAAGGCTCCAATGTGGCGACCACCAGGCATAATATAAATTCCTAGTGTATCTTTATCTTCGATACACATCCGGTGGATGGTCACGTCAGACATACTTTTTTGCATATTAGAACCCAAAACGACCCCAACGGTAATATATGGGCCAGCATCTTGTGGAGTATTGGTAGGGGCAGCCACTAATTTGCGAATATCAAAATCTTTGTCGGTTGCGCGATGGATGACTTCATGAGCAGGAGCGTCTTTTTCAGCTACGACTACAGGGGCAATTGGCTGTGAAACAGCTTCATTGAACATTTGACCTAGCGTCTTGTAGTCATGGTGTAAGATTTTACCGACCCTTTTGCGACTCGCCATCAAACCAATCAAGACACGGGTATCAGGAAAACCGGTCACATTGTTAAACATCATGGCTGGTCCTTCTTGCGTTGGTCGCTCAACTGTACCGCCGGCACCAATATAGCAATAAACACCGGCTAATTCCGCATTTGGATCAACCGCAACATCAGTTTCATGATAATTTTGCTGATCGTCTTGAATCTCGGAGAGAACCTTGCGTAGATCCCATTTTTCTTTAGTCATTTATCATCAACTCCTAGGGAATAATTTATGATTAATAAAGTTTGCACTTGCTGTTAGTTCATAGTAGTGATTTTGTGTCAAATTTTAATTATTTCAAATATGACCTGATTTTCACAGTTATTATAATAATTATGGTCAGTAGAGATCAATTTGAACTCGGTGATTTTACCGTGCTAGAATAGCATAACATAATTAAACTTGACTTGACGCTCAGTTATGATTTTTTGACAAAGAGCGCAGTGATAAAATTCAATGACTTGGGTAGGAGAATGAAAATGATTAAAAAATATACTTCTGTAGTTACACGGTTAGACTTTTCGTTGCAAATTGAAGCAAAATTTGTCGGTAAGGATCTCTTGGTTAATTTAACTGGTGGCGATCATCCACATATTGGGGCGCTGACCATGTTTGACCAAACGGGAACAATAACGAACCAAGCGTTTCCTAGTCATGATGGACGAGTACATAAAGATGGGGTCCTTGCGCGGCAAATTATTCATATTATTAAGTCCAGTTTGCCGGGAGTTGGCGTTGTTTCGGCAGGCGTGCATGTTGATCACATTAGTCAAGCCCAGTTACAAGCTACTGGCCCCATGACCGTTGAATTAGGACAACGGTTAAAGAAATGGTTGGATAATACAAATCTGAACGTCACTGAACCACAATATTACGGAAGAGATGAACGTCCTCAATAATGGTGGAGTGGTCAACATTTGAAAAAATAATTTTTTGATTGGCAATAATTTATCGATGATATACTTAAACTATTGATGCTGATAGATCTTGTTGAAAGGAAAGTCATTCTATGAATGATACAAATAAAATATTATTAATAATTTTATGGATTATCACTATTGGTTTATTTGTAATGTATATTAAGGGTATATAATATAAAAAGTAAGCTGTTACAAAATTTTTGATTGTAGGTTCAAAGCATGCAATTTTTAATACAAAAAAGTACCTCTTGGGGTAAAAATAATTATTTTATTATCAAAACCAAAACTGACCAGCTGTTGGTAATTGATCCACCGGCTGATATCGAACAAAGTTATCCGCTCTTACAGCAAAATACCAGTCAAACTTTGACCATTTTTTTAACCCATCGGCATCACGATCACGTTGAAGGGCTGCCTTTTTTACAACAACATTTTAACTGTCACTTGTATGTTGCTAAGCCGGAATGGCAGCAATGGCTTAAAGAAGGACGACAGCCAACAAGTGCAGTGACGACATTTGAGAATGAACAAAGTTATCAGTTTGCTGACGTACAGATTAAGTGTTTGTTAACTCCGGGGCATACGGTGGGTTCCAGTTGTTTTGTGATTAATGACCAGTATTTGTTGACGGGAGATACGTTATTTGTGGAAGGCTGTGGCTTGTGTGGTGACTATGATCCAGCTAATCAGGAAATGTTTGCTTCCTTGCAGCGCATCAAGGCTTTAGCGCCAGACTTATTAGTTTATCCGGGCCATACTTATCGGCGTCAGCCTGGCTGTAGTTTACAGTATATTAAGGAACGTAATATTTATTTACGATTTAAAACTTTAGCGCAGTTTATTAATTTTCGAGAACGTCCTAATCAAAAGCATTTGTTAAAATTTAAGTAACATACTTGTTAAAAAGCAAGTAGGATCCTGGAATAATTAAGCAATAGATTTTTAGATTCTGATGCTTGAAAAGAGCAAGCTAGTTTTTTATAAATTAATCAAAGAGGCGAGCAGTGTGAAAGTTTTGGTAAGTGATTTAGACGGGACGTTGTTTAATGCGCAGGGGCAAATTTCACAGCCCAATGTTGTAGCTTTACATAAGTGGTTGGAGCAGAATTTATTAGTGATTGCTTCAGGCAGATTTGTGACGAATATCAGACAAATGTTACGTCAGTATCAGTTGCGTGGCCCGATTATCGCACTGAATGGCGCACTGGTGGTTGACCAAAATGATCAAGTCATTGCTAGTCATGGATTACCAATGACAGCGGCGTTAGAGGAAACCATCGCTTTGTGTGAACAGCAGCAATTAATTTATACAATTTATAATCCTCAAGGTGCTTATACGCGGCGTTATCCTGAAACTAATGCTAGTTTATGGAAGATAGCACAAGCACGTAGTGCTAGTTTGGATCCGGCTGAGGTACGGCAAGCACAGCAATTTTATAATCATGCCTTTTATCAGGTTAATCAACCGGTTGATAATGTGAATATCATGAAAACAAAACAGCAGCAGATGCTTAAATTTGAAGTTTTTAGTGAACAATCGGCGTTGTTGCAAAAAATTAGAACTATGAATCAAGAATTGAGTGTTGTCTCTTCTTCGTCACGGAATGTAGAGCTGATGGCAGCAAATTGTAGTAAAGGAAAAGCTTTGAAACAATTAAGCCAAGAATTGTCATTGGATTTAACGCAGTGTTATGCCATTGGTGATGGTGAAAATGATCTGGCAATGTTTCAAGTTGCTGGTCAAAGTATTGCGATGGCCAATGCTGCGGCAGCTATTAAAAAGCAAGCCGATTTTGTAACTACGACGAACGTTGCTGACGGAGTAGCGGCGGCCATTGAACGAATTTTAAATGCATAATTAAAAAATAGCTTGTTAGCTTATAACGATACATTGTGATAATCGTCTTTTATAGGTAGCTAATTGGCATAAAGATAAAAAAACTAGGACAATAAGAATAATGTGCATATTCTAGTGCAGATTAAACGATTTTTGTTCTAGCTTTATTAGAAGTAATATCATAGGAATATTTAGGCAACTTTTGGTTAGTTTTATTGGGTAGGATAATCGTCATCAATTTTACATTTATTTGTTAGATACATGACATGAAACAATTATTTTATGTCAGGATTTTATTCGCTAATAGTATTCTTTAGTAGCGTAAATTGATTGAATTTATACTCAAAAGGTATTATTATTTGGGTACAAAAAGAAAGGCAGGCAAGAAAAACATGGTAGTTAAAGAAAAGAAACGGATTCAAGTTCAGATTGATAAGGATTTGGCTGAGAATACTGAAGCAGTCTTAGATGAGCTAGGATTAAATCCAACCACGGCAATTAATATGTTTTATAAGAGAATTGTGGCTGATGGTGCTTTGCCTTTTAAACCTGCCTTAAATTCGGAAGAAAAATCCAATTTACGTTTTCTTAAGGCTACAGAAGAGACACCAGTTACGGAATTTAAAGATGCTAAAGAGGTGGCCGATTGGCTTAACGATTCAGATGAGGACTAATGATTTAATCACATTATATGTTAGTTTTGTAGAAACTAACGGTGGCAAGTCGCGCCCCGTATTAATTCGTAGAGTATCAATGCGAACGGTTGAAGCTTTTAAAATTACTAGTAAGTATCAAAATAAATCGGTTTATATCAAGCAACAATATTATCCAATTAAGGATTGGCAGTCTGCTGGATTAAAAAAGCCTTCATGGGTTGATCTGGGGCATCTCTATCGTTTTCCGAAAGTTGGATTAAAATTTAAAGAAATCGGTCATTTAAGTAAGCTAGATCAAAATAAAATTATTACTTTTGCTCTTAACCTTAAATCAAAAAGAAAGTAAAACAGAATTCACATGATAATGCAAAATGACATTGGTATTTACAGAGGTTAGTTGTCTTATGTTGTAATTAGTGATAATAATAATTCTGGTTAGTTAGAAATTTTGAATATTGTATCTTATTGTGTATAACCAGAAGTCAAAAACTCTAGAAAAAATGTTAATTTCAATGGTCATTGAAGAAATTGTAAAAGCTTAATCAAATAATTAAACTTTAGCTTTCAAGATCGAAGTTAATGCAATTTATTTAGATTAAACTAGATACTAAAGTTTGAATAGGTAAACAAGAATTGAATTTCATATAGTAAATTATTTATGTGTTTAAAATAAAATTACTGTTTTCTGAAATCTATTAGTTGAGTAAGAAAGTGTAATATTTATGAAAAAGTTTTTAAAAACTATGTCTAGTTCTTTGGAAGAGGTCACTATGTTATTTGTTCTAAAAAATAATATTCAAATTGATGTCAATAAATATCCTGATCTCAATGATTTAGGATATTGGGTGCCAATCAAGATTGAATCTAGATTGCTTTTAAGAACTAAATTACCACAACCGACTGTAGTTAACAGATTTCAGCAGATAACCAAGTTATCCGCTGAAGATTTTGACATGGGAGTGGTATCGAGTATCAATGATGTTTGGTAAATCATTTATAGTATTCAATAATAAATAAAGCAGGTGATAATCTTGTTAGAGGATATCACCTGCTTTTTACTTATATGATAATAAATAAAATAAATGACTCTTTTTATTCATTATCAATACTGAACAACAATTGCTTCATCAGTGACGTGTCTTGCTCGCAAATCTAAGGCTATTGTTTGATCTAATAATACTTTTACAGATACTGTTTGCTTGCAGTTAGTCGATGATACATTGGAAAAGTACGTGCGATACTGCTGATTGGAGCCATAATCGTCATATTACTTGTTTGACAAACTAGATCATTACTTAGAGCAATGGCTGGCCGTTTATTCATCTGTTCATGACTGCGATTTGGATTAAAGTTAACATAAAATATATCGCTTTGGCTTACCATTGAAGTTCATGGCCCTCTGACTTTCCCCAATCAAGTTCGTGCTCCTGCTTTCCGTCGTCTTGCCAGTCCTTGAATATTTCGTGAATATTAGTTGGCTTCTTTTTTATTGGGGTTAAAACAATGGATCCATTTTCAATTGTTATGGTCAAGTCTTGATTATCATCTAAATTCAATTGTTTAATAATTCGGCTAGGAATTCTGATAGCTTGAGAGTTCCCCCACTTTTCTAATCGTGTTTTTTCTTTAATAAGTACCATATTTTTTCCTCCTGAATTATTATTACGAGTTTAATGTATTCTGTGTAGATACGAAATTCAACTATTCTTCCTTAATGATGGATTATAGGAATGGTAGTACTCAATTAGCTCTCTAATTACATTTCCGACTACCTAGAATAATAGCGATCAAACCATAAATTCCAAAGTTGAAGTAGCTAAAGGTTAGGCTCCAGTTACTCAGCGTGGGAAAAAGTAAACTCGTCATTGGTGGGGCTAAAACTAAAAGTGAATTAGCAATTGTGACGATGCCTCCTAAACGAGCAGCTGGAAAGACGCGAATTACTTGGGCAGAAAAACGTGGTGAAATTAAGCCCAATAAAAAGGCAACACCGGCCACACTCCAGAAAATTAGATAGATGTTATTCAGCAATAAACCTACTGCGGTTAAACTTAGCCAACAATCGGCGCTGACGGCTAATTTTTTAATGGCAGTGTTGGTTAGTATTTTATTACTTTGACTGTTACCTAGAATCATCATGCAAGTGGTTAGTCCGGATAGTAAAGCAATTTTGATCGAACGTGGTACCAATAAAAGATTGCGGTTGTGTTTGAGAAATAAGATGAAAATGGGGGTTAATCCACCAAAGAAACCATTAAGCAAAGTTAATTGGCTTAAAGTGTTCCATAAATGCGGTTGGCTCTTTAATAATTTAAAATTTTGCAAAGTAGTTATCCAAGTTGAAGTTTGTCTATTTTTAGGTATTTGGCGTTCGGTTGCCTTTAAAGTTGGTTGCAAAATTTGATAACCTAGACTAACTACTAAAAAGATTCCCGCATTAAAGAGCGCTATTAACTTAGGAGGCCACCAAATTAGTAAGACTGAACCTAAAAGTGTTGCAAGTACACTAACTAATTGGTTGGTCAAACTGACTAGTCCTTGAGCCTGTTCTAAATCTGGTGAACGCACTAAACTTTTCGTGAACGGGATGACTAATGAAGCTGAGTAGTTACCCAATAAATCAGAGCAGAAGTTCAAACTAGCCATCATGATTAATAGCATTAAGGTGGCATGTCGACTGACTAAAATAGCGATTAAGCTATAAAAAAAGGCGCGCAAGAGGGAACTATGACTCAGTAAACGTAATTTATTGGCCTGTTGATCAGCTAAACTGCCTAAAAAGAAGCTAAAAACAATTGGTAAGGTCTCACTGACAGAGACGATAGTAACAGCGATTTGATTTTGTGGTAGGGTTGCGGCAATTGTTAGCATCGCCGTGTAAAACAAACGATCTCCTAATTTGGAAAGCAAATTGATGCCCGCAATTTGTGTAAAGTTAATGTTTTGTCGAATAAACTTAAGCATGTTTCAACCAATCCTTTAGTTTTGATAAAGTTATTATTCAATGCTTAAATAGACTTAACTTGAAAAAGTTAACTTTTCTTAACTAGGTGGTGTTGAAATGTATGGTCCAACAATAAAAAAAATTCGTTTGGCAAAAGACTTGGCGCTCAAAAGCGTTTATTTAGGAATTTGTTCCAAGCCGAACGCAATTCAATTTGAAAAAGGGCTGCGGATGCTAGCTGCGGATAAATTTAACCAAATTTTAGATAACTTAATGATTAGTTTGGAAGAATTTCAATGGATTGATCAGGGTTATCGGCCACAAAGAGCTGCTTATTATCAGTTTCTAGCAACGCGAGCATTTAACAATGGTGATGTCCAAGATTTTGCGCGCACTATACAAAGCTTAGAGAACAATCTCGGTAAAATGCAACGCATTCAATTAGCGAGTTATCGTTTATTAAATTGCTATCAACAAAAGCAGCCTTTGCCGCAAGCAGAGTTACAGTTAGTTACCAATTATTTTGCTAATTTGGCGACTTGGACTTTAGCGGATGTGAAATTTTTTGCGAATAATTGTTATATTTTGCCGTATCGTTTGATGATCAATTTATTGACTGAAGCCCTTAAAGTGCAACAACGTTATCAGCATTATCCACATGGTGATGAAATTTTTGCTACATTATTATTAAATTGTGCCGATCGGATGATTGAACAGGATGATTTTTATCAAGCTAAGCAAGTTTTACAATTGAGTTCAGAGCTAGTAGTAGGTATTACCCTGAACGGATTTCATTTGTTACAAAAATATGAGTTAGCTAAAATTTTATTCTTGAAAGAAGATCCGCTTCAGGGTAAGCAGCAGTTATTACAAATTAAAACCATTGCAGAATTTTTAAATGATCAATCTTTAGCTGCAGAAATTAATAAATTAATTAAAACCAATTAAATTTATTCTGATTAGCTAATTTAGGTACAAATATATCTAAAAGCATTACTCAATTGTTGGTTTTATATTAATTACGTGTTCTGTTATCTATTTTTTGCTTAGCATAATACTACTGCTTTACTATGTTTGATGGATATGTTATTTTACTATAAAATTAATATATTGCCATTAAAATTAAAAATTATTATATATAAATATAATATATTAATTTCAAAATAATTCAGTATATGGAGAAATTAATGGTTAAAATTGACATGAATAAGTTAGAAGAAAATAACTATCACTTACAACAACAAGTTCAAACTTTAAAAAGTGCGTTACAAGATACCAGTGTCAAGATGAAAGCTGTGCCGAATTCTGAAGGCTTCAGCGGGAAAACGCAACAACAAATGGCTGAGTATGTCGAAGCAGCGCATGGTCGTGAACCGCAACAATTAACAAGTGAGTTAGATCAATTAGCGCAAGGCATGGAACGCTTAATTAATGACTTTAAGGCAGATGTTGATAGTAGTAGCCAAGCTAAAATTGACACCGAGAACTTAGACGATCTGGAAAAAATACTGATCAAGACCAAAGAATTAAATAGTAGAACGGTTGCCCGACTGAACAAAGCCTACCAATTAGCGCTTGAAGCTGGCGCGGATTGCCAATTAATTGATGATCAAGCCGACGAAGCACTGGGCAAAACGATCCAATTGGTACAACAAACGAAACGGAAAGTATTAAATTACAATAATCGTACCCTGCCATTAGCGTTAAAAGATTTAAGTCATAATCTGGTACATGTTAAAAGCGATTTGACAGTAACGGCGGGAATTAAAGGTCAAGGTAAAGATCACTTTCAGATGGCGGCTTTTTTAACAGAGTTAGGACGCGATGGTTGGAATAAGGCCGCCTTAACCAGTTATGAAAACTTTTTGAATGATAGTATCAAGAACTTAAAAGGAAATAAATTATCAAAACAATTAAATCATTTATTTAAGCAGGCTCGTCAAGTCGGCTCTTCTGCCTTTAATGCATTGTTTCGACCGTATGCGCAAACCGGAGTTAGTCAAAAAGCGGCTAGTTCAGCGTTAACGATTATGCTGAAGTACTTAGGTGCGACCATAGAAAAGGGTTATTTGAAATTGAAACATGGTTTTCCAATGTTGAATCCCTTTGACAATGAATTGCTACAAACCTTGTTGCCTAAAGTTGTGCAAACCGCTTTTACCTTTACTAAGGGAACGAAAGGTGGCTTAGCCAAAGCGAGTGGTACGTTAGCTACCGAGATTCACCAATTGCGCTATTATATTTCGGATGCCAATGCTAAATATGTGGAACAAGTTGCTAAGAAATTGCACGTGACCCCTGGTGAATATTTAGATGATTTGAGTCAAACCGGGCAGTTTAAAGTCGGTAGTGAAAGTGCGAGAGCTCATAATAAATCGAAAACTAAGGATTTTTATCCGAGCATTGGTTCTTCACATAACTATAAATTGCTTTCTAATTTTCATGTAGAATTCATTATTAATAATCAAACGGGGCAATTGTTACATGTTGATCCGGCAACGACCATTGGTAAGAGTGGGCGAAATTTAACTGAATGGCAGACCGATGATTTAGCCGGTTTTGTGAATGGACCATCGTATAATTACGCCAATCAAAATGATATGAACTTATCCAATGAAAATAGCTCACACTTTAATTATGACTACTCTTATGGGAATATGGATATGCCTAATCGGAATGATATGTTAGTAAAAGATAAAACTAAAGATAAGAAAGTTCTTTATAAAACTCCTCAAAAAGAAGGTAAGAACAAATATCAGCCTGTAGATAGCTATTCGGATTATCATCGCCAAAAGCAAGGTAAATAAGACGATGAAAAGAAATTATAAGAATTTTCTGTTGGCTATGATAACAGGATTAAGTATTTTTACTATGGGACTAAGTAGTAATCCCCCCAGTAGATCAGAAATGACACCCAAGTATCAAAAAATGAGTGACAAAAAACTGCAAGCCCGCAAAGATGAGGGTGGCGTTTTAACACCTAAGATTAAAGCTAAAACGACTAAAGATTTGATAGGACAATCTTTTTCCTTTAACTCGTCAGAATTTGAATATTTTCCAAGAGAAGGCGATGGCGAATACTTTTTAAAGTTAAAACCCAATCAAACCTTTGTCTTAGTATATAACGATGCTTTTAAAGTACAGACAGTGCAAGAGGGGGGAGGAGATGGAATCAGTATTGAAACTTATGCAGGTAATTACAAAATGTCTAAAAAGCAGATCAAGTTATTTATTCAAGATTATTGGATAACGATAGAAAACGCAAGCGAAATTCATCCTTTAAGAAGAGTGAATAGTTGGCCGATAACGCCAACATCGATAGGTTTAAATCATGCATTATATAATCAATTACCGTTAGATTTACAACGAAAAATTCCATCTGATAAAGTTCATTACGATTACGATAACAATAAAGAATATGGTTTTGCGGAGAAGAATTATCCTAAAAAATATGTAAGGTATTTAAAAAATTCTGGTAATTATGAAATCGCTAAATATCATAATTATTGGCAAGTACAAATGCCTGGAGTAGATATGCAAGACGATCCGAAAAAAGAAGGAAAGTATATATTTTCTAAAAAGATTGACCGGTATGGCTACCTCCATAAGTATGATCATGTTTATCCCATTCCGGATTCAGTATCAGAAGACTTAATAAATAAGTTTAAGGAAAGTGGTAGTTATTAATGAGGGTAAACGTAGGTGTCACTGTAGAAAAGGGTTATTTGAAGTTAACAAACGGTTTTCCGGTCTTAAATCCGTTTGACAATGAATTGTTACAAACGTTGTTGCTCCAAATTGTGCAAACTGCTTTTCCGTTTACTAAGGGAACAAAAGGTGGTTTAGCCAACGCCAGTGGTACGTTAGCTACCGAGATTCACCAATTGCGCTATTATATTTCGGACTCCAACGCTAAATATGTCGAACAAACAGCTAAGAAGTTGCACGTGACCCCTGGTGAATATTTAGATGATTTAAGTCAAACCGGGCAGTTTAAAGTCGGCAGTGAAAGTGCAAGAGCGCATAATAAATCGAAAACTGAGGATTTTTATCCGAGCATTGGCTCTTCACATAACTATAAATTGCTTTCTAATTTCCATGTGGAGTTCATTATTAATAATAAAACAGGGCAATTATTACATGTCGATCCTGCAACGACGATTGGGAAAAGTGGGCGAAATTTAGCTGAATGGCAAACCGATGATTTAGCCGGTTTTGTGAATGGACCATCGTATAATTATGCCAATCAAAATGATATGAATTTATCGAATATATATAGTTCACACTTTAATTATGACTATGGTTATGAAAAAACTTTAGATATGCCTAATCGCAATGATATGTTAACTACGGATAATTCCCAAAATAAATACGCTCTTTATACAACGCCTGACAAAGAAGGTAAGAACAAATATCAGCCTATAGATAGCTATTCGGATTATCATCGCAAAAATCAAGGTAAATAAGATGAAAAAAATATATAAAAGTTTTCTGTTGGCTATGATAGCAGGATTAAGTATTTTTACCATGGGACTAAGTAGCAATCCCCCCAGTAGATCAGAAATGACACCGAAATATCAAAAGATGAGTGCTAAAAAATTGCAAGCGTGCAAAGATGAGGGAGCAGCTTTAACACCCAAAATAAAAGCCAAAGCGGCTAAAGATTTAATAGGACAATATTTTTCCTTTAATTCATCAGAATTTGAATATTTTCCGAGAAATGGTAGTGGCGAATACTTTTTAAAGTTAAAATCCGATCAAACCTTTGTTTTAGTATATAACGATGCTTTTAAGGTACGGACTGATCAAGAAGGTAGTCCAGATGGAATAAGTATTCAAACATTTGCGGGTAATTATAAAATAAGTAAGAAGAAGATCAAGTTGTTTATCCAAGACTATTGGATAACAGTGGAAAATGAAGACGAAATTCACCCTTTAAAAAGAGTAAACAGTTGGCCAGTAACACCAACATCTATTGGTTTAAATCAAGCATTATATAATCAGTTACCAACAGACGTACAACAAAAGATCCCATTTGATAAAGTTCATTACGATTACGATAACAATAAAGAATATGGTTTTGCGGAGAAGAATTATCCTAAAAAATATGTAAGGTATTTAAAAAATTCTGGTAATTATGAAATCGCTAAATATCATAATTATTGGCAAGTACAAATGCCTGGAGTAGATATGCAAGACGATCCGAAAAAAGAAGGAAAGTATATATTTTCTAAAAAGATTGACCGGTATGGCTACCTTCACAAGTATGATCATGTTTATCCAATTCCGGATTCAGTTTCAGAAGATTTAATCAACAAGTTTCGAGCCAGCGGTAGTTATTAAAAAGAAAGTGGTAGTTACTAATAATTTTTGGATGGGAGATAATTTGAAATGGATGTTGCCGCTATTTTACAAGCAATTAAGCAGAAGCAAGCCTTATTAAGAAAATTGCACCAGGCACAACAAGAAGCTAAGGCGGAGGTGGATGACTTACAAAAAATCGTTAGAGACATTCAAATAGGTCAAGCAACAGCAGCACCATGGCACGGTCAGAGAAAGAATAAATTTGAACAGTTACAGACGAATAACTTATCCATTACAAAAAATAATGCAAGTAAAAATGACGAGAATTTAAGTGCCATCCAACAAAGAATTAGCCAATTAGAAGTCGAAATTACTCAACTAGAAGTCCAATTGGCATTAGCCCAGAGTGCGGAGAAAAAATAATGACTACTATTAAAATTGTTCAAGCTAACTATAATCAAAATGTGAGCCAAGCAAGCAGTTCAGTTCAACAATTACAAGCCCAATCCTTAACAGCTACCAATATATCTGGAACGAATTTAAAACCTTTTGTTCAAGCAATTAAATTAGAAAAGGAATTGGAACAAGTAATTAAACATTATGGGACAATTGCGGAACACGATACAGTAGAGTATTCCCAGGTATCCAGTGAGTTGGAAGCAGCAGATACCAAGGTCGCAAATTCGTTTCAGTAAACCAATAACAAACCAATAATGATTATTTTATATTTTATTTTCGTAATTAAAGTTTTGAATGCTATAGCAATAAAATAAAACCACTTAGTATTTTGACTTCAAGTCATAAGTGCTAAGTGGTTTTTATATGATTTTAATTTTTTAAACTAGCTTTATGCTTTAATTAAGCCAACTTGTAAAATGGGCTTAACCGCAATTAGCGCAACAAGTTTGCAATAAAAATAAGGTAACTTTTGATTACTTGTCTAAAATTTGATGTGAGCCAGTAGTTACTAATAACAAAACTAATTGTGTGTGGTCTAGTTTGTAAATAACGATCCAGTTATCAGATGTTTTACCATAATTGCCATACCTCGACGGGTGAAATTCCCGGTATCCTTGCCATTGACCCTTTAAAGCATGATCCTTAATCTTGTGAAGAATATGAGAATCTTGTTCGATGATAGCTTTTAGACATGGTTTTAATATCCTAATAGGAAAATGTTTTTTAGCTAGTCTTTTTAATTCTCGTTCGAAGGATTTTGTGATCTTAATCTTCATCTATTTTGTCAATCCAATCGTTGAAATCTGCGACTGAACCAATCTCAGTTACTTCGTTGTTTTCAGCTTCACGCTTAGCAGCTATAGCTTCTGAGGAATCTAAAAAGCTGACCAAGCGGACTTCGTTATTAGCTGCCTTTATTAAAGATAGTCGAATATATTCTGATACAGTTAAACCTTGTTTGGCTAAATTTGATTTGGCACGTTCACTAATTGTGCTATTAACACGAGTGGAAACAGTTTTATCTTTAAGAGTAGAATTGCTCAAGAAAATACGCCCCCTTTATTGTTGTTTACTATTGTATTACATTAATAATAAATCCAGCTTGTAATAAACACAAGTTTAATCTAAAAAATAAGAGGTTGAAAACAGTAGAAGCTATTGAAGCGTATGACATGCCAGATCCCATTTAGATATCGGTTAAAATACCACCTAAAACAAGTGTTGTTAATTTTAAATTAGTGTTTGTAATTTAACGGACTGGTTAAAGAGAAGAAGTACAATGATAATTCAAGAATGACATGCCAATTTAAGATATAATTATGGCATCGTGGTTTTGGAACACTCGGATTTTATGTTAGCCCAGTGAGATTAAAACCAACGACAGTATTAGTAAAAAAGGATACATTGATCTATTTAAAAAAGCTCTCTTTAAAAAAGAAGAACCATAAAAATTATGAGCAGTAGCAGTAGCAGTGGGTGTGTTTTGTTAGGTCCTCGTTAAAAATCTTTTTGTTAAAGCTCTTTTTATTGCTCTGCCGTTCATGAACTTTTATGAAGTTCTTATCGTTAAAAAATAGTACGACTATCTAATTGTCCTTGCTTTAAAACTTTTGACATAGATGGCAATACTATCTTAATTTATTTTATATAGTTACTATTAGCGTCATTTGCTTTGAAGTTAGAAGTTATAAGAAATACTAATTAAGTGCGGGATCGCTTTGACTGGCTAATAACCACTGGTGATTACTACCAAGTCGGATATAGGTTTGTTGGTTAATGGATTTAACGCCATAAGTCGCATAGGGCACGTTGAGGTTAGTGATCTGGCCAGTGGGCTGACCGTTTTGGTTGACTAAAGTGTTGTTAGCATGGACAGTCACGGCTTTGGGTAAAAGATATAAAGCGTCTGCTGCTGCCCACTGATTATTGCCTAAATCAACGGCATAAACATATTCAGATTGATTGGCAAAGTCGACGCGATTGATTTGCCAATCGGCTACTTTATTACTTAACTTTCCGATGGGTTGGGTCAGTTGGGGATCTTTGTACACGGGAATAGGTTGGCCAGCCGAAAAAGCTTCTTGATAGATGTATGATCCGGGTTTAACTTCATGGCTGACAGCATTAAATTGTGCGCTCACCCATTGATGACCACCTAAATCATAAGCCGTTGTTTTTCCAGTATTATCGACTTCTTTTTCATAAGTTTGCCAGGCACTAATTTGAGGAACGAGCCTCGTACCAATGGGTTGACTTAACTGTGGATCTTGGTAAGTCATGTTCATCTGTCCATGTGAATAATAAATATCATGACTGGGAACGACAGCGGCTTGAGTCGATAATATTGGTAAACTAGCTACAGTAATTATTGTTGCCAATAATTGACTACTTAAAGATATTAGAGTTGGTTTCATAATAATTGCACCCTTTCGTTAGCAATTTTCCCAAATATATAATTTGAATTAAATTAGTTGATATGAGCGGCATTTAAATTAGCCCACTGCTGGTTGTTACCTAATTTGAGATAATTTTGTCCGTTGATGTTTTTAACACCATAAACTTTGTAAAAGTCGTCAGTTTGGATTTTAGTCGTTGGCGTTCCAAACTGGTTAAACAATTGGGCTCCTTGTTCAAAGGCATAGATCGAACGCACGGCAAGGACGTTGCTCGATGTAGCCACCCATTGATGAGCTCCTAAATCAACCCGCGTAATGGGATCGCCACTTGAACTATTGCTGGCATACTGACTTACTTTCCAATCAGCAATCTGAGGATTTAAATAACCAGTGATGTGCCATAGTTGTGGCGAGTCGTAGATGGGAACTTGTTGATAGTTAGAATAGGCTTCTATTAAGTTATTGGGCTTTTTGTTTTTGACGACGCCACCTAAAAAGACATCACTACTTTTAACCCATTGATTAAACCCTAGGTCAAAGGAATTAAAGGGAATGTACGTTGTACCATCTGTAGGACGATTACTTTGACTAACAGCAGTGACTGCCCAATCATTGATGGTGGTGGCTAAAGTTGTACCGGTTGGTTGGGAACAGGCAGCATCACTATAGATTGGTACCGCTTCCTTTCCAGAGCTAACTTGTAAATTTGCGGCTGATGTGACATAGGCTTGGGCATTAACCGAATGACTAATTATCAATAAACAACCAAATACGGTCATAATTAAACTGCCAATCAACGTTAATTTTGCTTGCATCATTTACCCCTCTTTCTGACATATTAAGTGTAGCACGAAAAGGTTATCAGAAGTTTCGAAAACACCAGTTGGAATTGATTTTAAAATTTAGGTTTGCGCTCAGTGACATTGCGTTCATGAAGTTTAATCCAGGATCATTTTCATTCAATAGTTGATTAGGTTCTATTAAAGTTATATTGACTATCTTTAAATTGGATTAATATGTAGATAGTAGGTGACACCAATGAAGAAACATCTTGAACTACTATTCTAACGTGAGTGATCCAACATAATAGTTTTGCACAACACAAAAAGTTATTTATGATTAGTTAACCGATTTTCTATAATTGAACAGTAACGTACGATAAGTTGTTAAACTATAGTGAAGATGTTTGTTTTAAATACTCTGCTGAGAATTTCTTTGTGATTTATAGATAAAATTAATTTTGTAGATTATGATATTAATAAATTCTTTGTCAGCAGATTTGAGACAAAAGAAAGTGTCTTGATTTCTAAAAAAGTATTTTTGGTTGATGTTCGCCTTGAAGTTATGCATTAATACCGTTAATTAAAGATTCAGGAGTCATTGTTCAGTGAAACTATTTCAACGTTTTTTCCATAATGAATACAAATATCAGAAGATGTTTGTCTTTATTTTAATTTTCTATTTAGCAATGGGCGTCTCCAAATACGCTCAAATCTTGTTCTTTCAACAAAATCATGGTCTGCTGAATTATTCCATCTCTTATTCGGCGATGGCAGTGGCGGGATCATTTTCCTTTTTAATCAGTAACAATTTGGCCAACTGGGGGTTAAAAAAGATTGTCAAAGTTTTTTTGCCAATCTATGCTGTGGGCATGTTGTTGAGAGTGATTCCTAATAACGCTTTTATAGCGTTGATTTCGGGTATTATTGCCGGTCTCGGAGCTAGTATTACGTTACTAGTAATTCGCTCTTGGATTTATTTTGAATCAGACCAAGATGAAGCAGCTAAAGAAGCATTGGTTTCGTCGCGGTATACAATTATGCAAATTGCTACTTTGATGGCCACTATTGTTGCTGGCTGGTTGATTTCTGTAGTGCATGCTGCAAATTATATGTACTGGTTTTTGATTGTTATAGCGGCCTTATTGATGGGCAGTCTGTCAGTGACTAATAGCATTCCTGACGGTAGAGTTCAAAAAAAGCCGCATAGTCTGTTGGTGGCGTTACCAACGAATCGGTTAGCGGGGGTACTATTATTTTTGTTGGTGTTCTTATTGGGGTTAACTAACGCCTTGATTGATCCTATTTTACCAGCGATTTTACGGAAGACTGGTCTAAAAATTAGTGCAGTAACTGTTTGGACGACGATATTTAGTATTTTAACAGTTTTAACATCGCTTTTTTATCAACGGCGACATTTGCGGATGTCTGCAGGATGGGCCTTTCTTATCAATGAAGTCATTGTTGGTTGTAGTATGTTGGTAGCATTTTTAGAATTTGACAAGGGCATTTATATTTCGTTAATTGCTTATACAATTATGGCAATTGGTATCGCCGGCTTTTTTATCTTTAAAGAGTTGATGGAATACGATATGTTTCCCCAAACTGAAAGCTTTCTGTATTTAGGCATAGCTCAGTCGGGCTTTTTGGTAGGTGATGCCTTAGGTTCACCAGTCGGAACGTTGCTGTTTCAACAAACAGGCACTAAACTGTTGCTGTTAATTTACGGAGTGTTGACGATAGTTTGTGGAATAGGTTATAGCTTGTTATATGTTTATTTACGAAAATCAAACAATAATTAGCAATTGTTGGAGTAGTTATTAAAATTCAGAATAACTCAGCATTACTTCTTTCTTTAATGTTTTATGTTATTCGACTCCAAAAAGGAAGAATTACTTTTTCAAGGTTATGTACAAAACGGTCCCATGGTAATCAATAATTTTTACGTCAATAAAATCGTTTTGGTTTCTAATTGAAAAACGAAGCCTGTACTGTTCATTATAATTGTTATTTATGTTTTTGTATTCTTAAGTATGTTATAATGAATACAAATATACAAAGGAGGATTTATAATGACAACAACTCCAACTACTATTCGGATAGATGACCAGTTAAAAAAAGCTGTAGAACCGCGTCTAGAAATTGCCGGATTAACATTAAATGGTTACATTAACATGGCAATTAAACAGTTCGTTATTCAAAATAAAATTCCATTTGAAATTATAGTTCCTGACGAAATACCCAATGATACAACTCATAAGGCTTTGATTGAAGCACAAGCTAAGGAAATGGGTTTAATACCGGATAACTCTCCTGAATTTGAGGAGACAAGTCAGATTATGGATTTTTTGAATAGTGATAGCCAATAATGAATAACGTTAATTACAAGATTAAGATTGAACCGCAGTTTCAAAAGGATTATCAAAAATTTAAAAAACACCATCCAGAATTAATTTCAGAATTTAGGATTGCATTAAGTGAGTTACAGCTTCATGGCCGTGTTCCTGATTCTTACAGTCCACATAAACTGGATAATAGGTGTGGTTTATATAATGATACTTTAGACTTTCACTTATCAGAAGGCAAAGTAGACGTTGTAATCATTTATCTGCCGCATAATACTAATCCAGTAATTAGGTTAATTCGAATAGGAACGCATAAAGAACTTTTTCAAGGAAAAATAAAATAATGGAAATAAAAAAACGATCACTAAGAGGCAATTAAAAGTTATTTAGTTTTTGTGAAAAGGGTTGATATTTAATGAACATTCCTAATAGAAGAACAGATGCTGTAGCATTTATTAAATTTAATTGTAAAGCAGAGGAGTTAAATAATGGAATTTTATACTTTCCAAGTATAAAAACCTTTCTAAATGATAAAAATACTTTTATTGGAGATGATGAGGAGGGTTATATTAAAATAAGGGATAGTTCAAAAATTAGCTATTCAGAATTAATATATCAATCAGGTCTATATAATAATGCTAAATCGTATATTAGTTGTTTTACTATACTTTATGATAATGATTTTAACGAAGATGGTAGCATAAAAAAAGATGTTGTCTATAGATTGAGAAAATTTAGTGATAGCAATCAAGGGAAAGACGCGGTATTATTTTTCACTGATTTTAATCATGAATTAGACAGGGTACGAATAAAAACTGTTGAATTTAATAACAAGTCTGTTAAAAATCCTAAAATAGATAATTCGGGAATACAAACTTTTCAGGGAGATAATCTTCTTGATTGGAAGGTTGAAATGTGTAATAAGGACTGCATAGATGCATATAAAGAGCTATCTTTCGTCAAAACTTTTAATAACCAAAAATGTGAAATTGTCGATCAAAACATAAATCATAAAAAAAAGATCACTTAAATAATTATCTAAAAGAATTAGGAAGGTATGATAATGATGGAATAGATATAACCTTTTTTACAAAGTTTGTTAAATATAAAAATGAAACTCTGTCTTTCGATAATAACGAAGAATTATTCTATGAAATAAAGGATAAAAAAAAGTTGGAAGAAGTTTTATTAAACGCTTTTGCGGTTAAAAATCCAAAATATTCTCAGCAGAATGAATATAGAATATTAATCATTGAATTTGGTCGTGAGGATACAAATTTTCCAGATGCAATTCAGTTAGAACTTCCTAAAGAAAGATATCATTCAATACTCATTAAGAATGAAGATTTAGAAAAAATAAATAAGAATAACATATCTGTTAATTAATTATAACATTGAAGTATCTTTAAACTTTTACGACATAACTTAATGGTTGTGTCGCTTTTTTTACTTGTCTTATAATTAAATTGGTTAAAATACGTCATAACTTACCGACATAAACACATGCTATATTTTTGGAATGGAGTTAAAAGTATGGAAACTATTTTTATTTTAATCCGAGGAAATTCTGGGAGTGGCAAAACAGTTTTAGCTGATAATCTACAAAAATATTTAGGTTATGATAATTGTTTTTTGCTTCATCAAGATGTTATCCGCCGTGATATATTACATGCTAACGACCGTCCAGGTACACCAGCAATTAGTTTAATAAAAGAATTGGTTGAATACGGGTCTAAACATTATCATGTAATTATTTTAGAGGGTATTTTACGCAAAGATGTTTATGGTGAAATGTTAGAAAATTTAATCCAACTTTTTGGTCGTAATGCTTTTGTCTATTACTTGGACGTACCTTTTTCTCTGACAGTTAAGCATAATCAAACAAAAGATTTTCCCTTTCCAATAGCAAGTTTAAAAAAATGGTGGCGGGCTAATGATTATCTAGAATATAATGACCGCCGTTTGACAAATGGCGACACAAAAACTTTTTTTAAGCAAATTATCCATGATATAACAGAAAATAATTTATAGCATGAAAGGATTTTTACATGAAATACGGCTACGCTCGTGTTAGTACAACGGATCAAAAATTGGAAAATCAAATTGAATTGTTAAAAACAGCTGGCTCTGAAAAAATTTACAGGCACTACAACTCAACGTCCAGAATTTCAAAAGCTGATTGATCTGCTATCAGAAGATGATACATTGATCGTTACTAAGCTAGATAGGTTTACTAGAAATATGAAAGAGGCTTTGGAGATTATCCAAGATCTGATCCAACGCAATGTTAAGATTCATATTCTTAATATGGGAATGATTGATAATACACCAACAGGACAATTAATCTTTACGATTTTTAGTGCGTTTGCGCAATTCGAACGTGATATGATTGTAACAAGGACACAGGAAGGGAAAGCTTACGCTAAAAAGAATGATCCAGGTTTTAGAGAAGGACGCCCCAAAACGTACACTGACGAACAAATTCGCTTTGCTTATGAATTACGCCAGCAGGGTATGACCTATAAAATGATTGAGCGTAAAACAGGTATCAGTGAACGTACTCAACAGCGACGTTTTAAATTGTTGAACAATTAATTAATAGAATAAGGAGAATTCATATGCTTAAGAAAATGTCTTATTATTTAGATGTCTTACTTTATCTTGCTATGGTAATTTTGAGTGTTTGTTCGTTAGTAGAATCGTTACTTCATCCAACGACAAGTAATTCGGCAACCATTTTTTATATTTTAAGCACAGCTAGCTTGGTCATAGCAACCGTTTTGTCTGTTGCCAGAATTAAAGTTAATAGAAAATTAGGTTTCGTTTTAAATACTTTGAGCATAACATTAATGGCTGCCAGCGCGTGGTTCCTGTTAATAGCCAACGGCTATATTTTTAAAATTCTCGGTCAAGTAATAATAGCAGTGTTTTTAGTTTTAACCATAGTAATTGCTTTTATGAATTACTATTTGGTCAAAAATAGCTAATCAAAACAATTTTAAGCAACAAAATAAAGTGGCTAAAGCCTTGTAAATCAAGGATTTAGCCACTTTTTTATTTGATCTTGATTCGCTGGTGATTATAGTAATGAATATATTCTTTGGTTGTTACCTCTAAGTCATCTAAGTTTTAAAATTGCTTCTCAAAACCATAATACATTTCTCACTTGAGTATACCAAAGAACCCCTCCATTAAGCCATCGTCGAGCAAATTTCCTTTACGTGACATGGATTGTTTGATTCCACGTTGCTTTAACCATGATTGAAATCTTTGGTGTTGATACTGCCATCCTTGATCAGAGTGCATAATGATGTATATTTATGCTCTGCCTTTTCCAACATAGTCATTGTTTGTTGGAGATTGGGACTACGAGAAATTGTGTAGGAAATAACACTCATCCATGATGGGCGATAGATATGTCTTCTGACCATGAAGATTGAACTCAGTCATGTCACACAATACCACTTATGATTAGGTTTAGTTGCACCAAAATTACGTTGAATTAAATTGTCTTTGATATGACCTTTACGTCTCAACTCACAAGTAATTCTACGATAGCCATAGTGATGACAGTTAGTTTCATAACATAAATGGATCATTAAAGCTTGGTTTTTGTTATCTTTGATTTTGTATAGTAGTAGTTACTACGAGACGGATTGGGTAAATCAGGAGATTCATTGATGATTTTAAGGACATACTCAACGCTGACGCGGAATTCTTTTCTTACCTTGATAATTGCTTGAACTAGTTCTTCTGATCGGACTGGTCGATCAGAGTATTTAACTTTTTTCTTAATTCGATCTCGATATGCATTTTCAAGTTCTGCTGCTCTAAGTCTTGGATTTTTTGTTGGAGAAGCTTGATTTGTTGAGTTTGAGTCGTTCTTTCTCTCTTGTGATTAATCACATTATACCCGTCTGCTTTGTATTTGCGTATCCAAGATTGTAAGATTGATTGATGTTTTAATCCTAAATCAATAGAAACCGAGTACATGGTTTCGTAATTCAGTAATACACGATTGATTGCTTGTTCTTTAAATTCTACAGAATGGGAAATGTATGGGCAATCCAGTAGTTCAATACCGTGTCGATCAAGTAAAGCCACCAAATATATAATAGTAGATCGATCAATTAAGAACTTTTCGGATAGTTCCTTGATTCCGTATGAATAATTTTTCCATAAATTATAAATATCAATTTTGTCTTGTTTAGATAATCTGCTCATAAAAAATGCCTCCAAAAATTAAGATTTTTGGAGGCATTTTTGGTGGCA
Source organism: Bombilactobacillus sp. ESL1097 (assembly GCF_058107205.1). Lineage (NCBI taxonomy): Bacteria > Bacillati > Bacillota > Bacilli > Lactobacillales > Lactobacillaceae > Bombilactobacillus > Bombilactobacillus sp. ESL1097. The sequence continues at coordinate 8,599 of NZ_JBYLUB010000003.1, read as the reverse complement.
TATCGAAGGGAGACGGTCTTATCAGTTTTATAAATATAATATTGTGTTGGATTAATTAGAAATCATTGTGAATTGAAGTTGTCAGTTGCCAGACAATATTGAAGGGATCCTTCACGATCCCATAAGCGGGGCTGAAGACGTTACTGGTCAGCGGTGTGATGATGTCAACCTGGTACTGGTTTGTCACTAATCCCTGGTAAAGGGTCGTAATCTGGTCTTTGTCCGTTGATTGTAGGCAAATACTCTGATTATTGCCAATCACAAATTGTGCATTATCAACAGGTGTGTCATTCAACATTAATTCGCCACCGGTAGGAAATACCAATACGCAGTGACTAACCTGATTTTCAATTTTAGGCGTCAGCTTCAGGGGAGCACCTATTTGTTGGACCTCAAGCAGTGTCTTTTTAAAAACGACTTCGGCTCCTAGTGCTTTTTCGTAAAAGGCGATTGCCTTATTTGCTTGTCCGTTTAACGATAGAAAAGGAATTAGTTCTGTTTTTGTCATGTTTACAACCTCCAATTGCTTAATTGATTTAACAAACGTAGTATAGCAAGTAAAATATGACACAATTATGTCAGGATTGGAGAAAGAATGAGAATAAGTCGCTTAATTAGTCTAGCTTTCCTACTGCTGCGACAAGAAATAGTCCCAGCAACCAAGTTGGCAACGTTATTTGAAGTCAGTGTTCGTACCATTTATCGAGATTTGGATACGTTAAATGAGGCTGGTATTCCGATTTTTACCAAACAGGGTCGTTATGGTGGCGTTGGCATCATGTCAGATTATAAGGTGGACAAAAAGTTGTTTACTCAAACAGATCTTGATAATCTGCTCGTTGCGCTATCTGGTACGACTACGCTACTAGCAACCCCAGAACTGCGAGAAACTTTGAATCGGATTAAGGGATTATCTACTGTATCTGAAGGACTGATGCCAGTGGTCATTGAATATCAAGGTTGGCCAGGAACGGTCGCCCTGCGGAGACGAGCAACCGCATGATTAATTGCGATTCGGCAACATCATATCGTGAAGTTTACCTATACGAACCGAAGTGGTCAAATGAGCCAGCGGACATTGGAACCATACCGCATCGTTTTCAAAGTCCAGCGCTGGTATCTTCAAGGTTTCGACATGACTCGGCAGGCATTTCGAACTTTTACTCTTGCAAAACTCTCCATGATCGAGTACTCAGCAGAAACATTTGAACCGCGATCTATTAATGCTGAGAAGCTTGTCTTATATAGCGGGATGAAACCGCAACGGGAAACGATAGTTTGGTTAGCTGTTGCGGAACGTTTTCGGGACGTGTTTGTGGAACGGTTTGGTCCGGAGGTAATCAACGAAACGGATGGGCAGACCTTTCATGCAACTATAGGTCTGCCGAATAATGAAGAAAGTTTCCGGTTTTTGTTAGGTCTGGGACAGGGAGTTCAGATTTTGAATCAGTCGCAATTTAAAACCGATTTTCGGGCATACGTACTTGCGCTTGCTAATCAATTGTAGAGTTCTATCAAGTAATTGGTAGGCAATGTCTTTAACTCGCCAGTAGGAATGCTGTTGTTTCAACGATTGGAAACGAAACTATTGATGTTCATTTGATTTGATTAGTACTTTGAATAAAAAAAGCATTGTCTCCTGTTCAATGTGGATCATAAGAACAAGATAACAATGCGTAGATGAGCTCCAGTTAAAAAGCCGTATAATTTAGAGAAATATGTTGGTCGTCAGAGGATTATTTTTTAGGATGCCCCATATATTGCAGTTCATCAAATGGTCCATTAGCAATTGAGATTTGATCAATGACTTGCCCATCCTTTTCAAAAGTAAAAGTTGCGCGGCCAGTAAAACGAGCTTCCGCACCATCACAAACTGATGAAGCTTGCTTTTGTGTCAATGATCCTGGTAAGACATTAAACCATTTTTGTACTTCGATTTGTTGATCATTGTGGACTTTTAAAGTAAAGTTTTTGTTTGCTTCATGATAGGAATAAGTGAATGCATCAATCACGTTCCGTTGGATACTTGCATCGTAATGTTGTTGATTAACAGTATATTGTAAATGCTCATTATTTTGAGTGTCTGGCCCGCCAGCTAATAGTTCACCATTTTTATATACCATAAAAAGTGGGTATTCAGGATAGCCGTATTCTTTTTCAAAAGTGATGTTAATAGCCATCACAGTGTACTAGTTGAAATTCCAGTAATACCAATTCCAGTTATTTAAGATTTCCCCCAAGGGCTTATTCATCCAACCCCGATCGACGTAGCCGGTTCCATCAGTATCCAGGTTTAATTCTTTACTGTGAATGGTTACATGAGCTGTGGGAGTTGGTGGTACTACAAAAAAGCCAAAATAATTTTCTTGTTCTTGTCCGAAAAGAAAGTGTCCTGTTTCAGGATGCCAGACTGGTGCTTGTGGTGTAACCTCTAAGTCAATCACAAGATCATCAACTTCAGCGTGTGCATGAAATTGTTGCAGTTGAGTACTTTGGTAGTAATTCTGAGCAATGGCCACCCCAGAGTTATTTTTTAAAATGGAAAAGTCTGCAGGATCGAATTCAAGGTGTTTCATAATATTTTTACCGTTAGGAAAATTAATCATCACATCTAAAGTGGGTTTCAGACCTAACTCACCTTGAAAAAAGGGGGCCGTCGTAATGCCAATCACAACACTAGCTTCGGTGGTATCAACTTTAGTAAAAAACCATTCAAATGATCCTTTTAAGCCGTCGAAATGAACGTGCTCTTCCCACGGATTAATTTTATTTTTTGCTTGTCCTAATAAACGGTATTCTGCAGTACTTTTGGCTAAGTGTAATGGAGTTTTTCCTTGAGTCATTGTTATTATATCCTTTCACATGATTTAATTGGTGGATTGTAGGTTGCTAGTTCAAATAGTATACTATAATGACCATTACAAGCGTTATCAAAGGTAATCAAAAGGCACAAACGCTTTAAAATGTGTCTTTTGATTATATAAAGACTAATTAAGAAATTTATGTAAAAAGAAAATGTTCGTATAGATACGAACATTACTTTTCAGCGGTTTGTATTTATAAGCTGAGGTGCTGCTACCATTCCGGTTACGGATAGTAATTAAGACCGCGTAATTATAAGCACTTCTTGAGTAGTAAAAATAAATAGTGCTGATGTTCAGGTCTTCACTCAACGTTCTGTTCTTAAGTTTAAGATCCAACGGATAGTTAAGGCTATGATGATCATCATGGCGGCAAATAATCCAATGCCGAGATAGTTTTTAAAGGCTTTGAATAAGAGGCCCCCGATTATACCAGCGCAGGTTTCGCCTAAATACATAGCAGAATTGGATAATGAAGAAATAGTGCTGCCAGCATTGGGCACCGTAGTTTGAAACATGGTCATGAATAAGGGCAAAATTAGTCCGTTTAACAAATAAATTAAGATTAAAATAATTTCTGCGAACCAAAAGTTAGCGGCAGTAATGGTTAGTAAATCTACAATGATTAAAAGTAATGCAATACTCATGAACGATTTTTTCAGACCAAAATGTTGAACGATTTTATCGCTGATGAGAGAGCCAATTAAATTACCCAGGCCAGCGACCAAGAGTGCTGTACCAATTGTTGATAAAGAGAGCTGAAAGGTAGTCTGAAACCAAGTTGAAACAAAGGTCATGACCGTAAACGCGCCTGTTTGGAAAATTAAGTAAACGATTAATTGGCTTAGAGCTTGGTGATTAGTTAAAATTTGTTGATAGATTTGAATAAAGGAGAGATGTTGGCGGGACTTAATTTCTAATTCGGGTAAGGTGAAAAATAACAATAGTAATAACAAGAAAGCTGCTCCTGAGATAACATAGAATGGAGTGTGCCAAGAACTAGCGGCTAAATAACTGCCAATGGGAATCCCAATGACTTGCGCAACAGAGATCCCTGCCGTGGCGTAACCCATGACTTTGACTACTTGTTTTCGCGGAATCACTACGGGAATAGAGGCCCAGACTTGTGGTGTCACAAAAGAAGCACTGACGCCAGCCAAAAAGCGAAAGATTAGCATTAAAGGAAAACTGTTGGCAAACGCACAGAGTAAAGTTGCGAGGGCAAAACTTAATAAGCCCCATAACATGACTTTTTTGCGATCATGGCCGTCAGAAATAGGGCCGGAAATTAAAGCAAAGACTGCATAACCAATGGCATAGGCACTCACTAACCAACCGGAAATTGCAGTTGGAATATGATAAATGTGGCTCAAAGTAGGTAATAATGGCGAAATTAAAAATGTATCCGTACCAATTAAAAACATTGTTAAAAAGAATAAACTAGCATATTTTTTCATCTATTGAAGACTTCCGTTTCATTTAATCAAGTTGTAATTCGCTATTTCTAAATATATCGAAATTAGCTCTAAAATTTTTTAGTGGTCTGTCAAAGTTGTTAAAAATCCGGGCAAGTACTGCGCAAAGGTGGCTTCGTTGATGCTGATCAAACGTGTTTGTGCATCTTTACGGGTCTTGGTTAAGCCGGCCTCCCGCATAGCTCGTAAATGATATGAAACGGTGGAATCACTTAAGTTTAAATGCGCTGCAATTTCACCACAGGTCATTTCACGGTGACTGTTAAACAGGATTCGAATAATTTTTAAGCGTCCTTCATCGGCTAAAGCTTTGAGAATTTTTACTCTATTTTCGTCAGAATTCATTTTTTACTCCTTGTTTGTATTTTTAGAAATATCGAATTAACGATTTGTATTAAAACATTATCAAGCTGAAATGTCAAATTTTAAATTGAAACTGATGGCACAGATTAACGAGTAATTGAATTGGGAAAAAATCACCTCGCTGCTCAGTTGAAATGTGCTAATATTGGCTTTGAAACATGATTAAACTGCCACCAAAGAATTTGTTACTATAGAGCTGAGGTAGTTCACGGAAAGAAAGTAAAAAATGTTCAAGAAAATTCATGATGATGTCAAAGCTGGCAATTATGATGATGTGCAATTGGCATATACGGCTTGGCAGCAACAAAAAGCCCACCAGAATAATGCATCAATGACAGATTTCGCCATGGGCGAGTAGCAGGCTCAAAACGATTTTCAGCAGCATGGATCTTTTAAAGTTTATCCTCAATTAGCAGTTGATGTCTTAAACAAACTCTTTGATCATCGTGCGGATGAAATTGCGGAGTTTATTAAAGGTTATAATTCGTACAAATTAAAAATGAAGTAGTTTTAAAAGCTAAAAAAACAGTCTTACATACATATCAATATACTAACTTGATAATTCAAAGATATAAAGATATATTGATATATAAAGACTGTTTTTTACATAATTAGTTAGTGTGAGCTTCACTTAAGTTAGCCCATTGTTTGTTGGTTCCTAATTTGACATAATTTTGTCCGTTGATGTTTTTAATACCATAAACTTTGTAAAAGTCGTCAGCTTGGATTTTAGTCGTTGGCGTTCCAAACTGGTTAAACAGTTGAGTCCCCTTTTCAAAAATATATAGCGAACGCACGGCCACTACGTCATTAGTGGCATCCACCCATTGGTTAGCTCCTAAGTCCACCCGCGTAATGGGATTTCCGGTGGCACTGTTACTAGCATACTTACTGATTTTCCAATCAGCAATGTTGGAATTCAAATAACCGGTAATGTGCCAAAGTTGTGGCGAATCATAAATTGGCACCCGTTGGTAGTTAGAATAGGCTTCTAATAAGTTATTTGGCTTTTGATTTTTAACGACACCACCTAAAAAGACATCGCTACTTTTGACCCAGGCCTTGGCCCCTAGTTTATAAGATAAGCGCTGAGCATTGGCTGCTGGACTAGCTTGGCCAATGGCGAAGACTTGCCAATTGTTGATTTTAGTTGATAAAGTGGCCCCGGTTGGTTGCGTGCAATCAGCATCACTGTATAAGGGTACTGCAGTATTGCCGGAACTAACTTGTAAATTAGTAGCTGATGTCACGTAGTTTTTTGCTTGAACTGGTTGTACAGCTAACATTAAACAGCCGATTAGGGCAAGTAAGAAGCTGCTACTGGATAACTTTAGTTTCATTTTTAATTTTCATCCTTGTCAAATTAAATTTTATGTTGAAATCTTAACTTGGTTCTTTCAGTGTGTGATCTGGCTTTTAATGATATCAACTCCTTTAGCTTTGTTCATAAAGATTAATTTAAATATAGCATAAATCAGTACTAGTAATTGCAAATAATGACTATTATTTAATTAATTTTTAATAAAATTTAACAGGTAGTTCAATGCAATAATTAATCAAAAATTGAGATTAAATTTGATAGAAATCTTACTTTTGAAAAATGCTACTACTAATTAATGTAACAGCATTAATTATTTAAAATCATACTTTTTACTGAAAGTCGCCGTGATGAGCAGTGCGCTGGTGATGATCACCAGTAATAATAAGGTAGTGCCGCCAATGAAGTCTAATTTTTGCAGCAAGTAATATGCTACAACGCCCACTAACCACCACCAGAAATTCCAGAAAAAGTTGAGCCTTTGTTTAATTAAGAAGACACTGACAAATAAAATGGCAAATAATGGCGTAAAAATGGCGCCGATAAAGTTTAAAAAGTTTTGGTAGTACTTTAAAGAAACGTTGAGTGCAATTAATAAGCCCAAGATCGTAATACCAACAGCCCAATAATTGACATGGTTTAAATGCCAGATATTATCTAAACTAGTTGCTGCGGAGTAAGCATCCATAAAGGTTGTGGTAACGGTCGCGAAGATGATAATTAATAAAGCGATGATGCCCAAATTGGTTTGTGCTAGGGTTTGGTTAAAATTAGTTTGTCCAGATTTTAAAACGGCTAATAATCCTAGGACAAACATGGCACAACTACCGAGAAAGTAACCCAGGACGCTCACTAAACTTTCCTTCACTGGCTGCTGTCCTTGATAGGTATAATCACCAATCAATGGTAGCCAAGATAAGACCATCGTCACGTTGAGTTCTACCGCACTGCCAAAACTGATCGGAGTGAGTTTTAGCTGCTGTGCATGAGGGAAAGAATGTGTCAGCAAAATTCCTGCTACTAAAAGCATCCCGATAGCTAAGAGAATAACTACTAAATTATTGATTCGAAAGAGCCATTGATGGTTCAATAATAGCCAAATAATAATTAATCCCGCTACAATTACTGCCATGACCACGGTATTATGATAATTAAATAACTTCTGTGCCAGACTATTTAAAGCCAATTGCGCATTGACGATCATCACTGCCGTCCAGCCGAGTAACTGTAACGCATTTAAACCAGAGAAAATTTCAACTCCAGCCTTACCAAAGATACTTTGCGTGACGGCAATAGCTGGTTGTTGTTTAATTGCTGAAAGATAAGCTGCAGGTAATAAAAATAAAAAACAGCCAATCAAGTGCCCGATAATAATGGCACTAATACCTTTTCCCCATCCTAGGGGAGCCATTAAGGTTCCAGTAACAATTTCAGCAATTGAGATTGCTGTTCCCAGCCACAATAAAAATAAACTACTCAACTTTGTTTGTTGCATTTTGCACACACTTTCCGAATAAATACTTGGTTGTGGCAATAAAAAAGTATTCTTTTACGATTCAGCAACAATTTCGCAAAAAGAATACTTTCAATTGATCACAATTCCTACGTTTGTCTTAACAAAACAGGTTCGAAGGGTCTGATTTTCATCATTCTCAGCACAGATAGGCTCCCCTTTGCGATAATTATATGTTTACAGATGCTAGTTTATAACGTTTACATAAAAAGTACAACATTTAATTGATATGTATTTGGGCATGAAACCAATGTTGGAAAAAGAATAGATATCCGCAACTTGCTTATCCTGTGTGAAAATTAAGCAAGAAGCTTCTGCTATGTATTTTTTAACAAAGAACGTTACTTTAAATGTTAATAATTGGTTCACTGACTTTATTTGAATATTTAAATGGTGATAAAACTATATTTTTTAAATTATTATGCCTTATTATTTAATAATAGTATTTTTTGACCATATAGATCTACGTTTAAAAGAGCTTATATATATTTGAAATCTAATTTCTACAGTAAGTAAAATACATTATAGTAATAAATACTAATTAACTAAACAAAATAATTTGTTATCAAAGCCTTATATATTTAAGATATATTATTATTTTTAATGATTAAAGAATTATTTCGATTTATAATAAAATAATCCATTTGATTAACTAATTGGTTTTAATAATTATAATTTGAAATGAAAATAATTTGTATTAATAAATAGTACTGATGTTTAATGATTAACATATTTAATACTTTCTTTAAAAATAAAAGGTAAACTTATAAGCATCTAAATAATTATTTATTTAGAGCCTTTTTTAACTTTGATAAGTATCAAACAATTTCAAAATTTAAATAACAACTAAAAATATGTTACGTGAAATTTAGATTATTAAACACTTAATCAGTTTTTTTACTGAACGTTGAACACGGTTATATATTTGGATGTATTTTTCACTTAATGTTAATGCAATAAAAATACTTTAGATAAATTTGAAAAATACTAAAGTTCAGTTTCTATAAAAAATTAGGCAAATGTATTTTGGGTATCAAAATGATACCCAAGGGTACAAGTCCTATGAGCT
>NZ_JBYLUB010000002.1:0-766476 GCF_058107205.1 Bombilactobacillus sp. ESL1097 | reverse complement strand
GCAAGTCAAAGATTACAGTTTGCGTCATTTGGCTGCTAAACTAGGGGTGGCGCCGGCCTCAGTCTTACGGACAATTAATCGTTTAGGTTATCAGCATTATTATGAATTTTGCCAGCAATTACAGCAAGAAGTAGCTGGTCAAGGCTTAGTGGATGATATTACCTATCAAGCGCACGATTATTTTTCCCATATTGAAAACTATGACCAAAAGATTCAGCAGTTTAAAACTTTGTTTGATCCGGCGACGATTTTTGTTTTTCTCGGTGTAGGGACTTCCGGTGATTTGGCTAGTTACGGGGCGCGGCAGTTTGTGAATAATGGGCGTGAAGCTTACGTGATTGCTGATCCTTTTTATCCTATTCAACTAGGACATGCGGCTATGAATAATCATGTGGTGATGATTTTATCGGTGAGTGGTGAAACTGAGCAAATGCTGGAGCAGGCGACGAGTTTTCATGATCAAAAGGCAACCTTGGTTAGTATTACCAATGATGACCATAATTCCTTAACTACTTTAGCGGATTTAAATTTTTCCTACCATATTAATAGTCGTATTATTGGCCAATCGGTGAATCTCACCAGTCAAGTCCCCGTGGTTTACTTGTTAGAGCGTTTGGCCCAAGTTGTTCATTGTTAAAACAGTTGGAACTAAAAAAGAAGTGTTCACAATCAATGCGAACACTTCTTTTAATTAAAGTCATATTTCAAATACTTAACTTTTTTATTGTTTAGCTAATTGGGATTCTTCAAAGCGTTTATTGCCTCTGTATAATTCCACAATCGTCCAAACTAATAAAGCTAAAACTAGGACAATTAAGATCCAAGCAATCACGTTGGCTTGGGTTAATTGCGCGGCTGTTGGATTATCACCGTAGAAACCGGCAATGGAATCTGGTAAACCTTTCAAGTTCAAGAAAGTTAAACCAATAACCGAAATCCAACCTAACACTTTGACCCAAAGTGAGTTTTTGAACCGGGTTCCCATTTCTACCTTACTATCGGTAAACATTAATAACGGTAGCATGGAGAATGGTAAGGCAAAGGCTAAGAAGACCTGTGAATTATTCATTAAATCGTTTAATGCAGCGTGCTGTTTAATGGGGCTTTGACCACTAGTCATCAAGACGCAGAAGAGGACCGGAATCACGGAAATAACCCGGGTTACTAAACGCCGTAACCACAGTGGCATCTTCATGTGCACGAAACCTTCCATGATAACCTGACCAGTTAAAGTACCAGTGATGGTCGAATTTTGACCAGAAGCTAACAAAGCGACCGCGAATAAGGTAGATAAAACGCCTGTTTTGGCAATGGAGATTAAAATGCCGTTACTTAATTTGGAAGTATCGGATAAAGCTTGATATAAACCAAAGAATGATGGATCTTTGACAGCGCCAGTCTTGAAGACTGCGACACCAGTAATTAATAACAACGCATTAACAAAGAAGGCAAAGGTTAATTGAATGTTAGAATCCCAAGCAGAGAATTTCACAGCATCAGCGACTTCGTCGGGATTGTTGTGATCAATTTTCCGTGTTTGCGAAATTGAAGAATGCAAATACAAATTATGTGGCATAACTGTCGCCCCAATAATTCCTAAAGCACCTTGTAACGGACTCATGCCATTAACAACAGGATGTGAAGAAAAGGCTTGAGCTGAAGGAACTAATCCCTTCAAAACGCCACCCCAATTGGGATCAGATAAAGCTACTTGATAAACGAAGATGACCAAGATTACTAAAATTAAGGCCACAACAATCGCTTCAATTTTTCGAAAACCAATTTTAGTCAATAACAGCAAGACTAAAACATCCAGGACGGTAATGAAAACGGCGATGACTAACGGAATATTAAACAGGAGATATAAAGCAATCGCGGCCCCAATAACTTCCGCAATATCCGTCGCCATAATCGCTAACTCCGTTAAAATCCAGAGAATGACACCAAGCGATTTACTTGTCCGAGCGCGAATTGCTTGCGCTAAGTCCATTTGCGTCACAATGCCAAGTTTAGCGGCCATGTATTGTAAAAGCATGGCAATTAAACTTGAAATTAAGATGATGGACATTAATAAATATTGGAAATTCTGACCACCAGTAATAGATGTGGACCAATTACCGGGATCCATATAACCGACAGCAACTAAGGCTCCAGGACCAGAATAGGCAAATAATGTGCGCCAAAAGCCTTTGCCATGGGGAACTTCAACGGTACTGTTGATTTCCTCCAAGGAAGGACCATTGGCATATTCAATTAAATGGTGTTTTTTCTTTGTATTTTCAACCAAAAGAATTCCTCCTCATGTTTTTCCAAAAAACAATGATACTCCTACTTTCGCCAAAATTAAACCTTAAATTAGGTGAACTTAAAAAACATTTTCTTTGCTATTTTCTGAAAAGGGTTTAATAATGAGGGGGAAAATAAGTCGAGGTTAGTAACTAGCAATAATTTTGTGGCGAGTAGTTGCCTTAATTATCAAGGATTTGCGGGCGTTTAACTAATAAAACTGTTTTAATTTGTTTGTTTGAAAGAAGCGATGGCAATGGCTGATTCAATCCATTTATCCAAAAGTGCGCATTGGTGGTTTGTGGCCACGTTATTAGCAGGAACTTTTACGATGTCCATCAGTCAGTCTTCCTTGTCAACAGCGTATCCGACTTTAATGCATTATTTTGCGGTGCCGGCAACCACTATTCAATGGTTGACTACCGGTTTTATGTTGGTGATGACGGTGATGATTCCAGTGAGTCCGTGGTTGTTGGCTAATGTAGCTTTTAAAAAATTATTTATAAACTTATTAGCCATTTTTGATGTGGGCACCGTGATCATTATCTGGGCGCCAACGTTTGGTTTAATGCTATTCGGACGCATTCTGGAAGCGATGGCTGTAGGTGTTTTATTCCCTGCCTATCAAACGGTGCTCTTAAAAATTACACCATCTAAGCGGCGTGGCAGCGTGATGGGGACCGCGGGCTTAGTTATGGGATCAGCATTAGCTATTGGACCGATTATTTCGGGGATTGTGTTACGCTTTTTTACTTGGCAAGCGGTCTTCATTTGTTTTGCCTTCATTATTACAGTGGTCTTAGGTCTTTCTTTAGTTACGATCACGAGCCCCTTAGTTTTACAACCGACAAAACTGGATTTCATCTCTGCTCTTTCAACCGTGAATTTTATTGGCTTTTTATATGTTTTAACTAAGTGGGGGCAAAGTAAGCAGTGGACCTTTAGTTTAAGTGTGATTTTAATTTTGAGTAGTCTGGGCTTAGCAGTTTTTATTTGGCGACAATTGACTAGCTTGCACCCCATGCTAGAATTGCGGGTCTTGAAACAAATTAATTTTGATTGGGCAGTATTATTAACGGGGATTTCTTATATTGCCTTAATCGTGGTAACGATTATTTTTCCGTTGTATTACCAAAACATCTTGCATTTAACGGCCTTTACTTCTGGAATGGCGTTAGTTCCAGGAGCGGTTTTGTTAAGTCTCTTGAACCCCTTAACCGGAAAATTAGCGGATCATTGGGGCTTTAAAGTGACGTTACTATTAGGAATGAGTATGATTACTGGCGGTTGGTTACTATTATTTGTGTTGCAGCAACGGTTAAATTTAGGTTGGTTAATGATTTTGGCAGCGCTGATTGAAGGTGGCAATGCCTTTGTAATGATGCCAGCGGTGACCTTGGGAGCCGATGTGTTGCCTCAAAAATATATTGCGCATGGTACGGCGGTTATTACCACCGCACGACAAATCTTAGGCTCTTTTGGCGTCACGTTAGCCACACTTTTATTGGCGTTACCCGCCAATGGTGCGACGTTAGTTCTGCGGCAACAACGACAATTTCATTTGGTCTTTGGGGTATTTTTCGCAATTAGTTTATTCGGATTAGGGATAGCGTGTTTGATTAAAAATCAGCACGGCCGGTAGTCAGACAGCAAAAAAGTCCAAAATTACTGGTCAAACATTGCGATAATTTGACAGTAACTTTGGACCTTTTTTAATTTTAATTATTAAAATTCTTCATATTCAGCGGGATCCTGATTCTTGAGTCGCCCATCAGGTCGGTCTAAATTAGTAATTGTCTGCATTTGTGCAGGAGTTAATTCAAAATCAAAGACCTGCAAATTTTCCTGCTGCCGACTAAAATGTGTAGCTTTTGGAATCGGCAAGACGCCGAGTTGAATTTCCCAGCGTAAAATCACTTGCGCGACACTTTTTCCTAAATCTTGCGCAATACCTTGAATAATGGGGTCGGATAACATAGAACTAGCACGGCCGATCGGACTCCAAGCCCAAGTGATGATTTGATGTTGATCATCGTAGTGCCGTAATGTGGCTTCAGAGAAATAAGGATGCAATTCAATTTGATTAACTGCTGGTTTGACGTTAGTTTCGGCAATTAAACGGTCAATATGCTCTGGTAAAAAGTTAGACACGCCAATTGTTTTGATTAAACCCATTTGCTGAGCTGTAATTAAGGCTTGCCAAGCTTCGACATAGAGGTCTTCTTTAGGATTAGGCCAATGAATTAAGTACAGGTCATAGTAGTCTAAACCGGCACGATAAAGCGATTCTTGAATCGTTTGAAGTGCTTCTTGGTAGCGATGGTGTCGCCCGGGTAATTTAGAAGAAACAATAATTTGCGAGCGTTGCAAGCCGCTTTGCTTAATGGCTTGACCGACAGCGCCTTCATTTTCGTAATTAAAAGCCGTATCTAAGAGCCGATAGCCGGCATTTAAGGCACTGGTAATGGCATTGACGCCTGTTGCGCCATTTAATTTGTAAGTTCCAAAGCCAATCTGTGGTAAAATTAAGCCATCATAAGTGGTGCGGGTAGGAATTTTCATAAGGAACCTCCTTTAATATTAAAACCACTGTTGTTACATGTTAATGATCTGGTACAAAAAGCCAGATTTTTGCGAACTTTTGGTTTGCGAGTTCTTACTTAAATGTTATCATATTTAAGTTTAGAAGCAATTCATTGAGATTGGGACAAATGGAGTACCATCAGAAAAAATGTTCGTGTAAATTGACGAAAAATTTTTGTAGTTCCAGCTTATTTGCTTTCACAAATTAACTAATTGGGGGACATTATGCTAAACGATTGGCTACTAATCTTAATTGATATCTTTTTTGTAGCGATGCTACTAAATAATTTGTATTGGCAATCTCAGATTGTGGTACATGCTAAATATAAAATTTCCAGTTTAATTATTGCTGTGATTTTTGGAGTGTGGGTGTTATCCATGCCGGAAGATTCGTGGTGGTACGTGGTAATGGTGGCTGCCTTTTTAACAGTGACCTTAATGCAAGGTACTGGCGGTATGGCGCAAAAGCGCTTAGTGACCAGCGGCTTTTTTTCTAATTCACTGAGTTATCAAAAATTGACTCATGTAACACTGATTCCGGTAGAATTGCCTAATGCCCCCGTGCAAGTAATTTCAATTTTTACCGTGGCTAATCGGCAAAATATTCAAATGACGTTTAAACAGTCGGTCGCCCAATTACAGCAAGAGTTAAAAGCAGTTTTACCACAGAATATCGAAGTCGAAATTGCTCACATGTAGGTAGTTTGCGGACAAAAATTAAATATAATAAAAAAACCTTGTTTCTAGATGATTTTCTGGAAAACAAGGTTTTTTAGTACATAATTATTTATAAGATTGGTGACAGTAAGCGTGAGAAAAGTTGTTTAAAGCGGAGCCAGTAAGACTGTTGCTGAATGATTTCGGGAGTCAACAAGGTGCTGTGTTTTAAATCCTCTTGAAAGATCTCCGTTAGCTGTTGGCTGACCTGAGTATCGTAAAAGAAGGCATCTGCTTCAAAGTTGAGGCTATAGCTGCGGTAGTCTTGGTTCATTGAACCAATAGCGCTGACTTGATTGTCAAAAACAGCCGTTTTGGCATGCATAAAACCATTATTATAATTATAAACTTCAATATTGTGCTCGCTTAATAAATTGGCATAAAATTGTGTAGCTCGAAAAATAAAGGGATGATCTGGTTTGTCGGGGATGATGATTTTAATTTTAATACCGGAGCGTGCGGCCACTAAGAGGGCGTCAATCATTGGTTCATCCGGAATTAAGTAGGGCGTTTGGATTAAAATGCTTTCTTTGGCACTCATGACTAAACTCATGAACCCACCCTTGAGCGTGTCAAAATTACTGTCGGGACCATCAGAAACGATTTGAATCGGGGTAATGTGCTGGGGCTGTTTGATTTGCGTGGGAAAATATTTTTCCTGAAATAAAATCTTTTCGTGGTGGCGATCGACGGAAGCGTTCCAGTCTAAAACAAAGCGTTCTTGTAAAGATAACGCGGCATAACCGTAAATACGCACATGAGTATCGCGCCAATAACCAAACTTGGGTTTGAGGCCAAGATATTGATTGCCAATATTAAAGCCGCCCGTCCAACCAATGCGTCCATCAATGACGACGATTTTGCGGTGCAAATGGTAGTTTAAACGGTACTTAGCGATGGCATTTTGTGAAGTGATAAAGGGCATGACTTGCCCCCCAGCGGCAACTAGTGGTTGAAAGAACTTTTTGTTGGCCCCGGGAGACCCCCAGCGATCGTAAATCACGCGTACTTCAACGCCAGCTTGAGCTTTTTGAGTCAGAATATCTAAGACTTGGCGCCCTAACTCATCATTAAAAAAAGAATAGTATTCTAAATGAATGGTTTCTTGGGCATTACGCAAATCCTGTTCTAACGCGGCGAATTTGGCGTGACCATCGGTAAAAATCTGGGGATCATTATGGATTGTCACAGGAACATCATCATTATGATTAAAGTAATCGATTTGACGTTGGGCAAGTAAAGTCGTATCGCTGGGGGTTAACGGGCGCTTTTGCTCGCTACTCTGGTTGACCATCTGCTTCAATCGATCAAGCCCAATATGTTCGGCATTACTAATGGCAAAGAGGTTTTCTTGGGCAATCCCGCGGCCAAAGAAAGCAAAAATTAAAAAGCCAATGACAGGTAATAAAATTAAGACAATCAACCACGCTAAAGTGGTGGGAATACTACGCCGCCGGTGAAACACGGTAATAATGGCGGCAATCGTGTTAAGTAATAAAATTAAACTCAAAATTAAAAAAAGTGTCGCATTCTTGGATGACGGCGTGACTTGGACCGCCTGGTTGGAAAATTGCACGTGAATTAACTGTTTTAAGCGTGTCAAAATTTCTTCAGGCACAGCTTGCTTAAAGTTTAAATCTAAAGTTAGTGGCGTGGTTGCAAAATGACTTAACGTGATCAGTCCTAAAATGCGTTACTCGTAAATTAAATTGCGCCTGCGACCAATTCTGTTGATAATCAGTTTGAACATAATCTGGCAAAAATAATTGGGCTGCTAAAGGCGGTAACCACGGTTGGGGTAGCCGAGCAATATTTTGATCTTGCGCAAATTGTGCAATGTAATTGATCACTGCCGTCAATTCAGAAACCTTCGTTACTTGAGATTGCGTATCAAGATAGGTCAGACCACTTAAATCAACTGATAAGTTTTCATATTGGCCTAACTCATTAATTAAATAAAGCGGTGGCGCTGTGCGCTTTTTAGAAGCAGTTGGCTGATAATCTTGTCCACTATATGCACTTTGAAACAACTCATAAATCTCATTATTACCAACTTGCAGATAGGCACGCCCTGGTTCAACAATTGAAGCTGCATCCGGCGTATGCAAAATTTCATTGGAATCTGCTTGATCTTGAACCTTGAGCGCAATTTTAAAACGAGAATTACTCCAAATTTGTTCGTTAACCACCCCACTCGGCTTTTGCGTTGCAAGAATTAGATGGATGCCTAATGAACGCCCAATGCGCGCTGTTGAAACTAATTCCTGCATAAAATCGGGTTGTTCAGATTTTAATTCAGCAAATTCATCACTAATTAAAAATAAATGGGGCATAGCTTCTTCGGCAACGCCGTCATGATACAATTTTTGATACTCATTAATATGATTAACCTGATATTGGCCAAATAACTGTTGCCGCTTTTCTAGCTCAGCTTTGATTGACGCTAAAGCTCTTAAACTTTGACTACCATCTAAGTTTGTAATGGTCCCTAATAAGTGTGGTAATTCACTGAAAAGGTTCGCCATACCACCGCCCTTGTAATCAATCAACAAAAAGGCCACGTTGTCGGGATGAAAGTTAATTGCTAATGAAGCAATATACGATTGAATTAATTCGGATTTTCCTGAACCTGTCGTTCCGGCAATTAAACCGTGTGGACCATGTGCCCGTTCATGCAAATCCAATTTAACTAAATCATCTTTACCACGTAATCCTAACGGAACAGCTAAACTTTTATAGGGAAGATTGACTGACCAACGTTTTTGCAATTGTAATTCTGTCACGGTTTTAACATCGTACAATTCCAATAAACCCACAGATGTTGGTAAAGAATTTTTGAGACTTTCTTTATGGTCTAAGGCGGCTAAATGTCGCACGGTCGCCTCTAAATCAATTGTTTCCAGAGCGTCCGGAACCAATTTTTGAGAAGTTAGTTGACCGTTCTCAATCACAATTTCTGCCTGCTGACTATCATAATATTCGACCACTGTCTCAATATGTTCCGGTAAATCAGCCAATGTTTGCTTTACAAAGATCACTGCGACATCAAGTTCAGAAATATCGTGTGACAAATATTTCATAATACCATGATTAATAATCAATTCTTCATTTTGTACAATCAAAATGTAATACGGTGCGAAGCTAATTTTTTGATCTTTGTTTTCTTTTTCTTTCACAGCTTGTTCGCGCTCTTTTAATAGTTGCAATAAGGCCGTTAATATTTGGTCACGCGTTTGATCATCATCAACAAAATTTAACGTATTACTATCACTAGAACGAAAATGTTTTAACCATCGAAACTCTTGCCAAAAATCTTGTTGCTGACTATCAAAAATTGGAACGAACCGGACATCATGGTAACTTTGAAAGGCCGCAATTTGTAGCACCAAATTCTGCAAAGCCTGATTGACTTGGACTTGATCACCAATTAGTCCCACCCCTGCGGACAACAAACTAATTGCTAATGGCGAGTGTTCCACCTGAAGTGCCTGTTGATAAATCTTTTTTGCTTTGTCTAATAACGCATCATGCTTTAATTCTTGCGGCGAAAAATTAACTTGATATTGTCCGGTAAAATTACCTAACCCTAAACGGACCGTTAAAAAGTCCGTTTGAAATTTGTTTTTCTCATAAATCCGCGCACTATTACGCAAAATCAATTGACTAATCGTTTGCGGTGATGGTAAGTGATAAGTTAAGGCCGAGCGCGTTTGGTGCTTTTGTGATTGAATCTCCACAATTTTAGTTTGTAAATAATCATGATAATCTTGCACTCTTTGATTAGCTTTTTGCTTTTGTTCTTTTTTATCATTAAAGTAACTACTAATCGCAAAAGCAGTCGTTGTCAAACTCATCGCTCCCATCATAATCATGGTGGTCATGTTATGGCTAATTACTGCCATTACAACCGAAGCAGCAACCATTACCAACGGCGGCGTAATCGTTTTTAATAATTTATTTTTAGTAATTTCTGCGGGCATGGGTGGTGCATCTAAAGTTATTTTAGCTGTCGGTAAAGCACGGATCACCCGCGGTGAGCGATGATACTCTGGATAATCATCTGAATAACAGTGCTTTATTTGTTGCCGATAAAACAGGGTACTTTTGACAAATTGCTGCAACAAATCTTTCACGATTAACCAATTATCAGGCTGCAAAGTTATTTCTAACCCATCAATCGCCAGCACATCCCCATAAGTAAAATTAATTACTGTGGTTGTTATTAAACTATGATTTAAATAGACTGGCGTTTTAAAAGCGCCCATTACTTGAAACTGTTTGGCATCAGCTGTCTTTTGAATGAGAAAATCACAATTAATCGCTATTTGAATATCATTGAATGCGTTAGCTCCTAAACTTAAAGGCTGTCCCATGTTGAGCTGGTTAACATCAAAACTGAGTGGAATTAGTGTATCAGCCAAGATTAAAAGTTGGATATGTTGTTGAATTGTTATTACTTGTCCCAATTCTAATACTTGGTCAGCTAAGCAAAACTGAGAATCCGTATTAATCGTCAATTCAAGTGGTTGCTCTAGTTCTGGAACATAATAAGTATCATGATAATCAGTACTTAAAGTAAAATTATTTTGTTCAGTGGTATCTAATTTCAACACTGAGTAGCTCGTCTTTAACCAGATATATAATTGATAAATTTCAGCCATGTCTTCTATTCTTTCTGTAATTTTTTCGTATAAGCTTTAATTAGTTTCGAATATTTATTCAATAATCTCTGCTTCTTAGCACCGGTTAAATGCGGATTATTGTTCGCTTGTGAATATAATTTAGTATACGAAAACAAGATTAATTGCTGATCTCCTAAGTATTTGGCAGCATCCAATGACTGGTTAAAATTGCCTTGTCCATCATAAATCCAATATTTTAAATAGTTAGGATCAGAATTCATATTTAGTGATTTGTTAATATTAGCTTTTTGTTGATGATTGAGATTATCAACATGAACATAAGATTTGGCGAGCATTAATTGTTGAACTTTCGGCATTTGTTGAACTCTAATTTTGCTCAGGTGATTAATGGCCTGATCATAATCTTGCTGCAAATAAGAGCCCGTTCCTTCAGCTAAGGATTGTTTTTGCGGCACAACAACCATTAATAAATAAATCAGCGCTAAACCGACCAGTGTCGTGACCACTGATTCCAATAAAAATCCCCAGTGATAAAGATTAAATTGCTTTTTTGAGGCGACGACTAATTGCTTCTGTTCAACAGTCAAAGCTTGTTGATACAAAACTTGTAGCTGCTCTTTTAAAGTGGCAACGCTTTTGGCACGAATGATTTTCTGATACTTCAAACCAGCAAAACTCTTATCAGCCATTAAGCCTTTATACAAGCGATTAAATGTATACTTATTGGCTAACACCATCACGATAAAAGCTTTCAATTGCTTTAATAAATGAGCATGCGTTGATGGCGTCACAATACCTACCGCTCCACGGTGTAAAACTTTGGGTCGTAAGTTGACGTCAAAAAAAATATTATCAGGGTGCACTACGGGCACAATTCGTGAATTACGTAATTGCCAAAGCTCTAGTAAATTCAAACATAAGCGAATTTTATCAACTCGCGATAAGTCGCTAGCCAATTGTTGAAAATTGTGCCAATCAGCAGCCACCTGATATTGCAGTTGCCAAGCTTGATCTTGTGGCTTGATTATTAATGGTACTAATTGATCTTGCTTTAATCCTAAATAATCAATCAATTGAGCATCTTGAACACTATCAGCCGTTAATTCTTCGGTAATGCTTCCTGATTTTAAATAATTGAATTGATATTGATAGCCATCAATTTCAAATCCTTGTCTTTGCTTAGCCAATTGCTGCTCCTCCACTAAAAAATTTGTAAAATATCGCCGTCTGCTAAAGGAAAGTCTGCTAATAAATCTGTGTTAACCAACAATAAGCTTTTCGTCTGCGCTTTAATTACATTAAGTAATCTTGTATTGAGAGCAATTGCTCGTTGAGCTAAATCATCAATTAAGAGCGCAATTAGTTGATTGACTGTCAATTGTATGGGCAGTCTCAAATCTTGGACATAATGATTCGCAGCTGGGATCAAAATGGTGACGTTAATATATTTCATCGTTTAAAAAATCTCCTAATCATGCGTTTGTGCTTCCCTAACCAACAACCGATGCCAATAAAAAATAATGCCAGCATCATTAATAGAATGTATTTCAGTTTTCGCCATGAATTAGTCTGCTGATGACGTTTGGTATGAGCTGCCGAAATTGATTCTGGAACTTGAAAAAGTCGTCCTTTGGTGTGTTGAACTAATAAATCTGGTTTAGCAGGCCATTGGTTAGTAAATAATTGCCGTTGCGTTAATTGCGTATTTTGTGAAAAACGCTGTCTTCGTTGGCGTTGTTGTTGCTCAAAACTATCCTGCCGAAAAAAGAAATCATTCGCACTCAGCTTAGCACTAGCTGAACTTGCCTCACTGGTATCTTGATTGCTGTTTAAAATCGTATTATTAATTGTCATCTTGCCGTCATCCAAAGACCTTCGGGCTGCCAAAAGATCAATATTTTGGAAACTCCATCCGCCAATAAGGATGATTACAACTAATAACCAGCTAAGTTTCAATTTCTGTAACATATAATTTTTCCTTAAATAACCAATTAACCATTAAACAAACTAATAGCAACACACTAAAAATCAGAATGATCAGGACATTATCTGCTTGATTAGTAAAAACATTTGAGTAAATGTCTTCTATTTGTTGAAATGGCGAAGTATATTTCAAAAAGAAACCAACTCCAGGACTTTTGGTTAAATATTGACCCAATGCCGGCGTGTAAAAAATATATTCAATAAAGAAGAAAACAAAAATAAATTTACCGACTGACCGCAAAAATTTGAATAACGCGATGGCGGCTTCAATCACTGTCGCTTGAATCAAAGTTTCGATTATTAACCACAGTTGTGGATACAAAAGGTGGCGCAATAACGGGCGCGTCGTCCAGGCCACTAAGAAACTAATTCCTAAAACTAAAATCAAAGCATATTGTTGGTACAACCCCAAACCGGTTGTCGGTAATTCCCAATGGTCTGCTACTTTAAATGGTTTAAGTTGGCGATTGTGCTGATCATTACCGACAATCAGCAACGCCGCAAAACCACCAATAATAATGTTAGCTAGTGTTAAAAAATAAGGAAAAATTGAACTAAGATTGCGAATTGTCCCCGCATTTTGAAATTTTAACGGCTGAGCCAGATTGCCGTAAATTTTGCGAGCAGCATTATCATCATTTTTAGTATTACTCATTGACTGACCAAAATTGTGATTGTAGTCAGCATTAGTGGCCACAACTTGCTGCCAATTATTAAGGAGTACCTTCGCTTGTTGCAGTAATTTATTACCATGCTGGACAAATGCTTTAGAATCATTATCAATCGTCGCTGTGGCTTGCGCTTGGTTCGTCAAGTTTTGATCTAATTGTTGCGATTGATTCAGCATTTGTTGTAAAGAAGCTTGTAATTGAGAATTTGTTTGTTCGGCCTGTGTACTACTTTGTTGTGCCAATTTCATCAGTGGCGAAAAATCTAACGGTGCGGGGTCACTTAACAATTGTGTATTGAACTCAACGACCGGTGAAATCATGGTTTGATGTTGCCGGTAACTAGCTAATTGTTCCTGATATAACTTTTGAATCTTAACAACCAATTGTTGAAAATCCGCCTGCGCTTGGTGGTTTTGTTGTAATTGTTCCTCATACTGCGTTTGTAATTTAGTGATGGAATCTTCAGCACTATGCACGTTGATTAAAATGGCTAATAATTTTTGTTCTAAATTCGCATCAAACGTAGAAACAGTCTTTGCCGGTACTGCAGCTGTTGTCTTGGGCTCTAATTGTAGGCTATTGAACGTAGTGATGAATGTATAAGCCTGATTTAAAGTAATGATGAAGTCCAAATATGGTTGACTTAAATTGCCACTGTGATTCTGAACCAAGTTACTGAGTATTCCTTGCGTTAGTGCTGGAGCATCAATTGTCATGGCATAATTGACGGGTTGCTCAGTCAAAACTTGCGGATATAAAGTTAAGCTTTGTTGGTCGCCCAAATTATTAATAGCTAAACCTTGATCTTGAATAACTACTGGCAAATTATTTTCTTCCAACTGACGTGCTAGGTTATTGAGGTCAACTTGGGTACTGCTGATATTCAAAAAGACGCTTTGATGGGCTGGCAGATTTAACACTAGGGGTTGATTAGCTGGTGGTAAAGTTGCTTGTTGAAGCGCAACTTCTTGTCCTTGAAAGGAACCTGTTGTTTGAAAGTTATTGACAGCAGCCCACTCGACTTGTAATCTTTGAGTTTGCTCTCTCGTTAACTCACCGTCACGACTGATTTGTTGCAAAATTTGACTACTATTACTAGGTAGTTGCGTGATGGCTGTATTGATCATTGTTTGCAATTGCTGCCGCACAGAACTAACTTGTTCATCACCAACTACACTAGTGCCATCGGCGTTACCTACTGCATTGGATTGCAATGTTACTAAACATTGATTTAATTTATCCCGAGTTAACCCCAATTGTAGCTTTTGATTTTGTAATTCTTGAACCAGCGCAGCATCAGTCTCTGATAACCAAACAGGTGAATTCAATAAGTCACTAATTTGTTTTTGCATAGCTGGAGCTTGTAATTGATTCAAATTAAAATAGTCATCATTGATAATGGTTTGAAAAGCATCATATTGATTAGATACTAAATCTAAAAAGTGCTGATTATTAGCTTGAATTACAGAATTAGCTTGCGTATTAAGTTCATTTAATTGCTGATTAGCTTGACTTTGCAGCTCTTGAGCTTGGGTATTAATTTGTTGCAAGCCATTAATGCCTTGATTTTGCAATAAATTTTGTAATTGCTCAGCACCTGCATTATCCTTCGAATTGCTGACTGGATTATCGCTAGCATTGGGCTGCGTCTGACTATATTCTTTAATCAAAGCAGCCAAGGGATTATTCAGGTTACTTTTTAAATTACTACTCAACTGTTGTTCATTAATATTAACTACTTCTAGATGTCTTTGCGCTTGGTGCAAGTTAAACAAAATACTAGCTAGATACATTTCTGTAACTTTGTAATTGAGTTTATTTAAGATTTGATTATTCAATTGTGTAATCTTATTGCGTAAAGTAGGATTTTTATTTTCACGAATTTTATATAAAACCCGAATCTTTTTAAAATCAGCCGCTTGAAACTGGAGAATCTTATTAGAAAAATTAAATGGTAAAATCACAATCAAATCATACCGTCGATGCTTTAAGCCATTTTCAGCAACATCACGTGGAATGGAATACCACGAAATATCATGGTTGCGCGTTAATAGGTTGACAAAATCTCGGCCAAAATTATATTGTTTGCCATTAAATTGACCACCGTTATCTTCATTAACTAAGCCTACTTGCAATACTTTATTCGCATTCGGATCTTTGGTTTGCTTAGTTCTGAATGCAAATAAGGCAATCGTTAAAGTCACTAATATTATTAAAATAATCGCGACAATATTTTTATTGTTGGTTTGTATAAAATGTAATAGTCGTTTAATCAAAAACCTATCTTCCTGTACTATCATAGTTGAGTCATAGCTGGTTAAATTACTTAATAAACCAAGGTTATAAAGCTATGTACGGACTTTTATTACTTATGTAACGCCAAGAGCGATCCTTAATAAACCACTCTTGACTAAAACTAATTAACTCCAAGCTTGACCAATTTGATTATCAGCATCTTCCATTGCTTGCGCTGACTTATCCAACTGCGCCTTAATTTCTCTGAGGAGCTGTGAAAATTGTGTTACTTTTCCGGATAATTCTTGAAATTTCACATCATACTTTTCAAAAGCATTCCCCTTCCATTCAGCGCGAATTTGTTCCTGAGTACTCTTTAAATCACTCAATACGTTATCTACACTGTCCGCTCCACGTGTATAATGCGTTGCTTGTGATCTCAGTTCTTCTGGTGTAACGGCTATTTGTCCTGCCACAGTAATCCCTCCTAAATTTAAACCTCTCAAAAAAGAGATAAGCATATTATATCAATAATATTAAAATTTTCATTATTTTTTTAATATTATTTTAGTCAATTATTAATATAAAAAGAACAGATTGTTATACTTTAAGAAAAGGCAAAGTTGAATTCTATTTAAATTTTCGAATAATGTACTAACTACTAATTTTTATAGTCAAAATTAATAGATTAGCATTGATAGCTTGAGTTAATTACTGCTAAAAGAACTAAAAAATAATAATAACTATTTATTATTCAATAGAATGTTCAAACGTCAGCTTCAAAATTACAATACAAAAAAAGTGTTGCTGAAATCATTCACCAACACTTCAGATAATTCAAATATTTTAATAAAACTTCAAGCCACATTATTTCTAAAGCTAATTACTTAATTGTCCCCTTTGTAACTTTTATTTTTAGCACATTCTTTTTATTATGATTATTTTGCAGACGCTGGATCGTTTGGCGCTTGAAAAAACTAATGTTGAGTTTACCTGTTTTTACTAAATGGACATCAGAAGTTCCTTTATCTAAGTCTAAGGCTAATTCATCACCATGAAAAACATTCTGCCCGAGCAATTTAGTGTTCTTCAAAGTGACTTTCATCTTCAAATCTTCAAAATTAATATTAGATCCATTTAAAACAGCATCTTTGAACTTCAAATTTGTATCATCAAAGCCATCACTAATGGTAGTAACATTAGTTAAATGACACTGATCAAATTGGTATTGACCATCATCATCATCAAACGCTACATTATTGAGGTTACTATTTTGTACCTGATAACGACCACCTTCGTTATCAATCCTCAACCTTTGGGTGACCACCAGATTTTGCAAGTTGTACTGAGCATCAGAAGAATCTATCTTCAGTTGTTGAATGGACAAGTCATTGAGAGTCACCTGACCGTCGTCTAAACCAAGGTCTAACTTTTTGATAGCATCTTTGTTCGGTACCGTAATCGTAATCGTCGGTTTGGGTGAACTCAGCTTCACATGTTTGCGCACCCCATGATTTTTTTGTTCAATATACAAGTAATGATCTTGATTGCGAAAAGTTATAATATGATAGTTTGTCGGGAAATATGCCCGAAACTGTTTGCCTTGTTTGATATTGACATTGGCATCAACAATACCAATATGAACATGATCAAAGGGCTGATTACTTTGATATGTTTGCACATTAGCAGCTAAGGACGTTGCACAATTATTGTTTACGCCTATCAAGACAGCAAACAATAATAGCACAATTGATATTAAGTATTGAATATAATATTTTGACTTCATTAAAAATTTTCTCCCCAAATAATTCAAATGATAAACATAAAAAGGTTAAGGCAACAATAAAAGCGAATTAAGCATTATTTAATTGTTCCTTCTTCAACCTCAATTTTTAATCGGTTATCTTTGCTCTGATTATTCTTTAAATTCTTAATTAATTTTCGTTTTGGTGCATTGACTGTTAATATGTCATCGTCCATTAAGCGTACATCAGGATTAATCTTGCCCAAAGTTAGGTGCATCTCATCACCATTAAAAACATTTTCCCCCAGAAATTGGGCACCATTAGTAGCTTTTGCATATAACTCGTCAAAATTGACCTGCGCATTTTTTAAACTAGAATGATTCAAGCTTAAATGTGTATCATCCATATCATCACTAATCGTTTTGACGTTATCTAACTGACAATTAGCAAACTGATATCGCCCATTATCATCATCAAAAGTAAGATGCTGTAGCTGACTTTGCTGGAAATGATAGCTACTATCATCGCTACTAATTTTGAATTTTTGGGATACCGAAACCTTGTTCAAATCATAATGAGTATTTGAGGTATCCAGCTTAATTTGCTTAATTGACAAGCCACTAATAGACACGTGATCACAATCATCTATATCTAGATTTAATTTGTGAATAGCATTTTGCTTCGGTACAGTAATGGTCAAAGTAGGTTTAGGAAATTTTTTTTGAACTTCATCTTCTTGATTAATATAAAGATAATTATTTTTATCACGAAAAGTTAACGTATGATACTTGGTCGGCAGCACCACATGAAACTTTTTGCCTAATTTAAAATTGATGTTTACATCAGCAATGTTGATATAAGCATGGTTAAACGACTGATAACTCTCATACTTAGTGGCACTAGCAGCAGAGACAAGATTACTGTTTGACGCCAATAAAATAGCTAAAAGTACTAACAAAAACGACAGCATTCCTTGCATATGCTTTAATTTCATTAACAATCACTCCTAAAGACGTAAAATTAACCTTTACTTAAAAATGTAAATAAAATCACTCATTTTTGTCAACGCTTTCTTTGAAGCTTACACCAAAACGCAGTTGTCTTTTGTCCGCTTTATTTTTCAGAATTTCTTTCCTCGCTAGCAATTATAACTACTCTTTGATGCAACTAATTTACTTACCAATCTTGCGCGTTGGTGTCAGAGACAACGATAATTTAATCGTTTGTGCTGTCGTTTGCGAAATTCCTAGTTTCATCAAATCTTCGACAGGAGCATCCTTAATTTTTTTAACTGAACCATAGTTTTTCAATAATTTAATCCGCGTTTTTGGCCCCACACCCTTAATACTTTCTAATTGTGAAGACAGCGCATTTTTGCTATGCGTTTGGCGGTGATAGGTAATAACAAAACGGTGCACTTCGTCTTGAATCCGTTGCAACAAATAAAAGCCTTGGCTTTTACGATCTAACGGTACCACAGCCCCGTCCTCACCAGTAATCAGATGTGACGTACTATGATGGTCGTCTTTAACCATGCCTGCCACCGGAATGTGAATCCCTAATTCATTATGCAAAACATCTAAAATTACGCGTAGTTCGATCAAGCCCCCGTCCATCAAAATTAAATCCGGCAAGGGCTTATGTTCTTTTAATAACCGTGAATACCGACGATAAATCACTTCCCGCGTATTAGCAGCTTCATCCGCTCCATTATGTTGTTCTAAAATATCTTTAATTTTATACTTGCGATAATTGGACTTAACCGGCTTACCATCAACAAAGCTCACCATGGCCGAAACCGCATCAGCACCTTGAATATGCGAATGGTCAAAGGACTCAATCACATGTCCATACGGTAAACTTAAAGCATCAAAAATTTGCTTTTGAGCCCCAACTGTTTGGCGATTATCTAATTCTAATAGCCGAAACTTTTCTTCCAATGACAATTTAGCATTGTCTTTAGCCATTACCAACAAATCACGTTTGGTCCCCCGTTGCGGGGTTCGAAAAGGGACATGCAAAATTTCTGTCAATGAAGCTTGATCGATTTCTTTCGGAACTAAAATTTCACGCGGTAACACATTATTTTTCCGATTATAAAATTGTAAAATAAACGTTGCCAATTCTTCCTCGGGCGTATTAATGCAAGGAAAAATTCGTTTTTCACGTTTCATTAAGCGAGCTTGTCGAATGAAAAACACTTGAATAGAAATCCAGCCTTTATCAACATAAAAGTTGAATAAATCACGCGGTGTATGATCATTCGAAATAATTTTTTGCTTTTCCACGGTCTGTTCAATATAGTGGATTTGATCGCGTAATTCCGCTGCCCGTTCAAATTTTAAATCAGCCGCCGCGGTGTTCATTTTTTGTGTTAATTGCTTTTTGATGGTCCCGACATTACCATTCAAAAAACTTTTAATTTTTTTGATTTGCTGTTCATATTTTTGCGTTGGTACTTCTTGAAAACAAGCTCCCAAACACTGTCCCATATGGTAATATAAACACGGTCGGCCTTGATAACCACTACACCGTCTTAAAGGATAGACTTTCTGTAAAAAATTCAGGGTTTCTTCTGCCGCATACACGTTCGGATAAGGGCCAAAATAAAAACCACCATCTTTTTTGACTTGACCAGTGATAATCATCTGGGGGGTGCGTTCATTAGTAATTTTAATATATGGATACCCAGTCCCCTTTTTTAATTTAATATTAAAGTAGGGCTGATGCTTTTGAATTAAAGTAATTTCCAGTAAAAAAGCTTCCTTATCAGTTGACGTCACAATTGTTTCAAAATCGCGGATTTCACTGACTAACTTAGCCGTTTTACCTTCATGCGAACTTTTAAAATAAGAGCGAACCCGATTTTTTAAATTTTTGGCTTTACCTACATAAATAATTTTCGCATTAATATCTTTCATCAAATAACAGCCCGGTCGATCTGGCAATAATGCTAGTTTATGCTCTAAATATTCTGTCGCCATTTTTTATCTCCTAATTGCGTCAACTATTGTTTATATTTTAACCCGTGTTTAACAAAATACCAATTGATTTACCAAATCTGAGTTTCAACAATAAATAGCTGAAATATGCTATACTGACAGAGTAATTAACCTAGTTAAAGAAGGTGAAATTGTGGGTCTAACTGTCAAACAAGAAAATAATTTTGAAAGTTTATTTGATAAATTTGCTTCTTTACCAGATGAAACTCAAAAAAATCTAGATGCCGTTAAACAAACTGAAAACAAATTGAAACAGGCTAAAGATCACAAGAAAAAATAATTAATAAAAATGAGGTCGAAATCAAAGTTCTAGCACTCAACTGCCAAATGACTTTGAATTCAACCTCTATTTTTTTACTATTGCATTAATTATTTAGCATAACCTTCAGGGTGTCTTTGTAACCAACGCCAAGCGGAATCAATAATAGTATCAATATCCGTATACTGGGACTTCCAACCTAAAATGGTTTGAATTTTACTACTATCAGCTACTAAAGAATCTGGATCACCACCACGGCGGGGCGCATCCATAGCTTTGATATTCACACCGGTAACTTTGCGCGCTGCCTCGACGATTTCCTTAACAGTGAAACCTTGTTTAGAACCAATGTTAAAGTAGTCACTTTGACCACCTTGCCGTAAATATTTGAGACCTAAGTAATGAGCTTGAACTAAGTCTAAGACATGTACATAATCGCGCACATTATAACCATCACGAGTTTGATAATCATTACCGCACATATCGACATGATCACGTTGGCCTAAAGCAGCTTGCAGTACAATTGGAATCAAATGTGTTTCCGGACGATGATCTTCACCCAAGTCACCATCTAACCGAGCCCCTGCCACATTAAAGTACCGAAAAGCTAACCACTGAATGTCATATGCCGCGCCGTCCCAACGCATGATTTGCTCCATCATCAATTTCGTTAGTCCATAAGGATTAATGGGATCTTTGGGGTCATCTTCTTTAATTGGAACTTGCTTTGGCGTACCATAAACCGCGGCTGAAGATGAAAAGATCAACTTTTTAACTTGATGGTCATTCATCACGTGAATCAAATTAATTAGACCGACTACATTGTTATCAAAATAGTCATTAGGCTTTTCAATTGATTCGGGTACTTGAATATAAGCACAGAAATGAAAAACTGCCTCAATATCTTGTTCTGTAAAAACTTGCTCCAAAAAGTCCCGGTCACGAATATCGCCTTGGTAGAATGGCACACTGGCCGGAACCGCATCACGATGACCGCGGCTTAAATTATCGACCACGACCACGTCCTCTTGCTCTTGCACCAATAAGTCTACCATGTGTGAGCCAATGTAACCCGCACCACCTAAAACTAAAACTGCCATTGTCAAACCTCCATTGAGAAAACGTCTATTATTTCATTTAATTTTATTATAATCACTTCCCAGAATGAATACCAATTAATTCCAGTTTCATACCAAAAGCCTATCAATTTAGGATTTAGCAAAAGATATTGACTCTACATAACTAAAAATCCTCGAAATTAAGTTTCATTTCGGGGATTTTTAATTTCTACGAATCTGACCAATTATTTCGTACAACTAACATCATTTGACCAAACACCCAACCCTAATTGGCAATATTGTCAATCTTTTCCAAACGCGTTTGAGGAGGTTGTTGCTCCTTAGATAAGTCAATAATTGGCACACTATTATCAATCACACCAGAATTATCACCAATTAATTGAATCGTACCAGCAGCGTCTTGGATTAAACGGTTATTGGTATCTAAGAATTCTTTCGAATAACCTTTAACTAAGAAGTTCCCTAAGCTAGTTTCAACGTGGTCGTTAAAATCAATTAAATCCGCACTGGAGTTAACAATCGTTAAATTAAAACTAACTTCCAGTCCACAAGTTGCTTGCACTTTTGAATAAACGCCGACCCCATCATCAAAATTTAGTAAAATTGTTAGTTTGGAATTATCTGCATACTGTTGTAACCTTTTCTGAACAGACTGATCAAGCTTTACAAACATCCTGCAACCTCCTTGTAGTTTTCTAACTAGAATGGCGTTATTATAACACCATAATTACTTTAAGACTGGTGGGAGGCCTTCAAAAATGAACTATGAACAGCAACTGAGCACATTAAAGCAAATGCTCTTAACTGCACGCAAGACCGTTTTAATTACAGGTGCGGGTTTATCAACTGCTAGCGGTTATCCTGATTTAAACGCCATGAACCAGCTAGCTTTGCACAATCCAATTGCTTGCGTACCTTTAATGGAACTTTTGACGAACCGGTTTGCTCAACAGCAGCCTCAAACGTTTTATCAATTATACCGCTTGACCCATTTTCGTCCCGCTAGTCAACCCAGCATTGCTCACAAAATTATTAATCAATTAACTGAACAACAGTATTTTCAAGGTATTATCACTTATAACTTAGATCATCTACACGCTTTAGCTGGGACGCAAAACGTCGTTGAATATTGGGGCAGTATTAATGAAAACTATTGTGTCAAACAGCATCACCTTTTTGATATGAACTTCATCCAACAACACACTGTCCCCTATTGTCCCATTGATCATTCACTAATTTTACCGGTTTTTGTTTTACGGAATATGGTGGCAATCAAAGAACGCGTCTTAGCCGGAAACAAATTAATCCAAACAGCCGATTTAATTATTGCTTTAGGAACAAAATTGGGACACGGCTTACCCGCTAATCAAGCTCAATTAGTCGTTTTAAATGATCAACCTATTAATGTCCCACAACAGATCCATCTCTTCATCAATGGTTCACTTGACCAGATTTTAACTGATTTAAAAGCCAGTTTATAAATTATTAAGCCCCACCATAAAAAAACTAGAACCACTTTGCCAGTTAGTTCTAGTTTTTTTTAAATATACTAATATCAGTTAACAATGATCTGCAATCCAAGTCCAAACTTCATCGCGGCCTGCTTTGGTCATTGAGCTAAATAATTGTAATGAATCACGTTGATTCAAGTCTAACGTATGGTTAACTAGTGAGACCGTTTTATTCCATTGATTGCGTTTAACCTTATCCATCTTCGTGGCCACTACCAATGTCGGAATTTTATAGTAACTGACGAATTGATACATAGAAACATCATCTGCACTGGGCGCCCGGCGACCATCTACTAGAATAATCATTCCCCGTAATTGTTTGCGCGTGGTCAAATATTCTTCAATCATTGCGCCAAACGCCGCCCGCTTTTGTTTGGAAACTTTCGCATAACCATAACCGGGAACATCAACCAGGTATAACTGCTGATTAATTCCGTAAAAATTCAAAGTTTGCGTTTTACCGGGAGTACTAGAAGTACGTGCAAAATTTTTCCGTTGAATTAAAGTATTAATTAAGGATGATTTGCCAACGTTAGACCGCCCCGCCAAGGCAATTTCAGGCCAACCATCAGTAGGATACTGACTAGCACTCACGGCACTTAAGTCCATAGTAACATCTTTAATCTGCATTAGTTTAGGCAACCTTACCTTTACTATCATATAGTGAAGGCTTTTGTGAACCTTCAACTGACTTTTTCGTAACCACCACGCGCTTAATATCGTCCCGACTAGGCACTTCATACATCGTATCCATCAAAGTGGCTTCAATAATTGATCTTAAGCCCCGCGCACCAGTATTGCGCTTCAAAGCTAAATCGGCCATTGCTTCTAAAGCATTTTGATTAAACTCTAGCTTGACATCATTTAAAGCAAATAAGCGTTGATATTGCTTAACTAGGGCATTCTTAGGTTGGGTTAAGATTTGAACTAAATCATTCCGGGTTAATTGATCCAAAGTCGTAATAACTGGAATCCGGCCAATAAATTCAGGAATAATCCCAAACTTCATTAAATCTTCCGGAATAACTTGACTCATTAACTGGGCTGAATCATCGACATTTACTTGTTGACTATTGTCCATGCCAAAGCCAATCGTTTTTTCACCCAGGCGATTTTTAATAATTTCTTCAATGCCGTCAAAAGCCCCACCAACAATGAACAAAATATTGCGCGTATTAATTTGAATCATTTCTTGTTGTGGATGTTTCCGACCGCCCTGTGGTGGAACATTAGCAATTGTACCTTCTAAAATCTTTAATAAAGCTTGCTGCACTCCTTCACCAGAAACATCACGGGTAATGGAAACATTCTCGCTTTTTTTCGCAACTTTATCAATTTCATCAATATAAATAATGCCGTGTTCGGCTTTGTCGACATCAAAATCCGCATTTTGCAATAACTTCAACAAAATATTTTCAACATCTTCACCAACATAGCCCGCTTCTGTTAACGTAGTAGCGTCAGCAATAGCAAAAGGAACTTGTAAAATTTTGGCTAAAGTTTGTGCTAAATACGTTTTGCCAGAACCTGTTGGTCCGATTAACGCAATATTACTTTTTTGCATTTCTACGGCTTGATCGTCATCTTTAACTTGACTATTGACACGTAAATAATGGTTATAAACTGCCACTGCCAAATTTTTCTTAGCTTGTTGTTGACCAATGACATATTGATCCAAAATGGCCATAATTTCTTTGGGTGCAGGTAAATCCGTAATTTCGAGAGTTTCTTCTTCATCGACTGCATCATCAATAATTTGTTTACATAAATCAACACATTCATTACAAATATAAACTCCAGGACCAGCAACAATTCGTTGGACTTGGTCTTGGGACTTACCACAAAACGAGCAAACAATTGCCCCGTTATCACTGGTACTATCAAACATAAAATTATTTCCTCCCAATTTCAGTCTCAAGCTATCTTTTTTGCAATAAAAAGCTTAGCATAGACCTTAAGAAAAGTAAAAAAAGAAACTTTTACTCTTCTTAATTATACACGAAAGTAGGGAGCACAGATATGAATAAGGTTGGAATTATTGGACAAGGTCATGTTGGAGCCACGACGGCATTAGTAATGGCGCAAAGAGGACAAGTCGGCAAATTAGTTTTGGTCGATAAGAATATGAAAAAGGCTCAGTCAGAGCAATTGGACTTACAAGATCAAATTGCATTATTACCTAACGACATGACAATTGAAATTCAAGATTATCAAGCCGAGAATTGGTCTCAGTTAAGCGATTTAGATGCGTTAGTTTTTTGTCCTGGTAAAATCTCAGCTTTACTAGATCATGGTGGCGAGCGGGACTATGAACTAGGTTTAACTAGTCAGATGGTTCATGAAATTGCACCTAAAATTAAAGCCTCCGGTTTCAATGGTGTCATCGTCACAATCACCAATCCTTGCGATGTGATCGCCAAGTTATTACAAGAAGAAACTGGTTTAGCGCCACAGAAAATTATTGGTACGGGTATCGGTTTGGAAACTGCGCGGATGCACCGGGTAGTTGGCAAAGCCACTAATCATAATCCTCATGATGTTAGCGGTTACGTTTTAGGAGAACACGGGGACACATTATTTGTCGCTTGGTCTAGTGTCAAGGTTGCTGGTCAAACGCTTGACAATTGGACGTTAGATTTACCACAACTAACCCATGACACAGCCAACGGTGGTTATGAAATCTTCTTTGGCAAAGAATATACTAACAACGGTATTGCCACGATTGTTAATCAGATTATAGAAGCTGTCTTGACTGACGCTCAGGTTGCGATGCCCGTTAGTTCTTATGACGCACACAATGGAATTTATATTGGACAAGTTGCCGTAGTCGGCCAAACCGGTGTTAGCGCCATCGTACCAGTACCTTTAGATGCAACTGAACAACAAGCTTATCAAAAATCAGTAACTGCCATTAAAGCTAATTATGCTAAAGTTGCAAAGTAAATAGCTACTGACA
Organism: Bombilactobacillus sp. ESL1097; assembly: GCF_058107205.1. Classification (NCBI taxonomy): domain Bacteria; kingdom Bacillati; phylum Bacillota; class Bacilli; order Lactobacillales; family Lactobacillaceae; genus Bombilactobacillus; species Bombilactobacillus sp. ESL1097. Next base: position 740,806 of record NZ_JBYLUB010000002.1, on the reverse strand, counting down.
ATAATTAGTCAATAAAAAAAAAGCATCTTTCAATTCCTCCACAAAAATTCTGGGAAATGAAAAATGCTTTTTATTTGATCAAAATGATTATTTTTGTACGGCAGAATCAGTCATTAAATCAACGACCTTCTTGATTGCAATGTCATGGTCAAGCATTTCTTCAGACAAAGCATTCTTGACAGCATCTTCTTGCATGCCATAATCAGCTGCTAATTCTTTAACTTCTTGATCACGTTCTTCAGCCGTAATTTCAATATTTTCAGCTTTAACAATAGCTTCTAACAATAAGTTAGTCTTAACGCGCTTTTCAGCATCTTGACTAAATTGCTTCTTTAAATCATCTTCAGTGGTACCAGTCATTTGATAATACATTTGGGGATTAATACCCTGACGTTGCATGTTGCCCAAGTATTGATCAATTTGATTTTGAACATCAGTATCAATCATTGCTTGCGGAATTGCTTCGAAGGTTGCATTATCAATAGCTTTATCAACAGCTTCAGTTTCAATTGCATCTTCAGCCATTTGTTTCCGTTGCTTTTTCAAACGATCTTCAATCTTCGTTTTCAATTCTGCCAAAGTATCAACGTCTTCATCAACGTCTTTCGCAAAATCGTCATCTAATTTTGGTAATTCTTTGGTTTTAATTTCATGAATTGTCGTTTGAAAATGAGCCTCTTTACCCGCTAAATCTTTAGCTTGGTAGTCTTCTGGGAAAGTAACTTTGACATCCACTTCATCGCCACTTTCATGATCAATTAATTGATCTTCAAAGCCTGGAATGAAAGAATTCGAACCTAATTCTAATGAATAATTTTCGGCACTACCACCATCAAAAGCTTTGCCATCAACTGTTCCTTTATAATCAATCACAACAGTATCACCTTTTTGTGATTTGCCGGATTCTTTCAAGACCAATTCAGCTTGTTGTTTTTGCAAACGTTCTAAGTCTTTGTCAACATCCTCAGCAGAAACTGTAGTATCTTGCTTCTTAACTTCTAAACCTTTATAGTCACCCAAAGTTACTTCTGGTTCCACAGCGACGGTTGCAGAAATTTTCCAAGGTTGATCAGCTTCCATGCTATCAATTGAAATTTCTGGTTGGCCAACAGGTTTAATTTCAGTTTCATCAATTGCTTGAGAATATGCCATTGGTAAAACGGCATTTAAAGCATCTTGATATAATGCTTCTTCACCATACATTTGATCAAAGACCACACGTGGCACTTTACCCTTCCGAAAACCCGGAATATTTAAAGTTTTGCGTACACGTTTAAATGCGGTATCTAATCCTTGTTTAATTGTCTCTTGATCAATTTCAAAAGTTAATTTGCCATCTTGATCTTTTTCTTTCGTCCATTCAGCTTTAGCAGCCATAATATCCCTCCGGTACTAATTATCTCATACTTTATCCATCTTACCCTAAATAAAATAACTTGTAAATGTTCCAAAGCGTTATTAGACCAAAATTTATGTACAAAAAAAGTCTGGCGCACCAGACTTTTAGTTGCCATGAAAATTAGTCTAAAATTTCAGTAACAACACCGGCACCAACAGTACGTCCACCTTCACGGACAGTAAACTTAGTACCTTTTTCGATAGCAACTGGAGCAATTAAGTCAACTTCAAAAGTTACATTATCACCAGGCATAACCATTTCAACGCCATCAGGTAATTCAATAACACCAGTAACATCAGTTGTATGGAAATAGAATTGTGGACGATAGTTAGAGAAGAATGGAGTATGACGTCCACCTTCTTCTTTAGTTAAGATGTAGACTTCACCCTTAAACTTGTTATGAGTTTGGATGGAACCTGGCTTAGCCAAAACTTGACCACGTTCGATTTGATCACGGTTGATACCACGTAACAAGACACCAACGTTATCGCCGGCTTCACCTAAATCAAGCGTCTTACGGAACATTTCCAAACCAGTAACTGTTGAATGACCATCTTCATCATGCAAGCCAACAATGTCAACTTCATCACCGATCTTAACTTCGCCACGGTCAATACGACCAGAAGCAACAGTACCACGACCAGTAATTGTGAAGACATCTTCAACAGGCATCAAGAACGGCTTGTCATTACTACGTTGAGGTGTAGGAATGTAGTCATCAATCGTATCCATTAACTTTTCAATGACCTTAACTTGTTCAGGGTCACCTTCCAAAGCCTTCAAAGCGGATCCACGGATAACTGGAATGTCATCCCCAGGATAATCGTATTCGGATAATAATTCCCGAACTTCCATTTCAACTAAGTCAACTAATTCGTCATCGTCAACTAAGTCAGTCTTGTTTAAGAAGACTACGATGTAGTCAACACCAACTTGGTGAGCTAACAAGATATGTTCACGAGTCTGAGGCATTGGGCCGTCAGTTGCAGCAACAACCAAAATTGCGCCGTCCATTTGAGCAGCACCAGTGATCATGTTTTTAACGTAGTCAGCATGTCCTGGGGCATCAATATGAGCGTAATGACGCTTTTCAGTTTCATATTCAACGTGAGCAGTGTTGATTGTAATCCCACGTTCTTTTTCTTCTGGAGCCTTGTCAATATCAGAATAATCTTCAGCTTTAGCTAAACCTTTATCAGCCAAAACTTTAGTAATTGCAGCTGTTAAAGTTGTTTTACCGTGGTCAACGTGACCGATTGTACCGATATTTACATGGGGCTTAGTTCTTTCATAATGTTCTTTTTCTGCCATGAAAAGAAACCTCCTGTTTGTCATCTGAATTATCTTCACAAAAAAATATAAAGAGTATTGCAAAGACAACTCTTTATGCAAGAATTATACTACTTTTGGTTCCAAAAACAAAGCGATACCGACCAAAAATATACTCTTAGTAGTATACAAACTGAGTTATCAAATGTAAACCAATTTTCTAAATTAATTGAATAAACTTAATAATTCATCTAATTTATCCAACCACTTATCTACTTTAACAGCTTTTGCTGGTTTTTCAAGTGATTGGGTATTTTTTTCATTCTCCCAGCGAGATTTGATCCGCTGCAACCATAAATCTGGATCGCAAATAATCTGATCCGTAAACGGATATAACATTGCCGCTAATAAATTGGTTTCATCCTTTAAACGATTATCCACTAGCTGTTTTTGCCAACTAACTAAACTATTCAATTGATAAATTAACGGGGTTTTTGCTGGCAAAAACTTTTTGTCAGTACCATAAAAATTAATTTTAACGAGATGTTGAATTTGTAACTTGACTAAATCTTCCGTCAAGCCCGCTTTCAATAACGGATGCAAATAAGGGTTTTGCAAAAGCACTTGACTGCTTTGTTCAAAATCCCAACTCGTTAAACAATGTAATTGTAAAATCAAATTAGATTGTTGCATTAAAGGCAAGGTTACAATGGATAAAATCTGCTGTTTTAACTGTTTAATTTCAGTTAAATGTCGTTGATAGTAACGCTGTTGATGTTGGTCAATTACTATTTGTAACTTTTTTTTAATAGAATTTAAATCCGACGGCGCTTGTAATAATAATTGTTGGGCCTGAAGGAAATTATTGATTCCAATCAAAACATCAATCACCAAGGCTAAATTCGATGCCGTAGTTAAAAAACGCTCTACATCAGGCTGAAGTAATTGCCAAGCCAATTGATCCTGTTGGGCTTGATGTCTTGCTTTAACTAACGCCAATTGGACGGAAAAGCTCGGTTGGAGTAGATAAGCCTGATCTAACGATTCCGCAGCGGCTAAATAATTCTTTGTTCGTTGATATTCTTGAGCTGCTTGTAATAGAGCTTGATAGCTTTTTTCTTCCAAGTTTAATTACCTCTAGGTAGTAAAAAAGTCAAATTACTAAACGATAAGCTTCTTTAGCATTTGACTTCTTTACACATAACTTCATTAATTATTGATGACTATGCTGCGCTTTACGATGCCGATTTTGGTTAACTTCCATGATAACTGGCAAGATAACTGGATGACTCTTAGTTTGTTCCCATAAATAATGATTCAAGTCTTCACGAACGTCTTGTTTCAGTTCCGACCAATCAAAGTCTTTATGCAATAAATTATGTTCTACTGCTCGCACAACCACCTCGCGACTGCCAGCCAGTAATTCCGGCTTTTCTTCCAAACCAGCAAAACCACGGCCTGTAATCTGTGGCTGAGACATAATTTTCTTTTTCTTGCGATCAATAGTTACTACAGCAATAAAGACACCATCTTGGGACAATAATTGCCGATCGCGCAAAACAATGGTTCCAATATCACCAATGCCCACACCATCAATCATAGTATCACCAGCAGTTACTGCTTGAGCTAAATGAAACTGTTGTTTTTCATAACTTAAAACATCACCATTTTTTAAAACAAAGACATGATCTTGATCTAATCCGGTTTCTAAAGCAATATGCAAATGTGCATCCAAATTACGGTATTCACCTTGAATCGGAACTACATTTTGAGGTCGTAAAATATTAATCATCAACTGCAAATCACTTTTGGCAGCATGTCCCGAGGTATACAACCCCGAGTCACTTAAACTTTTAACTTCACCGCCCGCACGAAAAATCAAGTCCCGCGTTTTGGCAACCGTCGTTTCCATTGCATGTGATGGTGTCGTCGTTAGAAAGACTAAATCGCCCTCTTCAATATGGTAAAAATGATGATGACTAGTAGCCATTTTTTGTAAAATCTTGATTGGTTCGCCCATGCGGCCAGTTTCAATAATGACAACTTGATTTTTGGGTAATTTTTCAGCTTGACGCGCACTGACTAATAAACCATCTGGCACCGTCAAATAATTTAACTTAATCGCCGTCCGTACAATTTTTGATGCACTTTGACCTGTCAACACCACTTTGCGCTGCGTCTTCTGCGCAGCATTAAAGATTTGTTGCATCCGTAAAATATTAGAAGCGACCGAAGCGACAATTATCCGCCCCGTTTGGTATTCAAAAGTTTCCCAAATATAATTATAGATATCCCGCTCATCCGCTGCTGGATAAGGTGATTCGGCATTAGCCGAATCACTTAATAAGGCTAAAACTGGTTCTCGACCAATATCGGCCAAACGCTGATAATCAGTTTGATAAATTGAATCTGCTGATTGATCAAATTTAAAATCACCCGTATAAACCACTTGACCAACTGGTGTCCGAACCACTACTCCCAAAGAATCAGGAATCGAATGCGTTGTTTTGAAAAAGGAAATACTCAATTGCTCAAAATCAATCGCCGTTTGCGCGTCAATTACTTGAAAATTATTAAATTTACGACTATTTTTATTATTTTTAATTGCAATTTTGGCCAACTCAATTGTCAATTTGGAACCAAAAACGGGAATATCATAGTCTCCGACTAAATAAGGTAAAGCTCCAATTGCATCAGCATGACCATGTGTTAAAAAGACCCCGACTACTTTATCGATATTCTCTTGAATGTAAGTAAAATCTGGAATCACCACATCAATTCCCAATAATTCATTTTCCGGATATTGTAATCCACAATCTAAAATAACAATTTCATCCCCGTATTCAACGGCATACATATTTTTTCCGTTTTCTCGTAAGCCACTTAACGGAATTATTTTTAAATTTGCCAAATATCTCACCCTTCTGCTGTTAAGTATTTCAAAATCTTGCAAGATCTTGCTGTCACTTCGTGACTACCTGAATGCGTTTGTCTCATTGTAGCACAACTCTCTAATTTTTTATACAAAACACCAATCTGGAATTGACTTATCACTGTAAAATTTCAAAATTTGACTGGGGGATTGTCAGCAAAGAATTCTCAAATCCAAACCACAAAAAAACTGTTCGAATAAATTCGAACAGTTCCTTAAATTTCGGATAATTATTAACGACGTAAGCCTAAACTTTGAATCAAATTACGGTAACGATTAATATCGCTCTTCCGTAAGTAAGCTAATAAATTACGACGATGACCGATCTTCTTTAACAAACCAACATAAGAATGATGATCCTTCTTGTTGATCTTCAAATGATCGTTCAAATTGTTAATTTCATAAGTTAAAATTGCAATTTGGACTTCTGGAGAACCAGTATCGCCTGCTTTACGACCGTACTTTTCAATTAATTCTTGTTTCTTTGCTTTAGTTATTGCCATGTCAAAAACCACCTTCATAAAATTAATTCAGCTAAACTGTGCTTGCGCCGGTGTCACAACAAACAAAGCATAGCTAATACATAGTTGAATATAACTTAAGCTGTCGAAAAAATCAAGAATTTATTTCAGAATGATTGCAAATCGAAGCTGATTTTAGTATACTTTTAGGGTATTGGGATGGTCACGGAGGTGAATTGAACATGCCACAAATTAAATCAGCTATTAAGCGTGTACGGACATCTGCCAAAGCAAATGAACGTAATACTGCTCAACGTAGTGCAATGCGTTCTACTATTAAGAAGTTTGAAACTGCTGCTGCTAATGGCGCTGAAGATACTCAAGAATTATATCGTCAAGCTGCACGTGCCATTGATATGGCTAAGTCCAAGGGCTTAATTAAACAAAACAAAGCTGCACGTGATAAATCACGTTTGGCCGCTAAAATTAAATAATTAACCCTAAAAAAGACGGACCTTAGCCCGTCTTTTTATTTGTAATGAACGCAATCATGAACAATTCAAATAATTGCGTTTTATTGGCCTGACCTGTCTTCATTTGATAGTCCATTTCGATTAAGTCGGAAAGGGCTTTTTTTAATTGTCCTAAATCGTAATTTTTAATTCGCTGTAACGCTAATTTCACTCGATAAGGATGAATCTGTAAAAACTGTGCCAATTTTCCTTGTGACATTCCCTGACCAGCCAAAATCTTCACTTGCAACAATACCCGAATTTGACTTTGAGCTAATGCTGTCAACAAAATTGGATCATTATTTAGGATCAACAATTGTTGGTATAAATTTTCAGCTTGCCGTAAATTATGCTGTAAAATGGCATCTAACAAATCAAAAACATTATCATCCAAAGACTGGGGCACTAATTGTTGCACCATAGCTAAATCAATAATTTTTTGCTTTTGCGCATATAAAAACAATTTCTTTAATTCTGAATTGGCGAGTGAATAGTCCCCTTTGGTTCGTTGAATTAATGCTGTTAAAGCCGCCGGCACAATCGTAAAGCCTTGAGCCGTAATCTGTTTTTGCAGAGTACTTTGTAAAGACTGAGTGGTTAATTTTTGCACATCGATTACTTGTGCTTTTTGCTTCAATACTTTCGTAATTTTTTTACGCTGATCTAATTTTTCATATGGCGCAAAAATCACAAAAATAGTTGTTGATTGTGGATCTTGTACATAGTCTATGAGTGCTGCCACATTTTGCTCAATTCCCGTTTTATTTTTATTACCACTCAAAAAGATTGGATTAGTAACTAGTACCAAACGATGCTCACCTAGAAAGGGTAAAGTATTAGCTTCACCGACAGCTTCTTGCACATCGACTTGCTCTAAATCAAATTCCGCCACATTTAACTCTTGTTCTTCCGGCGTCAAATATTGCACAAAAATTTGTCGTACTTGTTGCATCAGTTCACTTTCAGAACCCACGACTAAATACAAGGGTGCGATTTGTTGTTGCTTTAATGATTGTTGTAATTCATTGACTTTCATTTAATTCTTTCCTTGAAAAAACTCGCCATTTCTGCTGGTGGTCATAATTGTAATTCCAAGTAATCATACCATGTTTTGCTGTACTTAAATTAGGAATGTGCAATTTTTTGAGTGTCCGTAGTGTTTCCGGACTAGGATGACCATAACGATTATGGCGCCCGACAGAGATTAATACTAATTTTGGTTTAATTTGTTGTAAAAAGCGTTGAGAACTGGCTGTTTTACTACCATGATGCCCCGCCTTTAAAAAATCAATTCTAGGAGCATGTTGCTTAAATAATTTTAATTCGTGGGCACGATCTAAATCACCCGTAAAAAGCCATTTCTTGCCCTGTAAACTCACTATTAAACTCAGTGAATCTTCGTTTTTTCCATTAGATAAATGTGGAGGCCAGACCACTTGCATAAAATCTTGATGGGGTAATAAAATTTGATCATGGACATGTAATCTAACAATTGCAATTTTATGCATAAACGGTTGTAATTGCCGCACAACTGCCGGTATTTTTTGCATCCCGTCTGCTAAATAAACATGCTTAACCGGAAAATTTTGTAATAAAACTTTCAAATCACCAATATGATCAGCATCTTGATGTGATAAAAACACCCCATCCAAATGCGTAATAGCTCGATACCGCAAGTATGGAATGGTAATAGATTGAACCCGATTATTAGTCGAATGATAGTGACCAAAATTTAATTTTCCACCAGTATCAATCAAATAGGTGCGTTTAAAAAAAGGCGTCGTAATTAAAATACTATCGCCCTGTCCCACGTCTATCAAACTAACTTCACCGGTCATTGGATAGCGGTTAAACAAAATAATGCAACAATAACCAATCAGCAAGCCTAATAAAACTGTTTTGGTGGGATGTTGAGCGATAACTAAGGTCATAAATAACAGCAGTAATAAAACTACCAGATTAATTTTACCAACCGTCACTTGCGACCAGGAAGCATGGGCTAATACTTGAATTGGCGCATAAATCAAAGTAAACAAAGATTCCAGCGGAGTAATCAACCAATTAGCTTGCCTTAAAAAAACACTAATTAAAGTTAGCGGGATAATCATTTTTTCAAAGATCGGTGTCAAACATAAATTAGCTAAAAACGTTAACCAGCTAAAACTGTAATTATGAAAAATTAAAATTGGTAAACTCAATAAATTCATCAGCAATGATTGTTGCCACACCGTTTTCTGTTGCAAGACAATTAAGCCATAAGCTAATAAATAACTCAATTGTCCTGCCAATGTCCACAGGACTTGTGGCATCAAAAAACTATGAATAATCAAAGTCCCCGCAAAGATATCATTGCGGGATAAATACCAACGATATTTCTCATTTAACATTTTTAAAATTTGGCTGATACAAGCTCGCCAAACACCTATACCACTACCGGTTAATACAACAATCGCTGGTAAGCTGACTAAAATTAGCCAATCAACATACTCTTTACGAAGTTTACAAGCCCCTGCCAATTGGCTGATCCAATTAACCAATAAGTAAATATGCAACCCCGAAATACTAAAGATATGAATAATACCTAAGTTTGTTAATCCTTGCCGCAAATCTTGCTCTTGATTATCAAATTGTCCCAATAACAAACTACTAGCATTTAAACGTAACCAATGTGGTAAATGGTACACTTGTAACAACAAGCGATAACGCCAAATGTGTAACCACTCAATTATTCCCCGGGGAGCTCGTAACTTGATTTGAACATGTTGAGCGGTAGCTTGATAATAAATCTTTTGCGTTCGTTCATATTTTTGAAAATCAAATTCTCCTGGATTAGTGGCGGGCTTGATTTTTTGCCAAACAAAATCTCCCTGTAGGATAATAATTTGGGGGGATTTCACTTGAAAATTACTATTGATTCCAACATTAACTTTCTGTGAACCATTAATTTGTCCTTGACCATACAACCAATTAGTTCGGTTGGTAACTTGATCAGGATAAACTGTAATGACATGAGTTTGTGGTTGAGCAATATGCGGTTGTTGACCGATTATCCACCCCAGCACTCCCATCACCGTTAGCAGCACTAAAACTGAATATTTTTGATGGCGTAAGACAATGCCAATCACACCGATACCTAAAATCAGCCACCAAACATTCTGAGTGATTACAAAAGCAATGGTTAATTGTAAAAAAAGAGCTCCAAATAAATACCAACCTCGTTCAAACACACAATTGATCCTTCAAATTGTCCACGGTCTTTTCACCAAATCCTTTGACATTAGTCAGATCTTCCACTTTAGTAAAACTACCATGATCTTGCCGATACTGAATAATTGCCTGTGCTTTTTTCGGTCCTAAACCATTAACTTGCTGCAATTCTTCAGCCGTTGCAGAATTTAAATTAACACTTGCATTGGCTGTCGTAGTCGCGGTTGTGGCAGCGGCATTCGCATTCGGTGCAGCTGTGGTTTGATCTGGGACAATGACTTGACTTTGATCGTGTAATTTTTGGGCTTGATTAATACCCTTGAGATTGGCATTAGCCGTGGGTCCCCCGGCATGTTGAATAGCATCATAAATCCGCGCCGATGCTAATAAATGATAAACTCCCGGTTTATTCACTTCACCTTGCACATCAACGACAATCGTCGTTGGAGATTTTTTAGGAGTAGATTTAACCATGGTTGTCTGTTGCACTGTTGGCGGATCATTTTTCGTAGGTGTTAAGGAGCTGGGCCAAAATTTCCACAATACTACTGCCAAAATTATTAGTCCTCCAACTAACCACTGCCAATAAGCTACTAACCAATTTTTTATTTTCTGCATTCTTCATCACCCAATTTTAATTACAAAAAAAACGCCCCTTTTTTTCTAAGGATGCGTTTTTAAATAATGAATGGCCTGTTTTAAATTAGAGATTGGTACAACCTTCATCGAAGAATGCAACTTTTGAGCCGTTTTTTTAGCCAATTGATAATTACTTTGGTAATGTGCATCAAGTTTTAATTTAGCTGGCGTTACTGGATCACGTGGTGCCAAAAAGATCTTAGCACCTTTGCGGTCAGCTGCCACCACCTTTTTATCAATCCCGCCAATCGGCCCCACTTGACCTTGTGGCGTAATAGTACCCGTGCCAGCTACTATTTGCCCTTGGGTCAAATTTTGTTGAGTTAATTGCTCGTAAATTTGCAACGTAAACATCAGTCCTGCCGATGGTCCCCCAACAGAACCAGCGTTAATTTTCACCTGAGGATTAGTTTGAACTTGAACTTTATCAACTAATTGAATCCCTAAACCAGATTTCTTTTCATGTGGCAAACGCATCAGTTTTTGATGTGCTGTTTGGATTCTGCCTCGGTGTTGATAAGTAACTGCTACTTTCTCAGTGGCTTTTTTACGTTGAAGATAATGCATTAATCCCTGAGAACTTTGAAAAGCCCGGCCATTAACTTTAGTAATGACATCACCCACGTGTAAAGAATGCTGAAAATGGGAGTTTTTTAAAACTGACAAAACATAAACACCTTGATAGTGTTGCTTAACCGGCCGATGAATTTCTTTAAAGGCGGCAGCAATGGCATTATTACTGGCATTTCTCATATAATACTTCTGCATTTGCGCATATTCAGTTGTATTATCGTTAGCCATTAAATCTTGTTGACTCAAGACCTCATGATAAGGTAAAACGTGCGCTATTAGCCAAGTGATAGGCGTCGCCTGCATCACTTGTACTGTCGTAAATAATAACGGTGACGACTTGCTATGATGATTAACGGTGATCACCTGATCAGTATGACTAGCTGAGCCGGGAGACTCAATAAAAGCGGGCAAGGGCCAAAAAAATAGTAACATTAATAATCCCACAACTATCAAAGTTATTAACCAATGTTTAGCTTTCATTGTTGAGACTGCAACTTTTGCGTTAATGCTTTGGCTACGACCTCGGGAACCAACCCATCCACTTGCCCACCGTAAGCAATCACTTCCTTAACCATACTGGAAGATAAATACATATACTGGGGTTTAGCTACTAAATAAATTGTTTCTAAATCAGCATTTTGCAATTGATTAATTTGTTGCATTGAAATCTCATAATTTAAATCATCCGCTGTGCGCAAGCCGCGCACCAACCAATGTGCTTGTAATTGTTGCGCAACCGTGGCTAATAACTGATCAGCAGCCAATTGTACATGAACATTATCTAACTGTAAGGAAGCAACTGCTTGGTTTAATAACGTTAATTTTTCTGTAAAAGAAAAAGTATATTTTTTACTCGTATTATTTAAAATCACTACATATAACTGATCCAATAAACGGCTCGCACGCGTGATAATATCTAAATGACCATTAGTTACAGGGTCAAAACTACCAGCATAAACACCAATTTTTTTCACCATTTCCGTTATTACCTCTTTAATTTAATTGCCATACTTGAACATAGGTCTGATTATATTGCTTGTTTGCAATGACTGTAAATTGCTGCAAATCAGGTGGTTGTAAAGCATAATCCGTTTCAATCACAATAAGGGCTCCCGATGCCATTAAGCCTAATTGTATCGCTTGTTGAACTAATTTTACAGTAACGTGTTGTGCATAAGGTGGGTCGAGGAGTAACAGATCTAGTTGGACTTGTTTTTGTTGTAAAGCTGTTAAAGCCTTTTCTGCGGTCATTTTTAGCAATTGAAACTGAGGTTCAGCATGTGTTTTCAAAACATTAGCTTGAATGGTTTGTTGAGCTTGCTGGCTAGAATCGACTAAATACATTTGTTCGACCCCTCTGGAAACAGCTTCAATCCCCAAAGATCCCGTGCCGGCAAACAAATCACAACCAGTAGTAACAGCGGATAAATATGGCGCCAAAATATTAAACATGGCTTCTTTAACTTTTGCCCCTGTTGGTCGCGTATTACGACCTTTAACTGGTAATAAATTTAACCCGTGGAAAGTTCCGGCGATCACTCGCATTACTCGTTACCCCCATTATTATTTATTCGTTTATCTTGTTCTTCCGGAATTAATAAACTAGCCACGTTCCCAATCTTATCATCAAAATCCGTTTCTAAATCTTGCCGGGGTGACAATTCAATTTTGGTAACAAATGATAACTTTTCAATGACCTTAATTTGACTCTGGAGATTAGCTTGATCTAAATACATGATGGCATAATTCATTTTAAAGGACACATATATTACTGTCCCAAAACGGCGCAATCTCTTACTAGGATGACTATTAGACATCCAGACAATAATTTCCTGTCGTGGTGTTAATTTCATTAATTCATCAACCTACTTTCTCTAGCTTAGCGGTTCTTTTAAGATTTAAAGAAACATTTAAACAAATTCCAATACAAATTGACAACACTAATTGGCTAGAACCACCATAACTAATGAACGGTAGCGTCACACCTGTAATGGGCAATAAACCTACAACGCCACCAACATTAAACGAAGTTTGTACAAACAACAAGGTAGCAATGCCATAACATAACAATGTCCAATAAGCATTGGTGGAATGCAACCCTAAATAAACAATACGGGCAATTAAAATAAAGAGTAATCCTAAAACTAAAATCACACCAACCACACCCAGTTCCTCACTAATAATTGCAAGAATAAAATCGGTATATGGTTCAGGTAGATAACCCAACTTTTGAATACTATTACCCAGGCCGCGACCAAACAGACCACCATTATTAATCGCATAATAAGAATTAACCAATTGAATCCCGCCTGTTTTTTCTAACTCAAATGGATGGAAAAAAGCCATTAACCGTTTCAACTTATAAGACGAGTTAGCGCCAACGACTAATTGATGCTTAAACCAAAAATAAGCAATCACAAATAACGCCACTAATATCAAGATTACGGACACAACATATTTCATATCAACGCCTGAACTAAATGTCAGTAAAAAAACAATGGATGCTAAAATAGCCGCGCCCCCAAGATCTGGTTGTAAGAGCGTCAGTAAAATAATCAAGCCCGATAACAAAATGGGGGGAAATAATTCTTGCAACATTGGAACTAAATTTTGTTGGCGAATTCTTAAAGTGCGAGCACTCAAAACTTTAGCCAAGTACAAAATCAAAGCTAATTTAGCCAATTCCAACGGTTGCAAATTAATCGGTCCGATTTTAATCCAAGCTGACGCACCATTAATCATCGAAGTTGGTCGAAAATGTTTTCGTAGTAATAAATAAATTAACAGTACTGTGACACCAATTAAAAAAATTTGTACAAAAAACCGACTTTTTAACAAATCAATTTTAAATAAATAAAATAATAAACATAAACAGAATCCGATTATTACATAAATTAATTGCCGCTTTAAATAAACTAAGTTGGTCATTCCTTGCAAAACCGCTGCATTAGAACTAGCTGAATAGACCATGATTACCCCTAAAGCCGAAAGAACAATAAAAGGAATTAAAATCCAATAATCCAAATTTTTCAATTTAACCTTCAATAATCTACTGTCACTCTTTTCTTAGTTTTTTTTATTATATCATTTTTAAAACGATTTATTCTGATATATAAAAAGCAATCTTTCAATCAAATTGGATCGAAAGATTGCCTGAATTACAAATAAAAAATAATCAATTAATTACTTGTTGATGTTCAGCTCATAGCAGTTAAAGTTTTAATCTTTAACAACTTTCCGCTTTTTATCAGCTTTTTTACGTTCATTAGTATTTAAAATCTTTTTCCGCAAGCGAATACTTTGTGGAGTAACTTCACAATATTCATCTTCATTCAAAAATTCGATGGACTGTTCCAAAGACATCTTCTTTGGTGTTTTAATAGCAGCAGCATGATCCTTACCAGATGCCCGCGTATTCGTCAAATTTTTACCCTTAGTAACATTAACCGCAATATCTTGATCCCGACTACTTTGACCAACAATCATTCCTTCGTAGACATCAACACCAGCACCAATAAATAACTGGCCCCGATCTTCCACAGATTGTAAACTATAAGTCGTTGATGGACCTTGATTAATGGAAACTAAAGCGCCACTGCGCCGGCCTGGTTCCCAGTTTTTAATAACTGGAAGATATGAATCAAAAGCATGGTTCATAATACCGTAGCCACCCGTTTGAGATAAAAATTCAGAAGAGTAACCAATTAAACCACGTGAAGGTGTTAAGAAAGTTAACCGTGTTTGACCATTACCGGTACTTTCCATATTTTTCATTTCACCTTTACGTTGAGCCATTGAATCAATAATTGTTCCAACATATTCATCTGGAGTATCAATTTGCACTAATTCAAACGGTTCACAAACTTTGCCATCAACTTCTTCATAAATAACTTCCGGTCGAGATAACTGCAGTTCAAAGCCTTCACGCCGCATTTCTTCAACTAAAATGGACAAATGTAGTTCTCCACGGCCCGAAACAATCCAAGCACCTGCAGTACCAGCATCTTCAACCTTTAAAGAAACATCGGTTTGCAATTGTTGTTCCAAACGGTCTTGAATTTTCCGAGCAGTTACCAAATCACCTTCACGACCAGCAAATGGTGAATCATTCGCCAAGAAGGTCATTCTCAAGGTTGGTGGATCAATCCGTAAAATTGGTAAAGCATCAGGATGATCTACTGGCGTAACCGTTTCACCAACAAAGATATCTTCCATACCCGATAGGCCAATTAAATCACCGGCTTGCGCTTCTTGGATTTCAACGCGTTTTAACCCAAAGAAACCAAAAATTTTCGTTACCCGAAAGTTTTGTTTTGAACCATCAAGCTTCAAAACAGAAACTTGATCACCAATTTTAATCTTACCACGAAAGACACGACCAATGCCGACACGACCAACATAATCATTATAGTCTAACATCGCAACTTGAAATTGTAAGGGTTCATCACTGTTGTCAACAGGAGCGGGAATTGTCTTTAAAATAGTATCAAAAACTGGCTTCATTGTATGCTCTTGTGCTTCAGGATCAGAGTCATAACTAGAAGTTCCATTAACAGCTGAAGCATAGACTACTGGAAATTCCAATTGATCTTCATCAGCACCCAAATCAATAAACAATGATAAAACTTCGTCCACTACTTCTTCCGGACGGGCACCAGGACGGTCAATCTTATTGATCACAACAATGGGTGTTAAATGTTGATCTAAAGCTTTTTTCAACACAAAGCGAGTTTGTGGCATGGTACCTTCATAAGCATCAACAACCAACAAAACACCATCAACCATTTTCATAATCCGTTCGACTTCGCCACCAAAATCGGCGTGTCCCGGAGTATCCAAAATATTAATTTGCGTTCCTTGATATTTAACAGCAGTATTCTTAGATAAAATTGTAATTCCACGTTCTTTTTCAATGGCATTGGAATCCATTGCTCGATCGCCTAATTCCATATGTTCAGGCAATGTATCTGATTGTTTTAAAAGTTCATTAACTAATGTTGTTTTTCCATGATCGACGTGAGCAATAATAGCAATATTGCGAATATCTTCTCTTGTTTTCAAAACTTAGCTTCCTTCCATTGGATCTCAGTGTATAAAAAAGCTGTGATACATACGATCACAGCTCATCAACTAAGATAATAGTTTCTTAGCTTCTTTTGTTGCGCGTTCTGTTCCGATAATTACAGTTTGTGATTGTAACATATTTATTGGGGTGTCGTCAATGGTTTGCACTTGGAGCCCAAGCGAGCAACCAATGGCCCACCCAGCCGCTAAGTCCCAAGGTTGCAGTTGTGAGATATACAGAATTTCTTGTTGATTAATCAAATGTAAAAAACTAATGCCTGCACTGCCATAAATACGTAAACCACAACTTGTTTGTCTTATTTTTTGATAATTAGTCTGATCTAAAAAGCGATTACTAATCATCACTAAGCCTTCTTTTAGATGGCTATTAGCTAATGTTGTTAGGGTTTGACCATTCATAAAACTCCCAATTTTAGGACCACCGTAATATAATTTGTCTGCCATCACATCCGCTATAGCTCCAAATACTGGGTTACCGTTAAAATAAACGCCAATCATTGACACAAATTGATCATGTAACTTAACGAAATTCATCGTTCCATCAATTGGATCTACATAAAAAATCAGTCCACGCACATCATGAATTTGATCTCCAAATCCTTCTTCACTCACAAAACGTGCTTGTGGAAATTGCTGTTTCAAGTTTTGAATGATCAACTGTTCAATATTAATATCTCTTTCAGTTACTAGATCTGTTCGGCCCGATTTTTCTTGTACTTGCTTAAAAGTACGATTACTTCTCAATTGTTTTTGAACCTGTGTCAATATATATAAAACTTGCTTTTGTATCCTCAATAAGTCAATCATATATAGAAAATCCTTTGTCATATGTCATAAAATAATAACCATTTCAACCCAATTTTATGGCAAAACAACAAAAAAATCGACGCATAACGCCGATTTTTTCAGAATTAATCAATAAAATTAAATATTGGTTGGGTAACCCATTAACACATCTGCTGCTTCTTGAATTGGTTCACCTAAAGTTGGATGTGGATGAATAGTTAGAGCAACATCTTCCTCATTCAATTGACAATTTACCAAAACACTTAATTCGGAAACTAAAGTACTTGCACTTGGTCCAACTACTTGTCCACCAAGAATCGTACCGGTCTTCTTATCAGCAACTAATTTAACAAAGCCATCAGCACTATCTAATGATACAGCGCGCGCATTACCAGCAAATGGGAACTTAGCAGTCTTAACTTCTTTGCCTTGTTCTTTAGCGTCAGCTTCAGTTAAACCAACACTAGCCATTTCAGGATCAGTAAAGCAAACTGCTGGAACACTTAAGAAATCATTGGCTGTCTTTTCACCAGAGATAGCACCTGCAGCCGTCTTACCTTCAAAGAAGGCTTTGTGTGCTAACGCAGGACCAGCTACAATATCACCAATAGCATAAATATTTGGTACATTAGTACGACCCTGTTCATCAACTTTGACCAAACCACGATCAGTTAATTCAACACTTGTCATTTCCAAACCAAAATTATCAGTATTTGGTTTACGTCCAACAGAAACCATTACATAATCAGCTTTAATTGTTGAAGCTTTACCGTCAACTTCATAAGTGACAGCAACATCATTTTTAGAAGATTTAGCCTCTTTAGCCATGGCACTTGTAACGATATCAATACCCTTAGCTTTCAAATTCTTTTCAACAATTTTAACCATGTCGCGTTCAAAATTAGGAATAATCTTATCCGTACCTTCAAGAATAGTAACGTGTGACCCTAAATCAGCAAAGGCACCAGCTAATTCAGTTCCAATATAGCCACCGCCAACAATGACTAATTCCTTTGGAACTTCTTTAACATTTAATAAACCAGTTGAATCAAGCACACGATCGCCAAACTTAAAGCCTTTAATTTCAATTGGACGACTACCAGTGGCAATAATCAAATTCTTAAATTGAATAGTTTGACCGCCACCATTATCCATAAATTGTTTAGGTCCAGTAGACATAACCCGTAATTGATGATCATTGTCTAAGAAAGCTTCGCCTTCGACCATTTCAACTTTATGCTTTTTCAACAACATTTTAACGCCATTAGTCATACGTTTAACAACTTTATCATCTTTCCAAGCTTGAGTCTTGGAAAAATCAAGTTTTACATTACTAGTGGCAATCCCATAAGTTGAGCCATCTTGAGCTTCATGTAAACGATGACCTGCTTGAATCAAAGATTTAGAAGGAACACAACCAACATTTAAACAAACGCCACCATAATATTCTTTTTCAATAATAGTAACTTTTTGTCCTAATTCAGCTGCTCGAATAGCTGCAACATAGCCGCCAGGTCCAGCACCGATAATGACAGTATCTTTTTGTTCTACATCAGACATACTTTGATTAACCCTCCATCAATAACATTTCTGGATCGTGTAACAAACTCTTCATCATGTTCAAAGCTTGTTGTGCCAAAGCACCATCAATCAAACGATGATCATAACTCAAGGAGAGTTTCAACATATTACCAACTTTAATAGAACCATCTTCAGCAACGTAAGGCTCTTTAGCAATCTTACCCATACCTAAAATAGCAACTTCAGGTTGGTTAATAACTGGTGTAAACCAACCACCACCAATAGAACCTACATTACTAATAGTAATTGAACCACCACTCATGGCTTTAGCACTTAACTTATTATCATAAGCTGCTTGGGTATTTTCAGTAATTTCTTTAGCAATTTCGAACATACCCTTAGAATCAGCATTCTTAATGTTTGGTACATATAAACCATGATCTGTATTAGTAGCGATTCCAATGTTGTAATAATGCTTATAGACAATTTCATTAGTTGAACTGTCAATGGAAGCATTAAATTCAGGGAATTCCTTCAAAACAGCAACTACTGCTTTAACTAAATAAGGCAAGAATGTTAACTTAATACCTTTATCAGCAGCAATTTGTTTATATTTCTTACGATTAGCCATTAAAGCTGAAACTTCAACATCATCGAAGCTTGTAACATGTGGCGTAATCTTTTTACTTTCAGACATTGCTTTAGCAATTGTCTTCCGTGTCATACTCATCTTTTCACGAGTTTCAAGTTCAGGTTCATCAGATTGATATGGCTTAATTGGTGTAGCTTCAACTTCGGCAGTTGCAGCTGCTGGAGCAGGTTGAGCAGAACCGTTAAAGTTATCTACATCAGCTTTTGTAATTTGACCATGTTTTCCTGAAGGAGTAACTTGTGCCAAATCAACACCCTTATCACGAGCATATTGCCGAACAGATGGCATTGCTAAATAATCTTGATTTGCTTGTCCTGTTGGTGCAGCTGCTGGAGCTGGTTGCGCTGCACTTTTATCATCAGCAGCAGGTTTCTCAGCAGCATCAGCTGTATCATCTTTAGAAACATCATCATCAGGTGTGTCAGGTGAACCGTCATCAATAATAACTAACGGATCACCAATTTCAACTGTGTCACCTTCTTGGGCAACAATTTGTTTAACTTTACCTGCAACAGGTGAAGGTAATTCAGAAACTGATTTATCATTTTGGATTTCGACTAAAGAATCGTCTTCTTTAACGTCGTCGCCTTCTTTAACTAACCAGTTAGCGACTTCACCTTCAGCCATTCCCTCGCCTAATTCCGGAAGTGTAAATTTAAATGCCATGAATTAATCCTACCTTTCAATTCCGATTAGTAATTTAGAATTTCTTTTGCTTTAGCAACAATTGCATCTTTACGAGGAATCCAGACTTCTTCACCCAAAGCAAATGGGTAAACTGAATTAGGTGCAGCAACCCGACCAATTGGTGCATCCAAAGACATAATAGCATCTTCAGCAATCGCAGAGGCAACTTGTGCACCAACACCAGCCATTTTTTGAGCTTCTTGGATTACAACTACATGATGAGTCTTTTCAACTGATTTGAAAATGGTTGCTGTATCAATTGGAGAAACAGTCCGTAAGTCAATAACTTCTGCAGAAACGTTATCCTTAGCTAATTCTTCAGCAGCTTTTTGAGCTTCTTGAACTTGAGCACCATAAGCAACTAATGTAATGTCATTACCTTCTTGAACAACATTAGCTTGATCTAGCGGTACAGAGTACTTTTCATCAGGAATATCATCTTTCATTGAACGATATAATTTCAAGTTTTCCAAATAAAGTACGGGGTCATTATTTTCAATAGAAGAAATTAATAAGCCTTTAGCATCATATGGATTACTTGGCATTACAACTCTCAATCCAGGTACGCCGACAAAGAAGTTTTCAAAGTTATCTGAATGCATTTCAGCTGTATGTGTACCACCACCATATGGTGAACGAATAGTAATTGGGCTTGTCTTCTTACCATTAAAGTGATAACGCATCCGGGCCATTTGACCAGCAATAGAGTCAACACCTTCTAAGGTAAAGCCAGAAAATTGGATTTCTGGTAATGGCCGCCAGCCAGTTAAACCTAAACCAATTGACAGACCCAAAATACCAGATTCAGCTAATGGGGTATCAAATACTCGGTCCTCACCATATTTTTCTTGAAGACCTTGAGTAGTTCTAAATACACCACCATTTTTACCAACATCTTCGCCGAAAATCAAAGTCTTAGGATCATCTTTTAATTCAATATCTAAGGCATCTGTAATAGCTTGAATATATGATTTTTTAGTCATGTTATTTGGACTCCTTTTCTTCAAATTCAGCAATTTCAGCTTGCATTTCTGGAGTAGGAACTTCGAAAGTCCGCTTCAACATATCAGAAACTTTGTCTGGTTTGACTGCATCAGCTTCTTTTAATGCATCTTTAAATGAATCTTTATATTGTTTAGTTAATTCTTCTTCATGTTCATCAGTCCACAATCCCTTATCAGTCAAAATCTTGCGCATTCTGATTAATGGATCGCGGTCTAACCATGGTTGTTGTGCTTCTTTAGAACGATAACGACTTGGATCATCACCAGCAGAAGAGTGAGCACCATAACGGTCTGTCAAAGTTTCAATCATAACAGGACCATTACCAGCTAAAATATACTCACGAGCAGCTTTAGCAACACTATAGCAAGCCAAGATATCCATTCCGTCAACTTGAACAGCAGGAATACCAGCAGCAGCAGCCTTTAAGGTTAAAGCCTTGGCAGCAGTTTGTTTTTCTCTTGGAACAGAAATAGCATAGTTGTTGTTTTGAACGATAAACAAAGCAGGAGCTTGGAACGCACCAGCAAAGTTCATACCTTCATAGGAGTCACCCTGAGAAGTACCACCATCACCAGTATAACTAAAGGCAATTGCATCTTCGCCATTTTTCTTTAAGCCTAAAGCTACACCAGCTGTTTCTAGATAAGCCGCACCAATGATGATTTGTGGCATCAAAGCACGAGCTTCAAATTCGTTACCCTTAACATGACCACGTGACCATAAGAATCCTTCGGTTACTGTAGCACCATGTTGAATTAATTGAGGAATATCACGGTAAGCAGGCAGAAGGAAATCTTGCTTCTTCATTGCCATAACTGTTCCCATTTCAGTGGCTTCTTCACCAGCTGTCGGAGCATAAAAACCCATCCGACCTTGGCGAGAGAAATTCATCGTCTGTTCATGTAGTGCACGTTCCCAGACCATTTTTTCCATAAATTCCACTAATTGTTCATCACTAAAACTGTCAAATACAGTCTTATTAACAACCTTTGCCTTTTCATCGACAACTTGAATTGGATCAGGAAATTCTGAAAGATCTTGCTTAATTTTGGAAAAATCAACAATAGACTTATTTGCCATATTTTACCATTCCTTTCGCAACCTTCAATTTTATTTGTAAGGGTTTCCAGAAAGTATTTTAACATTTTTTAGAATTAAATCCAAGGGATAATTCCAACTAATTTTGGTAAATTTTTTTTAGTATTGGCACTCTATAAATTGAGTATGCTATTATTATTCATAATAATATTATGCTAACAAAAGAGGTTTAATTTTTTATGTATATGATGAAAGATATTACCCGTGATGGTAATCCTGTTTTAAGACAATTAGCCCAACCTGTCCAATTTCCTTTAAGTCAAAAAGATCAACAACTCGCACATGATATGATGGAATACTTAATCAACAGTCAAAATCCTGAATTTGCACAAAAGCATCATTTACGCGCTGGTGTGGGTCTAGCTGCTCCACAAGTAGGTGTTTCAGAGCAAATGGCTGCCGTTTTAGTTCCTAATGAAGATAATGACTCAGACAAAGATTATGCACTAAAAATTACTTTAATTAATCCAGTAATTATTTCCAATTCTGTCCAAAAAGCCCAATTAGCTGAAGGCGAAGGCTGCCTATCAGTCGACAAAGATATTCCGGGCTATGTGCCACGAAGTGCACGAATTACCATTCGTTACCAAGACTTTGATGGTCAAACTCAAACTATGCGTGTTAAAAATTATCCAGCAATTGTTTGCCAGCACGAGATTGATCATTTAAATGGACATTTATTTTACGACCATATTAATATGTCCGCCCCATTTGCTGCTGAAGAAAATACGATTATCATTTCTTAATTAGTCTTTTCAATGCTCTGATTTTGAAGGGAGTTGTTTATATACAAGCAACTCTAGATGTGATACCATTTATTTAACTGTTGATTTAATCAACCACTGACAACGTTTAATTATTTAATTAAGAATTAAAGGAGAATTCCATTGATCTACAAAGTTTTATATCAAGCTAATAATGTTCAAAATCCGCGTCGAGAAACTACCGAGACTCTTTACACAGAGGCTGAATCTGCCATTGATGTTCGCTCTGCAATTGAAGAACAAACTGATTACAATATTGAGTCAATTGAAGAATTAACTGGCAATTATTTGGAGTACGAACAAAAAAGTCCTAATTTTCAATTGACTAAACTCTCGGAGCTTTAGTATATGAATTTGAATATTAAGCAAAATGAAGTTGCAGTTTTTGCCATTGGTGGTCTCGGCGAAATTGGTAAAAATATGTACGTTATTCAGTATCAAGATGAGATTGTTGTCGTAGATGCTGGTATTAAATTTCCTGAAGATGAACTTTTAGGAATTGATTATGTTATCTCTGATTATCAATATTTAATTGACAATCGTGCAAAAATCAAGGGTTTATTTATTACTCATGGTCATGAAGATCATATTGGTGGTATTCCTTACTTTTTACAAAAAGTTCCAAATGTTCCTATTTATGCGGGTCCGCTCGCTACGGCTTTAATTAAGGGGAAGCTAGAAGAACATGGCTTACTAAATTCTACTGAAATGCATGTTCTTCAAGAAGATGATGTTGTTTCCTTTGATAAATTGAGTGTCGAATTTTTTAGAACCACGCACTCAATTCCAGACACGTTAGGTATTGCTGTTCATACACCGCAAGGAACTATTGTCCAAACGGGAGATTACAAATTTGATTTGACACCCGTAGGTAACCAACCAGCCCCTAATTTACAAAAAATGGCTAAGTTAGGATCTGAAGGTGTTTTACTACTACTATCTGATAGTACTAATGCGGAAATTCCTACTTTTTCTAAATCTGAACGCTTTGTAGGTAATACGATTCACCAAATTGTTGAACGCATTGATGGTCGAATTATTTTCGCCACTTTTGCTTCCAACCTGTATCGAGTTTCTCAAGCAGTCGATGCTGCCATGCAAAATGGACGGAAAGTCGCAGTTTTTGGACGTAGTATGGAACAAGCCATCGTTAATGGACGAGAGTTAGGTTATTTAGATATCCCGGATAGTGAATTATTAGACTCCGCAGAAATTAGTAAATTACCGGCTAATAAAGTCATGTTATTATGCACAGGCTCTCAAGGTGAACCCATGGCTGCTTTGAGTCGAATTGCAAATGGCACTCATCGCCAAATTTCGATTCAGCCCAATGACACAGTGATCTTTTCGTCCAATCCCATTCCGGGTAATACGATTAGTGTAAACCATCTAATCAACGAATTAGAAGAAGCTGGCGCCAATGTTATTCATGGCAAAGTTAATAACATTCACGCTTCTGGTCACGGTGGTCAAGAAGAACAAAAATTAATGTTGCGCTTAATCAAGCCGAAATATTTTATGCCCATTCATGGTGAATACCGCATGCTCAAGATTCACACCGAATTAGCACAATTATGTGACGTCCCCAAAGAAAATACTTTTATTTTTGAAAATGGTGATGTCTTGGCGTTAACCAAAGACTCAGCACGTAAAGCTGATCATGTTCCTGCTGGCGACGTTTATATTGATGGAAATGGAATTGGTAATATTAGTAATAAAATTATCCAAGACCGTCAAATATTGTCCGAGGAAGGTTTGGTAATTGTGGTAGCTACTATTGATTATCAAAAAGGGCTCGTTTTATCAGGACCCGACATTCTCTCGCGCGGATTTGTTTATATGCGCGAATCTGGTACTTTAATCAATCAAGCACAAAAGCATGTTTTCCACACAATTAAAACTCACTTAGATAACAAACAAAATCTTTCCGAAGCAACTTTAAAGCAGGATATTATTGATAATTTACAAGAATTTTTGTATCGTCGAACCGAAAGACATCCAGTCATTTTACCGATGATTGTTTCCGTCGAAGTTTAAAAAAATTCAAAAATCATAAAAAAGCTGAGAAGTTTTTTCTTCTCAGCTTTTTGTCTGCTAAAATAAGACTATCACTTATTAAACTAGAAAGGGAGTTGCTTATGGACAACAGCCGTGTAAACTTTTTTATAGTGGTTAATCTACACGCTGCTAGCAATCACGCTAAATATTGTCTAAAAAGATCGACCAAATACTTAAACCAATTGCGTCAAAGCTATCAAGTATTCACCACACCACCACAAGGAGCACAGACATTAGTTAAAAATTTAATCAATCGGCGCTTACAATCACAACAAAAAATTATTATTATTGGTGGTGATGGAACTTTAAATCAAGCCATTAATGGTGTCAAGCAGTCTAATAGGCCCAACACACCACTCGCCTATTTACCTGCTGGTTCAGGTAATGATTTTGCGCGCGCGTTGAATTACAAACCGCATCATGAAAAACAAATTTTACAAAATCTTTGTCACCAGCCCACCAGCAAAGCATTAAATTTAGGTCAGGTTACTTATCACCAGCAAAAACTATTCTTTATTAATAACTTTGGCATTGGTTTTGATGCCAATATTATTCAACTGACCTTAACTTCACCTTGGAAAAAACGATTTAATCAGCTCCACTTAAGTAAATTAATCTATGTTTCCCAAATTTTCAAGGCTTTCAAGCGTCCTACTTTTTCGGTTAAATTAACATTTAACAATCAATCTATCACTTTAAACAATATTTTTTTGTGCGTGTTAGCTAATCAACCTTATTTTGGCGGCGGTGTTCCCCTAATCCCCCCTGCAAATCTGCAAGAAAAAAAATTAAGTTTAGCCACGGCTCAGGCGCATTCCTGGAAAGCGCTCTTTAAACTAGTTAAACAAGTTTTTCTAACAGGGGATCACTTACAAAACCCAGCTGTGCACCACTTTATTCTTCAAAAAGCACACCTGCAAATAAATTCTCAGCAATTCATCCAAGTGGATGGTGAATTAGTCAAAGAGCATATCTTAGACTTAGACATCAATTGTGCTGAACAAAACTTTTGGTTATAATCATTTCGTGTTACTTAATTTTTTAAAAAATCTGTCGGTTTTAATCCATTTAGCCCAATTAATGGGTCAATTTGTTGTTCTAAAATCATTTTTAAAGTTAACGTTTGTGTTTTTGGATCAGTAACTTCTGACGTAGTAGTTACTGGTTTTTTTAATGCAAAAACTTCCTGCAAACGCGCTGCTAAACAAGTTTGCCGTTGACTGGACTGATCAGCAATGGCTTGCCGATAAGCACTTTGATTGCCCAGCAGAATTAACTTGGACTTAGCCCGTGTAACTGCTGTGTATAATAAGTTTCTTTTCAACATGCGCGATTGCTGTTGTACTAAAACCACAATGACCAAATCAAATTCACTACCTTGAGCTTTATGAATTGAGGTACAATACGCCAAAGTAATATTATTAAGATCAGCCCGTGCATAAGAAATTTCACGACCATCAAAATTTAAATGAATTAAATCGCCCTGTTTTTTGTTGGGATTATCTTTGGCTAAAGTAATTCCTGTTACCAATCCTGTTTCGCCATTAAAAACATTTTTTTCAACATTATTAACTAATTGAACTACCTTATCGCCAATCCGGTATTCAATTTTGCCAAAGTGAATAACTTTACTGTCTGGCGTTAACGGATTCAATGTTTCTTGCATCACCTGATTTAAATGATCGATTCCCGCTGCTCCGCGATACATAGGTGCTAAAATCTGAATATTACTCAAATCAAAGCCTTTTTGCTGACTCCTTAAAACGATTTGCTGTAAAACATGCGCCACCTGATACGCGTCACAATTAATAAAACTGCGATCGGCAAAATTTTGAAATAATTGTTCAGTAACTTGTCCTTGATTAATTTGATGTGCTAATTCAATAATCGTTGAATCTTGATTTTGGCGATAAATTTTGGTTAAACAAACTGTTGCAAAAACTTGACTAGCAATTAAATCCGAAAACACTTGTCCTGGTCCAACCGACGGTAATTGATCACGATCACCAACTAAGACCACTTGCATTCCCGCGGGCACCGCTTGAATTAGTAAATCAAATAACTCCGTATCTACCATCGAAACTTCATCAATAATTAGCAATTGACCTTGAATTTCATTAACTGTAATTTCTGTCGGATCTTCTTGACCAGTCAAACCTAGTAAACGATGGATCGTTCCAGCTGGCAACCCCGTATTTTGCATCAGATGTTTGGCTGCGCGACCAGTTGGCGCCGATAACACAATGGGGAAAGGCTTGTCTTGATAATCATCGGGATCTAACGAACAATGATGAACTTGAGCAAAAGCATTGACTAAGCCATTAATAATCGTAGTTTTTCCAGTACCGGGGCCCCCCGTTAATAGGACAACAGCATTCGTTAGTCCTTGATATATTGCTTGTTTTTGATTGTCATCATAACTAATATGCAACTGTTGTTCAATTTGCTGTAACACTGCCGCTAATTTTTTAGCAGACAAATTCTCCGGGACAAACTGTGACTGTAATAACTTTAATTGCTGAGCAATCGACCATTCTTGTTCGTATAAAGATTTTAAAAAGTACCGCTCTGGCGCTTCAACACAAATACGCCCTTGCTGAATTAAAGCTTTCAAAGCCGTTATGATGGACGATTGTGTAACTGGAGTCAAATTAGCAATATTAATTAATTGTAACGTCCCATTAATTAACTCTGTTTGTAAACAATAAGTATTGCCCGTCGTATTAACATTTGTTTGCAGCGTTTGAATGACCGCCGCTTGAATACGTTTCGGATCATCAGCTGCCAGACCAAAAGTCCGTGCTAACTGATCAGCGCGACGAAAACCAACGCCTTTAATATCATCAATTAACCGGTACGGATTTTGATGCAAAATATCCAAGGTTTCCTCTTGATAACGATGATAAATTTTAAATGATAATTTATTACCAAACCCCAGCTGATTTAATTGTAAAATAATTTCTTCCGTTTGATAAGATTCCTGCAAAACATCAAGCAAGAGCTTTTTTTTAGCCGCACTTAACGGCAACTGTTGTACTACTTCTGGATTATTAATAATGACTTGAATAGCTTGATCACCTAGTAAATCAACAATTTTTTCAGCTGTTTTTTTACCAATCCCTGGAAATTGTTCACCAGAAAAATATTCAATTAATGCTTTCGAACCATTAGGTGTTTCCTTTTGATAGCGTTCACACTTTAACTGTTGCCCATATTTAGGATGGGTTACTAATTGTCCAAAGAAGCGATAATTTTGCTCCGCTGTCAATTCTGCAAAGGTACCTGTTACAACAATTTCACTGTCGGACCAAGCAAAAGAAGTTTCTTGAACTTTGATGAGCATAATTTTAAAAAAGTCTTCAGGTTTTTCAAAAAAAACCGCTTGAACAGCGCCAACTACATAGTCTTCACTCATTTATCTTGATCATCTTTCTGCTGTGCTTGTACGTAACGTTCAATCTCCGCTAATTGCTGCTGATGCTGCTTTACATAGGCAGGATCTAATTGTTGTGCTTGTTGAAAATGTTGTGAAAAATGACGATCACCATTGACCATTTCACACAACGCCAATTTAAAGTAACTCTCCGCTTGTGGCTTTAATTGTAATGCTTGTTGATAATAAGTTTGCGCCTGTTGGAATTGTTGTAATTGTATTAATAAGTCCCCCACCAACAAAAAATTAGCAACCACCTGCTTATTGTGATCTAACGCTGTTAAAGCATAGACTAAAGCCTGCTGTAATTGATTATTCTTTTGTGCTGTTTGAGCTAATAAATAATACGCATCACTTAACAAATCAGGTTGCTTAATTGTCATTAATAAAGCTTTGGCACGGTCTAATTTGCCCGCTTGGTAATAAATCACAGCCAAATTATAATCAATTTCTTGGGCCTTGGGAAATAATTGTTTAGCTTTTAATAACAGCTCTTCCGCTTCAGCTAAATCACCACCCGCTACTAAATAACTTGCTAACTGTAAGAACCAAGTTAAATGTGTCCAGTCAGTTTGCAATGCTTTAGCTAACAATTCAACTGCTGCCTGCTTGTGACCTGCTTGAAATAATTTAGCTGCTCGTTGGTTCATTTCGTCAACTCCATTTTTAAATAGTATCCGTCTGATCTAAGTTACGATGTAAATAACTCGTATCATTCCACTTAATTAAATCAAAGGTTTGACCATAATCTTGCGTTGCTAAAGTGGTTAAACCGGTATTAGACATGCCGCCTTCTTTGCGCATATCTTTTAATGATACGCCTAACAAAGCTTTAATCATTGCTACTAAGGCTGCTCCATGACTGACTAACAAATAAGTTTGATCGCCTTGAACATCTTGTTGGGCTAAATCTTTAATAAATTGATCGGCTCGGGCAATAACTTGCGTAAAAGTCTCACCGTTGATTAGGCGCGGATCATATTGACTGGGATCGTTGCGAAAAGCCCAAATTAATTGCGGATATTTTTGTTCTGCTGAACTAAATTTTTGTCCTTCTAACAGACCCAAATCAAACTCTTTCAAAGCCGCCGTCGTTGTCACCGGAATACTCCCACCCAAATCTTGAGCCAAAGTAGTGGCTGTTATGTATGCTCTTTTAATCGGACTTGAATAAATATGATCAATCTTTTGGTCGGATAAGTGTTGTGCTAATAAACTGATATCGCGATAACTTGATTCTAGTAAAGGTGAATCACCCTTTGCTCCTTGATAACGCCCCTCAGAATTCCATTGTGTCTTACCATGTCTCACAAAATAAAATTTAGTCATAATCTCAAACTCCCTAATCCCAAATTACCTTACTAATGCTTAATATTATCGTTGATTCAACTAAATTATTCAAGTTCAAATGATTTTCATGGTAAATAAAAAGAGATTGGAACCATCAGATTTACGATCGTTGTTCATCAGCGCAACGAACATTAGTCTGACAAAAGTCCTTCATTAACATTTCACGGCATTAAATTTTCAAAGTCTCAGTCCAGACTTTCAAATTTAAACCGCTTTGCTAACAGCCAGACTCTTTGGTTCCAATCTAAATTAAATTCTAAATTTTAGCAAGTAAATCTGATCTTAAACATACTGCAATTGTTGTTGCTTACTATAAGCCCGATTAATTGTCGCACCACCTAAGCATTCTGCTCCGTCATAAAAAACTACTTCTTGACCAGGAGTAATGGCCCGCACAGGTTGTGCAAACTCAACTGTTAGACCCGTTGCTGTTTTGGTGACCACGACATCAGTATCAGCCTGACGATAACGGAACTTAGCACTACAATGCAATGGTTGTGTTAGATCTACTGGTCGAATAAAAGATGCATCGGTTGCCTCTAAACTATCCGCATACAATAAAGGATTATCATAACCTTGATCTACATACAAAATATTTTGCTGTAAATCTTTGCCCACAACAAACCACGGCTCATTAGACTGACCATTACCGCCCAAACCTAAACCTGAGCGCTGACCAATTGTATAATACATCAGGCCAGAATGTGTCCCAACTTCTTGACCATCAGGAGTCAACATACGGCCACTTTGAGCTGGTAAAAACTCACTTAAAAATTGCTTAAAATTACGCTCACCAATAAAGCAAACACCAGTAGAATCTTTCTTTTTAGCAGTTGCTAAGCCAGCTTCTTCGGCAATTTGCCGAACTTGCGATTTTTGTAAATGACCAATCGGGAATAAGGCATTTTGTAATTGATCCTGAGCCACTGTACTTAAAAAATAAGTCTGATCTTTATTAGGATCAGCTCCCCGCAACATATGAATTAATCCTGATTCATCACGTTGTAATTGAGCATAGTGCCCCATTGCAATGTAATCAGCATCCAACTGCAGCGCATAATCTAAAAATGCTTTAAACTTAATTTCTTTATTACACATTACATCAGGATTTGGTGTCCGACCGAGTTTATATTCAGCCAAAAAATATTCAAAAACCCGATCCCAATATTCTTTTTCAAAGTTCACAGAATAATACGGAATCCCAATTTGATTAGCTACCTTAGCCACGTCTTCATAATCTTCGGTTGCTGTACAAACTCCGGAATCATCACTTTCATCCCAGTTTTTCATAAACACGCCGACGACATCATAACCTTGTTGCTTTAACAATAAAGCTGAGACGGAAGAATCAACTCCACCACTCATACCTACAACTACACGCTTTTTTGCCAATCAATTCACCTTTTCTAACTA
The DNA here is from genome assembly GCF_058107205.1 of Bombilactobacillus sp. ESL1097. NCBI lineage: Bacteria > Bacillati > Bacillota > Bacilli > Lactobacillales > Lactobacillaceae > Bombilactobacillus > Bombilactobacillus sp. ESL1097. The sequence goes on along the minus strand of NZ_JBYLUB010000002.1, from coordinate 709,962 downwards.
TTATTTACTTTTTGTATAATCTGTCGTTGGAGCAAATTATCTAACGCATAATGATACTGCTCCAGCAATTCTTCATTATCTTTCAATTTAAAAATATTAATTTTTTGTAAACCACTACTATCCGTCACTGCTAGATTCAAAGTTTTTAAATCCCGTTTAATTTTAACTTTTAACACATAAGCAGCCTGGTATGGCGACAGCGCACTCAGTGGTTGTTCCCATGAAAAATTTCCTTGGCTTGATTTAGTAAAGCCAATATCTTGCAGAGCATACACTTTAATCTGAGGATGAACTTGATACTGATCTGAATCACCAGTTACTTGAGCTAACATTGGCATTTAACCACCTCCTAAATTTTTTCACGAACAATTTGAATTAAATTATCAGTAAGTTTGAGTATATCACTTTTAGTTGTAAAAGTGTCAAAACTAATCCTAATCGATTCATTAACACGGTCACTAGTTGGGCCAAACATCGCAGTTAACACATGCGACGGTTCCAAGCTCCCCGCCGTGCAAGCAGAACCACCCGAAATGACGACCCCTGCTAGGTCCAATTTAATTTGTAAAATCGAAGTTGCCCAGCCTTTGAGCCACAAATTCAAAATATTGGGCGCACTTGCCGTTATTTTGGGGCCGTTAACTGCAAAATCAACCTTGTGTGCTGTTAATTGATCAATGATTAACTGTTTATAGCCCGTAAAACGCTCTCGATCCTGCTGAATTTGTTGATTATCGTGAAATTGCACAGCAGTTTGTAAACCAGCAATCGCAGGAATATTTTCCGTACCAGCCCGCTTTTTGTTTTCTTGATCACCACCATGAATCAAAGACGGTAAATTGACACCAGTTCGTTCATACAGAAAGCCCAACATTTTAGGTCCATTCAATTTATGAGCCGAAGTAGTTAATAAATCGACATTTAATTGCTGTACATCCAAAGTTTGATGGCCGTAAGCTTGTACCGCATCTGTATGAAACAAAGCTTGGTGTGATTTGAGAATTTGACCAATTTCTGCAATTGGGTTTTGTGTCCCCACTTCATTATTAACGGTCATAATAGATACTAAAATCGTATCAGGCCGTAAAGCTTGCCGAAAATCAGTTAAACTAATCTGGCCAAATTCGTCGACTGGCAAATAAGTAACTTCAAAACCTTTTTGCTCTAAATAAGCCATAGATTTTAAAACAGCTTCATGCTCAATTGCTGTCGTAATAATATGCTTACCCAACTGTTGCTGGCTCAACGCAGCCATAATAATCGCAGTATTGTCACCTTCGGAACCACCACTATTAAACGTAATTTCACTCGGTTGCGCATTAATACTTTGAGCAATTACCGTTCGGGTATCATCCAAAACTGCTCGTGCTTGGCGGCCGTAAAAATTAGGTGTAGAGGCATTACCAAAATTATTAGCTAATTGTTGTTCCATCGTCGTCACAACTGCCGGTGCCAACCGCGTCGTCGCGGCGTTATCTAAATAAACATGCTCCATGATTATTATTACCTTCTTAATTATGATCCATAAAGTTTAATAACATCTGTACTGAACGTTGACCCGCATCTTGGACAAATTCATCAAAGGAAACATTGGCTTGATCATCACCAACATCACTCATTGCTCGAATGATGACAAATGGAATTTTAAATTGTGTAGCCACTTGTCCGACGGCTGCACCTTCCATTTCTACAGTTAAAGCATCCGGAAAATCTTGTAAAATTTGATCCTTTTGCTGCTGACTACCAATAAATTGATCACCTGAAACAATCAAGCCCACACGGCTAGTTTGCCCAACCATTTGTCCGGCGTCCACTACTTGCTGAACCAATTTAGAATCAGCTTGGAAATAAAGCGGTTGTTGTGGCAGTTGTCCCTTCGGATAATCAGAGGCTGTTACATCCACATCATGATAAGCAACCTGCTTAGAAACCACAACATCACCCACACTTAAGCCTGAACCAATTCCGCCAGCTGAACCAGTATTAATTAGCACATCTGGTTGGTAATTATTACATAAGATGGTCGTAACCATCCCCGCTTGTACTTTGCCAATACCACTTTGTGCCACCACTACTTGGTGTTTTTGGTAACAGCCAACTATTAACTCGATTCCGGCAATTTTTTCCACCGTTTTATTAGACAAAGAATTAGTTAAAACACCCATTTCTTCAGCCATTGCTACAATAACACCAATTTTCATACTTCATTCCTCCTATTAAGTTAAACAAAAAATAAAATTAAATAAACTAACACAATTAACAAGCCAACTATTATAATGCACCGATTCAACCATTGTTTTAACCGACTAGACTTAGCTTGCGGATCAAAGCGGCTCCAAGTTGGAACGGTCTCAGATGTTGTATCTTGTTGATCTAAATCTGTAGTTTCTTTCATCTCAATTAAGCTCCCATTAATTGTTGCCAAAACATGATGGCTAATATCGTTTTAGCATCACAAATTAACCCTTGTTGAATTTGATTTTGGGCTTGAGTTAACGTCAACAATTCAATTGATAAAAATTCATCCGGATCTAACGGCCGCTTGTGTGCCACTGGTTGGACCGTCGGCGCATAATATAAAGTTATATATTCGTCACTAAAGCCCGGCGTAGAATAAAAGCCCGTCAAAAATTGTAACTTTGAACAAGTATAGCCAGTTTCCTCGTTCAATTCTCGTAAAGCTTCACTTTTGAGATCAACACAATCAGGTTCCACTTTACCGGCTGGAATTTCTAAAGTCAATTGTCGGAGTGGTTCCCGCCATTGCTTCACCAATAAAATTTGGTGATCAATCACCGTTAAAATCCCAACAGCTCCGTGATGATGAACAATTTCTCGTGTCGCTTGTTTCTGATTAGGTAACAGCACGGTCTCTACAGCGACATCAATCACCCGTCCTGAAAAAATTTGCTTAGTACTTAATTTCTTTTCTTTGAAGTCCAATTTAGCCCTCCGTTTAAAATAATGCGTTAATCCCTATTAATTCGAATTTTCTTGCTATAATCAGCGTTAGAGAATGGGGGGTCTAGTTTGTCTAACTTTTATACTTATCATTACCTAACGCAACAACCTAGCCACGTCAACAATATTATCTTGTTAATTAATGTTATTTTACTGACTATTGTCATCATATCATTATTACTTTTTTTGAGCCATCGCGATGATGGCAAGTACCGTGAATTGACTATTATCACGATTTTAGCTCTGCTACTAACATTAACTATCCAATATGATAATTGGCAACAAAACCGCAACTCTGCCAATGGTAATAGTCAAGTTGCCAGCTTGATCAAACAAGTTAGTCTCAATCAACATATTCCAGTCAAGCACATTTATTCTAATTCAACAATTCTAACTAACGGTATGTTAATCAAAATTAATTCTAAAATTATGAAAGTCAATTTAAATAATGACAATTCCAGTTTTGAATTAGTTCGCGTCCACTTAACTAATCCGAAAATTCACATTATTAACCACTAGGAGGTAACAAATGACTTTTTATTGGCAAACTTTTATTAAACTCATTATGGGATTTTTTGCCATGATTATTCAAATTAATCTATTAGGTAAATCCAATTTAGCTCCTAGTAACGTGATTGATCAAATGCAAAATTTTGTCTTAGGCGGAATTATTGGTGGCGTTTTATATAACTCTGAAATTACGTTATTACAATTTTTCATTGTTTTGCTAATCTGGACCTTGGTGGTCTTTACGATGAAATTTTTAACCAATCATAATCACTTAATTAAACATTTTGTAGACGGCGAACCCACAATTATTATTTCGAATGGCAAAATTTTATCTGAAAGAACTGCCAAAGCGGGGCTATCCGCGCATGACTTAGCTTTCAAGTTACGTCAAGCTGGTATCAATGATTTGAACGATATTGATAAAGCCGTTTGGGAACAAAATGGTCAAATTAGTTTTACCGTTAAAAAAGATCTCAAATATCAATTTCCGGTCATTATGGACGGACAACTTGATCAACTCGGTTTGGAATACACTAATCACACTGAACAATGGGTCACCGACCAGTTAAACCAACAAGGCTATCAAATTTCCGACATTTATATCGCCATGGTGGACCACGAAGGACTGCGCATCTTTCCTTACGGTATTCAACATTAAGTTCTGCTAAACATAACTTTTGATTAATTGTTTATTTTTTTGAAAATTAGTCAAATAACATTACCATTATACTGTAAGATTTTCTTTTTAGTTAGTAATTAACTCACCATGCTGACTGATAATCTCTAAAAATGCTCTATAGCAGCTAAAACTGCCATAGAGCATTTTTATTTGTATTTAATCTGTGACTGACGGTTGCACGTGGACATTAACCGCTTGTGGGCCTTTAAATCCTTGCGCCATTTCAAAATAAACTTTTTGGCCTGCGGTTAAGGTTTTAAACCCCGTACCACTGATAGCTGTAAAATATACAAATACCCTTTGCTGCGTTTTCGCAGTAATAATCTCGCCAATCCCCTTTTTATCATCAAACCAATCTACTGTTCCGGTAATCATTTTTCCAATCCTTCTACTACAGCTTCTGGATAATCTTGACGGACAATTTGTGCACAACGGGCACATAACATTGCTAACTGTTTGTCTTGACCAACATCTTCCTTAGTCATGCGACACCGTTCACAAACTTGACCACTAGCAGGAGTAACTTTAACCTGCACATCATCATATTCATCAGCTTGAGTTAACGGTTGGTCAGAAATATTAAATTGCGAAACAATCAATAATTGTCCAACATTAACCTTTAATTTGGTCAAAAGTTGTCTTAAATGATCATTAGGATAGATAGTTACTGCGGCTTCCATCGATTTACCAATCAATTTTTGATCACGTAAATTTTCTAATGACTTCAAAACATCGGTGCGAAAGTCCATAAATTCTTGCCAATCAGTCAAAATCTGTTCAGCATTGTCATAGTTTTCAACCGTGGGCATCTGTGTTAATTGGGCATAATCTTCAGGTTCTTTTAATTGTAGCCAAACTTGTTCCATTGTGTGTGGCAAAATAGGTGTCAATAATTTAGTTAACTTAACTGTCGCTTCGTAAATAACCGTCTGCATCTGTCGCCGGGCTAACGAATTCTTGGATTCAATATAAACCACATCTTTAGCAAAATCTAAATAAAATGCAGACATATCATTAATCAAAAATTCATTAACTTGTTTAATAATATCGACAAAATCATAATGATCATAGTTGGCCAAAACCTTAGCAACTAAGCGATCTAATTTAACAAGAATATATTGATCAACTGAACTTAACTTAGCATATTCCACTGTATCTACTTGAGGGTCAAAATCACTGGTATTGGCCAACATAAAACGTAGTGTATTGCGAATCTTCCGGTACGCATCTGACGTTTGTTTAAAGGCATCCATAGAAACAGGAACATCTGAACTGGTATCAACTGAAGCTACCCACAAGCGAATGATTTCCGCACCGAACTGCCGTTCAACATCACTAGGAACAATGACATTGCCCAATGACTTACTCATCTTACGTCCCTTAGCATCTAAGGTGAAACCTTGCGATAAAATCTTTTTATATGGTGCTTGACCCGTAACTGCCACCGAAGTAATTAAACTAGAATTAAACCAACCTCGATATTGATCAGAACCTTCCAAATACAAGTCTGATGGAAAATGTAGGTCCGGGCGTGTTTTCAAAACTGCTTGATTACTGGACCCAGAATCAAACCAAACATCCATAATATCTGTTTCTTTAGTAAATTGGCCATTCGGACTCCCCGGGTAACTAAAACCTTCTGGTAACAATTCTTTGGCAGATCTTTCAAACCAAACATTGGAACCATATTGTTCAAACAATTGCGCTACATGTTCAATTGTTTCGGGAGTCATGATTGCATCACCATTTTCAGCATAGAAAATTGGTAAAGGTACGCCCCAGATCCGCTGTCTAGAAATGACCCAATCACCACGATCTTTAATCATATTATAAAGTCTAGTTTTACCCCAACTTGGTTGAAAATCTAGTTGATCAATTTGATCTAAAATCTCATCCCGCATCTTGTCAATGGAAGCAAACCATTGCGGCGTAGACCGAAAAATCACTGGCTTTTTGGTTCGCCAATCATGCGGATAACTATGCGTAAAGAAGTCTAATTTAACTAATGTCTGCTTTTCTTGCAACAGTTTTGTGACCACCTTATTAGCATCGTCATAAAAGACACCTTCAAAACCTGGTGCTTCATCAGTTAAGCGTCCTTGACCATCCACTGGTGATAATACGTCTAAATGGTATTTCATTCCGACATTAAAGTCATCGCCACCAAGACCAGGAGCCGTATGCACTAAACCAGTTCCTTCATCTAAGGTAACATGATCACCCAAAATTAAGACTGAATCACGATCATAAAAAGGATGACTGGCCACTAAATATTCAAACTCGGAACCTTTATATTCACGAATTACTTGCCATTGATCCCACTCTAAAGTTTGTGCCAAGTATTCAATTCGGTCACTAGCTACCACATATTTTTTGCCTGTTGGTAATTTAATTAATGAGTATTCAAACCGTGGGTTAACGGCAATCGCCTCATTAGCTGGTAACGTCCAAGGTGTTGTGGTCCAAACTAAAAATTCCGCATCATCATCTACTACACCCTTACCATCTTTGACCGGAAAAGCCACATACAAAGACGGGGATTTAATATCATGATATTCCACTTCAGCTTCCGCTAAAGTTGACTCAGAAGATGGAGACCAGTAAACCGGCTTTTTACCACGATAAATCAGTCCGCGCTCCACCATTTTACCAAAAACCCGTACTTCTTCAGCTTCATACTTAGGTTGCAATGTAATATATGGATTATCCCAATCACCACTGACGCCTAAACGCTTAAAATCCGTACGTTGTTTTTCTATTTCTTTCATTGCAAAATCATAGCATAATTGGCGATATTGGGCCGAGGTCATTTCTTTACGATTGACACCTTGCTTTGTCAACTGTTGTTCAATTGGTAAGCCGTGTGTATCCCATCCAGGAACATAAGGTGCCCGAAAACCAGCCATTGATTTGTAACGCACAATAAAATCCTTAGTAATTTTATTCATGGCGTGGCCCATATGAATATTACCGTTGGCAAACGGTGGTCCATCATGTAACACAAAAGTTGGACAATCGGCATTTAACTTTTGCCGACGTTGGTAAATTTGATTTTCTTCCCAATCTGCTTGCCACTGGGGCTCCATTTTGGGTAAATTACCACGCATTGGAAAATCGGTTTTACCTAAATTTAGGGTTTCTTTAATTTTCATCGTTTAAAAACCTCCTTAAATAAAAAAATTCGTCCCTCAATTAGGACGAATCACTCGCTATACCACCCAAAAAGTAAGTATATAAATTACAGATGTGTAAAACAAAAGCTGATAAAGTAAACTTCGAGCGCTTGATTTGGCTTACACTATCCCAAATTCGCTGACAAGATCAGAAGTTACTTGAATCTTTTGTAATATTTATTATTGATTATCAACATTATTATTTGCTTTGTCAACTACTTTTGTCGAATCTTTCTTTGGAACCAAATCATCATAGTCGTCATTTTTAATCTCTGCCGCTACTTGATCCAATTTGTTTAAGTAATTCTGTACAGTTGTATGAATATTATCAACTAACGTTTGATTATCATCCGCAGTTAACAATCCTTGCCAAGACTGCGAACTTAATAAATGCTGTTGCTCATCTACAACTTGTTGTAAAGCTTGGTAACTTTCAGCCATTTGCTTTTGCAAAGTCTGCGTTTGTGTGACTAAATTTTGCGCCTGAGTTTGGGCGTCTTGAATAATTTGGCGGCTTTGTTGAATTGCTTGATCAACCATATTTTCAGTGTTAGTTCGCGCTTGGGCAATTACTGTTTGAGCTTGTTCATCAGCTTGTTTTTTAACCTGATCAGCAGCATTTTGGGCAATAATAATGGACTCATTAACTGTATTTTGTAAATCATTAAAATAAGCAATTTGAGCCTTGGAATCCTTGAGATCATACTCTAAACGATGATTGGTCTTAAGTTCCTCACTATAATCTTGGATAATCTGTTCCAGAAAATGATCAACCTCATTTTTATCATAACCACGCAACTGTGTTTTAAATTCCTGAGTTTGAATATCATGGGGAGTTAAAGTCATACTAAAGAGCCTCCTTGGTTTTAATTAACTTAATGCTGATAAAGCTGAACGTACAATTGCCAATAATCCTTATTTTGTCCCAATAAATCAACAATACTCAATTGTCCCTTACCACGCACACTAATTGTATCACCAATTGTCAAAAGATAGTCACTGCGTTTTTCATGCTGCCAATTAATGGATACTAAACCACGCTGCACTAATTCTTTTGCCTTCTGACGACTCAGTTTAAAACCCGTACTGAGAATTTGATCTAAGCGCATGGAATGGACATTCAGAGTTAACATTGTATAGTCATTTTTAATTAATAATAGCTGTTGCCAAGATATTGGCTGCAGCCCAACCGTATTTTTACCGATTTGGTGTACCTCATTGACTAATAAGTCAGTAAGATTTGTCTCAGAAACAAATTGCCAATTAGTCCCATCAGTAATGATATCGCCAAAATTGTTCCGGTCTAACCCCAGATTAAGCAGCTTACCTAAAATTTGGTGGTGCTGTAAATCAATAAATTTATGATTAAAATTAATTTGAAATAATTGTAACTGTAAATCCGTGGACTGAAAAGGAATATAAGGCGGTACTACCAGTAATCTTCTCCGTTGGGCACTTTGAAAACCACCGGACCAATATGGAGTTAATTCTGTAAATTGCGTCAATAATTGATTTGCCAAGCGCTGCTCATAAGGATTCAAAAACGGACTCAATTGTGATTGATAGGTTGTCATGGCCGTTTGCATGAGCGATTGTAATTTAAATAAAATTGCCTTATTCTGCGAATTAAAATCCATTAAAACAACCGTACTATTAATTGCTTAACTAAACCAATGACTAAAAAAGCCCAAATTGGTGAAAAACTAAGGCCAAAGATCGGTGGAATAATCCGATCAAAAATACCTAAAAAAGGCTCCACTAATTTTCTCAGCCATAAGCCTAATTTTGATTGGGCAGCTCCGGGCAACCAAGTTAACAAAGCCCAAATCACAATCAACCATTCATAAAGATCTAACAAATTTACTAAAACAACTGGCAGACCAGACATTAAATTGGCCACGTTAACTTAACCTCAACTTAATCATTAAAATCCATCGTTATATTATCAATCTGAAAATTCAAAGGTGTATATAAAAATACCCGCTCATCAATCTGACGAATATCACCCTTTAAGGCATAAACCGCACCCGTTAAAAAATCAGCAATTCGCCGCATTTGCTCATCATTGACTTGTTGAAAATTAACAATAACGGCATTTTGATTTAACAATTCTTGCGTGATTTTTTTAGCATCCGGATAAGAAAGTGGCCGTGCAATTTGAATTTCACTTTGTTTGGCTACTTTGTTGGCATTTAACGCCACAATATTATTATTTTTAGATGATTGTTCTGCTGGTTCTTTTTGAGTTGGAATCTCAGAATCATCATCTAAACCAAAAAAACTAGCTAATTTTTCAAAGGCCATTTTAATATCTCTCCTTAGTTCTTAGGATTGTGTCTTAAAAAAGGAGGCATGGAATCATCGTCTTCATTATCCGTATCATTTAATACATTGGATTGTCGGAAAATATCAAAGTCATTCGTTCCAGACTTTGAACTATGATTTTGATTAGAATTATCACTACCAACTCCCCAAGCATCCAATTGTTGATCTGCATTATCTTCTGTTGCAGTCGTTGGCGTCGGCTTTTTAGTTACAGCTGCATTTTTAGAACTTTGGTGTTCATCATCAATTCCCGTTGCGATCACCGTAACCTTGACTTCATCGCCCAAACTGTCATTAATAGAAGTTCCAAAAATAATATTAACGTCTTCTGTAGCCGCTTCAGAAACAATACTTGCTGCTTCTTGCGCCTCAAATAATGATAAATCAGGACCACCAGTAATATTTAATAAAACTTGCTGTGCGCCATCAATCGATACTTCCAATAATGGTGAAGAAATAGCTTTTTTAGTAGCATCCACAATCCGGTTTTCACCATTGCCTGTACCGATACCCATTAAGGCTGAGCCTTGATTAGACATAACTGTTTTGACATCTGCAAAATCCAAGTTCACAAAACCGGGCGAAGTAATCAAATCTGAAATACCTTGAACACCTTGTCTTAAAACATCATCCGCAACATGTAATGCTTCATTCATCGGCGTCTTTTTATCAACTATCTCTAATAAACGATTATTAGCAATAATCACCAAGGTATCAACATGTTGCTTTAATTCCTCAATACCTTGATCAGCAAACTTCGCACGTTTGGGTCCTTCAAACATAAATGGTCTGGTAACAACACCAACCGTCAAAGCTCCGGAATCTTTAGCCACCCGGGCAATCACTGGGGCGGCACCCGTACCAGTGCCGCCACCCATGCCAGCAGTAATAAAAATCATATCTGATTCTTTTAATAAATCAGAAATCACATCTTCACTTTCTTCTGCGGCTTTTTGACCAATATCGGGATCAGAACCTGCTCCTAATCCTCGTGTTAACTTAGGTCCTAATTGCAATCTAGTATTAGCTTGTGAAAGATCTAAAGCTTGCATGTCAGTATTAGCTGCAATAAAATCAACGCCCTTGATATTTTCTTCAACCATTCGATTAACAGCATTACCACCGGCACCACCAACACCAATGACTTTAATTACTGCCGAATTTTTTTCTTTCCTGTCCATTGAACTGTCCATTCTAACAAATTCCTCCTGATCTGCCTCACGCTTTTTTAATCAAAAAAACGACTCCAAAAGTTTTTAATTTTTTCACTAGTTGTTCTTGATTTATGCGATTTTTCTTTGACTGGCGTTGTTTTAATATTGTCTAAAGAATCAGGACGATTTGTATCTGCTTTAACTGCTGTCATACCTTTAGAAGTATGAACAACATTATAAGCAATCAAATCCAAATCATTTAACCCTTGTGCATATAATACCAAACCTAGCCCTTCAGTAAAAGCCGGATGCCGTAATCCCATTTGTTCCGGAATAAATGTTTTAGTTTTCATTTTTAAAATTTGCTGTGCTAAAGTATTGACTCCCGCCATTTCAGCCAAACCACCCGTCAAAATGACTCCACCTGGTAAATCTTGAGCGTGAATACTAGTTAATCCTTGCTGCAACCGTTGAAAAATTTGTTGCATCCGTGCAGCAATAATCGAAGCTAAGTACTGACTGGAGATGTTTTGCGGTTGATCTTGACCAACGACTTCCACGGGGATGGTTTCTTCTGCCATTTCTGCTCCCACATCAGCATTACCATAATAATGTTGTAACTTTTCAGCATTGTCCAACGTTGTATTTAAAACCACAGAAATATCGTGAGCTACCAAATTACCGCCTTCTGGATCAATCGCTGTAAATTTCAATTTATTATCATGAATAATGGAGGCCGAAGTTTGACCACCACCTAAATCAATAATTACTGCACCGAAGTTACGCTCACCTTTATCTAAAGCTACCTTACTCAAAGCCAAAGGCGCTAAAACTTCATAAATAATATTTAAACCTGCTTTTTGAATTGCACGCTGCATATTATGAATGATAGATTTCGGTAACGCATATAAAATGCCATTAAACTCTAAGCGACTACCAATCATGCCGCGCGGATCCTTAATATTTTTAAAACCATCTACACAAAAATTATCTGGTAACAGCGCCACAAATTCTAATTCAGGGGTCAAAGTTTGGACCATGGAAGCTGTAATTACTTTTTGCACATCAGCAGCAGTAATCTCTTTAGAGGGTTCATTTAAAGCAATCATGCTATGTGCTTTAAATATTTGTAAACCATTAGCAGGAAGACCAACCACTACATCGCTGATTTCAGTATTAGATTGCGAGGCAGCTTTTTTTACGGCTTCACCAATCGCTATTGCTGCTTGATCAATGTCCACTATCGTTCCGCGATTCATTCCTTGCGAATGGGCACTTCCCACGCCAATAATATTAGCTTGTGAGTTTGTAACATTGGCCACCACTACTTTCATTGACGTGGTTCCAATGTCTAAACTAACAATGATTCGTGAATCATCCATTCTATGATCCTCCTACAACATTTTCAGATTTACTAATGGATAAACCTATTAAATTAATGATACCAAAGTTTTTAGAACTATTCCACCTTCAGACCTGCTGTACCAAAAGGTTTTGAATAAGCCCCCACTTCCAAATTAATAACACCATTTTTAGACATAGTTTTCGAAATAGCAGGATAATATTTGAGTTTAGCAGCTAAAGTGCGAATATCCCCTACGACCAAATTACCATCATTCATATATAAGTTGACCCGATAGGGATGTTCCTTCGTATTTTTACTACCGTGAATTTCTGAAATATCACTCCGTAAACTGGGCGAGCAAGACAGGTATAATTTAACCACTTGGTTTAACGTAACTTTAGTATTCAAGTTTTGGTAAACAGGAAAATTACCAATGGGTTGTTTCAACTTTTGATTAACTAATTGCTGGTTCTCCAAAACACGATAATAGCCTTGCTTTTTTGTAATAAAACCGACGGTTTGATATTCCTGAACTGTAAAAGTTAATTGATTAAATTGTTGATAATGATAACTGATTTTTTTAATTAAAGGCACTTTGGTTTTAATCTGCTTTTCAATTTTGGAACGTTCAACTAATGTCTGCAGCACTAACGTATTTTTATCAATTCTGGAGGCATCAATTACTTGTTGCGCACCTAAATAGTTAACTCCCACAACTGAAATTTTTTGGACATGACCCAACGGCGAAAATAAATAGCCAATCATTAAGATTAAGCTAACTAAGCCTAGCATAATTAAACTGCCGGGTAATATTTTGCGCAACCGCTGGTGATAAGTCTGCGACTTAGTGGCTTCCGATTGTGAGCGATGATATTGATTTTTAAATTGTAATAATTCATTGGACTTATTTTTTTTCATCAATCTACTTCTCAGTAGTAATCAAGTCTAATAAGACCTGAATTAACCGATCACTAGCATCAGCTACCCCCAATTGGCGGGCATGCATGGACATTTGGTGTAATAGTTGAGAATCATTTACTGTTTTAGTCAACAATTGTTCCAAACTGAAAGCGGTCAATTCTGATTCAGGTAACAACAAAGCAGCATGCTCTTTGACCAATGATTGGGCATTCTTAGTTTGGTGATCGTTAGTGACATAAGGACTAGGAATAAAAATCGCTGGAATTCCTAAAGCTGTTAATTCAGCAATGGAGGTCGCACCACTGCGCCCAACGATCAACGCTAAATCAGGTAAAATAGCTGGCATATCATCAATATAAGCAACTACTTGCACATTGGCGGCCAGTTGCTGTGGCAACTGCGAACGTACCTTATCATAATGTACTTGACCAGTTACAAATAAAACTTGAAATGCTGCTTGACTGAAATAATCCCAGCTAGCAACTACTGCTTCATTGATTGGACGAGCCCCACGACTACCACCAAAAATCATAACAGTAGGTTGTTTTGGATCCAAACCAAATTCTTGTAAGCGTTGATTAGGTTGCAACTTAGCTACTTCTTGTGCCCGAGGATTACCCGTAAATACTAATTTAGATTTTTCCTTAAATTGTCCTACCACATCCTTAAAAGCATACGCAATCCGATCCACAAAATGCCCCAAAAATTTATTAGTTAGACCAGCCACTGAATTTTGTTCATGGATGACCGTCGGAATTTTTTTTAAGTGGGCGGCTAACACAATTGCACTAGAAACGTAGCCCCCAGTCCCTACTACAATATCTGGTTGAAAATCAGTAACAATTTTTTTAGCTTGCTGAATACTTTTAGCAAATAGCCATAAAGTTTGAACATTCTGCCAGGACAATTTACGCTTGAAACCTTGCAGACGCAAAGTTTGAAACGGAATGTTTTCTTGCGTAATAATTTTTTGCTCTAAGCCTGCCTCAGTGCCGACGTACAAAACTTCGCTCACTAAATGTCGTTCTTTCAATCGCTTAATTAAAGCTAAAGCTGGATAAATATGTCCACCAGTTCCGCCACCAGATACAATTATTCTCATAATTAACCATCCTAATTCAGTTTTTCAACATCACTGATAAATTGATCGCCCCGTTGTTCAAAAGTTGCAAATTGATCCCAACTAGCAGCTGCCGGTGATAATAACAAAACATCCCCTGGTGCCGTTAATTGATAAGCTAAAGGTACCGCTTCATCTAAATTATCAACTAGTTTAATAGTTGCGACTCCCGCCTTTTGTGCGGCCTTTTGCATTAAATATTTCGTCTGACCGTATAACACAATGGCTTTGACATGACGTAATTGTTCAACTAAGTCATCAAATTCAAAACCGCGATCTAATCCACCGGCAATTAAAACTAATGGTTGCTTAAAAGCTTGCAATGCCACAATGGTTGCTTCAATATTAGTTGCTTTAGAATCATTATAAATTTTACGACCATGTAATTGTTTAACAAACTGAATCCGATGCTTAACCCCTTGAAAAGTAGTTAAAACTTGTTTAATAGCTTGATTCGATTTACCCATTAACTTAGCCACAGCAATCGCTGCTAAACAATTTTCAATGTTATGTTGTCCGGGTAGAACAATTTGATCAACATCAATGATTGCTTCTTGCCGGAAATAGAGTGTCTGCCCTTTTTGATAAGCTCCTTGTTCACTAACGTCCAACCGTGAAAAAGGCACTACCTGTGCTTGGGTTTGCTGGCTTAAAGTTCGCCACTCTTCTTGATCAAAATTCACCACAAAGTAATCGGCTGCAGTTTGATTTTGTGTAATTTTCATTTTGGCCCGCACATAATTCTCTCGCGTTTTATGGTAATCCAAATGTGCTTCATAAATATTGTTTAGTACCGCAATCTTCGGACGTAACTTGGTAGTGCCTAATAATTGAAAACTGGACAATTCAACTACAATATCATCAACAGGAGTTGCTTGTTGCACCACCTGCGAGACAGGGATGCCAATATTACCTGCTTTATAAGCGTGTCCCGCTGCCCGTTCTTGGTCTAAAATTAACTGAATTAAAGTCGTCGTTGTGGTTTTACCATTAGTTCCAGTTACTCCCACAAAAGGTGCTGACGATACTTCGTAAGCCAGTTCCGGTTCTGTAATAATAGGAATATTGCGTTCCATTGCCGCTTTGACTAAAGGTAATTCATACGAAACACCCGGATTTTTAACGATCAAATCAAAATCCTGCTCAAGTAATGAAACTGGATTACTACCCGTAAGCACTTTCAGTCCCCGATCCCGTAATTGTTGGGCTTCCGAACTGTCTTGTTGATCATTAATAGTTAAAGTTGCACCTAATTTGTTTAGTAATAATGCTGCATTAAAACCACTTTTGGCCAAACCCAAAATTAGCACTTTTTGACCTTGATAATCATTAATCTCTTTCATTAAGTCCTCCTTAACTCACAAATATGATTATATAACTTAATGCTGCCAATAGACCAACTGCCCAAAAAACTAACACAACTTTCCATTCTGACCAGCCTAACATTTCAAAATGATGATGAATTGGCGACATCTTAAACACTCGATGCCCTGTTGTTTTAAACACAGCTACTTGGATCATCACACTCGCCGTTTCCACAACAAATACAATTCCAATCCACAATAACGACCACGGTATTCCTAACACCAAAGAAACAGCTGCTAAGCCAGCACCTAAAGCTAAGGAACCAACATCGCCCATAAAAATTTTAGCCGGTTTATGGTTAAAAATCATAAAGCCAATCATTGCGCCAACAACACTTAAACAAGCTAAAACAACATCAAAGTTAGTTTGTTTGTATGCAATATAAGCATAAGTCAAATAAGCAATGATCGTTAATCCAGTTACTAAGCCATCCAAACCGTCCGTTAAATTAACTGCATTAGAAAAGCCAACCAACCAAACTAGCATAAAAATTACATAAATAATCAGAGAATGAAAAATATAACCAAAAAATTGTAAATCTGTTGGCAATTGATAGTAAAGATAGAGTCCGCAAAAAACTATTGCAAATAACAGCTGTAATAAGGATTTTTGCCAAGCCAATAAACCTAAATTACGATGATTTTTTAATTTAATAAAATCATCTAAAAAACCAATTAAGCCAAACAGTAGGAGAATTAAACTAATCAGCATCAAGGAATTAGTAAATAATTCCAACCATGTTCCAACCCAAATATTAGTCAGCACCATCGCCAATAAAAAGATCACGCCTCCCATTGTCGGGGTACCGGCTTTATATTCTTGCCAACTAGGCCCTTCTTCACGGATTTGTTGACCTTCACGATTAGACAACATCACCTTGATAAATAGTGGCATAAAAATTACTACCAAAATTAAACTGCTAATTAATGGGATTATCATTTTACCCAAATTCATTTCTCAATCCTCGCTTTATTTTTGTTTCAGATGAATAACTACTTCCTTCACACTATTCAACACTGCCTGCGGTGGCACACTTTGCCGCACCGCATAACCTTGACCTTTAATCACGATCTTTTTACCAGTAATATCGGCTAATTTTAATAAATCGTTTTTCGACCAACCATGAACATCAGGCATGGTCATTGCGCCATTGGTTAACAAAATGACACGTTGATCAGGTGTCACAGTTGCTTTAGCACTCGGCAACTGTTGTACTACCTTGGAACCGGTGCCGACAATACCAACCTTTAACTGTTGCTTTTGCAGCGCTTGTTGCACCGTAGTTAAATTTTGATTGGATAATTCAGGCATCGTAATTGCAGTATTATCCGATTGTACATTTTCTATTTTACCGGTTCCTAACAATCGTTGCATCATCGGATTAAAGACTTCAGACAACATTTGTTCAGGAGCCTTAGTCATCACACTCGGTTTCTCCATCGTAATATAAACTAAATACTTAGGTGATTTGGCCGGTGCTAAGCCAGCCACCGAATATAGATAATCATTACTGCCAGTTAAATAGCCGTTAGTCCCCGAAATTTGTGCTGTCCCCGTTTTAACTGCAACATCTTGACCAGGAATTTTATAAACTGTTCCCGTGCCGTAACTATCTTGGACCACTTCGCGCATTGCAGCTAGAACCTGTTTAGTCGTTTGGTCCGTCACTGGCTGTCCAACTTGTTTGGGTTTAATCGTTTGAACAGAACCGTTATTGGGATTTTCAATGCGACTAACTAGTTGGGGCTGCATCATTTTGCCATGATTACCAATTGCGCCCAAAGCTTGCACCATTTGCATGCCGGTAACCGAAACACTTTGACCAAAAGCAGTAATGGCTTGATCAGAAGCATGCTGAAAATTAATTTGACCAGCTACTTCACCAGGCAAATTAATATGCGTTAACTGGCCAATTTTAAATTTATGCATATATTTTAGCCAAGTTTTCGCACCCATTTGTTGCTCCAAAGCAACCATTCCGACATTACTCGAACGTGGAAAAGCTTGATTAAAGGGGATCTCGCCCCACCCACTGGTATTCCAATCATGGATAGTTCGTCCGCCAATAGTGATTGCCCCGGAACGATAATATTGATTAGGATTGTAATGATGTGAGTTAATAGAAGCTGCCAAAGTCAAAACTTTAAAAACTGATCCTGGCTCATAGCTATCTTGTAAATTAATATTTCGCCAAGAATGCATCAGATTATTCTGAGTTTGGGGATCAAAAGTCGGTCGCTGTGAAATAGCTAAAATATGTCCTGTTTTAGGATCGGTCACAATAGCCTGCATGGATTGAGGCCGATATTCTTGATAAACCTTGGTCAGTAACTGTTCTAAATAGTGTTGATAATTAACATCAATCGTCGTATAGACGTTATCCCCTTGCACTGGCAGCACTGTTTTCTTATGCGTTTGTGGCAGTGTATAACCTTCAGGATCAGTATAACGAACCTCATAGCCATTTTTACCTTGTAAAATCTTATCATAAAAACTTTCTAATCCCATTAGGCCTTGATCTTTGGCGCGCTGAGCGTGACGACCAACTTGTGCTAAACCAATCGTATTAGACGCAAAAGTGCCGTTAGGATATGATCTATCCGGTACTGCATCAAAATAAACCCCCGGGAGATGGTGTTTCTCAATTGCTTTTTTAACACTCAAACTAATCTTTTGACCCGCTAAACCAAATTCCACTTGAAACACATGCCGGTTTTGGGGGTGCAAGATTTGTAAGATTTTTTTCTGACTCAGTGGAATATACTGACTCAAAACCTGAGCCGTATGTTTTTTGTTTTGAACATATAGAGGTTTACCACCAGCTCCTTTATATGTATGATCCAAAACAACAAATAATTCGTACGATTGATCACTATAAGCAATCTTAGAACCATCATCCGCATAAATATTGCCCCGCTTAGATGATAGAACTCTTTTATGGCGGTATTTTTGCTCTGTGCGCCGTGTTAAGTCAACACTACCGACATGCCCACTCAGTGCGATGTAACTAAACCGCACCAAGCAAACTATAAAAAATAAGGCAATGACAAGAAGGAAGAATCGGCCGATAATTCTTCGATCACGTCTTGCCTTGCTGATATTGATTTTGTCATTATTAGAATTAAACTTTTGACTCATTTAGAAATATTCCTAATATTATCAGAATGTAACTGTAAATTGTGTTTTTGAGCAATCTTTAACAGTCGACCTGAATTACTTAACTCAATAATTTCTTGATGTAAATCTGTGTTCGAATTTAATACTTTTTGGGTTTGTTCAGCCAGGTCCTGGGCATGATGCTGCTGAACAATTGTCTGTGTTCGTAAATGAACCAAACCATACATCATGATAATTACGATTAAGCCAATTAAACAAACCAAACTTTTTTCAAACCCGGAAAAAGGCACACTTTTAGTGTTTAATTCTACAGCTGTTTGTACTTTATTAGTTTGAGTTTTAGTTTCAGTTAAAGAGTCTAATTGACGTACAGTATTGGGTTCCATTCAACTATCTCGATTCCTAATCTTGTTTATTTAATCTTTTGAGCTACTCGTAAATGCGCACTATGAGCGCGATGGTTTTGTTCAATTTCAGTTGAACTAGGTAAAATCGGCTTTCTGGTAATAACTTTCAATTCTGGTTGCATTTCTGGAGGAATAACTGGTAAATCGCGCGGAACATTAACTTCACTGTGACGCCGAAAAACCTGTTTCACAATTTTGTCCTCTAATGATTGAAAAGTAATGACACTCAGAAAACCGTTTAATTTTAACAAATCAATCGCTGCTTCTAAAGATTGATCTAACGATGCTAACTCATCATTAACCGCAATTCGTAAAGCCTGAAAAACTTTTTTAGCAGGATGCTTCTTCATTTTTCGCCGTGCTGGCGCTGGCAAACAAGCTTCAATTAAATCAACTAATTCAAAGGTCGTTGTGATTGGTTGGTTTAAACGCTGGCGAGTAATTGCCTGGGCAATACGCTTAGCAAAACGTTCATCACCGTAACGTTGAAAAATGTTTGCTAGCTGAGCAGCTGAATAAGTATTAACAATTTGATAAGCATCTAATTCTTGGCTTTGATCCATCCGCATATCTAATCGCGCATCGTAGCGATAACTAAAGCCACGTTGAGGATCGTCAAACTGTGGTGAAGAGACCCCCAAATCATATAAGATCCCATCGACCGTCGTAATACCTAACGCTGCTAGCTGCTCTTTTAAATCCGCAAAATTAGCCATCACTAATTCTAAATGATTATCAGTTTCTTCATTGGTTGTTTGACGTAAAGCTTGACCTGCTAAAATAGCTTCTTGATCACGATCAAAAGCAATCACTGTTAAATGATGACCCTGACTTAATAAATAACGTGTGTGACCGCCACGACCAAAAGTGGCATCAATATAAACACCACCATCATGAACTTGTAAAGCATCGACAGTCGGATTTAAAAGCACTGTTTTATGTTGGAACATAATACCACCTAAAAATAATTATTAATATAAAAGTAAGATTCTACATTAAAGATAAACCGAACAATCATTTAATTAAAAATAATTTTGTCACAAATTATCTGTAAAAAAATAACTCACTACTATTAAAAGTAGGTATATTGGTCCCACTTCTCTGTATGAATGTTACCACAATCTCACTTTTAGCACCACTAATCAGTAAAAAATATTCTAATTTAGTCTTTTTTGTCAAAAAACTATCGCTAATAGCTCGAACATATGTTCATGATTAGTGATAGTTGCTTTTTTCTGAAGATTCAAGTAAGATAATTCCAATATGAAAGATTTCAGGTGAAGTTTTTTGAAGAAAAAAAAGAAAAGTGTTTTTACTATAATTACGCAGATTTTTGTTTGGGCCATGATTATTGTAACCATCGCTGGTGTAGTAATTCCTGCTGTCATGGGTGGTTTCTAAACTGACCAGAAGAAAAGGATGAGGTCGTATAAACTTCATCCTTTTTTATATTACTACAAGTTTACTCAGAAATATCTTGTTGAAACCATTTCTCGCTCAATTTTTTCAATTGACCATTGGTTTTTAATTTCCGCAATGTTGAATTAATCAAATGCTGCGTCTGCGTATCTTGTTTACGCATCCCAACTGCAAAACTTTCAGTGGGAAACGGCGTATCCAAAATTTGAAATTGCTGTGCATTTTTAGTATGGGCTAAATAGTATTCAGCAAACACCCGATCAAATAAAAAGCCCTGAATTCGTCCTGCTTTTAAATCCAAAAAACCATTTTCGATATTATCATACAAAACCGGCGTTTGATTTTTAATTTTATTCTTCAATAAACGCGGTTGCTGCATTAAATCGGAATAACCCACTGAGCCAGATTGGGTTCCTAAAGTTTTTCCCGTTAATTGCTTAATTTGGTGAACCCCTGAAGCCTTTTTGACAACGATAACTTGTTCATCTTTTAAATACGGCCGTGAAAAGGCGACTTTCTTAGCACGTTGCGGCGTTTTAGTATAACCATTCCAGATTAAATCAATCGTTCCGTTGCGTAATTCCGTTTCTTTCATGGACCAGTCAATCGGTTGAAAAATAATTTTTCGATGAATGGTCTTGCCAACTAATTTGGCCAGATCAACGTCAAAGCCAGTTAATTGGCCCGACTTTTTCACAAATCCCATAGGTACATAAGAATCATCCAAGCCCACAATTAATGTATTATTACTACTACCAATCCGGTGCGTGTTTTGCTGACACCCGCCAACAAATACTAACAAGCTCAATAAAATTAAATATTTACAAATTTTTTTCATTTGCTTGTCCTCAACTCAAATGTTTGATCAGAAACTTGCCGAGCAAAATCTAGATCGTGCGTCACAACTAGTTGCGTCATTTGGTCGGCCTGAAATTTGCGTAATAAGTTAGTGACTTGTTGCCGATTCTGTGCGTCCAGTGCGCTCGTCGGTTCATCGTAACATAAAATTTTGGGTTCTAAAATTAAAGCTCGGGCAATTGCTACTCGTTGTTTCTGACCTCCGGACAATTGAAACGGATAAAGCTTAGCTTGCGGTGCGATTTGTAATAAATCTAACAACTCTTGAGCTTTTTGCAGAGCTTGTTGTTTCGAGCGTTTTTGAACTTGAATGGGGGCCAGTAGTAAATTATCCAAAACACTTAAATTAGGAAATAGTCGATAATCTTGAAAGACAACCCCCACGTTATTTTGACTATGATCTTGCGGTGTAAACGGCTGTCCGTCCAAGAAGAACTCGCCGTGATCTACACTTTCCAATCCCAGAATAGTTCTTAATAACGTGGTTTTACCAACCCCACTGGGACCGACAATTGATAGTATTTGTCCGGGCAATACTTGTAAGTTAATATTGTCTAAAACTAATTTATCGCCAAAAGTTTTAGTAATTTGTTTCAGTTGTAATTTCGGTTGTCTATTCATAGTATGAAAATCTCCGTTCAATCCAATTTTGTATTAATGTCAAAACCCCTGTCATAATTAAATAAATAATACCAACTAAAATTAAGGGGACCAACGTGACGTCACGCGCTGTGGCCACATTACCTGCCCGTAATAAATCACCAATTCCTAATACATAAACTAATGACGAATCTTTGATCAAGTTAATAACTTCATTACCCATGGATGGTAAGACGATTTTGACTACTTGTGGCAAGATCACAAAGCGAAAACTTTGCCATGACGATAATCCTAATAAGGCTGTTGCTTCACGCTGATCTTGACTAACCGCCTGCAACCCCCCACGAAAAATTTCAGCAAAATAAGCTGTATAATTTAAAATAAAAGCTACGAAAGCGGCTGTCATCCGTTCAAAAACAATGCCAATCGTTGGTAATCCATAAAAAATAAAGATTAATTGGAGCAATAATGGCGTGCCCCGCATCAGCCAAACGTAAGCATCTAAAATCCAACGTAATAAATGCCAACGACTTCGTAACCCTAAAGCGACAATAATTCCGAGAATAATCGAACAGATTAAAGTCCCAATGAATAACTCCACGGTTACTTTGGTGCCACTCAATAATGATGGTAAAATTTCTCCAATATATTTCATAATTTCTCCTTCAACTAAAAAATCCCCTTGAGTTAAAAAACTCAAGAGGACGAAATTTTCCGCGGTGCCACCCCATTTTTTGCCAAACTCACATTTGACAACTTAGGCAGTTATAAACTGCACAAAATAACGGATGCTAAACCGAACGGGCTTTAAACCTTTTGACTCACAAGTGTGTTCTATGCTGTCACTAATAACTGTTTGCACCAACCACAGCTTCTCTAAATTAGCGCACATATCTATCTTGTTCATTGTCGCATAATTAAATATTTTATTTTTCATTATGATGAAATACTCGTCGCCAAAAACCGTCTTTTTTAGCAGTTGCTTGTTCTTGATTAAGACTAATCTCATTTAATGGAATTTGATCACCGAGAATCCGGTGAGCCAAATTCTGATAACCAACGGCCGCTGGATTATCAAGCTTCTCCTGCAATATTGATTGACCTTGATTAGAAGTAGCGATTACTTCATCATCGTCGATGATAACACCAATTAAAGGAATTGACAAGCGGTTTACGATACTTTGAATATCCATAGACTTACCATTTTTAATCATCTGTAAGCGAATTCGATTAATAACTAAATGCAGTCCGTAAGTTAAATTAGATTGCTCCAATAAACCGACCACCCGATCAGCATCACTAACCGCTGCCACCTCCGGGGTCGTGACCAAAATTGCACTATCAGCTACCGCCACCGCGGCTTTAAAACCCGTTTCAATTCCTGCAGGACAATCCAAGATAACAAAATCAAAATTTTGTTTTAATTCAGTAATAATAGTTTTAATTTTGGAGATATTTAAACTAGACTGTCCAACATTTTGTGAAGCAGCCAGTAACGAAAAATCTTGAGGATGATCGGGATGTTGAACCAACGCCTGCATCAAGTTAACGCGATCATTCAACACGTCATCCAAATCATAAATAATCCGATTACTTAATCCTAAAATAGCATCAAGATTACGCAAACCAACATCCAAATCTACCGCGCAAACTCGCTTACCGGCTTGTACTAAAGCTAAACTTAAATTAGCACTAGTTGTAGTTTTACCGACACCGCCCTTACCGGAAGTGACAACAATTGACGTTCCCATCAAACTCCCCCTAATTTAAAATAATTTCCATTTGTGGTCTAATCTTCAATAATTGATCAAGTGAAGCTGTTGTTAACGAATGCAAATCGTTGACATAGAAAAAAGACTTCGCATCAAACTTCGCATCATCAATATCCGACACAATTTGAATCAAATCACAAATTCGAACTTGACTAGCATGCGTCATATCACCCACGACCACAGCTGTATCATTATTTGGATAACCCGCACACACAATTCCTTCAATAGAACCGATTGCAAAAACACTACCAGCAGCGCGAATTTGTGCGCCTGCATGGACGTCACCTAATAACAACACATTTCCCGGGTAATTCATAATTTGTCCAGAACGGATAATCCGCGTTTCTAATTTCAATTGTCCTTGAAGCAAATGTTGTTGTACAACACTTTTAGGAATCACCTGACTGATAATTTGCTGTAACTTAAATACTGGAAACTGCGCAATCACCGCTTTTAAATCTTTTTTTTGTTGTAAATTTAACCACCGAGTTTGAGTATCGACCGTTAGATCTAGCGATTGTTGCGTGGGAGTCTGCGTTTGAATTTGCTTTAATAACTCCTGTACCTGGATTAAAGCTTCTGAAAAATCACTACCGTCAATAATTTCTAAGAAATAAGTTTGACCTTTTCCCTTCAAAACTGCACTCTTCATACTAATCTCCCCACTTATTTTACATCAACCAGTCTAAAACTTTGGTCAAAGGATAATACAAAATGACAAAGAAGATGGAATTAACTAACAATGTTGGACCTAACCAATCAGTGACAAAATGCGCAATATCTACTGTAATTAAACTTAAAAAATTACCAATCAAAAATAAATAAATTAAAGAAACCGTCAAACTGATAAAGTAAATACACCATTCAAAAACAAGCGTTTTCGGCACAAATTTCCGAATCTTATTAGTCAACCAGCCCACTAGTGGTAACACAATAGTGTACAAA
This sequence comes from Bombilactobacillus sp. ESL1097, assembly GCF_058107205.1. Classification (NCBI taxonomy): domain Bacteria; kingdom Bacillati; phylum Bacillota; class Bacilli; order Lactobacillales; family Lactobacillaceae; genus Bombilactobacillus; species Bombilactobacillus sp. ESL1097. Next base: position 685,291 of record NZ_JBYLUB010000002.1, on the reverse strand, counting down.
CCAAAAATATGTGAATAATAAGAATCATAAACAATTCCTAAAATTAGAGTATACCAAAACAAGTGACTGTCCACTTGTTGATCGCGTAAAATCATCATAACAATAATGATGAGTAAGATCTGCACTGAAACTTGAAAAGACGGTAAATTAAAGACTGCAAAAAATTGCTTTAACAAGCCGTCCAAAAAAAAGCCGACTAATAATAACAGTACTTGCAAAATATATTTAGTAGTCTTATTTCTCAAATCAATCTGTTTAAACATCTCGACTAATAACCGTCACAATCGTAAAGTTATTTAAATCTGTTGCTGGTTTCACATAAACTGAAGAGACTAAGCCATAATCATCCTTTTTCATGGCAACTACCTTACCAACAAACAAACCACGAGGGGTCAAACCACCCAGACCAGAAGTAACCACTTGTTGACCGGTTTTAATGCCTTTAGTAGAAGTGACATTGGTCATAACTAGCAAATTATTGTCCTTATCGTAACGCCCAATAATTCCGCTCGCATCATTACCATGTGGTTTGACAATTTCGACCGCAAATTTATTACTTAATGATTTGTCAGTGGAAATTAAACTAACCTTGGAGTTAGTCCGATTAACTTCAATAATTCGCCCAACCAAGCCAGATCCGGACATCACCGGCATATTTTTTTTCAAACCAGCAATCGAACCTTTATTAATAATTAAATAGTTTTGCCATTCATTAGGTGATCTTGCTGTCACAGCAGCCGATATCTGATGGTAATCAGTTAACGTCTTATTCAATTTAACTTGCTTTTTTAAATCTTGATTTTCTTTTTTTAAAACACTATTTTGTGCTTTCGTTTGTGCTAAATCATCAATTTGTTTTTTCAAATGCCGATTTTCTTGATACGTCTTTGTTAAATCACTGATTTCGCTTCCCCAACTCCGTACCGTATTAGCAGGATAAGCTATCACATTACCAACAACACCAATTGTATCATTTCCTAACTGATGGATGACTGATGGTTGTGACTTACGATCACTAAAAGTCACTGAAGCAGCAATCATGCCGAAGGTGGCAATGACTACTAACATGATGATAATCAACTTTTTATTAGAAAAAAAGTTTCGCATTGCAAACCTCCAGATAATTAAAAAAGTGGGCTGCCCCACCTATTATTTATTACGCTTCATTACTTCCAGATTTTTCAGTGATTCACCAGTTCCAATAGCCACACAATCCAAAGGATCCTGTGCCACAAAAACGGGAACTTTCGTCGAATCCGAAATAACATCCGCCAAATTCTTTAATAAAGCGCCGCCACCGGTTAAAACAATGCCATGGTCAATAATATCTGCGGCAATTTCTGGAGAAGTAGCTTCCAAAGTTTCTTTAATAGCTGTCACAATTTCTTCAATGTCTTCATGAATCGCGGTCGCCACATCAATTGCTGACAAGTCAACGGTCTTCGGCAAACCACTGACTAAATCACGTCCTCGAATGCTCGTGTCTCCCAATTGTTCTGCACTCTGTAATGAAGCTGAACCAATTTCAATCTTGAGTTGTTCAGCAGTCCGTTCGCCAATTAACAAACTGAATTGTTTACGAACATATGCAATGATGGACTCATCAAATTTATCACCAGCCATCCGAATAGAACGACTCGACACAATGCCACCTAAAGAAATAGTTGCCACATCAGTGGTTCCACCACCAATATCGACCACCATGCTACCGGTTGGATCCATAACTGGTAAACCAGCACCAATGGCTGCAGCAAACGGTTCTTCAATTAGATAAGCTTCCTGAGCACCAGCATTTTGTGTAGCTTCAATAACTGCTCGTTTTTCTACTTCAGTGACGCCGCTAGGGACACAAACCATCACATCAGGTTTGGTATTGCCTACTGCTTTATCCAAAAAGTACTTCATCATGGCTGCAGTTGTATCATAATCTGCAATAACTCCATCTTTCATCGGCCGAATGGCTTTAATACTTCCGGGAGTTCTGCCAATCATTGCTCTAGCTTCAGCACCTACAGCAACGATTTCACCAGTTGCCGTCTTCTTGGCAACTACTGAGGGCTCACGCAAAACAATTCCTTGCCCATCAACATAAACAATTGTATTCGCAGTTCCTAAATCTATACCTACTTTTCGTGACCGCATTCCAAACAAAACACTATCTCCTTAAATAACAGTACTTAGTCTATCTATTAAAGTATATCATACAAAAATTTAATTCAAAAATATTTATTGCATTATCTTTACAATAATTCTAGTCGTTGAAAACTGCTAAATTGATCGTCGCCAATAATCAAATGATCCAGCAATTTAATTCCCAACAAGTTACTACAATTTTGTAATCTTTGTGTAAAAATAATGTCCGCGGTAGATGGCTGGAGATTACCACTCGGATGCTTATGCGCAATTAACAATTGACTGCAAGGTAGTTGTAAAGCAAATCGTAAAATTTCGCGCGGTTGCGCAGCTGCTTGTTGTAATGAACCTCTAAAAATAATTTTTTCTAATAACAACTGGCTTTGATTATTAAAAAAATAGCCGATTAACTCTTCATGTTGTAATTGACGCCATTTCGTTAATAAATGCTGCGCTAATTGTGCGATCGTTATTTTTTCTCCCACAACTAACTGCTGCTGGGCTACCAAACGTTGGGCCGTTTCCCAAAGAATTTGAAATTGACTAATTAAATTCGAATCAAATTGGCGCCATTTAAAATCAGTGAAATTATCTAATACCGCGAGATTTTTAAAATCATGACTTTCAAAAGCCACCATTTGCACAAAATGTTGCACTATTTGTTGATTAGTGTCACCAGCTAACAGCCTGACCAATAATTGTGATAAGGTCAAGTTTTGACCACCGCATTGCGCGGGTTGTTGCTCTAAGTTCATTTTCTTCACCTCAAAATAAACTATGCAAAATCAAAACTTTTCTTTGTAATAACGCAACACCTCTCCAGCAAAATGTAGTGAGCCACAAATTAATAAGATCTCAGAATTTTGTAAATCATGAAGCGATTGTACCAACGCTGTTTGCCATGATTCAATAAAAGTTGCACTGGTCGGTAAACAATAATCTTGAGCAGTCGCTGCCCGGGCTTCTGGCATACTAGTCACCACAATTTTCGTAGCTACCGTGGCCAATTGCTGTAAAATTTTTTGATGCTGTTTATCATTCATCGCAGCATACAAAATTTGTAACGAACGGTTTTTCCTAATAGGCTGTAAATCATTGATTAACTGTTGAATGGCTGCTAAATTATGTGCACCATCAACAATTACCAAGGGCTTACTTTGTAAGACTTGCATCCGTGCTAACAAACCGGGCACTTTTAAACTAGCATGAATGACTGCTGGTTGCGGATTAGGCATTAACAAATGATACGCTTGTAACGCTAAAGCAACGTCAATAATTTGTGATTGCGCACAAGTTTTTAATTGCAAATCTTTATAAACAAACTGTTTATTAGACCAAGTAAAATTAGTCTGTTGCACAGCTTGAACGTGAATATCAGTTGCTTGAAAATCCTTTCGCCAACTATAAACTGGGGCCTTTAATTGGTGCGCCCGCTGTAGAAAAACTTGTTGCACAGCAGGAGTTAAAGCCCCCAAAATCACTGGCGTCTGGGGTTTAATAATTCCGGCTTTTTCTTGAGCAATATCCAATAGTGTCGGACCAATCAAAGCAGAATGATCCATGGCTACATTTGTCACAATCGATAGCTCAGGTGTAATCACGTTGGTTTTATCATGTTGTGCCCCAATTCCGACTTCAATAACACCATAATCTACTCTTTCTTGGACACATAATAAGAACATCATCACTACTAAAAATTCAAATTCAACTAAATAAAACTGCTCATCTAATTTCTGTAAATCACTCACTGCTTGTTTGACTTGATTAGTCAAGGCAATAATTTTTTGAGGAGTGATCGGCTGACCATTAATTAAGAAGCGCTCGGTAAAGTCTACTACATATGGTGAAGCAAAAGTGGCGACTTTTTGATGACTCTTCACTAATAATTGTGTTAAATAATAACAAGTAGTCCCTTTACCGTTAGTTCCTGTGACATGGACAGTTTTGATTTGATTCTGGGGATTATCAAAGTAGGCTAAAGCCCGCTTAACAAACATTAACGTATTTTGTTGATGCAGGTGGGGCAAGCTGTGAATGTAATCTAATGCCGCTTGATAATTAGTAATCAATGTCATTACTCCTTTTTTACTACACAAAAAAGAGGCGAGACCAGCGTGCCTTTCCACCGCTATGCTTATAATCACAATCGTTCGCCAGAAGCCTTTTGTGCACTTTGACTACAATTAGTGACTAAGACCTTGGTCTCAACCTCTTATCGTTATCTTTTCCAATAAAAACTAATTATTTTTCAATTCTTGAATGCGCGCTTGAATTTTAGCATAGCGTTCTTGATTATCTTGCAACTTATTTCGTTGTTGTTCAACCACTGCTTGGGGTGCGTGATCAACGAATCCTTGATTACTTAACTTTTTATTTAAGAAATCAATATCGACTTGAATCTTAGCCAATTGCTTTTCTTGGCGCGCAATTTCATCTTGCACGTTGACTAATTCCGTTAATGGTACATAAACCTCTGCTCCATCAACAACGGCACTGAACGCTAATTTGGGAGCCGTTAAATCAACGGCAATTTGTAAATCTTTAGGATGGCCTAAGCGTTCAATATAGTCTTGGCTAGCTTGAATCAAAGCTAACTTCGTTGTATCTTGCGGCTTAATTAAGATGTCAATCGGGTTCGCTAAGGGAGCATTGGCCTCAGAACGGATCTGGCGAATGGCTTTAATAATCGCAATCACAATTTGCATTTGTTCCACTGCTTGGGGCCGTGCCAATTCTTGATGAACTTGTGGATATTTTGCAACGACCAAAGATTGCCCCTCATGTGGCATCGTTAACCAAATTTTCTCAGTGACAAATGGCATAATAGGATGCAATAAACGCAAAATTTGATCTAAAACATAAGCTAACACATAGCGTTTATTTTGTTTCTTAGTCTCATCAGTTCCGTTGAGCGTGGCCTTACTAAATTCGATGAACCAATCACAAAATTCATTCCAAACAAAGTTATACAGTGCGCGACCGACTTCACCAAATTCATACTTATCAGACAATCGGAGAACATTTTCTACGGTGGAATTTAATTCTGACAAAATCCATTGGTCAGCTAAATCTAGTTGTTGTGCTTGAGGCATAGTCTTTGGTGCCGGAGTATCGGCTAAATTCATAATTACAAACCGACTAGCGTTCCAAATTTTATTAATAAAGTTCCAAGCAGCGCCCACTTTTTCGTAACTAAATCGCGTATCCTGCCCAGGCGCAGAACCAGTAATTAAGAACCACCGGAGTGCATCAACACCATACTGATCAATGACATCCATTGGGTCAATCCCATTACCTAAAGACTTACTCATCTTACGGCCTTTTTCATCACGCATTAAGCCGTGAATCAAAACATCTTTAAAGGGCCGTTCGCCAGTAAACTCTAACCCTTGAAAGACCATCCGTGCTACCCAGAAGAAAATAATATCATATCCAGTAACTAAGGCATTGGTTGGGAAATACCGCTGAAAATCAGCACTTTGTTCATCTGGCCAACCTAAAGTGGAAAACGGCCACAATGCACTAGAGAACCACGTATCCAACACATCTGGATCTTGTTCCCAATTTTCGGCATCTTTAGGTTCAGTTTCGCCTACGTACATTTCACCAGTAGTTTTATTATACCAAGCGGGAATGCGATGTCCCCACCATAATTGCCGAGAAATTACCCAATCATGGACATTTTCCATCCATTGCTCAAAGGTATGTTCAAAACGCTCAGGCACAAAGTGGACTTTGCCGTCAGTTTGTTGATTTTTTAACACCATCTCAGCTAAGGGTTTCATCTTCACAAACCATTGAGTGGATAAACGGGGTTCAACTTGCACTCCAGAACGTTCTGAATGCCCAACACTATGAGTAATTGGTTCTTCGCTAAGAAGATAGCCCTGATCCTTTAAATCTTGAACCATTGCCTTACGCGCCTCAAAACGATCCATTCCCGCATATTTACCGGCTTGCTCATTCATTGTTCCATCAGCGTTCATGACATTAATCCGCTCTAGATTATGACGATTACCGACTTTAAAGTCATTAGGATCATGTGCGGGCGTAATTTTAACCATCCCAGTTCCAAATTCAGGATCAACATAATGATCTTCAATAATTGGTAACTTGCGACCAAATAATGGTAGAATCACTTCCTTACCCACGATATCTTGGTAGCGTTCATCTCCCGGATACACTGCAATTGCCACATCTCCCGGCATCGTTTCGGGACGCGTTGTCGCAATTTCAATAAAACCGGAACCATCAGCAAACGGATACTTAACATGATAAAAAGCTCCAGCATCGTCTTGATGCTCCACTTCAATATCTGACAAAGCTGTTTGTAATTGGGGATCCCAATTAATAATATACTCACCACGGTAAATCAAGCCTTTGTTATAAAGGTCAACAAACACTTTGCGCACCGCTTTTGATAATCCTTCATCTAAGGTAAAACGTTCGCGGGAATAGTCTAAGGACAAGCCCATCTTAGCCCATTGTGAACGGATAATTTGAGCATATTCTTCTTTCCACTTCCACACTTCATCAACAAAGGCCTCACGCCCTAAGTCAAACCGAGTCTTACCTTCCGCACGCAGTTTAGCCTCGACTTTGGCCTGGGTCGCAATTCCTGCATGATCCATTCCCGGTAAATATAATGTATCAAAACCTTGCATTCGTTTTTGACGAATCAAAATATCCTGTAAAGTTGTATCCCAAGCATGTCCCAAGTGTAACTTACCAGTGACATTTGGTGGTGGAATAACAATCGAATAAGGCTTGGCTTTTTTATCACCGCTGGGCTTAAACAAACCGTCATCCACCCATTGTTGATAACGTCCCGCTTCAACTTCGTTATGATCATATTTAGCGGACATTGTAAATTCTTCAGACATATTTTCAACTCCTAAAATAAAAAAATCGTCCTAATTACTTAGGACGAATGTGGGCATACGCGGTACCACCTAATTTAAAGTCAATGACTTTATCTTAATTTGATAACGGATTCCCGGTCATTCAGACAAGCTCACAAGTTACTACTTTGATTAGTTCACCGACTAACTCTCACTATGATAGTCTCGCTGTAAATCAACTGCTCAAAGCCTCTTGCTCATTGCTTTTTAATATTTATTTAATAATAAGAAAAAAAAGTTAACACGTCAAGTTTTATTACAGCAAAGATTCGATTTCTTCATCCTTTTGTTGTAAAAAACTATCAAATGGTGTGATGTTAGTTACTTCAATTCCAGCCAAGGCCCGTTTAATTAGCCCATCAACATCTAACAACGCTTCATATTTCCGGGCTTTTTGTAAATTAGGCTTCGTTTTTGGACGTGGTGGTGCAAAAATAGTACAGCAATCTTCAAATGGTTGAATTGACAAGTCAAAAGTATCAATTTCTTCAGCAATTTTAATGATTTCGGTTTTATCCATCGTAGCAACCGGACGGACAATTGGCGTCGTTGTCACATCATTGATCGCTGCCATACTCTCTAACGTTTGAGAAGCTACCTGCCCCACCGACTCACCATTAAAAATGGCCAAGCCTTGACGTTGTTGGCGAATCAAGTCTGTCAAACGTAACATAAAACGCCGTTGAACAGTCATCAAGTATCCCTCAGGAACTTGCTGCTTAATCGTTTCCTGAATTTCCGTAAAAGGTACTTGAATAAACTGAATATGACCAGCATATTTGGCTAACTTCACAGTTAGATCTTTTGCCTTTTGTAAAGCATGTTCACTCGTATAAGGCGGACTATAAAAATGCACCATCTCAATATCAACACCGCGTTTGAGCGCCAAATAACCAGCAACTGGTGAATCAATTCCCCCTGATAACATTAGCTGCGCTTTACCGGCGGTTCCTACTGGTAAGCCGCCCGCACCTTGATACGTCTGGCTGGATAAATAAGCTCCGTCCACCCGAATCTCAATCCGAATTTTAATATCAGGCTGGCGCATCTCTGCTTGAATATCTGGTAAATTTTCACTGACAAAATCGCCTACAGCCAAATTAATCTGATTCGTATCATACTCAAACGTATGATCGGCCCGTTTAGTAGTAATTTTAAAAGTTTGTGTTCCGCTATATTGCTCTTGAACCATCGCTAAAGCTAGTTGCTTAATAGCCGTTAAGTCCTTAGCAATCCGGACACTAGGTGAAAAATTTTGAATGCCAAATACCGATTTCAACTGCTGCATAACGCCTTGAGCATCAGCACCATTTAGGGCAATATGCATGCGATCTCTTTTGGGATGAATTCGTACTTGCGGATACGGATGTAAAACTTTTTCGACATTGCCATGTAAACGGTCAATAAAACTCCGGCGGTTTTTGCCTTTAGTCGATAATTCTCCGTAGCGTACCATAATTTCTGTATATTCCATAAATTTGTGGCTCTCCTAATTTAAAACTTGAAAATGTTGATAAATTTTATCTAGTGCTTCAATAAACTGCTGCATTTCTGCAACTGTATTCATCTCATCCAAACTCACTCGTACCGCACTAGTCGCAATTTGATCTGGAACGTGCATTGCTTTTAAAGTAATCGATTCTTCACCGTTTCGTGACGAACATGCGCTAGTTGTGGATAAATAAATATCATACTCCTCAAAAGCATGCACAATCGTTTCACCGCGCACACCTTTGAGCGCAAAACACAAAATATGCGGTGCAAAACTATCATCCATTTGTGAAAAAATAACAGCATTTGGTAATGTCTGTAAATGATCAAATAACATCTGTCGCAACTGTTGTTGTTTTTTAGCTTTAGCTGCTTGATCAGTTGTGGCTAAACGCCAAGCTCTGGCCATAGCGGCAATCGCGGGTGTATTTTCTGTTCCACCACGCCAATTCTGTTCTTGACCGCCACCATTAATTAGCGGCGCAATTTTCCGTTGCTTTTTGGCATAAATAAAACCAATGCCGCGCGGAGCATGAAACTTATGACCTGAAAAAGTAGCAAAATCAATCCGAGGATGCATTAATTGTGAACGTAAATTTTTACCAACTGTTTGTACAGCATCCACATGAAAATGAACATTAGGATAAGCTTTCAGTAAATCACCAATCGCCTTAATCGGTTGAATTGCGCCCACTTCATTATTCACGGCCATAATCGTTACCAAGATCGTGTCTTTACGCAATGCTTGTTGAACATCAGCGACCTGAACATGACCGCTTTTATCGACTGGCAAGTAAGTGACCTCAAAGCCCAACTTTTCTAATTGATGTAAAGTATTAGTCACCGCGGGATGTTCAATTTGTGAGGAAATAATATGTTTTCCAAAAACTTGCTTTTCTAAAGCAGTCCCCTTAATAATCCAATTGTCACCCTCGGAACCACCGCTAGTAAAATAGATTTCATCACTATCACAACCCAAACTAGTGGCAATTTGGTGGCGCGCTGCCTCTAAAATTTGGGTCGACTTATCTCCTAAATGATGCAAACTCGAAGGATTGCCCCAAAAATCATGACTCACCTGTTGATAAGTTTTTAAAACTGATGGTTCAACTAAGGTGGTGGCACTATTATCAAAATAAATCATAAAGCTTCAACACTCCCAATTCCAAGAAAAAAATCCTAACTACGAAGCTTAGGACTTTTGAGGATAATCTGAATAATACAAATCTTCAATTCGTTGCACTGCTCCTGGCTCAACTTTCTCTAAAGCTGTAGCAATCGTTTGTACGGCCTGATGATAATCAAATTCTTGATCATACTGCATCTGGGCCTTTTGAGCAGCAGTTTTTACTTCGGGCACCGTTGCAACATATCTATTAGCATATTGTAACAGGCGCCCAGTAATTTGTACATCAGCAAGTAATTGCTGGGTTAACTGTTCAAAATTATTTAAATCTTCTTGTGTCACAAATAATTGCTTGGTCAATTCTTCAACATCTATCGGCAATTGTTTTAACATTTTCCCGACTTTATTGACTTCCTTTGTAACCATGGCAGAATATTTTTGATAGTCTTTCGATGTTCCAGGCAAGTGCAAAACAGCTACTTGGCGTTGTAAATGATCTAACTTAATCGTAAATTCTTGATAAGAATTAGTTGCCACAGATCTGCCATCTACTAAACCATCTAAATTTTGCTCAATCTTAATTTGTTGTTGCTCGATATCTTGTAATTGTTGATTTAATTGTTGTAACTGTTGCCAAACCTGGGAAAAAATAGCCTGTTCATCCCGAATCAATTTCAATTGCTTTTGATATTCAGTTTTAATCTGAGCAATTTTTTGTGAATAGGAATTGGCTAGCTGCCGCTCACCTTCATTCACAACGTACTCGTCTAATAACTGATTAATTTTTTGTTTGAGTAACCGATTTTGACGTTCAGCATGCCGGATAAAATCGCCAACTACTGGTTGATTACGCTGAACTTTGCGTTTATCTCGCCATTCCTGTGTAATTCGATGATATAAATAGTCAATTTTATCCTGGACTTGCTGATTAAGCTGATCAAATTCGTCAAAATTTAATTTCACCAGTAATAAATGCATTTGTTGCAATAATTGCTTAATGTCTTTCAATTCCGTACTAATCTGCGGATCAGTCATTTTGATACTGGTAAATTGCATCTTCTTTTCCGCTGCTTGTAACTCTTTTAATTGTTCGGAATAATCAATCTTTAAACGCTGTTGCACTTGCTGTAATTGTTGCTGATAATTGGCTAAAGCAGCTTTAATTTGTTGTAGATCTTGTTGGGCCGCCAAAGCGTCACCTTGATTAATTTTATCTTCAATGAGTGCAAATTGCGTCATGATTTGTGTTAACTGTTCACTTAAAGGGACGACCAAATCAGCTAATTCTTCACGATCCTTTAACAACTGTTGTTGTTGTTGAACTTTGGTCTGCAAATCTTTTAATGTCGTTTGGTTTTGTTGAATACTTTGAAATAGTTGTTTTAAGCCCTTATTAGCAGTTAGTAATTTTTGCTTCTGCTCCGTGAGAATTTGCGTCAAGTGCTTCAATTGATGCCAAGCCGTCAACACCCGAAAACTCGCATTCTTTTCTGAAATACTAATCAACTGTGTTTGTAGATCTATAATTTGGCCTTTGCTAGCTTGATAAGCTGAACGATCTTTTTGAAAATGATCTAAACTAGCGCCAGTTAATTTTAAATCGGCTATTTGATCCAAAATAGTATCTAGGTTGTCTTCTTTGAGCTGATCAAATTGTGCCGTTAACTGATTAATAGTTTTTAAATTTTTCTGATAAAAGTAAATGATACCAATGATCATCACAACGATTAAAATAATGACTAAAATAAAAAATATCAAATTTAAGCCTCTCATATGAACATTAATTAGCAATTTATTTTTATTATAACAAATAAAGCTATCATTAATCCTTAAAAAAGTCTTAAAATCTATTCTACTATTATTGTAGCCATTAATCGTGTTGCTTAAAAGCTTGACTTTTTCTATTAAAGTAACTAAAATTAACTGCGTGTAAAATAATTGCAGCACTGAGTGACAAGCTCGTCAACAGTTAATAGCTCGAATGTTCAATTGTGTAACCTCCAGCTGCAAAAGGTGAAGATTGTAATATTAACTGCACGAATGTTGAACTCAAACGTTCATTATTTTACTCCAATCAAAATTTTGGAGGAATTTTTTATGCGTTATACAGGCCCTACTTGGAAAAAGTCACGTCGGTTAGGAATTTCTTTATCTGGCTCTGGTAAAGAATTAGCTCGTCGTCCTTATGCTCCGGGACAACATGGTCCCAAGAATCGGAACAAGTTATCAGAATATGGTACTCAATTACAAGAAAAACAAAAATTACGTTTAATGTATGGTTTAAATGAACGTCAATTTAGAAATGTCTTCTTACGTGCCGGTAAAATTCGCCAAGGTAAACATGGTGAAAACTTTATGATTTTATTGGAAACTCGTTTAGACAGCATTGTTTACCGTCTAGGTTTAGCAACTACACGGGCACAAGCACGTCAGTTGGTTAATCATGGTCATATTACTGTTGACGGCAAACGCGTTGACATTCCTTCTTATGAAGTTCAACCAGGACAAGAAATTTCTTTACGTGATCGTTCCCAAAACTTACAAGTTGTCAAGGATGCCTTGGAAGCTAACGTAGCACGTTTACCATTTGTAGAATTTGACGAAGATAAAATGACTGGTAAGTTAATTCGTTTACCACAACGTGATGAATTAGCTCCAGAAATTGATGAATCCTTAGTCGTTGAATTTTACAACCAAATTTTGTAATTTACTTTTGTTCCACAAAAAAAGCAATCTTCGGGTTGCTTTTTTTTGTGAGAAAGGATCATAATTTGAGTCAACCTCTTGCTTATCGTATGCGTCCTAAAACCTTATCTGAAGTCGTGGGACAACAACATTTAGTCGGCCCTGGTAAAATCATCTGGCGTATGGTGCAAGCTAAACTTTTATCATCCATGATCTTATATGGTCCACCCGGGACCGGCAAAACCAGCATTGCTAGTGCCATTGCTGGCAGCAGTCAATATGCTTTTCGCCAACTTAATGCGGCCACGGACTCTAAAAAACAATTACAAATTGTAGCCGAGGAAGCCAAGATGAGTGGCACGGTTGTTTTGCTACTGGATGAAATTCACCGTTTAGATAAAACCAAACAAGACTTTTTATTACCTTTGTTAGAAAGTGGGCAAATTATTTTAATTGGGGCCACCACCGAAAATCCTTATATTGCTATCAATCCCGCAATTCGCAGTCGAACCCAAATTTTTGAAGTTAAACCGCTCAGCGCTTCTGATATTAAACAAGCTATTCAGCGTGCTTTAAGCGATCAAGCTCAAGGACTAGGTCAATATCCTGTGCAAATCACCGATTCTGCTATGGAAATTTTAACTACTGCTACCGGAGGCGATTTACGGAGCTCATTAAATGGCTTAGAATTGGCAGTCAAATCGACTCCGCAAAATGAGCAAAAACAAATTGTTATTACCGCCGAAATCATTAGTGAATCCTTGCAACGTAAAACATTAACTGCTGATAAAAACGGTGATGGCCACTATGACGTCATTTCAGCTTTTCAAAAATCGATTCGTGGTAGCGATACAGATGCGGCATTACATTATTTGGCCCGTTTACTGGCAGCTGGTGAATTAAAAACAGTCATTCGCCGTTTAATGATCTGTGCGTATGAGGACATCGGACTAGCTAATCCTCCAGTTTGCCAACGAACAGTAGTTGCTTGTCAAGCAGCCGAGCAAGTCGGACTGCCAGAAGCTCGAATTCCCCTGGCTGATAGTGTCATCGAACTCTGTCTAAGTCCCAAATCAAATTCGGGCATTAATGCAATTGATGCGGCATTAGCCGACGTTCAAACCGGTAAAATTGGCACTATTCCTGATGATCTCAAAGATACTCATTATCAAGGTGCTCAGCTACTGAAGCATGGTTTAGGTTATCAATACCCACATGATTTTAAAAATGATTGGGTGGCTCAACAATATTTACCTACTAAATTAAAAGGAACGCAATATTATCACGCCAAAAATAATAGTCAATATGAAACTAATTTACAAAAGACTTACCAGCATTTAAAAATATTACAAAATAAATCCAACAAGGCGGACCAGTCATGATTAAACTCTTAATTGCTATTTTTATTATTATTATGCTAATTTTGGCAGTATTATTAATTACTACTAAAGATCACCCTTTCATTGCTGTTAAACAAGAAAATTTACCACAATTAAAAAAAGTGGCTCTCATTACGGCCACTTTCCTATTTTTAGTCAGTTTACTAGGAATCATTCTATTAATTTGGGCACCACTTGATTGGAATTTAGCGACTTTAGTCATCGGTAGTTTAATTGTCGGTGGTTTTTCTTTAATAGTTGTCCAACTAGATAAGTAACTCACATGTGCATTTTTGTTATAAATCAATTAAAATAGCTATTGTATCGCAGATAAGTTATTAGGGGGGATTTGATGTTACAAAATTACCAATCCATTTTAGTACCAGTTGATGGTTCTTTTGAAGCAGAAATGGCATTTAACAAAGCAGTCGAGGTTGCCAAGCGTAACCAGGCCGCATTAACAATTTTACATGTTGTGGATACGAGAGCTTTTCAGGATGTTTCCAGTTTTGATTCCTCAATGGTAGAACAAGTTTCTCAAACTGCTCAACAAACCATTGATGAATATGAACAATTAGCTTTAAAAAAGGGCGTTACTTCCGTCAAAACTTCGATTCAGTATGGTGCACCCAAAACCAAAATTGCCCGCACTATTCCGAAAGATTTAAATATTGACCTAATCGTCATTGGAGCTACTGGTTTAAATGCTGTCGAACGTTTATTAATTGGTTCCGTCACAGAATTTGTCACTCGCAATGCTCCTTGCGATGTCATGGTCGTGAGAACCGACTTACAAAATCAGACTATTAAAGAACAGCCTGGCACTGAATCAAAGTAAAAATTTAACAACTAAAAAACACTTTAGTTAATATCTGCATCAATCATCTTAGATATGATATGAACCCAAAAAGTAAGACAGTTTTTAAATTTTAACTTAGGACTAATTTCCGATACTCAATCGGTGTTAGTCCTTTTAATTTTATCTTGATTCTCTGATGATTATAGTAATGAATATATTCCTTGATTGCTACCTCTAAGTCATCTAAGCTTTCAAATTGTTTCTCAAAGCCATAATACATTTCTCGCTTGAGTATACCAAAGAAGCCCTCCATTAAGCCATCGTCGAGTGAATTTCCTTTACGTGACATGGATTGTTTGATTCCACGTTGTTTTAACCATGATTGAAATCTTTGGTGTTGATACTGCCAGCCTTGATCAGAGTGCATAATGATACCTTTCAAGTTTGGATATTTATGCTCTGCTTTTTCCAACATAGTCATTGTTTGTTGGAGATTAGGACTACGAGAAATGGTGTAGGAAATAATTTCTTGCGTACACCCATCCATGATAGGCGATAGATATGTCTTCTGACCATGAAGATTGAACTCAGTCACGTCACAATACCACTTATGATTAGGTTTATTTGCACTAAAATTGCGTTGAATTAAATTGTCTTTGATATGACCTTGGCGTCCACGATAACTGTTGTACTTACTGTGCTTTTTACTAACTATTCCTGAAATTTTTAGTTTGTTCATTAGGCGTAAGACCTTTTTATGATTGACGATAATACCTCTGCGTCTTAACTCACAAGTAATTCTACGATAACCATAGCGATGACAGTTAGTTTCATAAATCTCTTTAATCTGGATCATTAAAGCTTGGTTTTTGGTATCTTTATCAGTTTTATTGATTGTGTAGTAGTAGTTACTACGGGATAAATTGGGTAAATCAGAACATTCATTAATGATTTTAAGGACATACTCAACGCTGACGCGGAATTCTTTTCTTACCTTGATAATTGCTTGAACTAGTTCCTCTGATCGGACTGGTCGATCAGAGTATTTAACTTTTTTCTTAATTCGATCTCGACATGCATTTTCAAGTTCTGCTGCTCTAAGTCTTGGATTTTTTGTTGGAGAAGCTTGATTTGTTGAGCTTGATCGTTCATGAGTTGGTCTTCCTCTCTTATGATTAATCACATTATACCCGTCTGTTTTGTATTTGCGTATCCAAGATTGTAATATCGATCGATTTTTTAATCCTAAATCAATAGAAACCGAGTAGATGGTTTCGTGATTCAGTAATACACGATTGATTGCTTGTTCTTTAAATTCTACAGAATGGGGCATATATGGGCGATCCAGCAGTTCAATACCGTGTCGATCAAGTAAAGCCACCAAATATATAATAGTAGATCGCTCAATCAAGAACTTTTCGGACAGTTCCTTAATTCCGTATGAATAATTTTTCCATAAATTGTAAATATCAATTTTGTCTTGTTTAGATAATCTGCTCATAAAAAATGCCTCCAAAAATTAAGATTGTTGTCTTAATTTTTGGGGGCATATCAATATTACCCTAAAGTGTTTTTTTAATTGTTACATCATTATAAAATAAATTCATTTCAATTCGTCTGCTTACTTAAAATCGTTATTACTAAACATGTAGCTCTTATAATGATAACGCATTGACATAATGATTCCAATTCCAATCATATTACCTAATAGTGCAGAACCACCCTGTGAAATAAATGGTAATGGAATACCCGTCATTGGTAATAAACCAATACTCATACCAATATTTTCAAAGACATGAAATAAAATCATCATAATGATCCCCGTGGAGACATACGCATAAAATTCATTTTTAGTATCGAAGGTCACTTTTACCATTTGTGAAATTAACATAAAATAGATCAAAATTAAGCAACAGGAGCCAATAAAACCAAAGTTTTCACCCATAACTGAAAAAATCATGTCCGACTCTCTAACAGGGACATAGACATTAGAATGGTTAAAACCCTTACCCCATAATTTACCAGAACCAATTGCTTTTAAGTTTTGCCACAATTGATAACTAGAATTCGAAGTATCTCCTGACGGGTTTAACCAAGAATCAATTCTTTCAAACTGATAAGCATGAAAACCTAAATGACTCAAAAACTGCCGTCCATCACCAGTCGACACTAAATAAATGGCGCCACCACCTAAAACTCCTACAATGACCACCAACGTTAGCAAAATGCGCCAATCAATACCGGAGACTAACATGACACCTGCAATAATGGCTAAGAAAACTAACATCGTCCCAAAATCTTTTTGTAAGAGCATCAATAAAATAACTGGTAAGGACCATAACAGAATTCGTCCAATTAAAATTAAATCACTGTGTAAATCATGTTTAGGATAAGCGTGATTATGAATCGTCACCACGCGCCCTAACATGATAATAAAAGCTGGTTTCATTAACTCCGATGGTTGAAAGGAAAATGGACCCAAAGCAAACCAACTTTTAGCGCCAGTCTTCACCGCATATTCACGACTATAAAAAAACAATACTGCAATTAATAAACCGATACCAATCCAGTAAGCATACGGAGCAATACTCCATAATTGTTCTGCATCAAGGTGCATGATAATAAATACACCGATAGCCCCAATCAAATACCAAACCAATTGCGAAAGAACCATATGCCACGGGCCACCACTTCTTAAATCGTGCGAAGCAGCTACATAAATTGAAACCAAACCAATCAAAGCCAAGAGCATTACCGAAAAAATAACCCCGTAATCAATGCGAGAATTATCTTCATCAAGATTACTTTTAGATTTACTTCCTAATCCCATAACGAATCCTCTAGTGTAAATGTAGATTAAATTGCATTAAGGCAATATTTAACGCTTCATTTAAATCCGACGCAACTAATTTAGTCGAATTGCTATCATCAATCAGTGTCACTTCAAAATGCTTGGAATCACTTTGATTGATTCGAGCAATGGTTTGGTCTTGACGTCCTTTAGCTAAAGTCACTTTCCAACTGTTGGTACCCGCTTCAACTAAGTTAACATTAAATTTACGTTCTTTTGTTCTCATAAATTCCTCTTTCATTTTTTAGGATGAAACCGCTGCGCGATAATTTCATCTTCATACTGTTCAGGATGGCGATTTTTCAATAACGTAAAATGATCTGGAACTGGATCAAATCCACCTTTAACAAAAGGGTGACATCTTAAAATCCGCGCACATCCCATAATAAATCCAAGCAAGCTACCTTCTTTTTTGATAGCTTCAATCATATAGGCCGAACAAGTCGGATAATATCGACAACTAGGTGGCAGTAAAGGAGAGAGATACTTTTGATATAACTTAATTAACCTAATTAACATGGTAATTAATTAGAAAACTTAAAGATATGAATCCAAGTGCTTGGCAACAACGGCGTTAAAGGATTACCGCCGCCAATAACAGCTCCAATCATCATGCCTAATATGAATAAAATAATAAAAGCTAAAATAATTTTTAAAATAACTTTAACTAAATGATTTCCAAATGATCCGTTCATAATTCAACCTAACGCTTTTTATTATTAGCTAATCGTTCTAATAAGATGCCAGTACCCTTAGCTACTGTATCTAATGGATCTTCAGCTACAATCACCGGAACTTGTAATTCCTGTGCAAACAATTTGTCAATGCCCTTAACTAAGGAACCACCACCAGTGAGCATAATTCCCCGATCAATAATATCAGCTGCTAATTCCGGAGCTGCCTGTTCCAAAACTGTCTTAACGCCTGCAATAATCGAATTTAAAATATCCGCTAAAGCCGCCTGAGTTTCTACTTCAGAAATAGTTACTCCCACTGGTAAGCCAGTAGCAACATCGCGACCGCGAATCGTAATTTGCTTATTAGGATCGGGTTCAAACGCTGAACCAATCTGTTTTTTGATATCTTCGGCTGTGCGTTCACCGATAATAATATTATTGTGTAATTTGACATAGTTTTGGATGGCAGTATTCATCTCATCACCAGCCAACCGCATTGATTTGCTGACTGCAATATCGCCCATGGATAAAATAGCAATATCGCTGGTTCCACCACCAATATCAATGACCATGTTACCTTGTGGTTTAAAGATATCCATACCAGCGCCCACAGCTGCTACCTTTGGTTCCAATTCCAAGTAAACATCTTTACTACCAGTTTGTTCAGCCGCTTCAATAATTGATCGCTGTTCAATAGAAGTAATATTTGTTGGACAGCAAATCATAATCGTGGGATGAGAGAAACGGGAATTAACATTTATTTCATCAATAAAGTATTGTAACATTTTTTCCGTAATATCAAAATCAGCAATTACGCCATCTTTCAGAGGCCGAATAGCCTTAATATTGCCCGGTGTTCGACCAACCATTTGATAAGCCTTCGTACCTACTGCTAAAACATGATTATCATCCGTATTAATTGCCACTACAGAGGGTTCATTTACAACGATACCTTCACCTTGAACATTAATTAAGACATTAGCTGTTCCTAAATCAATTCCAATCGATTTTGCCATTTTAAGCCTCCAAAAAAAGTCTTCACAAGATAGGATTATAACATAACTGGCTGCGCTAAATGGATATTAGCGATAAATTACAATGACTTTAAAACATAAAAATCAAATTTTGAAAAGTTTGAATTAAATTAATAAAAAAAGAACTAACAGTATATCCTAAAGCAATCGCCAAAAAAGTAATCAAAATTTTTCCTAAATTATTAGTATGATTGTGTAATAATTTGTCCCAGTGTAACGTTTGAATTGCTAAAAACGCGATCCAAATAAAAAAAACGTGACTACACAAAGTTAATAAACTTTGAATTCCGACTTGTTTCACAGAAAAATCTCCTTTTAATCCAAAACTGTTTGAGAGCTAGTTGTCAAACAACTCTACTAAACTTCTATCATTGATTTTATCATACCAATCGCTAGAAAAGAAAAAATCCTCTTATCAATAAGAGGATTTTAACGATGATTATAAACATTGATCCGATTAATTGCCCGGGCCAAGGCTACCTGCGCTCGTTTAACTTCATCAATGTCTTGAATAGTCTCTGCGTGCTTGATTTGTTCTTCCGCTCGTTGCTTAGCATAACGTGCCCTGCGCAAATCAATATTACGTGCCCGTTCAGCACTATCAGCAATAATATTTAATACATTATCTTTAAATTCTAAATAGCCACCATTGACCGCAATCGCATCTTCTTGATGTTCATTGTTTGCTCGCAATACGCGTACTTCAGCAATTTTCAAAGTAGCGATAATTGGTAAGTGATTCGGCAAAATTCCCAAATCACCATCGCTAGCTCGAGCTACTACACGTTTGGAATGATGAGAATAAACTTGACCAGCGGGAGTAATAATATTGACAGTTAAGACAGAATCGTCTTCCATAACCTTAACCTCCTATCATTAACTAGCTGCTACATCATCAGTTTTAGTGGTAGAAGCTGCTTCATCAGCTGGTTGATAACCCATTTGCTTAGCTTTTTGCAAAACTTCATCAATAGTTCCAACGCTTCTGAAGGCATCTTCAGGTACATCATCATATTTACCAGCCAAAATTTCTTTAAAGCCTTTAACGGTATCTTCAATAGAAACATAAGAACCCGGCTGACCGGTAAACTGTTCCGCAACATGGAAATTCTGTGATAAGAAGAACTGCATGCGCCGTGCACGAGCAACAATTTGCTTTTCTTCATCAGACAATTCATCCATACCTAAAATCGAAATAATATCTTGCAATTCATGGTAACGTTGTAAAACATGCTGTACTTCGGTTGCCACTTCGTAATGTTCTTGACCCACAATTTCTGGATCCAAAGCACTAGAAGTTGAAGCTAACGGATCAACAGCCGGATAAATTCCTTGTTGGGTTAAACTTCTTTCCAAGTTGGTAGTGGCATCCAAATGGGCAAATTCTGTTGCTGGAGCAGGATCAGTATAATCATCCGCCGGCACATAAACCGCCTGAATAGAAGTAATGGATCCCTTTTTAGTTGAAGTGATTCGCTCCTGCAACTGCCCCATTTCGGTCGCCAAAGTTGGCTGATAACCAACCGCTGAAGGCATACGCCCTAACAAAGCCGAAACTTCTGAACCAGCCTGTGTAAAGCGGAAGATATTGTCAATGAATAGTAACACATCTTGACCTTCCACATCACGAAAGTACTCAGCCATCGTAACACCAGTTAAAGCCACCCGCATCCGCACACCGGGGGATTCATTCATTTGACCAAAGACCATCGCAGTTTTAGCCAGCACACCAGATTCTTTCATTTCATAGTACAAGTCATTACCTTCACGGGTTCTTTCACCTACACCGGTAAAGACAGAAATACCATTATGTTCTTGAGCAATATTATGAATTAATTCCTGGATTAACACAGTTTTACCAACACCGGCACCACCGAACAAGCCGACTTTACCACCGCGCAAGTAAGGTTCCAGTAAATCAATCACTTTAATACCAGTTTCCAAAACTTCAGAAGTCGTATTTAAATCTTCGTATTTAGGAGCTTCTTTATGGATACTTTCCCGTTGAACATCCGCTTCAAGGGGCTCACCATTATCAATTGGTTCGCCTAAAACATTAAAGACTCGTCCTAAAGTCACATCACCAACTGGAACGCTAATCGGATGACCAGTATCTTCAACAGCCGTTCCCCGTTGTAAACCATCGGTTCCGGCCATCGCGATCGTCCGCATTACTCCATCACCTAATTCCAAAGAAACTTCCAAAGTAATTTCATTTCCTTGATTAGTCTTAACAAGTAAAGCATTGTTAATATCTGGTAAGGAGCCATCCAGTGGAAATGATACATCAACAACAGGTCCGATAACCTGAACTACTTTTCCTTGACTCATTCAAATAACTCCTTTCCTTATTCCAAAGCCGCCGCGCCACTAATAATTTCGGTAATTTCGGTCGTGATTTGTGCCTGCCGCGCACGATTATACTGTAATGACAAACTATCAATCAGATCATCAGCATTATCAGTAGCCGTTCTCATTGCAGTCATTGAAGCAGCATGTTCGGCTGTTTTGGCATCCATAATTGAACCAAAAACTACTGATTCAATATATTGTGGCACAATTTTTTCTAAGACGCTTTCCACACCAGGATCAACGATATACTCTTGGAGTAATTTGGGATGCTGTAAATCTTTTTTGTTTGCAACATCGCGTGAAATAGGTAATAATTCATCGGTCACAAATTGTGAAGTTAATGAATTAACATGATGATTATGACATAAAATTAAACGGTCAAATACGCCATCATCAAATAACTCAACGCACGCTTTTACCAAATTAGAAATAGTCAAAAAAGTTGGAACATCTTCCACACCACGATATTCATAGGCAACATCGTAGCCTCGTTTTTTAAAAAAGTCTGCTCCGGTGCCACCAACAGCAATAATTGTAAATTGGCTTTTATCATTGTGGTGATTCTTTTCTAATAATTCCATTGTTGCCTTTAAAATAGTTGAATTGTAACTGCCAACTAAACCACGATCAGAAGTAACTACCATATAAGCAGTCTTTTTCACCGGCCGCACTTTTAACAAGTGATCCAGCGATAAAACCCCTTTTTGGGGGTCTTCACTTTCGTAATTATTAACTATTTTACTAGCAACTAAATGCCCCATCGTTTCTTTAATTTTTTGTTCGTATAACTGATATGCAATAGATTTCTTCTCAATTTGCGTTAATTTTGATCCCGAAACCATTTGCATCGCATGCGTAATTTGACCAGTTTTTTTAGTCGAAGAAATGCGGCGTTTAATATCCATTAAGGATTCTACCATATGCCTTTTTCCTCCTTATTACTGCGCTTGCTGTTCAGTTGAATTAGCTTGATAACCTTCAGTAAAATCATGAACGGCACTATCTAGCTTCTTAGTGTCCGGCAGATTACCAGTGGTCTTAATCTCTTTTAACAAATCAGCATGATTACCAGCAAAGTAATCACACAATTGTGTTTGATAATCAGCAACCTGATCCTCATTCAAGTTATCCATATAGCCCTTGGTTAAGGCATAAAAGATAATAACTTGTTTTTCGACCGGAATTGGATCATGTAATGGTTGTTTGAGCACTTGCATCGTCACACGACCACGATTTAATTTTGCTTGTGTAGCTTCATCTAAATCAGAACCAAATTGGGCAAAGGACTCTAATTCATTGTAGGAAGCAATATCTAACCGCAAAGTACCAACAACTTTTTTCATAGCTTTAATCTGGGCATCGCCCCCGACCCGAGAGACTGAAGTTCCCGCATCAACAGCTGGTCGATTGCCGGCATAGAACATATCACTTTGTAAGAAAATCTGTCCATCAGTAATCGAAATAACATTCGTAGGAATATAAGCAGAGATATCGCCGGCTTGCGTTTCAATAATCGGTAACGCGGTCATGGAACCGCCACCTAATTTGTCATTTAACTTCGCAGCCCGCTCCAATAAACGAGAATGCAAATAGAAAACATCACCTGGATAAGCTTCACGCCCTGGTGGCCGCCGTAACAATAGCGAAATTTCACGATAAGCCGCAGCTTGCTTGCTTAAATCATCGTAAACAATCAACACGTGTTGACCGTTATACATGAATTCTTCACCCATCGCAGCCCCAGAATAAGGTGCAATATAAAGTAGCGGTGCTGGTTCACTAGGACCAGCTTCCACAACGATTGTATAATCCATGGCTCCCATCTTCCGCAACGTTTCAACTTGCGCACGAATGGTGGATTCCTTTTGACCGATAGCTACATAAATACAAATCATATTTTGATCTTTTTGATTCAAAATAGTATCAATCGCTACTGACGTTTTACCAGTTTTCCGATCACCGATAATTAATTCCCGCTGACCACGACCAATTGGAACTAACGAATCGATCGCTTTTAAGCCGGTTTGCAAAGGTTCAGAAACTGATTGGCGATCCATAACACCTGGAGCCGGCGTTTCAATAGGACGAGTCTTATCAGTGTCAATCTTGCCTAAACCATCTACTGGTTGACCTAATGGATTCACTACCCGACCAATTAACTCTTTACCAACAGGCACTTGCATAATCCGTTTAGTTCGCTTAACTTTATCGCCTTCACGAATATCATCAAATTTACCTAAAATAATAATGCCGACATCTGTCGATTCCAAATTTTGGGCAATTCCAAATGAACCATTAGTAAATTCTAGTAATTCATTGGACATGACATTATCTAATCCATGAGCACGAGCAATTCCGTCACCAACATAGGTTACAGTACCGATTTCTTCAACTTCAAGATCATCTTGATAATTTTTTAACTGCTCTTTAATTAAAGAACTGATCTCTTCAGCTTTGATGCTCATCAAATTCACCTCTATACTTTAATTAACTATTCAGCAATAATTGGCTCATTCGCTTCAAGCGCGAATTAACACTTCCATCAATAATTTGATCACCAACTTGTACAATCAAACCACCAATAATTTGCGGATCCAAATGAATCGTTAAAATTACCTTTTTTGCAGCAAACTGGCGACCAATTGCATTTTTTAAAGCGGTTTGTTGACGATCACTTAATTCAATAGCCGTGGTTACCGTTGCTTGATAAACACCCGTTGCTTGATTATACAAGTCCTGATAAAATCGTCTAATTTCGGTAAAAGCATCTAGGCGATGATATTCAAACAATAACTGCAAAAAATTTTGCATTAACGTACTAGCATTTTGCTTAATTACAACTAATAGTTTCTGTTTTTTCAAAGAAGATAAACGCGTATCAGTTAAAATATCGCCTAAATCAGGAATTTGTTCATAAACTGCTTGAATAGCATCTAACTCTTCAAGAATTTCAACTTGTTGATCTTGCTCTGTAGCTAATTCAAACAAAGCTCTTCCATAACGGCGACCAATTTCATCCTTATTTAGTTTCATGGCTTGGATTCAACTCCTTAATGTATGAGTCAATCAAGTCTTGTTGATCCGAAACTGACAACTCACGACCAATAATCTGTGTCGCGATATCTACTGATAATTGAGCCACGTCATGTTGGACTGACTTCATCGCATCAGCTTTCGCCTGTTGGGCATCTGCTTGAGCACGTTGATGAATATCTTGTGCTTCTGAGTGTGCCTGATCAACAATTGAAGTTCGTTGATCTTCACCAGACTTTTTGGCATCAGCAACAATTTGGACAGCTTCAGCTTTAGAATTTTGTAAAGCTGCAACACGCTTTTGCTTCAATTCATCGGCTTGTTTACGCTCTTTATCTGCATAATCAAGATCACCAGTAATCTTATCCACCCGTTTATCCATCATTTTGGTAATCGGACCCCAAGCAAAATGCTTAACTAAAAGCACTAAGACAATAAAGGATACTAAGACGAATAGTGAATCACCAGTTGAGGATGATTGTGCTGCCAATAATAATCCTGGTTGCACGACCGTCATTCCTTTCTAAAGAAGTTTTTCTCGTAATTAAAAGACTAATAAGAAAGCAATAACTATAGCTAAAATAGGAACAGCTTCAATTAAACCAACACCAATAAACATAGTTGATTGTAATTTACTAGACATTTCTGGTTGACGAGCCATACTTTCAATTGTTTTGGAAATAACGTGTCCATTACCATAAGAAGCCGCCAAAGCTGCTAAACCCGCTGCGACACCTGCACCTAAAAATTTCATTTAAAATACCTCCATTATTCACTAACTACTTTTTCAGAAATATAAACCGTTGATAAAACTACAAAAACATAAGCCTGAATAGCGCCGATAAAGACAGAAAAACCTTGCCAAATCATACTTAATGGAAATGAAGCAATATAAGTCCATACTCCGTATGATGGTGCCAGACGTTTCGTTATCAAACTTAACAAAACTTCACCAGCAAAGATATTTCCATAAAGCCGTAAAGATAGTGTTAAAAAGTTTGTAAACTCTTCCAAAAGGTTAATTGGTGATAAAAAAGCAATCGGTTGTAGATATGTTTTTAAATAACCACCAAAGCCGTGCTTTTTGACGCCAAAATAATGCGATAAAACCAAAGTAATAATGCCTAAACTCATTGTTACAATCGGATCCGATGTTGGCGATTTAACATACGTCTTACCACCAACAATGATTTCAAACATTAAGCCTAATTGGTTGGAAATAAAGATAAACGCAAACATTACAAATGCATACAGCATAAATGGTTGAGCTTCACTCTTCTGGGGAAACGATGACTTAACAATATTATTCGTAAAATCAACTAACCATTCCAGCATATTTTGGGCTTTTCCTGGACGCATTTTAATTTTGCGTGACATAAAAAAGAAGGCCAAAAAAACAATCACGGCAGCTATTAATGTTGACAAGCAATTGGCAACATTAAAAGTTAACCCACCAATTGAAAGAAATTGATATGAATCATCCAACCAGCACAACTCCTCCCTTTCATTATTTTTCATTGCCTTTTAATAAAAAGTAAGGCACATGGCTAGATTACCACCAAAAGTTATAAAATCAAAGACATTTTCTCATAAAATTCAAAATTTATTTAGTTCCAAATAAGCGATCGCCGGCGTCACCCAATCCTGGGAAAATATAACCACTTTCAGTAATTTTTTCATCCAAAGATGCTGCATAGATATCAACGTCAGGATGCGCTTCCTGTACGGCCCGTACACCTTCGGGCGCTGCTACCAAAACGACTAAACGCATATTTTGCGCACCGCGTTTTTTCAAGGCTTCAATGGCCATATTAGCAGAACCTCCAGTAGCTAACATTGGATCTACAATCAACAAATCACGTTGATCAATATCAGGTGGTAATTTAACAAAATATTCATGTGGCTTTAACGTTTCCTCATCACGATACATGCCAATATGCCCAACTTTGGCAGCTGGAATCAATCGTAAAACACCGTCAACCATGCCTAAACCAGCCCGTAAAATCGGAATAACGGCTAATTTTTTACCAGCTAATTGTTTTTGTGTACTTTTACCCATTGGAGTAATTACTTCGGTATCTTCTAATGGTAAATCGCGGGTAATTTCATAAACCATTAATTCGGCAATTTCATTAGCGACCTCCCGAAAGACGCGAGTACCCGTATCTTTATTACGGATAATGGTTAATTTATGTTGAATTAAGGGATGATTTAATACTGTAAATTTAGACATCCTAAATTCCTCCTATGCTTTAAAATGCTGGTTACCAGCTGCTTTATTTAATCGATTCATATAAGCGATTCCTAAGTCTTGATCAGAACTGCCTTGCGCCAAAATATATTCAATTTGATCATTTAAATCAAATTGTCTTAAGGCAGCAAACAGTAAATGACTGGCTGAATTTAAAGAATCTCCCAATGAAAAAGTATCTGTTGCTTGTTGTAAATCTAACGATTGTAAAACTGAAGTAGTGGCCATAACGGCAAAAGCTTTCTTTTGTTGTTGCACCCAAGTTAATGCTGCAGCAAAATCTTGAGGCTGATCCACAACAATTACCTGGGCTTTAGGAGCATAATGCTTATACTTCATCCCCGGAGCTTTTGGAATTTCGCCAGCCTGAACCTTATGATGACTAGTTTGAACTGTACCAATAACTTTGGACAATTGTTGCTCAGTTAAAGCACCCGGACGTAAGATTGTGGGCACCTCACTAGTTAAATCTAAAACAGTGGATTCAAGCCCGACGCGTGTGGCACCATCAGCTAAAATCCCCGCGATTTTACCATGTAAATCATGGTAAACATGTTCCGGTAAAGTTGGGCTCGGTTTGCCTGAAGTATTAGCTGAAGGCCCAACTAAAGGACGTTGTACCTCACTAATTAAATCCAAAGTCAATTGATTATCAGGCATCCGAAAAGCCGCCGTCTTTAAGCCGCCGGTAACAGTTTTAGAGAGCTTATGATCGGCAACTGGTAGGATGATGGTTAACGGTCCCGGCCAAAAAGCCTTCATTAAAGGCTCAGCTAAGGATTTAAATTGCACATCAGCGTATTGCCACACCATCTCGGGACAATTAACATGAACAATTAACGGATTATCACTCGGACGCCCCTTAGCTACATAAACCGCTGCTGCGGCTTGGGCATTAGTTGCATCAGCACCTAAGCCATAAACCGTTTCGGTTGGAAAAGCAACTAATTGACCAGCTTTAAGTAGTTGGGCTGCTTGTGGTAAATCAGCACGAGTAAACATTTTCGTTTCCATTATTTAATTCACCTCTTTTCGTTGAATTCGCAAAAAACGCGGTTGATTTGACAAATCACGAAAAAATTGAATTTGGTAGCCCGTGACCTGCTCTTGAAACATTTTACTAAGTTTTTCTTGTTGTTGAAAGCCAAATTCTAAATAAAGTTGGCCATTTGGTGCTAAAAATTGACTAAATTGGGCAAAAATGCGCCGATAATAACTTAAACCCTGTTCTGTGGCAAATAATGCTTGCTGCGGTTCAAACTCTAAAACTGATTGATCCATATACTTACGTTCCTCTTCACCGATATATGGTGGATTAAAAACAATTACATCAAATAATTGCTCGGCCACTGGTGCAAATAAGTCACCTTGACGAAAGTCAATTGTCAGCTGATATCGTTGGGCATTAGCCTGAGCCACTTGTAAAGCCGCTGAGGAAATATCGGTCGCAGTGACGGCTTGATATTGACCTTCCAATGCCAAGGTTTCTACCAATGCTCCTGAACCGGTACCCAGTTCTAACAAGCGGCCGTGGGGGTGCTCTTGCAAGATCTGTGCGATCATCATTTCACTATCTTGCCGTGGAATTAAAGTAGCGGCATTAACTTGAAACTGGCGGCCATAAAACCACGCTTGACCCAAAATATATTGGGGCGGTTCTCCCGTCTGAGCTTGACGAATAACAGCTTGATATCTTTGCCAAAGTTCTGACGGAACAACATCTTTTTGATGAAACTGTAACTGACTCGGCGTCCAATTAGTTAGTTCCAGTAATAAATATTGGGCAATTTCTGGACCTTGCGGCAGATTTTGAAGTATTAAAAAAGCCCATTGTTGGGCATCAATATAACTTGGTGGAACCATTTTGAATTTGCTCCAATTTTTGAGTTTGGTCTGACAAAATTAACGCATCAATAATATCATCTAATTGACCACCAATAATTTTATCTAGTTTGTTTAACGACAAACCAATCCGATGATCAGTCACCCGATTTTGCGGATAATTATAAGTCCGAATCCGTTCAGAACGATCACCAGTTCCTACTGCTGATTTCCGTTCTGCGTCGTAATCACTTTGGTTTTGAGATTCATAATAATCATAGACGCGCGAACGCAAAATTTGCATGGCTTTTTCCCGATTTTGCTGCTGTGAACGTTGATCTTGCATTGCCACTACAATACCGGTCGGTAAATGGGTCATACGGACTGCTGAAGAAGTTTTATTAATATGTTGCCCACCAGCACCGGAAGAACGGTAAACATCAACGCGAATATCTTTCGGATCAATTTCTAAATCTACTTCATCGTATTCGGGCATCACTGCTACCGTAGCCGTTGAAGTATGCACCCGACCAGCAGATTCTGTGGAAGGAACTCGCTGTACCCGATGAGCGCCATTTTCAAATTTTAATTTGGAATAAACATTTTTACCCGTAATCATCATGGCTACTTCTTTATAGCCACCAACTTCGGTTTTATTTTCATCAATAATTTCAAAATGCCAACCCTGATTTTCAGCATAGTGTTCGTACATATTTAACAAATCACCGGCAAATAAGCTGGCTTCATCACCGCCAGCAGCCCCCCGAATTTCCATAATAATGTTTTTATCATCATTGGGATCTTTCGGAAGCATCAGTAATTTAATTTTTTCTTCAGTTGCTTGTAACTGCGGTTCCATTTCTGCCAAATCTTCCTTAGCTAAAGCTTCCAAATCAGCATCATGGCTTTCGTTTAATACTTCCTTGCTCTCTGTAATATCTGATTTTAATTGCTGATATTTTTTAAATTGATCAACAACTTCTTGCATATCAGCTGCTTCTTTAGAAATTTTCAAATAACGAGGTGTATCACTAATCACTTCTGGATCACTCATCATTTCTTGCAGTTCTTCAAAACGTTCAACTAAGCCCTGCAATTGATCAAAAATTTTGTCCATTTATTTCTCACCTTCTGTTTTGATTGCTGGATGCCAATAATGCCGCCGGCAAACAGGATAATATGATTCGTTGCCCCCAATATGCACTTGTTGACCACCATAATCGGGCTGACCATTAGTTACACGGAGATTCATGATAGCTTTTTTCTCACAAAACCAACAGATTGTTTTCATTTCTTCAATCTTATCAGCATAAATTAATAAGGCTTCTGAGCCAGAAAATAAGTGATTTAATGAATCATTCTTTAAACCAAACGCCATCACTGGAATACTCAAATCATCAACTACTCGAGCCGCTTGTTTGACTTGCTCAGCTGTTAAAAACTGAGCTTCATCAATTAAAACACAAGAAATTGTTTGAGTTAAAGTTTGCGTCTGAACTAGTTCAAATAAATTATCTTGAGTCATCAATGCTAATGCGTCACGCGTTAGACCAATCCGACTAGCAATCTTACCCACACCATTACGGTTATCTAAACCACTGGTTAATAAAAGAACATGCTTGCCTTGTTCCTCATAATTATGAGCTACTTTTAAAACTTCAATTGATTTACCAGCATTCATTGCCCCGTAGCGAAAGAATAATTGTGCCACAACTTGGAACTCCTTTATTTAGATTCACCGCTTTTTATTATACGCAATTCTGAACAAACTTCTATAGATAAATACTAATCAACTATACCTTAGCAGAATTTTTATGGTATGATTTTTTTATTAATTAAAAAGGGTGTTTACATGAGCTTAAAATCAAAACTAGCAGCCACTTGCGGCAAAGTAACTTATAAAATTTTGCATGATGTTTTTCATCGCGGCAGTTCCTTACCCGGGAAATTAGCTTACCGGATTGATCCCAACGTTTTAAAAGAACTCAGTCAAGATTATCAAGTGATTATTGTGACGGGGACTAATGGCAAAACTTTAACTACTTCCTTAATTACCAAAATTTTACAGCAAGAATACGATCATCTGTTAACCAACCCGACTGGTTCCAATATGATCCAAGGAATTACATCAGCTTTTTTAAGTGATCGGCGAGATGATGCTACTAAAAAAATTGCCATTTTAGAAGTTGATGAAGCCAATGTCGAACCAATTTGTCAAGCCATGACGCCCAGCGCTTTTATTTTGACTAATATTTTTCGAGACCAAATGGATCGCTACGGTGAAATCTATACTACCTGGGACAAAATTCGAGCGGGCATTAAATTAGCACCGCAAGCTAAATTAATTATCAATGCCGATGCCGCCATTTTTCAAGTTGATGACTTGCCCAATCCTAAAATTTATTACGGCTTTGGCAACGAGCAGCAATTAACCACTGATTTACGGGCCGATTTTAATGTTGATGGCGTTCTTTGCCCTAAGTGTCATCAGATTATGCATTATCATATGATTACTTATGCTAATTTAGGCGATTATTTCTGTCCTCATTGTCATTTCCACCGACCACAATTAGATTATCAAGTGACCAGTACTGAACAGTTAATGCCTAATCAATCTAGCTTTGCAATTGATCAAACTAACTTTACCATTAATATTGGGGGCATGTATAACATCTACAATGCTTTAGCTGCTTATGCTACTGGTAGTGAGTTTAACGTTTCGCCTAATCAAATTAAGCAAGCTTTCAGCTATAATGAACAAGTTTTCGGTCGCCAAGAAGTCATCACGTTAGATGATAAGCAGCTAACCATTATCCTCGTTAAAAATCCTGTGGGCTTAAACCAAGTGATCAGTACCTTAAATTCCGACGATGATCCGTATAGTCTCGGATTTTTATTAAATGCTAATTATGCTGACGGTATTGATACTAGTTGGATTTGGGATGGTAATTTTGAACAATTACCATTTACCAAGATTCCCCAAGTGATTACTGGCGGTGAACGTTGGCATGACATCCATTTTCGCTTTCAGGTCGCTGGCGTTAAAGCAGAACAATTACAACATGTTCCTGATTTAGATACCTTTTTAACTAAGTTGAAACAACAAGCACCCGAAAAGATTTATGTTTTAGCTACTTATACGGCAATGTTACAATTACGCAAAAAATTAGTCGATCAAGGCTACATTAAACAAAAGAATTTAGCTTAATGGTTAGTCAAACTAAAATAGACGCAGCAGGAATCGTAAGATGATTGATCTTATTGATTCTTGGCTGCGTCTTTTTATAATTATTATTCATTAAACACCAATTGTTGGTTTTGTAAGCGTTGATACAGGGCCTGTAAAACAAGAAAAACTAAGCCAAACAAAATTAAAATGAGTTCAAATTTCCAAAATTGACCTGAAAGCATTTGATCGTTCGCAATCAAATCAGTCAATTATTAACTAAACTGCAGTTGCGCGATCGCACTCAATTAGCTATTTATTACTATCAAAACTACTAAAAAAGACAGTTTAGATGGGATTCTAACTTGATCCTCAATAAACTGTCTTTATTTTTCCTTATTGTAAAAATAAATTCACGATTGCGTCTCTTTGGCTTAAGAAACGTTGATTGTTATTGAACGGGTGTACCCGATTACTCAACACAATTAACGCTCGCTGACGGAAGCGATCAATCAACCAAAAGTTCCCTGTATAGCCGGTATGATACAACACCCATTGTTGTTGTGCATTTTTGCGGAGATCCCAACCAAATGAACGTCCTAAATGATGCTGGGTAAAATCTTGAAATAAGCCGGTCACCATATCCTGTTGAATTGGCGGCTGAGAAATTGATAATTGTCCCAGCATAAATTGCGTAAATCGGATTAAATCCGTTATAGCAGCAAATAAACCGGCTGAAGCACAATGCTGACCTAATTGATAAGCCTTAGGATCATGAACTTCTCCCTGTAACCAATGACCAGCCCGTTGATTAGTTACGACGCATTTTGCTGCCTCCGGATGAAACGTTGCTGTCGTTAACCCTAAGGGTTGTAAAACTTCTTGTTCAATGACCGTTTGTACTGATTGCTGATAAATTTGTTCAATGATTAAGCCTGCTAAAATTGGCCCCGTATCGGTATACCGCACTACTTGCTCAAACTCAGTTGTGATCGGTAATTCTTGTAGGGCAACTAACAATTGCGATGCCGATAATTGATCACGATTAGGGATGTAACCCCGAATGCCAGAAGTATGCGTCATCAGATGCGTCAAAGTCACACGTTGATCAGTAAATAATGGCAAATAAGTCGCTACTTTACTATCCCAGGATAATATTCCCTGTTCAATCAACTTTAGTAAAACAGTCGTCGTACCTAAAACTTTGGTTAACGAAGCTAAGTCATATAAACTGTTTTGGTGCAGTTGCGTAACTTGCGGCTGCCAAGCATTACACCCCCAACAATTTTGATAGCAATTGTCCGGTGTAATCAAAGCACAACTGACTCCAGGAACTACTTGCTCTACCACTAGTTGGTGAATTTTAGCCAGTAGATAATCTGTCCTTACTGCCATTAAAGCGCCACACTACCACTAAACTGAGAATTATATAAATCAGCATAGAAGCCGTTTTGGGCTAATAACTCGTCATGCGTGCCTGTTTCAATAATTGATCCTTGATTCATGACAATAATCTGGTCAGCATCTTGAATGGTTGATAAACGGTGCGCCACCACAAAGCTCGTCCGGCCTTTTAATAAACGCTCCATAGCATGTTGAATATGAATCTCAGTGCGCGTATCAACCGAGGAAGTCGCCTCATCTAAGATTAAAATTTCCGGATCTGCTACAAAGGCGCGCGCAATGGTTAACAACTGGCGTTGTCCTTGAGAGATATTAGAAGCTTCTTCATTTAAAATTGTGTCATAGCCTTGTGGTAATTGTTGCACAAATTCATCGACGTGCGCCGCTTTAGCAGCCGCCATAATTTCTTCTTGAGTTGCATCTTCACGGCCATATTTTAAATTGTCGTAAATACTGCCGGTAAATAACCATGTATCTTGCAGCACCATCGCAAAATGACTCCGCAAATCTTCACGCTTTAAGTTACGCGTATCCTGACCAGCTAGTTTAATCGAACCACCACTAATATCATAAAAGCGTTCCAACAAGTTAATAATCGTTGTTTTACCGGCGCCGGTTGGTCCCACAATTGCCACCATTTCACCCGGTTTAACTTGTAGCGAATAGTCTTTTAAAAGCAGTGGTTGTCCCTGATAGCCGAATTGCACATGATCCAATTCAATCAAATTAGCAGTTTCTTCGTCAGCAATATCAACATGTGTGTGCGGCATTTCTGGCTCATCCATGATGGCGAAAATCCGCTCTGCTGAAGCAACTGTTGCTTGAATCGTATTGGATAAATTAGCTAATTGATTAATCGGTTGTGAAAACTGTTGCGTGTATTGCAAGAAAGCTTGAATATCACCAATCGGCAAACGACCATGAGCTACTTGAATGCCCCCGTAGATAGCGACGCCCACATAACCCAAATTGTTCACAAAAGTCATTAACGGCATCATTAAACCGGACCAGAGTTGTGCTTTCCAAGCAGAATGGTATAAGCGATTATTCTCTTCTTCAAATTCTGCTAAAGCTTCTGGTTCATGATTAAAGGCTTTAACTACTAAATGCGCACCATAATTTTCTTCAATTTGATTATTCAATAATCCCAAAGAAGCTTGTTGAGCAGAAAAAGCTTTTTGCGATTTGGGCGCAATCAAGCCAATCACAATGATACTAACCGGAACGGTGATTAAGGCAATTAAAGTCAATTTCCAACTAATCGAGAACATCATCCATAATGTTCCGACCAAAGTGACAATGCTGGTAACTAATTGCGTAATACTTTGTTGTAACGTACTAGCAATATTATCCATATCATTAATCGCCCGCGACATAATATCGCCATTATCATGGGTATCATAATAATTAATCGGCAAAAACTTCATTTTTAATTTTAAATCCCGCCGCAATTTGTAAACCGTTTGCTGGGAAGCACGCGTCATCAAAATTTGTTGTAAGAAATTAAAAACGGCCGAACCCAAATACATTAAAGCAACAATTGCTAAAATTTGTTCAATTTTGCCAAAATTAACTGGGAATTGCGTAATATTAAAACCCGCCTTTTGTTTGGCTAAACCGGTCATGACACCCTTAAAGATTTCCGTTGTCGCTTCACCTAAAATCTTCGGTGTTTTAATTTGAAAAATCGTGGCTGTGACAGCCAAAATTAGTACCAAAATAATTGAGAACCAAAAATCGGATAAATACCGGCATAAACGCCAGGTGGTCTTCCAAAAGTTTTGGGGTTTACGTTGACCAAAATTTCGACGATCAGAATGATTTTTAGGCATTCATTGTATCTCCTTTCAATTGAGATTTAATAATTTCTTGATAAGTTGTATTAGATTGTTTCAACTCTTGATGTGTTCCTAAACCAACCATCTGACCTTGATCTAAGACAACAATAACATCGGAATCAGAAATTGTTGAAATTCGTTGGCCGACAATGACGACGACTTTATCTTGCATCGCTGGATCAGTTTTTAAGGCTTTTCTTAATTGGGAATCAGTTTTAAAATCCAACGCGGAAAAAGAGTCGTCAAAAATATAAATATCAGCTGGCTTCACTAAAGCGCGCGCAATCGCCAAGCGTTGTTTTTGACCACCAGAGAAATTATCACCATTTTGTTCCACCAAGGTATCTAAGCCCTTTTCAGCGGCAATAAAATCATCGGCCTGCGCAATTTTGAGTGCATGCCACAACTCGGCATCGGTTGCCTGTTGGTTACCATACTGTAAGTTTTGGCGTAACGTACCCTTAAATAAAATTGATTTTTGTGGTACCAAAGAAATAGCATGCCGCAAATCTTGTTGCTTAACTTGCCGGACATCATGACCATCAACCAAAACTTGTCCGGTCTGCGGATCATATAACCGACATAACAAGTTGATTAAGGTTGTCTTGCCAGAACCAGTTCCTCCAATAATTCCGACAGTTTGCCCGGCCTGCGCCTGAAAATCAATCTTTTGCAAGGCCGGTTGCTGCGCATTTTGATAGCTAAAAGTAACCTGTTGCATCGCTACCGCTGCACTAGCTTGTTGCAATTCTTGTGGTTGTTTTGGATCCACGATCTGGTTTTGTAATTGTAAAACTTCGTTAATCCGCACCCCGGAAGCTTGAGCTCTGGGCACGACCACAAAAATCATGGATAACATCATAACGCTCATTAAGATTTGTGAAGCATACGTCATAAAGGCTAACAAATTACCAATGGGCATCACTTGCATGGAAATATACTTCGCACCTAGCCATGTAATAGCAATATTAGTAGCACTCATGATTAAAGTCGTTAGTGGATACATCACGGCTACAATGGAAAAGACCTTTTGGGCATTGTGCGTATAATCTTGATTAGCGGCCGCAAACCGCTTTTACTCCCAGTCATCTTGGCGAAAAGCTCGAATCACGCGCACGCCAGTTAAACCTTCACGAAAAACTAAGTTCAACCGATCGGTCTTTTCCTGCATTTTACGAAACAAAGGATCCGCAAAATATAAAATCACGCCGACTACCACGATGAGAATTGGTAAGACAATAATGAAAATCTTAGTCAGCTGCTGATCTTTTTGATAAGCCATAAAACTAGCACCTAACATCATAATTGGTGCCATAATCATCATTCGTAACATCATCATTGTGACATTTTGCATTTGCACCACATCATTGGTCGTTCTGGTAATCAATGAAGAAGTTCCCACTTGATCAAATTCATCATTCGACAAATACAAAACTTTACGATAAATGTCACTCCGTAAATTTTTCCCTAACTTTTGTGATGCTTGTGAAGCTAGAGAAACATTGACCGTTGCGGCAATAATAACCAGTAACGACACTCCGATCATTTTGATTCCCGCCATTATGATATAATGAGTATCACCTTTAGTGATCCCATTATTAACAATATCTGAAGTAATATTCGGCAAATACAAATTGCCCATTACTTGTAAAACCATAAAGAGAATCGCCCCTAATACACTCCATAGAGGAATTCGATTTTTCATAATTCGAAACATGCGCTTTAATCCACTCCCTTAATTAGAAAGGTTAATTTTATGAAACTTAAGCATCAAAATAACCACTATCTTACCACAATTTTTTTAATTATAGGACTATGTTTTTTTTATTTATTACAACAATTACCCTTAATTATTTTGCAACTAACTGCTAAAGAACACCTAGCTCCTTTCCAAATTACGTTAAGCTTTGGTCTTAGTATTTTAATAGTCATCACAATTATGTGGTGGGGACTGCAACACAGCCAAACTTTCCCTACGCACAAGCTATCTAAGCCCACTTATACATTGATTGGTATTGCGTTTGTCTTAGTAATCGTTATCAATTTAGTATTGCTACCATTAATGAAAACGACTGACAATACCAACGTGAATAGTTTACTCCACTTAGCCCAAGCATCTCCAGTTTTATTTGTGATCTATGCCATTTTCATTGCCCCAATTACTGAAGAGATTCTTTTTCGTGGCCTAATCATTAATTGGTTTTTTGCTGATCACTTATATCTCGGAGCTTTTATCAGCGCCGTTTTATTCGGATTAGTCCATCTCTCGAAAGACCCTATCTATTTTTTATCTAAATTTCTCATCGGCTTATTACTCGGATTACTCTATGTGCGTACCCAAAATATTAAAAGTGATATTTGCTTACATCTATTAAACAATCTTGCAGCTATCCTGATGGCTTTGTAAAACAATGCTTGACGAACAATCGATTTTTCAGTATGATAGTTATTGTTTGATTGCCCGTTGGTCAAATGGTTAAGACGCCACCCTCTCAAGGTGGAGTTACGGGTCCGATTCCCGTACGGGTGATATTATGATTGATTAGTTTATGTATGAGCTCCCACATTGGGAGCTTTTTTGTTAAAAAATCAATACCAGCTAAGCTTTTTGATTGTCAGCTAACATTTGTTCAAAAGCACTCAACTTGGGTAACGGCAACGCAAAACGTTTTTGTAACCAAGTAGCACACAAATCAAACCACAGGGCAACATCGCTTACAATTTGACTTTGCGAAGCAGCAGTCGCCTGCGTGGCCAAGCTCAAACCGTGCGCACCATGTTCAAACAAATGTAATTCAAACGGAATATTCTGTTCTTTTAGGGCTGTTGCAAATTTCAACGAATGTAATGATGAAACCAATGGATCATCCGCAGTCGCCCAAATAAAAGTAGCAGGCGTATTTTGGTCAACTTGTAAAACCGGGCTAGTTTGTTGTAATTGGTCTAATGAAGGTTCTTCTTGACCTAATAGAGCGACCATCGACGCCTTCATAAACTGCTGATCCATTCCTTGCATAACTTCTTTAATTTGTTGATTCAACATAACATAATCTGTTAAAGCATAACCTAAAATGCAAGCCGCTGGTTGTAATAAATTCTTATCGGCTCCAAAATGCTTGGTAAACCAAGCACGATGCCAATTAGTTGCGTACAAAGCGGCATTATGTCCACCAGCGGAAAAGCCACAAACGGCCACTTTTTGTGGATCCACATGCCATTTTGCTGCGTTTTTCTTGACCAAAACCATAGCCTGGCCTAATTCTAATAACTGTTGTGGAAATAATCGCTCTTTTTTCGGTGGTAAATCAACTAAATCCGGTAAATCTGCGGAACCATCATTATAAGTACTATATCGTAAAACAAAGGCATGATAACCCAATGCATTAAATTTTAAAGCAATGGGTTCCGCCTCGCGATCTGAACAATTAAAATAGCCACCACCCGGACAAATAATAATGGCAGGCCGATTACCACCATTAATAGTTTCGCTTGAATCATCTAGTAAATACGTTGTCAACGTCACTGCTGGATTATCAGCTTTTAACGAAAAAGTCTGAATCTTCATTCAAACAACCTCCCAATGATCTTCTTAATACTGAAATTAAAATTCTTATCTCTAGGATTTAAACCTTGTATCATTGAGTAATCAATACAAAGTTGTCCCTGTTATTTATAATAAGCGCTATCATTTTAATAATCTAGCCAGAAATAATAGTTAAATACTGTTCATATATTAGAAGTAAAAAACTAACTAGACCAATTACCAATCTAGTTAGTTCAAAATTAATTATCAACACTACTTTACATAAACCCTTTATTTACATAGAATAATTAGTTCTTATTTCAACACATTAAATCTGAAAACAATTGCGCTCACAAGACTAACAGCTTGTTTTATTGTAGTGAATTGACTAACGCCCATTTTGCTGTAGCATGATAATCTGCTTTATAGACTGGAACTTGCAATTGCCGTAAGTCTAACTTGGGCCCAGCAATCTGGTGATGACTAGTATTCCACCAACCTGTTGAAATATCAGTAACCGCCTTACCAGAACTATCGACAAGCGTATGATGCTTGTCATACTGATCAATTAGCGCCGGCGTTTGCGAAATAGCAGTTGGCGTACTACTACTATTACTGGATAAATATTGAAAAATGTTTGTTAATGGCGTTGTCGTTTGATCACTAGTGAAATCTGCAATCGCTAAACTGAGCTGCCAACTCGGTGCCCCCGTCGTGTCCGTTACTTTTAATGCTGTTCGTGTGGCATCATATGGCAAATCGTAAGCTTGCTTAGCCGTTTGTACAATCTTGGTGCCAAAGTCTAGCGTATCCGGCACGCTCAAGCTTATCGTCCCCGAATTATATTTCAAATCTAATTGATACGGCGCTAGCGGTAACAAGGGATCCGAAGTAATAGCTGGGAAAACTTGTAGTATTTCTAAAGCGTTAGTTAAAGTATAACGATAATGCTTTGTCTTAATCGCAGTTGGAAAATTAGCTTGATCTGTCGGATCTATCGGCTTGCCAACTACACCAACCAACGTCTGAGCAGCTTTGTGTCCATCTTCATCTTTATTAAAAACTGGCTGGTTAGTAGCACTATCAAGATAATTGATCTGTACTAAACTATTTTCAGCAACATTAACTGTAGCTGCTGTTGAAGCCTGCGGATTTTCACTAGTAAACTGGCCCCCACTATCAACTGCATAGATCTTAATTTGATGACCGCCAGCCTTGGGAGTGGCTAAAGTCTTTAAATCAGTCTGATCAATAATATTTGCTGTCCAAGATTGCGCCAATGACGGATCTTGAATAGTCAAAGGTGTGGGCTGTAATTTTTGATAGCTTTCAATCTCAGCTAAAGTTGGCGTCGTATCTACCGGATCAATGGCATAATAAAACTGTACTCGAGAACTATCGTTATCAATCACGCTTCCGCTTAGTTGTATAGCGGGCAAACTCTTATCTTGATAATCATGGCAATATTCTAGGTCCATATTTGTAGTGCCCAATGTCCCAAACCTTACTTGCGGTGTTTGATTCTTTAACTGATGCTGCCAGACTAAAGTTTGCGTAGGATTTCCCTTACTGGCGTCCGAATCTTGATCTTGACTCGGACGATTAGCATTACGTAAAAAATCATCATCCAATGAATCTCGGGTCGGATAAATGGTCCCAGTTGGGTGATGGTCCGTTCCTGCACCCACGGCTTGCCAAGCGCCGGTCTTTTGCCCAGCCTGACCTAAAACTTTATATTGATAAGCGCCATCTTGAAAAGTCAAACCTAATTGTGGCATGTCTACATAATCATTATACCAATCGTACTTACTACTAGAGCTATAATGATAGGCATTAGGAAAGAGCACCTTAGAACTTACTTTAATTTTCCACAAATTATGATCACCTTGCGTAAAATATAAAATAGATTCTTTGTACTGAACTTTAGTGGTATCGAATTTACTTAAATCTAAACTCGTTAAATTGCTACAACCAGAGAACATACTTTCCATATCAACAACCTTACTGGTGTTAAAGTTGCTGACGTCTAAATGGGTCAAACTGCTACAGTTATAGAACATATAAAACATTCTAATAACTTGACTGGTGTCAAAACTACTTAAATCTAAACTTGGTAAGCTTCTACAATTATAGAACATATCAGACATATCAGTAACTTGACTAGTGTCAAAACTACTTAAATCTAAATTGGTTAAATTTTCACATGCATAAAAAATGTGAGACATATCAGTGACTTTTCTGGTGTCAAAATTACTTAAATCTAAACTTGGTAAACTGCTACAGCCACTAAACATAGAAGATATATCCTTAACATTGCTAGTATCAAATTTACTTACGTCTAAACTTGGTAAACTGCTACAGCCATAAAACATAGAAGACATGGATTTAACATTACTTGTATCAAAATCACTCACATCTAAACTTGGTAAACTGCTACAGACACTAAACATAGAAGACATATCAGTAACATTGCTAGTATCAAAATCACTCACATCTAAACTTGGTAAACTGCTACAGCCATAAAACATAGAAGACATGGACGTAACATTACTTGTTTCAAAATCACTCACATCCAAACTTGGTAAACTGCTACATCCATAAAACATAGAAGGCATGGATGTAACATTACTTGTTTCAAAACCGCTGACATCTAACCTTAATAAACTGCTACAACCGTAAAACATGAAAGACATAACAGTTACGTTACTGGTATTAAACCATTTCTTATTCCATGTAATAGATTGCAAATCAGAACAATCTTTAAACCAACTTTTCATACTAATCACGTTCTCTGTTCGCCATGTAGTCAGATTTAAATTGATCAACTTGGAACAACCTAAAAACAAACTCGAACCATCGAGGTCACTATTGGTGATTACAGGTTGACTACTGCTAAATGTTCCAAATTTGCCACCGACATTTAATTTCGTCAATTGTTGGCATTCGTCAAACATTGCTGCCAAATTATAGACCTGACTGGTATCCCAATTACTCAAATCTAGTTTTTGAAATTCCGAATTTCTAAACATATAACTCATATCAGTAACTTTACTTGTATCAAATCCTTTTAAATCAGCAGCACTAATTTGCGAATAACCAAACATGTTTGACA
Organism: Bombilactobacillus sp. ESL1097; assembly: GCF_058107205.1. NCBI lineage: Bacteria > Bacillati > Bacillota > Bacilli > Lactobacillales > Lactobacillaceae > Bombilactobacillus > Bombilactobacillus sp. ESL1097. The sequence continues at coordinate 643,715 of NZ_JBYLUB010000002.1, read as the reverse complement.
TTGTAGTAACATTAGAAGTATCCAAAGATCTCAGATCCAATGTTCCAGTACACGTAACGCTATTAAACATATAATCCATACTAGTGGCGTTAGAAGTGTCAATATTTTGAAAATTAAAATCAGTCAAATCATCTCCAATAAACATGCCAGAAGTATTTTTTAATTGACTGGTCTTCCAGCCACTTAAATTAACATTTAATATATTGCCCGTAGCCACATAATCGAACATATAACTCATATCAGTAACGTGACTGACATCAAAGTTACTCAAGTCTAGTTCACTAAGCTTGGAGCACCTATAAAACATACTGGCCATATTAGTAACCTGACTCGTATCCAACTTGTCTAAGCCATCAATTTCAGTACAATATATTAAATTAGCAAAAACATAGGCACAGTTAGTTGGGAGTTGAACTCCTGGTTGCAGAACTACTTTTTTGATATTACTGTTATGCTCCAACCAACTTTCACCTTCGTAAGTAAAATTAGTATTAACATCTCTATAATAACCGTAAGTATCTAACGTACCCGCGCCCACCGTTAGTGTACCATCAACATCAAGGTTCCACGGACAAGTACCTGCTACTCCACTGACCGGCGCTGTTAAAGCTGTAAAGTTACTAATTGCTGGCTTAGTTTTTAAGAGATCGCGACTTTGCCTAGCACTGCTCGACGTTAGTGAACTGAAGTTCTGTGGACTGGTCAAGAGATCATTAGCTGTATGTATTGTTTGACTAAAGTCAGTGTGTGGCTTCAAAGTCTTAGCTTGCAAATTGGAACTTTGAAGCAATAAAAATCCAAATAATAAGACAAATAAGGTCACGATTTTAGAATATTTATTATTCATCGAAAAGTCCTCCGTTTTAATCATCTGTAATTTAACCAAGCACTTATTTGCTAATTAAAAATTACTCATTGACCTCACACAAGCATATTAAGTCCTAACTTTGTAATCTCTTCTTCAATTTCTTTTTTTGACTTTATATTAGTTAAAAATTAACTATTGATACGTTTTTAAAGTTATTATAATACACCAATTGACTAATGATTAGATTAATTCTATCTAGTCAAATTTCACGTTCAAATAAATTAAAAATATTTTTTCTTTACTAATCTAAGTCTTTGATTAAGATCAACAATTATTGTATTATGATAATTTTGTACAAGTTAATTCTGCTTTGTTACTTAAACTTTTTGGCACACAAAAAGAGACTGGGGCAACAAGATTAATGCTCCTACGTTTTCTAAAACGCTGCGAACATTAATTATTGCGTTCCAAAAGTCAACAGTTTGTGCTCAACTGCTAAACCTTTTGGCCCAGTCTCAATCTTTATGATACAAGTAATGGATTTGTGCCTAAATCTTTAGTCTGAGGCAAAATAAATCTTTTACCAGATTATTATTCATTACCTGTCCGTGAATAGTTCTTAACATCAGCAATCACGCTATCCACAAACATATTAATATCTTCTTCAACGCTGTCTTGTTCACCGTACTTCCGCACAGAAACTTTGGCATTTTGGACTTCTTGATCACCAACAACCACCGTATAAGGAACCTTTTGCGTTTGCGCTTCACGAATCTTGTAATTCATCTTTTCGTTACGGGCATCAACATTAACTCGCAAGCCTTGTTGGCGCATCTTCGTCTGTAAGTCTTTGGCATAATCTAAATGATATTTATTATTAACAGGGATAATTTCAACTTGAATTGGTGATAACCAAGTTGGAAAGGCACCTTTATACATTTCAATCAGATAAGCAATGAAGCGTTCCATAGTAGAAATCACGCCCCGGTGAATCATCACTGGTCGGTGTTCTTGACCATCTTCACCTACATAACTCAAATTGAATTTTTCAGGTTGCATAAAGTCTAATTGAATCGTCGAGAGGGTTTCTTCATTACCCAAAGCCGTCTTAGTTTGCACATCTAACTTTGGACCATAAAAGGCTGCTTCACCTTCAGCTTCATAATAATCCAAGCCCAAATCATCCATGGCTGCTTTAAGCATGCCTTGCGAACGATCCCACATTTCATCATCATCAAAATATTTTTCCGTATTGGCCGGATCACGATAACTCAACCGGAAAGTATAATTTTCAATGTTGAAATCTTGATAAACATCCATCATTAATTGCAAAACTTTTTTAAATTCATCTTGAATTTGATCTAAAGCAACAAAGGTATGACCATCATTTAAGGTCATTTCCCGCACCCGTTGTAAACCAGATAAAGCACCTGATTTTTCATAACGGTGCATCATGCCTAATTCAGCAATCCGAATCGGCAATTCCCGATACGAACGGATATGATGCTTATAAATTTGAATATGTGAAGGGCAATTCATTGGCCGCAATTCCAACATTTCGCCATCGCCCATATCCATTGGTGGAAACATGTCTTCGCGATAATGATCCCAGTGACCAGAAGTCTTATACGTATCTAAATTCATTAACACAGGCGTATAAACATGTTCATAACCCGCAGCAATTTCTTTATCAATGATATAACGTTCAATGGTCCGCCGAATGGTCGCACCTTTTGGCATCCAATAAGCTAAGCCGGCACCAACCTTAGGATCAACGAAGAATAAATCTAAATCGCGACCAATCGTCCGGTGATCACGTTCTTTAATTTCGGCCCGCCGTTTTAAGTCAGCTTGCAAATCTTCATCATTTAAGAACGCTGTACCGTAAATTCGTTGCAACATCGGATTACTGGATTTCCCTTGCCAATAAGCTCCGGCAACGGATAATAATTGATAATGTTTTAAATCACTCGCTTTCGGGAAAAGTGCGGTCTCACCAAAGCTCACAAAGTCGCCCATTTTAAAGACTGGAATCTGCACACTATCAATGGATTTTAAAATCTCTGTTTGGTAAGGATCAGCTTGGAATTGCTCCACCAAAGCACTCTTATCCATTAATTGGCGTTCAATTGGTTGATTAGCTTTAATGAAATGTGCCATCTGTTCCTGTAAAGCACTCAATTCATCAGCACTGACTTGACTGCCAGCTTTATCAGTATCCACAAAAAAGCCGTCATCATTCACTGCTTGTTCACCTAAATGTAAATCCGGATACTTTTGCTTGAGCGCTGCTTCTAACAAGAAGATGGCGGTATTGCGCGCCACTTCAGCAGCTGCTGCATCTTTATTGGTCACAATTTCAATCTTAGCAGATTGTGTAATTGGACGTTTAATATCCACTAAAGTACCGTTAATTTTGGCCGCTACGGCTTGCTTTTTCAAACTGTTACTAATAGAACCAGCAACCTCTAATGGTGTGATTGCTTGTTCAAAATCACGTTTTGAGCCATCAGGAAATTCTAAAGAAATTTGGGACATTTTTATCCTCCTACAAATAAAAAAGTCCCTTAGACAAATTGTCTAAGGGACGTCATTGACGCGGTTCCACCCACATTAAAGTAACCAAACTTTATCTCACAGTCTTTAATGCGACCAACCACGTACTTATTAACATCAATGTAATGGTTCAGCTTTTAATGAGTTGCTTTCAGTCTCTGGCTAACTCTCCCTGCAGTCCAAGCTTTATGACTATGTCCATATTAAACCACGCGCTTTTCAATTTTGCAAGTTACAATCCATAATTATTTCTGAAAGCGCCGGTTGGGTCCTGATAAAACCACCTCTCGTGCTAAAAAGCGAATGCGCTCCATAATCCGTGCTGCTTTCACCGGTTCTTGATCACCACGTTGGTTGACTGCCAAGTGCTTTTGTAAATCATTCATGGCAAAATTAGAGGAGAAAAAGGTCGGTAATTTCTCTTGCATCCGGTATTGTAAGATGACTCCTAAAACTTCATCTCGCACCCACGAACTCAATGAGTCAGCGCCAATATCATCCAACATCAAAATCGGTACCGCTTTGATTTCGTCAATCCGCGTTAAGACAGAATTATCAGAAATGGCATTCTTCATTTGCACCGCGAAAGTTGGAAAATGCATTAATAAAACTGCCACCTGTTGATTAACCAACTCTTTGGCAATCGCTCCCAATAAATAAGTTTTACCAACACCAAAATCTCCTGATAAATACAAGCCTGGTGTAAATTCATTTTTGGAATAATTCAAGACAAACTTCAAAGCAGCCATCAACGCCGTTTGCCGCCCACTAGCGCCCGTGCCAAAGTCAGTTAAATCCGCTTGCCGGATATCACTTGCCATATCAATGGTCATAAAGTTTCGTTCAAAGCGTTGCTGCTTTTTTTGTGCTACCAATTGCGCATCAGGAGCATAGGTAACTTGAATCATTTGATTCTTAAAAATCAGCCGCGGCTGATAACCCGCAGCAAATTCTTGCATATGGCTTTTAGCTTGCACAAATTCATAAATAGCATCCAAGCCTTTTTGTAAAATTGGCTGGGTGATTTGGTCTTTGTGTGCCGTTAAAAAGTGTTGCACATCCTCATCGCTTAACGCTTTTCTTAATAAATCTTGATAATGATTTTGCCATTGGTGGCCTTTAATGATTTTGGCTAATGATTGCGATAACTTTTCCATTATCTAACCTCACTCAGAATGATCTTGTAACTGTCGCAATTGCCGTTGCATCTGCGCTAATTGTTCGGAATTAACCTGTTGACTTGGGGTTTTGGACCAATCAGTTCCGGACTCTTTTTTATTTGTAGTTGAACGTTTTTTCTTGGTTTGCTTTTGCGGAAAGTCCTGTAAATATTTAATGGCCTGCGGTGCGGTATTAATTCCGTGCTGCACCCAATCATTAGCAATTTTTTCCACAAAACCTTGCGTTAAAGTGGGCGAATTATCCAAAACATAGTTTACCAAAATGTTCACTACTTCCGCTGGTAAAACCATGCGTGCCTGTAACTTCCGCAAAATACTAGTTTCAGAACTACCCACAAAACCATTTTTTTGGTGCTTTTTATTAGCTAAAAACTCTGCCGGCGCTTGGTTCTGCGCGGCCTTGATTAATTTTTTTTGACTAGTGGATAAATTAGTCACCGGTGGCCTTTTAGCTGCGCTAGGCAAAGCTGCAGTCTTCAAGTTCACCCGTTGTTCATATTGCTTTTGGATCAAGGACTTTAAACGGCGCAAATCAATTTGATCAGTTTGCACGTTTAGCGTTTGCCCAATTGCCTGCGCTAATTCAACTTCGGATAAGCCATAGAAAGTATGCAAATTAAATAACTCTGACTGATTTTGATCAATTTGCTGGGGCGCAACGTGGTATGAACGCACAGTAATCTTTAAGAAATCCCAATCAAAAGTCGCTAATTCCGTCGGTCGATAATTGGGCTGATTAACAGTAGAAAGTTGAGCATCAGACTCAACTTTGGCATCTACTACTTTGTGAGACAGGTGAAATACTTCCAAAAAACTTTTCGTAATTTCTTTGGCTTGGTCTAAATTGCGGAGTTGAGGATGATACTTTTTAAATAATTGTTGAAAATCGGGTTGACCAATTTTTTCTTGTAAATAAGTGGTTAAAATACTATCTTGAAAAAAATTAGCTCCTGCTAGTGGCCTCTGCAATTGGTAGATTAAATAATCACCCCAACTATCTTTACTTTGAAAAGTCTGCAGTAAAGCGACGGCTTCTAATTTAATCCGCGCTTGATAAAAATGCTGGCTATCAAGATCCAATAAATTTAAAAGTTGAGAATGAGCTTTGCGCTGGGAAACTAAGGGGACTTGATGCTGCCACAATAACTGATACAAGCTCAAAGCATCACTCCCAATAATGGGTTGATATAAGTCAATTAAAACCTGATAATCCAATTGTGTGAGCGTACTACTACCAATTACCCAATAGCCCCACAGTGGATCAATCATCGCTTGCGTCATCGTCAGTTGTCTCGCTTTCTGCCTGGTTTTTTTGAGCTAACATCATTTCTTGTACTTCCTGCATCAGACCGTTAATATCCTTAAACTGACGATAAACGCTGGCAAAGCGGATATAAGCAATATCATCGACACCGGCTAATTCTTGCATCACAAATTCACCAATTTGGCGCGAGTTGATTTCACTTTCACCCGTTGCTTGGATCTTAGCTTCGACTTTACTAACTAATTGATTCATCGCCTCTAAAGTCACTGGTCTTTTTTCAGCGGCACGCACAATGCCCCGTAAAATTTTTTCACGACTAAATTCTTCACGATTACCATTCTTTTTGATGACCAAAACGGGAGTATGCTCAATCCGCTCAAAAGTTGTAAACCGATATCCACAATTTTCACATTCACGGCGCCGACGAATCACCCGGCCTTCGTCACTCGGGCGACTATCAATAACCCGAGAAGAATTTTTTTGACACTGAGGACAAATCATAATTTACTCCTTAATTACTTGTTGTAAAAACTGGTCAACTTGTTGCTGTAAGTGCTGCCAATCACCAGTATTATCAAGAACAAAATCGGCTAATTGACATTTTTGTTGAAGTGGTAATTGGCTTTTTATTCTACTACATGCTTGTTGAACTGTTAAATGACTTCTTTCTTGTAAACGTTGTAATTGAACTTGCTGGGTTACATAAACCACTAAAACTTGATCCACAATTTGCTCATAATGCTGTTCGAATAAAAGTGGAATTTCAAAAAAAACAGTTTGTGAAGTTGCTTGTGCTTGTTGAATTTGTCGCACCAATTCTTGACGAATTGCTGGTTGCACAATTTGATTTAAACAATCCAATTGTTTCGCATCGGCAAAGACGATTTGCCCCAAAGCAGAGCGATTCAACTGCCCATCGGCAGTTAAAACCTGAGTTCCAAACTGTTGGATCACTTTTTTAAAAGCTGGCGTTTTGGTATCCAAGATTTGGTGAGCAATGTGGTCAGCATCAATTACTAAAAAGCCCGCTTGATTAAGTAATTGACGGACACTTGTTTTACCGCTTGCGATACCGCCGGTAATTCCAATCGCACGCCCCATTAGTTCAACCGTTGACAATGCGGGCAATAATGTGTCCCTCGGCCCGCCACGCGAATTTTTTCAATTACCGTGCCACAACGTTGGCAGGGTTGGCCTTCTTGATCATAGACTTTTAATTGTAATTGAAATTGGCCCTTTTGACCGGTGGCATCAACATAACTGCGAATCGTGGTTCCGCCAGCGGCAATGGCGGTTTGAATTTCATCCGCAATGGCCGGATATAATGCCTGTAATTGTTCGTCAGTTAATTGATTGGCTGGTTGCTCGGGATGAATTTTAGCCATCCATAAAACTTCATCGACATAAATATTACCTAAGCCTGAAACTACTTGCTGATCCAGTAACACAGCTTTAATATTTTTCTTTTTACGCTGTAAACCGCTAACCAATGAATCATAGGTATACTGCGGCGTTAAGGGTTCCGGACCTAGTTTAGCAATTCCTTTAGTGGTTAACTCATCAGTTCGGGGCACAACTTCCATGCGCCCAAATTTGCGAACATCACGATAACCTAAATACTGGCCATTGGCTAGCTCAAAAATAATATGCACATGCTTATCAAAATCACTTTTTTGATCCCGAACTTGATATTTACCTTCCATTCGTAAATGACTAATCATTGTCAAATCATTATCAAAATGAAATAGTAAATACTTAGCACGGCGCCCCACATCGGTAATCGTCGCACCAATCAAATCTTTCTTAAATTCTGGTAAGGGATTGACGATAATCTTCGGATACAGCACCTCAATATTAACAATCTTTTGTCCTTTAACTAATTGATTTAAGCCTCGACGGACTGTTTCTACTTCTGGTAATTCTGGCATTATTTTATCCTTTCGCGTCAAACCATGTTTGACCAGCTGCTGATTCTACTTTCAAAGGTACATCCAACTTCACAGCGGTATCCATCACGTGTGGCACCAATTCTTGCAAAATGGGAATTTCCGTACTAGGAGCTTCAAAAATCAATTCATCATGCACTTGTAGTAACATTCGTGCCTGTAAATGTTGTTGTTGCAACTGCCGTTGCATATTAATCATGGCAATCTTAATAATATCAGCAGCGCTACCTTGAATCGGGGTATTCATGGCTGTCCGTTCCGCAAAAGATCGTAAGTGAAAATTCTTTGCATGAATATCTGGCAGATAGCGCCGGCGGTGCATAATTGTTTCGACATAACCATCTTCGCGGGCTTTTTGCACCATTTGATCCATGTATTGTTTCACTTTGGGATACTGTTCAAAATAGGCTTGAATAAATTCCGCCGCTTCACGGCGGGAAATGCCAATATTTTTGGCTAAGCCATAATCACTAATCCCGTAAACAATCCCAAAATTAGTTGCTTTGGCCTTCCGGCGCATATTCGCAGTCACATCATCAATACTATCCAAATTAAAAATTTTCATGGCCGTGTGCGCATGAATGTCATAATCAGCTTGAAAGGCTTGTTGCATATGCTCATCACCTGATAAATGAGCCAAAACCCGTAATTCAATTTGGGAATAGTCGCTGGAAAATAATTGCCAAGATGACTCTTTGGGTACAAATGCTTTACGAATAGCACGTCCTTCATCACGCGCAGGAATATTTTGTAAATTGGGATCAATTGACGAAAGCCGTCCCGTTTGCGTCAGTGTTTGTAAATAGCGAGTATGAACTCGGCCATCAGGGGCAATCGCACTTAATAAACCAAGCACATACGTTGATTGAATTTTGGCGACCTGGCGATATTCCAAAATATCCGCAATAATTGGTGCTTGATCTTTTAATTTTTCCAAAACATCTACAGAAGTGGAATAGCCCGTTTTAGTCTTTTTGATGGGCTTTAAGCCCATCTCTTCAAATAAAATTTTGCTTAATTGTTGCGAAGAATTAATGTTAAATTTTTGACCAGCTTTATCATAAATAGCTGCTTCTAAATTTGTTAACCGCTCATCTAATTGCACTTTCATCTGCTGTAAGGTGGTCGCGTCAACTTTAATTCCCGCAATTTCCATCTTCCCTAGCACTCGGGCTAGAGGTAATTCGATTTCATCAAACAATTGGTCTTGATCATGCTGTTGTAATTGCTGCGGCAATTGTGTTTGGAGATAATTCAAAGCCGCTACTTTATTGGCTAAATGATCGCATAATTTCTTAGCTTCTGGAACAGCGCGCTTGGCACCTTTGCCGTATACCTCAACATCGGGTAATAAATCATTATAACCATAAGATTGGGCAATTTCACCTAAATCATTAGCGTTGTCATTCACATCAATCAAATAAGACGCTAGTAACCCATCAAAACTAACACCAGCCAACTGAACTTGATAACGATTTAATGCTACTAAGTCTCTTTTATAATCAAAAACATATTTTTCCTGTTGCGGATCTTGGAGCCAGTCTTTCAATAGAGAATTTTGTAAAACTGTTATTTGATCAGTTACTAAAATTGTATCTTGATTGCCCAATGCAATGCCGATGACTGGTGCTTCATGATAATTATCATCTAACATTTCAATAATAATGCTAGCTGGTTGGTGATCCTGCATAAAACTAGCTAATGTTGCAGACGTCAATTCTTGATAAGCAGCTTGTTTTTTAGCTTCTTGGGCAATGGGATTTAGTGGAACATCCATTTTGTTCAAAAATGATTGAAAATTCAATTTACGATAAAATTCAATTAACATTTCCGTTTGATCACCGTCATAACTTAATTGATCAACAGAGATCGTCACTGGTGCTTGACAATCAATCGTTGCTAACTTTTTAGATAAAAAGGCCATTTCACGATCTTCTTGTAAATGTTCCTTGAGCTTACTGGTCTTCATAGTATCTAAGTTAGCGTATAAGTTTTCCATCGAACCATATTGCTTTAATAATTTCAGTCCAGTTTTTTCACCAACTTTATTAACCCCAGGATAATGGTCTGAAGTATCGCCCATCAAACCTTTTAAATCAATTAATTGTGTAGGAGTAATTCCTAATTTTTCTTGAAAATGCTCAGGTGTATAAAATTCTAAATCAGAAACACCCTTAATAGTTACCGCAACTGTAATTTGCTCCGTCACTAGTTGTGTCAAATCATGATCGCCGGTCACGACTAGCACCTCATAGCCCAAAGCTTGCGCTTGTTTGGCCACAGTACCAATAATATCATCAGCTTCATAATTAGCTAACTCATAAGTTTTAATGCCCCGGGCCACTAACAACTGCTTAATAAAAGGCAATTGTTCGCGAAACTCCGGTGGCGTACTGGGACGATTTCCCTTATATTCCGAATACATTTTGGTGCGAAAAGTCGTTTTTCCTGCATCAAACGCAACCAACATTTCATCCGGCTGACTTTTAGTAAGAATCAAATCTAACATATTATTAAACGCGTAAATGGCATTAGTATGCAATCCATCTGGTGTGACAAATTTATCTAGGACATTATGCATCGCAAAAAAAGCTCGAAAAGCAATGCTATTACCGTCCACTAAAACTAATTTTGTTGGTTTCATCATCGTACCTCATCTTCTAATACTTTAATTTTAACAAACTATTCGTTAAATAGATTTGAAAATACAAAAGAACTTGAAGATTTCTTTTTCAAAATAATAAAAAAAGATTGAAGCGAAAGCTAATCAACAGTTTTAATCCATTAACTTGAACTGTCTCAATGCTCGTTTCAATCTTCATTTTCAAATTTTAGCGTTGCGCTAATTGTTGCTCATAACTAACTTCATACTTTTGAATGTCACCTGCACCCATAAAGATGACCACAGCATCATGGTAGTCTAATAAAGGTTGCATCTGATCTTGGGTAATTACTTGCCCACCATGCTGTAATTGTGCTCCTAAATCTGCACTAGAAATTTGGCCTTGATTTTCCCGAATCGAACCAAAAATTTCCGTTAAAAAGACTTGATCTGCTAAATCCAAACTTTGCACAAATCCAGGTAATAATGCCAGCAAGCGACTATAGGTATGTGGTTGAAATACAACCAAAATTTGTTTATCTGGATACTGCTGGCGCGCTGCATCAATCGTGGCTTTGATTTCGGAAGGGTGATGAGCATAATCATCAATTACCACCATATCTGCCACTTTCTTTTCACTATAGCGCCGCTTGACACCGTGAAAACTTTGTAACTCTCGTTGAATCTCTGCCGGCGCAATCTTTTCTAAATAGCTGACACCAATTACCGCCAACGCATTTAAAATATTATGTTGACCAAATAATGGAATTTGAAATTGCCCCAAATTTTGCCCATGATACAGCACTTCAAAGCTGGAACCATGCGTCGTTTTTTGGATCTTAATTGCCTGAAAATCATCGCGATCATTCAAACCATAATAAAATAACTGTGTACCTTTAGGTGCTTGAATTTTCTGTAATAAAGGATCGTCACCCCAAGCAAAAATCGCCTTTTTGACTTGATTGGCTTCTTGTTGAAATGCTGAAAAGACATCATCAATGTCGGCAAAATAATCTGGGTGATCAAAATCAATATTCGTCATAATCAAATAATCCGGTGCATAATCCAAAAAGTGGCGCCGATATTCGTCAGCTTCAAAGACGAAAAATTGGCTTTGCCGGTCACCTTTCCCCGTACCATCACCAATTAAATAACTAGTAGGAGCTATTCCTTGTAAAACATGAGCTAATAGGCCCGTTGTACTAGTTTTACCATGAGCACCAGCTACCCCAATCGACGTATATTCATTCACCAACTTGCCCACCATTTGTGGATAAGTAAAGATTGGTAAATCTAATTTTTGGGCTTGCGCGACTTCCGGATTGTCATCACCAAAGGCATTTCCTAAAATAATCGTCAAACCGGGATGAATATTAGTTGCTGCAAAATCGGTAATCTGAATGCCCGCTTGTTGCAAACCAGTTTGCGTAAAAGTTTGTTTACTAATATCAGAACCTTCAACTTCATATCCTAAATCATGCAAGATTAACGCCAAGGCACTCATACCGGTTCCTTTAATACCGATAAAATGATAAATTGGTTGTTCCATTTGTTTACCTCTGCTGTAAAATTTACTTATTTCACAAAAATTTGGTTCAATTGGTCAAAGTCTAACGCTGAACCCGTAGGTACTTGGTCGTCTAAAACTAAAATGCCACGTTTTTGTGGGGCATTAGCTAAGGCTAGTTCACGAGGTGAACAAACCATTCCATTACTTTTGACACCTCGAAGAACACCTGGATAAATAATCTGGCCCGCGGGCATCATGGCTCCCACTTTGGCTACTGCAACTTTTTGATTAACGGCAATATTGGGCGCACCACAAACAATCTGCTCAACTTGACCTTGATCTAATTCAATTTGGCAAACATGCAAATGATCAGAATCAGGATGAGGGGTCATTTCTTTGACCAAACCTGCCACAAAATACTCAGTCGTATCTACTTCCAATTGCTCAGCAAAACCTGCGGCTTGTAACTGTTGATTTAACACTTGAATTTGTGGTGCAGTCAAATGAAACTGGCCCGCTGCTTGTGTACTTAAATTCAACTTGGCCAACACATCAAAGAAGTTATAGCCAATTACTTCATTTTGATCATTTAAAATTTGTACAATGTTACCCTTTTGTACTGTACTTTGCTCCGCAGTGTTGGCTCCTAAAATTATCAAAACTACGTCACCAAAAACTGCTGGATTGTAAACACTAATCTGCAATCGTTTCACCATATCTTTCCCAATTAAATTTTATTTATTTAAAGAATCCATAAAACTCTCTACTTGCGCCTTAGTTTTGCGCTCCTTGTTAACTAAACGTCCAATTTCTTGGCCATTAGAAAAAGCAACAAAGCTAGGAATACCCATAATTCCTAAGTCTTTGGCTAAGTCTAAGAATTGATCTCGATCAACTTGGATAAATTCATATTCTGGATAATCTTGTTCAATTGCTGGCATCTCGGGTTCAATAAATTTGCAATCGGGGCACCAATCGGCTTCAAAAAATAAAATAAATTTACCATCTTTCGTTAATTGTTCAATATTTGTTGTTGCTTGATCTTCTAGCTTTTTCATTGTCTTCAATTCCTTTCTGACCTATAAACTATATTACAAACTAAAAAAAAGTTGTCAATTACCAACGTTATTTATAATATAATGATAAAATAGATATATAAACTGAGGAGGTTAGATCTATGAGTTTAAAGGGATTAGTTAAATCAACCCTCGTTGCTTCAACAACAGCAGCTGTTGTCGGAGCTGGTGCTTTATACTTAATACATCAAATTGATAGTAAACAAGTAATTGAGCGAATTAAAAATAATTTAGGTTCTGATACCAACATTATTACTACTTGGGTTGAACCAATGTTCCAAAAAGTTAATGTTGAAGGCTCTGATACCTGGGCTTTAGTTGGTGGCGTTACTGCTGTGCAAGATGATGAAGAAGCACAATATCATTTTATTGCATCAGCTTTAACAGGACAACTATTAGACATTCAACGCGTTTAACTATTAAAAAAACACCACTGGAAAATTTCCGGATTGGTGTTTTTTTATTACATAATCTGAATTTTATAACTACCAGTACACAAAAACTACCAACTCTTCCTATCAACTTGCAATTAATTGACTTTGACTAAAAACTGACCGTTAATTAGGAAAATGTGCAACTAAATAATAAATGGGCTGGCCTTTTTGCGAAAATTTAGCTTCATATTCTGTCATAATATTATGTTCAGCCCACGGACTCTGATGGAGATTTAAGCTAATTTTATCAAATTGCATTCCATAATGATTAAAACTGCCTAAGGAGTATTCAAATAAACCTTGATTATCCGTTTTAAATTCTATAACACCGTGTGCCGGTAAAACCGATTGGTACAATTTCAAAAAATTGGGTGCCGTTAACCGACGTTTTTCATGGCGTGTCTTGGGCCACGGATCCGAAAAGTTTAAATATAATTTACTAATTTCTCCAGTAGCGAATAATTCTGGCAACTGCCGCCCATTAGCTACTAAAATTTGTAAATTAGGCAATTGTGCCTGCAACTGTTTCTTCAGAATCATCGCTGCAGCAACTGGTTGTAATTCCATTGCAATAAAATTTCGCTCTGGATTTTGTTGTGCCTTTGCAATAATAAATTGGCCTTTGCCTGAACCTAATTCTAATTCAATCGGCTGGTTCTTTGTAAACCGCTGTTGCCACTGTCCTTGAATACTTTGGGGCTCAGGTTCATTTAAAATCCATTCAGGATGTTCGGCAATCAAGCCTTGCACCCAAGGTTTGTTTCGTAAACGCATAACTACATAATTCCTATCTTTCCAAATTTTTTAATTGGTGTGGTAAATAAACTTTAAGCAAAAATATTACCATAATTAATCCGACTAAACCAGCAATGAGCGTTACTTGTTGCAGATGATAGACAATAACTAAAACTACTAATCCTAACAACCATTGGCTCATTAAAATTACACTGAGTAATGTTTGAAAATTATGCTGCTTTTGGTGTGTGCTCAACGGATAAATTTGAAATAAAACATTCGTATCATAACTTTTATATAGTGGCACCAATTGAAATTCGACTAAATATAAAAACAATGAACTCATGATGCTAATCAGCCAGACATTCTTCAAACAGGCAATTAATACCAAATCAACAATGGTTAAACGTAAAAATAAGCCACTATAGTCAGTATTACGTACAAAGCCGCGACTAAAAAGATAGAGACCACTCTGCGCCTGTTGCAATTTAATAGGACGATAAAGGCCATCTAACCAACGATAACGTCGTGATTTGCCCTTCATTCCTGGCACGTCGGTAAACAAATTATAAAATCTTTTCAGCTGGTAACTACGTTGCTGTTCTTGCTGCACTAAATAAGTCCACTGCAATGGCCATTGATTTAAGAGTTGATGTAATTGATAAAAACTGAGCGCCGTTACGATTAAAGCTAAAAGAACACCGACTAACGGCAGCCAATACAAGGCCACAATCAAAACCACCACAAAACTAATGCAACTTTCCCACCACAGTTTAGCAGGTTGTTCCACATAATTACTAGCTAAGCGATTGTTAATCACGCCAATTTCCAAAATTAAAGTGGCCAATGCAATCAATACCACAGTGGTTGGCTTAAAACCCGCGCCCTTAGCCCAAAAAGGCGTCAAGAAAAAATTGACCAAAATTAAAGTCAAGCACGGTAACCACCAACTATAATTACGGGCCTTGACCAAATATTCGCGCAAAGCCACTTCTTTAGGTAATAAAAAAGTTGTATCCGCGGATTGCATTAACGTCGCCACTTTAAAAAATAATCCGCAAACCGTTAAGATAATAATACCTAAGGGTTTGACCCACCACGAATTTAACGTCAAATGAGTCAAAGCTTGTGAATACCAATAGCCAAAAGCGCCAATCATAAAGATAATGGCAATAATAAAATATTCATTAAAGACCAATTTTAAAAACTTGGCTTGTTCTTTTAAATGCTGTGTCAGGCGTTGTTGCCATAGAGATTTCATGCTAACTTAGCCCTCCTCAGCCAAACGTAAATACAAGTCACTTAAATTATCATCCTGCGCCCCAAATTGGGCTTTAATTTCAGCCAAGGTGCCTTGAGCTTTGACTTGACCATGATTTAACAAAAGGAAACGATCGGCACTTTGTTCAGCATTCGCCAAAATATGTGTGGACATTAAAATTCCCGCACCCGCTTGTTTTTTGGCTTGTACCAACTTCAATAAATCGTTCACAGCTAACGGATCTAAGCCTGTAAAGGGCTCATCAATAATAAATAGCTTCGCTTGAGTCATGAAAGCACAAACAATCATCACTTTTTGCTTCATTCCCTTAGAAAAATTGATCGGAAACCAATCTAACTTATCAGCTAAACGAAAAGTTTTAAGTAACTGGTTTGCATCTTGCCAAGCGGCTTCATGATTTAGATCATAAGCCATCATCGTTAACTCCAAATGTTCTTTCAGAGTTAACTCAGGATATAAGACTGGTAATTCTGGGACATACGCAATTTGGCTGCGGTAAGCGGTAATGTCTTGGTCTAATTGAGTGTCATTTAAACTAATCGTCCCTTTTTGTGGCTTTAACAAACCAATGACATGTTTAATTGTTGTTGATTTGCCGGCACCATTTAAACCGATTAACCCTACCGTCTCTCCAGATCGCACTGTAAAACTTTCATCTTTGATCACCGGGATACGTCCATAGCCCCCAGTTAAATGCTCTACTACTAAAGCCATAAAATTTTACCTACCCTCTGTTATTGCTTTGTATTTATGATAGCATGAAATTAACCCGATATAATTTTTTATTCTTAAGGAGGAATAAATCATGACCAACCTAGATCCAAATTGTGTTTTTTGCAAAATTATTGCTGGGGAGATTCCCAGTCACACCGTTTATGAAGATGATGTCGTTAAAGCTTTCTTAGACTTATCACAAGTCACCCCAGGCCATGTTTTAGTTGTTCCCAAGCAACATATTAAAGATATTTTTGATTATGATAGCCAACAGGCCAGTTTGGTCTTTAGCCGAATTCCCAAAATTGCCCGCGCGATTAAACAACTTGATCCGAAAATTCAGGGCATGAATATTTGTATTAACAACGGCAAGATTGCTTATCAATCAGTCTTTCACTCCCACATTCATCTAATTCCGCGTTATAATGAAGAAGACGGCTTTTCTATGGAATGGGCAGACAATACTGATCAGTATGATGCTGCTAAGTTAGATCAGATCGCCACAACTATTCAAACGAATTTTGGAGATGAAGCATGAAAAGTTTTAACCTCGGTTTATTAACAGGCATTGGTTTATTCGCTGGAGCCAACAGAATTATGCAACAACAACGTCCGCGCATCGCTGCTTGGAAAAATTTAAATTTGGAACTCAAAAAATTGAAGCAACAATTAACTGACGAATCATTACCGATCCTCAAAGATTTACAAACCACTTTAATGCAGGGCAAAGAACCCATTGTTGCTGATTTGCAACAATTACAACAACAATTGAAACAGTTACAGCAAGATTTTCCGACTAAATTGTGATTTTTTAATGAATTTATAATTTAACTTGTAGGAAAAAGATAATAAATGTGTTATCTTTGTATTTGTTATCTTAATTCAAGATAAAATAAGATTGGATGTGTAAGTAGATTATGTCAAAAAAGTTTAGTAAATGGATCTTGACTTTAGTTGCCTTATTCTCCGTTACCTTAGTTGCTGGTTGTTCCGGCAATAAGGCTGTGGTAACTATGAAGGGTGGTAAAATCACTCAAGAGCAGCTTTACCAAAAAATGAAAAAATCTCAAGCTGGACAACAGCAATTGCAACAAATGGTGATTGCTCAGGCTTTGAAGTCACAATATGGTAAACAAGTTAGCGATAAAGAAGTTAACAAAGAATTTAACCAATATAAGAATAAATATGGTTCTCAATTCAATACATTGTTACAACAAAATGGCATGGATGCGAGTGATTTCAAAGATACCATTCGAACCCAACTGTTAACCAAAGTGGCCATTCGCAAGGAAACCAACATTTCTAATGCGCAATTAAAGAAACAATGGGCAAAATATACACCAAAAGTTACAGTACAACATATCTTGGTTAAAGATGATGCAACAGCCAAAGAAGTAATCTCTAAATTAGATGCTGGTCAAAGCTTTGATAAATTAGCTAAGAAGTATTCCACAGATACTGGTACTAAGAATAAAGGTGGTAAATTACCAGCCTTCAATAACAATGACACTTCTTTAGATGCTAACTTTAAGAAAGCTGCTTTAAAATTAAAGCAAGGTCAATATACTAAAGAACCTGTCAAATCATCTTACGGTTACCATGTCATTAAGATGGTTAAGCGTCCAGCTAAAGGTACTATGAAGCAACATGAACAAACTTTGAAGAATCAAATTTATGCTTCTCGGATGAATGATTCAGCAACTATGCAAAAAGTGATCACGAAAGTCTTGAAGCGTTCTGATATTTCTATCAAAGATAACGACTTAAAGAACGTCTTGTCTGGATTCTTATCTAACAATAACAAGAAAGATAATGCTAAATCCACTAGTGGTTCTAAATAAGAGTTCTAAATATTAATTACAAAAAAGCGTATTTCAGTGAACAAACTGCGATGCGTTTTTTTGTACGATAAAATCATTTAATTATAGCTTACCAGCTTCTTCAAAAATACTGGGTGCAATGTTTCAATTCAATGCCCTTTTTAATCCTTAGTGGTATGCTCAAGCGGACGATAGAAGCGCCGATTATCCAAGCCAAAAATCCGTTCACTAAATTCTCCGGGTTGAATTTTACGTTCAGCCTTGGTAATCATCGTAATCGTCGCATCCAATTCGTCCAGCGCATGTAAAATTTCCGCCTCTAATATTTGGGGGCGCTTAGCTGAGCCGTATTCTAGCAAGCCATGATGCGCAATGACCATATGTCTTAATAAGACAATATCCTCTGCTTCGGTATCCAATTTTAATTGCTGACAAGCCGCCACAATTTCCGCATCCATAATCACTAAATGTCCTAACAAATTACCTTCAAGCGTGTATTGGGTATTAACAGCACCACTTAATTCTCGGGTTTTACCCAAATCATGTAAAATGGTTCCCGCAATTAACAATGAACGATTAACTTGCGGATATTGCTGACAAACATTGTTAGCCAATCGCGCGATACTAACAGTATGAAAAGCCAAACCACCTGCATAATCATGATGATTGCTTTTAGCTGCAGGATATTCAAAAAAACTATCTTGGTGCTGATTAATTAAGTACCGGACAATGCGATTCCAATGGGGTTGGGTAATTTCTAAAATTAATTCATTAATTTGATCTTGTAACTCTTGTTTGGTTAATGGTGCATGCTGCATAAATTGCGCAACGGAATAGCTATCAGGTGGTGTCAACTTCAAACTTTCGATTTTGATTTGTAACATATTACGATAAGTTTCACACTGCCCCTTTAACTGGACAATTTGTCCCGCTACAAAATTCTGGGCATCTTCTGCACTAGCTTGCCAATATTTACCTGAAATTTTACCAGAAGTATCCGCAAATACTAAATCTAAAAATTGTTTACCATTCTTGGCAGTACGCACGTGCATTTGTTCAATTAAAACCGGAGCATCTATTGTATCGCCAGTGCGTAAAGCAGCTAATTTATCAGTCACTATGTTTCATCCTCTTTCTAATCTAAAATAGAGCAAAGAACACCCAAGCTTCTTATTTAAGCTTAGTTTAATAAACGTCACCATTAAATGCAATCGTCTAATCAGGTGACTAAACTATAAACTCAAGATAACAAAAAAAACGATACCCACCAAGGTATCGTTTTTTGGGATTAACTATTATAAATATCAGCAATCGGTTTAGAAATGATTTTATTTAATTCTTCCATCATCGCATTAATTTTACGTTCTTGGTCCATCAATTTTTGTACAGAATCAAATTTAGCTAATTGACCAGACAGAGTTTGCAGTTGTTTAATTTCATCATCCGTAATTTCTTGGTTATTAACTTGCTTTTGCTGTAATTTATCCTGCATTGTTTGCATTTGTTGAAACATTTGGTAAGCCATCGGATCAGCTTTCATTTGATTAAAAGCAGCCTGTAATCCTAAAACTTCTTCTGATTGACGCAAATCTTTTTCTAATTGATTAGCAGTATCATACACATTAACCATACTAAATTCTCCTTATTATTCTTGGCCCCAGCGACCTTTTATCTGATTATACCATTGACTGACACTTTGTTTGGCATTATTAAAATTATTTATCGTATCTTGGACTTTGTGCTTCAAATTATCACCAAATCCTTGGGTCCAATTACCAGTTGCGTGATGTTTTTGCTGCTGCACCATTTGAGCAGCATCTTTGACTTCAAAACTAGTATTTTTAGTAGTCGGCAAAATATTCGTCATTTCATTCTTAAACAAGGGCCCAATTCCTTGCTCACTACCCTCTTGTAAAAAGTGTTGACGATCAGTTCGGTCAAATCCGACCCAAGTAGCCACAACAATATCCGGTGTATAACCCACCATCCATTGATCCTTCGTACCATTACCATAATCTTGTGGTACTTCTGTGGAACCAGTTTTGCCCGCTAATTGATAACCTGCTGGTTTAGCGACGGCGCCGGTTCCTTGATCATAGACATTCAGCAGCAAACTAGTCATTGTTTGCGCAGTCTTTTTACTCATAATCGGTTTAGACGCGGTTTGCTCATCTTGGCCAACCACGGCTCCCGTAGCATCCACAATTTTCGTAATAAAATGCGTACTAGCTAACTTACCATTATTCGCAAAGGCTGTATAAGCCCGCGCTATCTGATAAGGTGTCACTCCGGTCTGTAGTCCGCCTAAGGCTAAGGCTAAGTTTTGATCGCTTTTGGCCACTTTAATCCCAAAATTTTCCACTGAAGCGACGCCTTTTTTCACACCAATTTTATCCAACAAAGCTACTGCTGGCACGTTTTCACTGTTACTGAGTGCTTGATATAATGGTAATTCAGTCGTATAAGAACCATCAGCGTTAGTCGGCGTATAGTGATTTTTACCGAAACTCGTCACTTGATTAGGCAATGGTGAATCAATCTTATAACCACTTTCAATGGCGGGGGTATAAACCGCTAATGGTTTAATCGTTGAACCCGGCTGCCGTTTCATTTGTGTAGCACGATTAAGTTCACGAAAGACATGCGGACCACGCCTACCAACGACTGCACTAACACCACCTGTTTGCGGGTTCAATGCAATAGAGGCACCTTGTGATAAAGTATTATCACTAGCGCTTTGCGGGAAGAGATAATCATTATCAAAACTAGCTTGCATCTTTTGTTGCACGGTTTGATCTAAGCTAGTATAAATCGTATAACCCTTATTTAAAATCTGATTTTCACTTAAGTGATAACGACTTTCTGCTTCAGAAATAACCGCATCAAAATAAGAAGGATAGCGATAACCGCTTTGTTTATGATAACCATCATCTAAACTTAGTGCCGTTTGTTGATTAATCTGGGCTTGTTGTTTCGACAAAGCCTTGTTAGTTACCATTAAATTCAGAATTAAATTGCGACGGGCTTTAGAATTATCTGGATGGCGATACGGATCATAAAAACTGGGATTACGTAACATAGCCGCTAAAGTGGCTGCTTGTGCTGGCGATAATTCACCGGCCGATTCAGCAAAATATTTTTTGGAAGCATCTTCGACTCCCCACACCCCATTACCAAAATAAGCATTGTTTAAATACATGGAAAGAATGTCTTGTTTACTATAAACACGATTTATTTCAACGGCTAAGAAAAATTCTTCTGCTTTCCGAGTCAAAGTTTGTTTTTGCGTTAATAAAGCATTTTTCGCTAATTGTTGTGTCAAAGTACTACCACCACCCACGATTTGATGGTGGAGTAATAAGCCAATCGCCGAACGGGCATAACCTTTCAGACTAAAACCATGATTGGTCCAAAAAGTGCGGTCTTCAGTAGCAATTACCGCATTTTGCATATTTTTTGAAATATGCTGCAAACCAACATACGTTCCTTTTTGCGAATACAACGAACCAGCTTTATGATTGTCGACGTCCATAATAGTAGTTGTCGTTTGTAAAGAAGCTTTTAAATGACTCACGTTAGCAGTTTTAGCCTTAAAAGTTAAAATTGCACTAAAAACCAAAAAAATGGTCATCGTAATTAACAACAACCACCGTAACAAGTGGAATCGTTTCGTTATATAATGGAGTCCGTGACCAATTTGTGCCAATAAATACTTGATTCCGGCAGACCAGTCAAATTTTTCACTGTGTTTCATCGTATCCCTCAAACCTAATTTTTTCAAAAAATGGAGTAACTCATTGATATTAGAACGTCATTTAATTCTACAACATGCACCGCAAGTTTTCACTATTCGTCAATTGTTAAACAATTGGTATTTACCACGTAAGTGGCAGCACGAACTACGAACACAGCGTTCAATTTTTGTGAATCATCATTATCGTTATTTCAATCAATTAGTTCATAATGGCGAACAGATTGATTTGGCCTTTAATACCAACCTCACGCCGCAACATTATTCAGCCCAATTGACAACCAATTGTCCAATTATTTTTCAAAATTCAGATTTAGTTATTGTTGATAAACCTGCCGGTATTAAAACACATCCCAATCAACCCTTAGAAACTCATACTTTATTTAACCATTTAGCTGCTATTTTGCCAAGCCCACCACTTATGTTACACCGGCTAGATATGTTGACTAGTGGGTTAATCATGGTTGGGCAGGATCCTTTAATCGTCCCTATTATTGAGCGTCAACTAGCCTTGAAACAACTCCAACGCACTTATGTGGCCGTGATTCCTTATCGTTCCACTTTACCCTCAACTCAAACTATTACTGCTCCCATTGGCCGTGATCCTTTAGATCCTCGCAAACGACGCATTGATCCCAAAGGCCAATTTGCTAGCACACATTACCAAATCTTACAACATAATAAAGACTGGGCTTTAGTGCAACTACAATTAACAACGGGGCGAACCCATCAAATTCGCGTTCACTTACAAGCTGTAGGAGTGGGAATTCTAGGTGATCCCTTGTACAGTCCACTGAAAGCTTCCAGAATGTATTTACATGCTTACCAATTACAATACCAAAAACCCTTTGATTGGCAAACACAGACAGTTACTACCAAAATTCCGCCAGATTTTTTAGACTTAACTAGTTAATTAGATAAAATGCGGTTAGGACCAAAGTCATAGAGCAATCAACTACCAACTGCAATAAATTTTAAAAAAGAATTTTATTTTGTAGTTTAGCATTTTTAACAACAAAAATTTGAATTTTGAAGTATTTAAAAAAACTAGTCTTAATTGTAGACTAGTTTTTTTATCCCAATCACCCTTAATTTTACATTATATTTTGCTGCTTAGATAAAGTTTTTAATTACATTTCATCAGGTGCTTTAACCCCTAATAAGTCTAAGGCAGTTGCCAAAACCCAAGCTAGTGCTTGCACCAAGTTTAAGCGTGCTTGCAATTGGTCATCATCCACTAAAACTTTGTTATGAGCATAATAATGGTTAAACGACTTAGCCAACTTTAATGCATACTTGGCAATGACTGAAGGTTCTTTTTGTTGAGCAGCTTGTTGAATCGTTTTAGGAAAATTGGCTAAGGTTAAGACAATGTCCCAAGCTTCATCATTTAAAGTGGCGGCTGTTATTTCTGTAGTTTGGGCTTGATAATCTGCCTTACGTAAAATACTCATTGCTCGTGCATGAGTATATTGAACATAAGGGCCAGTCTCACCTTCAAAGCGCACGACTTCATCTAATTGAAAATCAAAATTATCAGTCCGATTATTTTTTAAATCATGAAAAATTACAGCACCGACACCCACTTCTTGAGCGACCTGCTTTGGATTAGCTAAGTTAGGATTTTTTTCGGCAATTTGTTTTTGGGCCAATTGCACCGAATCATGCAACACGTCTTCTAATAAGATCACCCGGCCTGCTCGTGTGGACAATTTTTTACCGCCCGAAGTGATTAAACCAAACTTAATATGTTCAATATCTTTTGCCCAATCAAAGCCCATTTTAGCTAATACTGCTTTTAATTGTTCAAAGTGCACACTCTGTTCACTACCAACAACATAAAAAGCTTTATCAAAATCGTAAGTTCGCTTACGGTATAAAGCCGCTGCTAAATCACGTGTAATGTACAAGGTAGCCCCATCAGACTTTTTAATCATCGCTGGTGGTAATTGTTCACCTAAATCAACAATCTCGGCTCCTTGGCTTTCTTGCAATAGACCTTTTTGTTCCAATAAATCAACAATTTCGTCCATTTTATCATTATAAAAGGCTTCGCCCTTATAAGAGTCAAATCTAATTCCCAATTCGTCATAAACTTTAGTAAAAGCTTTGAGTGATTCTTCGCGGAACCACTGCCACAGATGCGTAGCCTCAGCATCACCATTTTCCAGTTTTTTAAACCATTCTCGCGCTTCATCATCTAACTCAGGGTGTTCCTGATCTAATTGATGAAACTTAACATAATATTTTTGTAAATTGGTAATCGGGTCAGCTTTAACTTCCGCTTCAGAACCCCATTTTTTGTAAGCCACCATTAATTTACCAAATTGCGTGCCCCAATCACCCAAGTGGTTAATCTTAATCGGTTGATAACCTAACTTGGCTAAAATTTTGGCCAAAGAATTACCAATTACAGTGGAACGTAAATGGCCCATTGACATCGGTTTTGCAATATTAGGTGATGACATATCGATCACCATCTTTTGTTGGTTGCCCTGTTTCGTTGCACCATAATTCAATTGTTCATTAAGAATTTGTTGCAGAGTCGTTTGTGCTACGGCTGGACGCTGTAAAAAGAAGTTGACATAAGGTCCTTTAGCCTCCACCTTAGCAAAGACATTTGGATCAATTTGTTTGACTAAATCTTGCGCAATGACCACTGGTGATTGATGTAACTGTTTGGCTAATTGAAAAGTTGGAAAAGCAAAATCACCCATTTGCGTATTTTTCGGCACTTCAATCAAATTCAAAATTTGGTCAGCAGTCAAATCACTGTTCGTTAAATTTGGTTGCAAGGCTTCTTGGATGCTTACTTTGGCTTGTTGTAAATCCATAATTATCTGATCCTCCATAACATAAAAAAAGCTCTTTCATATTAAATATGAAAGAGACGAGTTAACCCGCGGTACCACTCTAATTGATTAGTAATCCACTTTAATTTAAACATATTTTAAAAAACACAAAGACACGACGGTACTTGACTGTAGCCTTTTCACACTCACAAGACCTCACTAAAACAACCAAATGTACCTTAACTCTCTGCAAAACTCATTTTAAAGGATTCAAGTTAAATTTTCAAGCAACGGTAAAAATTAGTAACCTTTAAAATAGTTTTTAATTAATGTTTTAAATGCATAATAGCTTCTTGAATTGTCTTGCCTTGTCCACTGACATTTCTGCTGGGATCAACGGCAATGAACGTTTGTGAAGCTGTATCAAGTTGAATGCGTAATTTTTTCATGCTCATTACCTCCTAGATATAATTCTGCTTATTCTACTCAGAACATATTAGGATGTCAAGCAAAAACATTTGAACTATTTTATTGAACTTGTACAGCAACTTTTGCTAAAGCTTCCAAACTATCAGCAACGTCTTGCCAATTATCCTCGAAAGGACCATAAGCCGTCTGAATCAAAGTATTGGTCGGCAAAGCGGGACACTCATTTTCACCGTTAGTACCCCAATTCTGCCAACCGGAATTAGGACGTTGAACAATTTGAAAAGCACCGGCTGCTTGCGCAGTTTGCCAAATCATTGCTTGATGCGTTTGCGTATTAATTTCGGCTGATTTAGTTGCTGGTCCCGCAAAGATAGTTTGATCAGCTACCTGGCTAACATCGACTGGTTGCTGTGAATAAGTCCATGGTCGGTCGTTAGTTTCGGCTTCTACAAATGCTTGAGCTCGAATATCTGCCAATTGCGCTTCATCTTCCGAGCGCTCCAAAGCATTTTCCCAGACTGAAAACAACCGCCAATATAAATCCCAATGTGCTGATGCCATATCGCCAGTCAACAAAGACCGAAACTTTTCAAAAGCTGTTCCTCGCGTTTGACCATCATTAACTAACGTTTGAACCTTATCAGCCAAATCATTGGCATACGGATCACCGGCACGATACCAAACGCCACTATCGGTAATAAAGCGATCAAACACTTGATGACCGATTCCACTTTCAAATTCATCACCGACGGTAATCTTATCAGTAATGGAACGATGATTAACTGTTGTTTGAAAATGATCCACATGGTAAACCCGTGAAAAGAACGGAACATTATAATAAAAAGACCAATCCAAACTAAAATGCTTACCATATAGTTCCGGTTTTAACCCGTCAGGAATTCTGCCAGATAGACGATATTTTTTAAAAATTGGGCCATCTTCCAAAGCCTGAATATCTACAATCAAGTGTTCCGCAGGATTGATTAAACCATTATCAGGGGTGAAGAATGGACCATAAAATCCGCCCATCGCATTATTACCTGATGGCAATAAATCTTTGTCTTCCTGAACTGATTTAAAATGACGTAACCCCCATTTGGAGGAACCCTCTCCCTGAGCATTACCACGGCACAATTCCAAATCAAAAACACCTGTATTCAAATGAACATAAGTATCCGTCTCTTGAGTTGATGTGATCTCCTGAATACCATCTACTTCACTAGGCTCCAAGACATGATCTAATTGCAGTTGAACATCACCTTGTGCAAAAGACACTATTGCTATAAATTTATCAGTTTCTTTTTGTAAGCGTTGACAAATAATTTCATGATTTTCTTGATCATGAGCTAACCACAAATCGCCTGAGAGATCTTCTGTAACTGAAAAAACAACTGGCACATTAATTTTGATTTTTTTAGAGGTATCACTAATTTTAATAGTTTTCATAACTAATCCTTTCTAAATTATTTTTATAAAGCTGTTAAGAAAGTAATCAAACCAAAAATTACTCCCGCACCATTACACAATGCTAGTGGAATATCACGATCTTTTTTGCATAGTGCATATATTACCCACAACAATGTGTTAAAAGCTGTTGCCAACGGTTGAATCGGACTTCCTTTCACACCGTGTAAATTGTTAATAATTTGTGGAATATACGCTACGTACATAATAATGGCAGTTATAGAAGCAATCCATCCTAAAACAGTAATGACTTTCTCAAATTTCAAATAAACATCTCCCGTGATAGATCTTTTGGTAGCGCTTTTATTTTAAGCGTAATTTCATCATAGTGCATATTGTTTAAATTAGCAAATAGCAATACTTTGATTTCACAATTGTACTTATAGAATAAAATTTGTTTTATTTTTACAATCAATGAGTTTTAATAAAAATAGTTGTTTTATTGCTAAATCTTTAAGGGTACAAAAACGCTACACAAAAGCATCACTGCCAAGCACTTGTTTTTCTATTGCTAAATCTTTAAGGGTACAAAAACAGGATTGCTTCCCAGATGAACAGCCGACAGGTTTTTCTATTGCTAAATCTTTAAGGGTACAAAAACGCTTGAGGCTTCATTAAATTCTGGTCAATTGTTTTTCTATTGCTAAATCTTTAAGGGTACAAAAACTATGGGCATTGAATCCTACTCGGAGTTTGGGTTTTTCTATTGCTAAATCTTTAAGGGTACAAAAACAAGATCCCGTTGGCGAGTTAACTAAAGCATGTTTTTCTATTGCTAAATCTTTAAGGGTACAAAAACGATATTATGGAAATTATTAACCAAAAGACTGTTTTTCTATTGCTAAATCTTTAAGGGTACAAAAACGCTTCAACCGCTACTGTTTCCCCAGTGATTGTTTTTCTATTGCTAAATCTTTAAGGGTACAAAAACCTCACCTCCTTTCAGTTTTTCTATTGCTAAGTTTTTCTATTGCTAAATCTTTAAGGGTACAAAAACATGATGTTCTAAACGACAATTACTTTTACAGTTTTTCTATTGCTAAATCTTTAAGGGTACAAAAACGAGATTTGGATAAGCTTTCTTTACAAGATAGTTTTTCTATTGCTAAATCTTTAAGGGTACAAAAACTAAGTGGCAATCGTTGGTAATCCCATACTGGTTTTTCTATTGCTAAATCTTTAAGGGTACAAAAACTGTTTTGCACCTTTATATTTCTGCTGCATAGTTTTTCTATTGCTAAATCTTTAAGGGTACAAAAACCAAGCCCTGAATTTAATTTCTGGCATTCTTGTTTTTCTATTGCTAAATCTTTAAGGGTACAAAAACAACCAACTTTTGACGCTTAGCTTGGTCAGTGTTTTTCTATTGCTAAATCTTTAAGGGTACAAAAACTCAAAAGCAAGCCAAAAGCCCGATGATGATGTTTTTCTATTGCTAAATCTTTAAGGGTACAAAAACGGCAGACACTTCAGAGTTGAGTAATTTCTCGTTTTTCTATTGCTAAATCTTTAAGGGTACAAAAACATATTGCCGACAATTTCACAATTGTGATTAGTTTTTCTATTGCTAAATCTTTAAGGGTACAAAAACAGTTGCTGGTGCTTTGGAAAGTGACTTTGAGTTTTTCTATTGCTAAATCTTTAAGGGTACAAAAACAAATAGCGAAATGAGGCATTAACCTTTTTCGTTTTTCTATTGCTAAATCTTTAAGGGTACAAAAACAATAGATAGTTAATAGCTCTTCTCTATTCAGTTTTTCTATTGCTAAATCTTTAAGGGTACAAAAACAATCAAGACCACGTGGGTGGGGATGACAGAGTTTTTCTATTGCTAAATCTTTAAGGGTACAAAAACTGCCCATCCGTAAACATTACAAACATGTCTGTTTTTCTATTGCTAAATCTTTAAGGGTACAAAAACACTTCATGGTCGATGATGTATTGACCACCAGTTTTTCTATTGCTAAATCTTTAAGGGTACAAAAACGAGCCTTGATTACTGTCATCGGTATCAGAAGTTTTTCTATTGCTAAATCTTTAAGGGTACAAAAACAGAGTGCACTTTTAAAAAACGCTTTAAGTGGTTTTTCTATTGCTAAATCTTTAAGGGTACAAAAACACGATGTACTCATCATGTCCACCTTCAGCCGTTTTTCTATTGCTAAATCTTTAAGGGTACAAAAACGAACTTTCAACGACTGTTACCTCGTGAATCGTTTTTCTATTGCTAAATCTTTAAGGGTACAAAAACGGCGATGTAATGGTCAATCATGTAACGGCTGTTTTTCTATTGCTAAATCTTTAAGGGTACAAAAACCAGGAAATAGTGGTGTTGGAAAACACGGTGGTTTTTCTATTGCTAAATCTTTAAGGGTACAAAAACCTCAAATTGAAAATAATCATTAATTTTTCAAAAAAGAGATTTCTGCATCAGTTAATAAATAATCTTCTAAATTAAATGACGTCTCATAATCCAGCAAATCATTTATTATTTTTAATAATACCAAATCTTTTGATGATAATGCAACCTCTCGCTTACTACCTATCAAGGGTAGTAACTGGGCTAAAGATTTTAAGATTTGCTGATTAGACAAATTCATCATATTGGGATAATGATTTTTTAGACTTTGAATAACAACATCAAATGGTGGTAATTGTTCAATATGAGGACCAACCAAAATTATTTTATGAATATCAGCACTGTCTAATCTGACGCCTTGAAAATCATTCGCTATATAAATAACTTGTAAATTAGTTTGAAGCATAATTTGTTTTAACTTAGTTACTAATTCTTCAATTTTATCAGTTGATAAATAACTCGTAGGGTTATACATAATTAACCACATTTTATCAGCAGTTCGTTGGGCAACAGCCGTAATTAAATTGAGATACTCATCCACTAATTCATCAGTACTCATCAATTCAATTGGCGTCATGATTTGATTTTCTTGATAACCGACTACCAAATTATTTTTTAACAATTCTAAATAATTTAAATCCCTTAAATCCACTTGCAGACTATCTGCAAAATCATCAACATAATCCTGTAGTAAAAAAGATAGTTGATATAATTCATTGTTAATATGCTCTAAATGTTGAGTAACAGCTACTTCGTTTTCCTTTTGATTCAGATAATCAAAGAACAAAGATGGTTTATGATAGATAACTTGCTGATAAATCGCTTGACGACTATTAATAAAATAAAAGTGATTATGTTTTAAATCAATTAAATGATCATCAATCAGTAACTCAATACCATTTTCACCATAAATATTGGCCTCAGAAACATCCAACTTTTGACGATAAAAATAAAAACTACGAAATATTTTCCACAGCATATCATGATTAGGACCCACGAAATAAAGAATTTGGTCTAAGTCAGCTTCCACAAATTGCTGGTCTTGATACTCAATTTGTAAATTCATATTTGCACCAGCTTTTTACTACCTACCAAGGCTTCCTGATTACTGCGACTACCAACTAAAATTTTCATATCATCAAATTGTTTCTCACTAACCGCTAATAAGCGAACTTCACCATAATTAGGCAAAAAAGCCTGAATATTATGTTCATATTTTTTACCAGCTGCACGATTGGGTAAAGTACGATAATAAACTGAATATTGTAGCATGGTAAAACCATTGCGAATTAACTCTTTGCGAAAAATTCGATATTGCCGTTTTTCATTAATTGTTTCCATGGGTAAATCAAACATACAAAGTAAGCGCATATTTTGATATTTCACCTGATCCTCCTATAAATTAACGATACTAATTCCACAAAAAAACTTTACTTAATACTATTTGCCTGAATAAAATCTTGCAAGCTAATCGTCAACAAAGCTTGTGGATCATCTGTACTCATGGCGGTCACAAACGATTGCACAAATTTCTGAATCACATGATCCATCGTCATTTTCTTATTGCTAATCAACATTTCTTGATTCATAAAATTAATTAAGCTCATCCGCGCCTCATAACTCAAATAGTCGGTTGTTGACAAGACTTGTTGATCAATCCAATAATCCATCAATGGCCGAAAGGGTTCCATTAAATCATCAGCCAAATTAAAACTGTTAAATTCATTTCGGTGAAAAATGCCTAACATTGAACTTAAGCCATCGGCTACCACACACCGCGCCACGCAGGAGCGGACAATTGCATAACCAAAGTTCATTGCATAATTAACTAACACCTCAGCATCTCTAGTAAATGAATTGCCAAACAACGAATCAAAATAAACTTTAGCTACCTGACCCTCACGATTAGTTAAATCACCATCGGTTAATTCCATGACCAATTGTTCCATCATTTCTAAGCGTTCTAATTCCACTCCCTTGTAACGGGCAAATGCAATTTGATTCAGCATTTTTTGTGCAATGACCTGTTTCCACATTCTAGCTTTCTGTTGACTAGTCCAATTAGCTTGAGCAATTACTCTTTGAGCCGAATGATGGTATTGACCATATGGCAGATACATGCCTACTGGTAAATATTTATCATCACAAATAATTAAGCCAATATTATTATGACTTAAACCCACCAACAGTTTGGTTGTAATCGTGGTGCGATTGCCTTCCAAAATAATGGTATTAATATCAGATAACGGAATATAGATTGTTTTAGATAATTTGACAATTTCTACATTATCTAATTTAAGTCGCAATAATTCTCCTTCTTTAATATGTACGATCCGCCAACCCAAAATAAACGCCTCTTTTTAGTGTTATCGCTTTCATGATAAGGCTTATTTTATTCTTTGACAATCTTTTTTTGTCAAAAATTAAGAAAACTTCTACATTGGAAAATTTTATGTAAAAAAAATGACTGCCAAAGGCAGTCAATAAATTCGGGATGAACCCTTATTTTTGTAGATCCTTAAAGATTTAGCAATAGAAAAACTTTAAGTCGCTTGAACATTCAAACATATAAGGCGTCCCTTACGGGGGTAAGTATAACACCTTTATTAGAATCAATCAAGAATATTTTGTGGCTGTTTTTCTTCTTGCTCTAGGTAGTATGGATTACCTAAAATGTCAGTATTGACTTTCCAAAGTTTACAGTCCTTGGGTACTAGCGGCTTAATAATTTGCTTGCCTTCTTTAGCGTTACCATATAGTGGAATCTTCGTCAAATAATTATCATACGAATCTAATAATTTTAATTCTGCATAATTCTTATTGCTGGTTGTCCGTGACCAAAATAGTAATTCCATTTGCTCTTTCGTTTTTAAATTTTGCACTTTAATCCGATTTTTCCGGTACAGCGAAAATAAAAACTTCGCATCAGACTGAACCCCTTCTCGTGCCTTGATTTCGAGATAATCAGCCCTTTTAATTCCGAAGGTGCCATGAACACAACTCAAATCAGAATGATTAATCCCCATGATTTGATATTCACCAGTAGCTTCGTCTAAATAAACGTCAGTGCGCCATGGTTTCAAAGATTGCAAAATAACTTGCTTATTGCGCGCGTTTTGAGGCGTAACACTAATTTTTGAGCCCATCTTTTTATCATAATACTTCAATTGCTTAATAATCGGACCATTGTTATGCTTCGCATATTTGTGCAAAAAACCATGATCGCGTCGATATAGTTCAAACGGACTAACATTTTTAGGTTTCACCTTACCTGCTTGATCAATTTCTTCTATTTGATCAGGATATTGTTGCAACACTTGCTCTAACAAAGCAAAACTTTGTGGATCTAATTTAGCCATCAAAAACTTAGATGGATCTTTATCATACACTTTTTTGAATTTGGCATAATCCGTAGCATCATAAATATTTTTAATTTTAGCAATGATATAATCTGCTGGCTGCTTATCTTTAGCTAATTGACCATTACGGACTGAATAAATAGTGTCATTACTAATCTTGCGATTCATCTTTTTATCAATTTGGTGCGAAAATTGCACTCGTGGTTTTATTTCTTGTAATTCTGTCACCAAATGACTATCAGGCAAATTCAGTAGTTGCTGATCATATTCTTTATCATCTAAAATAGCACCTGTTTTGATATCAATCGTATGTTCTGACACTTTCACTGGAAAAATCGTACCACCTGATTTTTTCCATAACTTCAAAAACGGTGTCGCGGCAATAATCGTCGCATCGACTGCATGATGATGATAAGTTTCTCGAGACTTCTGTAAATGCCAATGCTTACGCATATTAGACGTGAATTTACCCCGAATGACGGCTACTTTCGTCTTTTGGTTTTTTTCGCGGTAAAACTCTTGCAAACTATTCAAGACCACGCGTGAAGAGTAACGTGTATCAACTAAGTTACGACTAATAAAACGTTGCCGAACCTCTAAATCACTTAAATCCTCATCACATAAATAATTATCACGTTTGGCTTTAGAAAAATTGGTATTGTTTAACACTTGAGCTTCAAATTTTTTCCAACCTTGACCATGGTTCATATTAAAAAACTCATATGGTGTCTGTTTTTCTTTTTGTTGATTCATTTCTTTGTAACACAACGTTTTATTATTTAAACTATCATCGAAGGATACTGATTGGGGAATAATATGATCGATTTCAAAATTTTCTGGATAATGTAATAAATCATATGCATCAATAGTCTTACCACTATACAAACACTTATGTTGTTGTTCATACCACAGGCGAATTTTGGTATATAATTTACCACCCTGTTTACGTAACCCATCATCAACGTCTTGTTTACTGCCAACTGATGTTATAAATTCTTGCATGGCTTGATCTTTAATTTTGCGATTATTCTTTTTTAATTGATCCAGATACTTTTTCATATCCTTTTCGTTTTTGTCACGCGGCATTTCCACAACAATATAATCTGGTTGACCATATTTTTTTGTTACAGCATTCACAATTTTTAACGCTTCCCGCACGGATTTAGCGGCAACCGGATTATAAATATCCTCCGTAATCTTACGGTAGGGCAAATACTCGTCATCTTGAAAACGATGTTGATCGCGCAAAGACCAACCTTTTTCCTGAAGCAAGGTCATTTGTTCCACTGGACGCTTTTGCATTTCAGGAATTAATTCGCGCATTGTTTTAATGGAAAAGCGGTGCCATTTATTGTTACTTTTGATTTCAAACGCTGCTTTATTATCAATAATAGCCTGAATTAAACTATCGTCCAAGAAATCATATTGGGGTTGCAGCCGTTGATGCAGTTGTTTTCTAATCTCACCATCTTCAGTATTAAGCGTCATAATAAAACTTAAATCATCAAGAAAAGCCGTACTCCAAGTATTAATCTCAATATCTTGTTTTAAAAAAGCTTTGCGCATTTTCCGATAAATAGCTAAGGAATGCAGTTCTGGTTTATCGTTTTCATCCACTCGGTAACCGCGAATATCTTGCTCTTCACAATGACTAATTTTTTTAATCAATTTCATCATTGACGGATTACCCTTAGCTTGCCGTAGCTGCTCAATTAACTGCAATTTATCAGCTGGCGGCATCTTACCATCTTCATAAGTGGTAATCGTTAAATTATTTAAATCACTTAATAAATTGAATTCTTGCGCGGTATAAGAAGCGGCCGAAGCCCGCAGTTCTTCAGGATGTATTCTGTCACGCCCAATCAACTCCTCAAACAAATTATCCAAGGTCCGACCATCTGTTTTATAAATGCCATAATCCGTCCGTGATTTCTCACTACCAGGTCCTTGATAATAGCCCCGCTTACGCTGTAAAATCTTACAAAATTGTTCTTCAAATTCGGCAGTCAAAATGGTGGGATAAAATTGCCGCTGGGTAGCAATAATTTGCCGCGCTTCTTTGACAAAAGCGGCGGTGGGAAAAACATTTAGTAAAACTTGATTATTCTCAGTATTTTCAATTTTTGCACGTACTTGATTATATTTTTGCAATCGTTGCAGCTGAATTTGCGCTGGCGTCTGTGTTTGTAAGTCAGTCTCATTAATTTCTAAGCTCTGACTATAGTCACTACTGCTCTTTAGATCATCCAAGGTAAAGCTAATTCCTCGGTGCTTAACGATGTTGTATAAAGCGCTTACTAATTCCGATTGAGTTAGCTGCTGCGTTAACCCTTTAACTCGTAAAGCATACGGATTCACATTTTGCGGCAAATTAATATAATACGGATCGGTTTTGGAACGTGTAGGAAGTAACTTGGAACGTTCAAATAAATTAACCGTATCAATTCGGCGTTGTTTTTTCCGTCTTAACAATCGCCGACTTCCACGCCGATCACGCCGCGTCTCATTTTCTTCCGAAATGCTTGCGTTAAACAACCTGGAGCCCAGTTCTAGAACATGCCCTTTTTGATAATCCAGGACACTAAAACCAACTGATGATACCCCAATATCTAAGCCTAGACTGATTGATTGTGCCATAACCTTGCTCCGTTTCCTTTTAATAATTTTATTTTAACAAATAAATTAAAGAATTAATCAAAAATATTAAAAAGAAGTTGAGTATTAACTGCGGCCAACATTAAAGTACGAACTTTTACTTTAGTGCTG
This sequence comes from Bombilactobacillus sp. ESL1097, assembly GCF_058107205.1. Taxonomy (NCBI): domain Bacteria; kingdom Bacillati; phylum Bacillota; class Bacilli; order Lactobacillales; family Lactobacillaceae; genus Bombilactobacillus; species Bombilactobacillus sp. ESL1097. The sequence goes on along the minus strand of NZ_JBYLUB010000002.1, from coordinate 608,867 downwards.
CGCGCAATTAAACACCAACTTCTGGCTTTTGAAACGTTATCTAAACTAAATTAACGAGAAATTCTGCTCGCCCTTAACTCTGAACTTTTACCAATCATGCATCAGCTCTAATTTAAAAGTTAACGCCTCGCAAATTTTTAATTAGGGATTAAAAACTGCCATTATGCACTTCAGCAATGCTATCCGCCAAAATAAACGCACCAGCATCAATATCAAAAATCAAATCTAAAATACTCCGATAATTTTGCGTATCGGTCACAATCATCAACATTTCTTTCGGTTCGTTAGAACGACCACCACGAACGTCAAACACCGTACTTCCTAGTTGTAGTTCTTGCTCCAAAATAGTCTGAATAGCATCCTGGTGTTGTTCACTCATAACATAAACAACTAATTTTTTATCTAAACCGGTTTGAATATAATTCATCACCATTGTGGAAATACCAACTGATAAAATAGCTAAGAAGAAATACTCAAATCCCGAAACCCAAATATTCCCCAAACAGACAATACCATCAATAACAAACAAGCTATTGGCATTGCGGATGCGAAAATATTTATTAAAAATCATGGGTGGAACCGTGGTACCACCTGCTGAATAACCTGAGCGGTAAATAATCGACAACCCAAAGCCAAAAACAATACTACCAATGATGTCCGATAACAGCGGATTTTTAATAATCATTAAATCCGGCGTGATCGCTAAAAAGAGTGGCAATACCAAACTGCCAAACGTGATTTTAGCTGCAGCAACCTTATCAAGAAAGATCAAAGTTAAAATCCACATAAATACATTGAAGATTAAAAGTGTCATGGATAGCGGCACCTGCCACAATTGCTTAACTAAAATAGCAATTCCTGTGGCCCCACCAGCAGCAATTTTATGAGGATCGAAGAACATTGAAACACTAACTGCAATTAATTCCAGGCCCACTAACACGCCCAAAATTCGCGATATTTTTTTGATGTATTTGTTTTTTCTAATTGTTATCATAACTATATTATGCCTGAAATTGAAAAAAATATCAAAAAAAATATCTATTTTGTTTAAATAGGTGTATAATAATTTTATATTTTGCGGATGTAGTTTAATGGTAAAACTTCAGCTTCCCAAGCTGGCGTCGCGAGTTCGATTCTCGTCATCCGCTTCGTAATTTTACTGACCAATGAGCCTGAAGGGCTCTTTTTTTTATTGCGCTGAAAAAAAGACACTTGACTTTGCCACGAACCAGTTTAAAACAATTATTGCCACAATTTCATAAACTGAGGTAACGCTTGAATTAAATGTGTTGGCAAAACTACGTACTGCTTTTGGGCTAATTGCTCTGCCAAATAACTATGTGCAAAAGTAGCCGCCAACACAGTTGTTGGACTCCAATCAAATTGGGCTACAAAGCCGGCCATTATCCCAGTTAAGGTATCACCCATGCCACCGGTAGCCATCGCAGGAGTTCCAGCAGTATTTTCAAAAATTTGTTGACTACCACTAAAATAAATATGGCTAGGGGCGCCTTTCAAGATCAAAGCCGTTTGGGGTAATGTTAATTGATCAAGCGTCGCCTGATTGCGCTCAAACTGTTGTTGTGATGGTAATAAATGGCTGAGCTTTTTCCATTCCATCACATGTGGTGTCAAAATCAAATGCGCCTGAATTTTTTTTAAATTCAGTTTAGTTTGCGCGATCAATCCAAAAGCACTAGCATCTAAAATCAGTGTTTGTTTGGACGTCAACAAGGTCGCCATTTGAATTAACAAATCGCCCATTGGTGCTGTGATTTGTAATCCCGGACCAAACGCTACGACATCAACAGTTTGGACCATTGTTAAAATGGCTCTTGTATCATTCAAGTCTAAGCCCATCGCTTCTGGATATGTGGTTCTTAAACTAGTGAGATTCTCTGGATCAGTAGCTAAAGTCACTAATCCGGTTCCGGTATAAAGTGCCGCACCAGTCGCCATTAAAGCCGCACCACCAAATTGTTGACTGCCTGCAATGATCAAACATTTGCCAAAAGTACCTTTATAAGAGTCAATTGGCCGCGGTTGAATGACCGTTTGTAAAATTTTTGTTGATAATTTTTCCATTTTTATCAAATCCTTAGTTACTTTCTAACACAAATTTGTTATAATAATTGTTTGTAAAGCCGTTGTGGCGGAATTGGCAGACGCGCAGCGTTCAGGTCGCTGTATGGGTTACCATGTGCAGGTTCGACTCCTGTCAACGGCATAAAATCGCTTGATCTATCAACGTTTTGCAAGCATTGGTTCACCATATGTCCGCTAAAACTATGAATTAATTTTTCAACATCAGTCTAACATATATTATATGAGTAAAGCCTATGTATTAGCTCCCAATTTGGGAGCTTTTTTGTTGAATTAATAATTTAATAAACGATAATATCTACGAGTTTTGGCGGAACGCCCCGTCTTAACTGAATACATATTAAACAAAGTATCAAAGTAGTGATTTAACGCGTATGGTTCAATAAAATCGCGCAAAGATTGGTCTAATTGATCCAATTCAAAGGCTTGCATATCAACTACCAACAAATCATTCGTAAATTGCTTGGCAAAGTTCACCACTCTCAGATCATTCTGCCGATTGCCACCACTGTTAACTACAATATTGACATTTTGCTTGCGATCGACGATTTCCATTGGCCCATGGAAAAATTCTCCAGAATGAACCGCTTGCGCTTTGATTCGTTGAATCTCCTCTAATAAGTAATTAGCAAAGCAGCAAACTTCACCCCACATTAAACCTGAACCGACCCACAACTGATGTGCTTTTAAATCAGTATTATTAACTTTATCTAAAGCTTGGGGCATTAAGGTTTCCATTCCCCGAACTAAATTAGTATCTAAAGTAGATAATTGCTTTTGGATGGTGGTCACCTGAACATTAGCCAAATTGCCTGATAAATTTAAAATTAACCAACCTAACTCAATTAAATTAGCGTCAGTGTCGATAGACTTTAAGCGTTCATCTAACAAATCAGCCTGTTCCAAAGGACTATTGTCATCACCAATAAATCCAATCATCAGACATTTTTTCTGCGCTCTAATAGTTGTTAACGCTTGGATTAGTTCATGAGTGGCACCGGTTTTGCTGCCAGCAATAATCAAAGTTTGTTCATCAATCACTGAAAAATATTCTGAAATTAATTCTTCGGGACTAACGATTAAAAACGGCATTTTTAACTGTTTGAACATCATGGGCCGCAAATCTACAAATTTCGTATAGGTGCCACCACATCCTGTAAAAATAATTTTACTAATTGACTTTGCTTGTAATTGCTCAGCCACAGTACTGACATGTTCTAATTCACTGACAGCTGCTTCATAATTGGTGATAAAAACTTGCTTATCAAAATACATTGATTTATTCTCCTCATTTAACTAAGGCTTCAAGAAGCCAAAGAATGCACCGACAACACTAATGACTAGAATTGTTAATAAAATCCAAATCATTTTAATATGCTTTTTCTTTAACAGCCAGGCAATAAAGAAGGTAACCAGCAATGGCATTAAGTCCGGCATAATTGAATTTAAAACCGATTGAATTGTTTCAGGATGCTTACCTGCACTAATTGCTACCGGAATTTTAATGACCACCATGGAAGCCACCATGGCCCCAATCACCGTATTACCTAAAATATTAATGGCGTAAGTAATCATATTCATGAGACCATTGGCCATTTTATCCACAAAAGCACTGCCTAATTGATAGCCCCACATCGTTCCATAGTAGCGAACTAATAAATTGGGAATATTATAAATTAGAATAAATAATATGGGTCCCAAAACACTGCCTTTTTGCGCTAAAGAAATGCCAATTCCACTAGCGATAATTTTCAAGCTACCCCAGAAAACAGAATCACCAATGCCAGATAAAGGACCCATTAATCCAGTTTTCATAGCGTTAATAGCACTCGGATCAAACTCAGGATCATTGGCATTTTTTTCTTCCATCGATGCCAAGACACCAGCAATAAACGGCGAAGTTGCTGAAGTACAGTTAAAAAATTCTAGGTGCCGTTTTAAGGCAGCAGTTTTATCTTCAACACGATCATATAACTTATCAATAATTCCAGACATCGTATAAGCAAAGCCCATACTCATCATCCGCTCATAGTTAAACGACGCTTCCATGGGCATACTGCGCCAAAAAATGCCACGTAAATCTTTATTAGTTAACTTTTTTTGCTCTTGAGACTTAGAAGTCATCCTCTTGTACCTCCGTCTGCGTATTCGCACTAGTCGTTGAATTTTTATGAATTTCATTCATTATTAAGTACATTATTCCGGCAAAAATGGCTCCGATAATCGATGCCGCAACCATATCTAATTTTAGATACGCGGAACAGACAAAACCTAAGAAAAAGAAGGGCGCAACACTTTTGGAAAATGACATATTGATAAGCATTGCAAAACCTACTGCCGGTAAAATTTCAGTTGTAATCGTGATTCCGTCGATTAAAGCTTTCGGAATAATTTGTACGAATGCTTTAACTAAGCCACTACCCAAAGCAAAAGAAATCGTTGTCACTAAAGTCATAACTAAAATTCTGGTCAAGGCAGCCCAGAGATGCATGTTGCCTGCAGCCTTGATTTTACCTTCATCACTTAAGTGATCAGCTTTGTGTGTCATGGCTGGAAAGACGACAACGTACAACAAATTCTTAACTAGTAAACCCAAAGTGGCAATTGGTAAAACCAATGTCAAGGCAACACTCACGCCGTAACCATTTTTTAAAGCCAGGGCTGTTGCCAAAATTCCTCCAATAATTTCATCTGGCGGGACAGTTGCTCCAACTCCCATTAAGCCCATAAAAGCTAACTCTAAAGTAGCTCCCATCAATAGTCCTTGCTTAATATCACCAAACAAAACGCCTACCAAAAAACCGGTTACAATTGGCCGTCCAATAAAAGATGATCCCAAAAAATCTTGCATATTAGCAATTAAGGAAATAATGAAAATGCCGATAACTTGTAATATCATTACCTTCTCCTTTACTTAATTAAAGCTGAAAATTCAGTGTCCGGATCATTAGGTGCCTGCTTAACTACCACTTTAACACCGTTATTTTCTAAATCCGTTAACTGTCTCACATCAGCTGCCGTTACATAGACTGATTTAGCGATACTTTGACTATTTTCTGTTTTATTAGCTAAACCTAAATCAATTAATTTGATATCTGGTGTTAACTTAGCTAAGCGATAAGCGTCATTAATTGTCTCCACGATAATAAACACTCGATATTTATCCGTCACACCACTCTTAATTGCTTTGGCAGAATCTGCAATTGATTTAAAAATCAATTTAGCACTAGCTGGTTTGGCTAATTGTAAAGTTTTTTTGCGAAAAGTATCTTGTGCTACTGCATCATTAGCAATCAAAATCGCATTCGCAGACAAATTATTGGTCCAAGCAAAAGCCACCTGGCCGTGTAACAAACGGTAATCAATTCTAGTCATTACAATCATATTCTCGTTTCTCCTTAAAAATCTTCATCCTCGACGGAATCTGCGACATCCATAACGATCTGTAAACCATCCTTGCCCATGGCAACTAATTCCTGTAATTTTTGCATTAATGTGACCGCATCAACTTGACTAGTTACATTAACGTAATTGATCAGTTCCAAGACCAAGGGCAAGTTCATTCCGGTAATCAAAAAGTAGTTATCTTCTCCTTGCACAAATTGAACTAACTCATTATTCACAGATCCTCCTAACACATCAGTTAAGAAAATAATTTGTTCATTCTTTATGGGCGTGATGGTTTTCAATAATTGCTCCTGAAAACTAAGATTGTCATCAACATAAGCTGTAATATAATGTAATTTCGGCTGTTGCCCCATAATTAATGACACCGTTTGATACATTCCTAACGCCAAAGTTGAATGACTTGCCAGTACTATTTCCACAGTTTTCACCTTCTTTATAGCCATATCTTCATTTATTAAATCTAGAGCTATTTTCAAATTCAGGCAATAAAAAAAAGACCATTTCTTAAAATGACCTCATTTTTAAAACCAATTTAGGGACCAATCATCTCTGAATTGTATTTTTATAATTAATAAAATTAGGATTATACCATGACTGTGTATATTCAACTAATTTTTTTCTTTTAGTAAAACCTTGATATTCAAAATAAAGCAAATAACGCTCTTCGGCTAACTTCAACTGCTCCGCAACAAAGGGCGCTTTTTCAACAGATTGGGCCTGAAAAATCGTATGAAACATAATTGGCTTTTTATTTCTAAAAGCCATATAATCATACAACGACAATTTTCCAAAATCATAGCGATGGGCATCTTCAAATTCTCTAAACGGAATATAAGATTTTTGAAAGGCGATTACTTGTTGTGACACCATTCTAGTCCGAATTAACTCGTAAAAATCTTCATATTTATTATCAAAAATCAATTGCAATTTTGGAGAATGATAAATGGCTTTAAATGACCAAACACGACTAGTAGTATTTCTTTTATTAATACGCATAATTTGTGTAAACGAATTGGGCGCATCATCACCAATTTTCACCAAATTGTTAGTGCCCACTTCCACTAAATACGTCCCATCACCGCGCCTTTTTTCCAAAATATTATCAGCCACTAATGAATTAATCGCATTTTTAATAGTTGTACGACTGTAACCTAATTGACTAACTAAAGTTCGTTCATTCCAAATCCGTTCATTAAATTTAAAAGTCCCACTAGTAATTAAATTGAGAATTTTTTCCTTAGCTTCAATATACAAATAGGTCTTCAATCTCCTTCTCCTTTTTGAAAAATAAATTGGTCCGGCAACAGCACTGTTTCTTCCGAGCGAATAATCGTTCCTTGATTGTTACGAAAAATTGCTTTTTCTACCAAAACTTGTAAGCGGTCAACTTCTTGTTTGAACAATTTACGTTCCTGTTCATTAGTCCATGTCAACATCACATTTTGAGTGATTTGATTAACCTGACATTGATAATCTACTAGATTTTCCAAATCCATTAAATCACTTTGATCCAATTGTGGTAAAAAGCGGTTGGGAATTAAGGAAGTGATAATGGCAGTTGGTTGCTGTTGTTCTAACAAAACGAAGACGCGCTTTCTTAAGCGGCCTATTTTTTGTGCAAACATTGTATTATAAAAACCTGATTCTGCGACTTCTTGTACGTTAATCAACTTTGGATGCTGCTTAACTTTTTGAAGAGGAGTCGTATATTTTTTTAAATCAATTACTTCCATATTATTTTCAGACCATTCTATCAATAGCGTTCCATGCTTGGTAAATTGCTTATTACTAACATATTATATACCACCGTTTAATCGCTAATTATTCAGACTTTCAGCCACTGTTTCTGATTCTAATCAACTTGTAATAGCAAAAAAATAAGGTTGGAACAATAAGATTAATGATCGTATTCTATCTAGAAGTAAACGAACATTAATTCATTATTGCGTTCCAACCTTATTGTTTTTTAAAACAGATTAATTGATATGCAATTTTTGCCGTAAATTAGCAACTTTGGAGCCTAAAATCTTCTCCGCTAAGTGCGATTTTAAAATTAAATAACCATAGATCCCAACACCTAATACAACTTCCAGGCATAATAACACAATAGCCCACGGACGACCTTGATTATTCACCAAATGATATGCAACAAAATCCAAGATTAAAATGGCTACTAACATCACAACTGTTAACATAAAAATGCCACAAGTACGGTTAATGGTCGGCTGTAATTTAAACTCAAATTTCACACACAATAATCGCAACATCAGCCAACACGTGACCGCCATGCCAATAGCAGTCGCCATTAAGGGCCCAAAACTACTAAAAATTAAAATACATGGATATTGTACAAGCATTTTAACAATAAAACCAATCACAAAATATTTAATCGCCATTTTATTTTGATATAGTCCTTGTAAAATAGCTGACAAAACCGTAAATAGCCCCAACAAGATAGCTACTACACAACTAAATTGTAACAAGTAAATCCCCAACTGATCATATCGATAAAACAAAATATACAAAGGCTTAGCTACTGCATACATGCCTAAAGCTGCCGGTAACATAACTAAGAAAAACAATTGTAAGATATTACCAATTTGATCTTGAATTTCTCTTTGGTTATGACGCGAATAAGCTGCTGACAATAAGGGGATCGCAGTAACAGCCATCGCTGTTGATAAAGAAACCACAATCATAATTAATTTATTTGCATTAAAGGCAAATAGAGCATACATGGCATTCAATGTGTCTTTACTAAAATGTTGAAACGACGACATCATTGAATTAAACGTCGACTGATCAAATAATTGGAATAAGATAATGCCAGAATCCAGAATAATAAAAGGAACTGCTTGGCGAATAATTTCTCCAAAAAAATTCTGATGACGTGTATCAATTTCAAATTTACTTTGTCGTGATAGACGGCGAATTTGCGGTAATTGTTTTAAAAAGTAAATTACCAACACTCCTAAACCAAAGACCGCACCAATGAAAGCCGCAAAGGTCGATTGCGTTACGGCACTAACATAACTGCCCTTTTGCACCTTCATAATTAAATACGTTGCCGCTAACATATAAATTACGCGCGCCACTTGCTCAATTAATTGAGAAACCGCTGAAGGTGCCATTTGTGAATAGCCTTGAAAATAGCCCCGCATGAGACTCATCAACGGAATGATTAATAACGCAATCGCCAAGGCTCTTAAAACTGGAATGGCATTGGCATTGCCATCAGCAAACCAATCACTCAAAAGCGGTGCGCCAAAATACATCAGCGCTGCACTAATTATGCCCATCCAAGCCATGATTTTGATGCCTTGTTTAAATAACTGGTTTCCCGCCGCATACTCGTTTAAAGCATTGTAATGCGCAATTTGTTTGGAAATTGCCCCGGGAATACCCGCCGTCGAAATTATCAAAAATAGACTATAGATATTATAGCCCTTAGCAAATAGGGCATTGGCCAAGGTAGCCGTTAAAACGGAACCAAACCACATATTCCACGGAATGATATAAATAGCACCCAAGACTCGCGAAAAAATACTTCCCGCCGTCATCCAAGCTGAACCCTTAATTAAATCATTTTTGCCACCAGTTACCGCAGTTGTCACTGTATTCTCTTCGACATCTTGATCCATCAAATTGATCCTCTCTAAAATTGATGAATTATTATTTTACCACAAAATTCACAATTTTTTGCGGAACCACAATGGTTTTTACAATCTTTTTATCAGCAATAAATGATTGTGTCTTTTCATCAGCTAATGCTCTTTGTTCTAAATCAGCTTTGGAAATATCAACTGGCACCGTAATCTTATTTCTTAACTTACCATTAACTTGCAAAATAACTTCGACTTCAGCACTAACTAGATCTTCTTCATTGTAAGTTGGCCATTGAGCATAAGTGATGGATTCATCATGACCTAATTTTTGCCAAATTTCTTCAGCAATATGCGGTACGATTGGGGCTAACATTTTAATTAAACCTTCAGCGTAATCCTTTGGAAACTGATCTTGCTTTTGCACAGCGTTGACAAAAGTCATCATTTGCGAAATTGCCGTATTAAATTGTAACTTTTCATAATGATCACTAACTTGTTTCACAGTTTCACTATAAATCTTTTTCAAATCAGCATTCGGCTGCTCGGTAATAAAATCAGTCCGCAAAGTGTTGTCATCATCTGCATTAATATATAAGCGCCAAACCCGCTCTAAGAAACGATAAGAACCAGCTAAGCCATCTTCACTCCAAGAAATGGAAGCATCTAACGGTCCCATAAACATTTCGTAAAGACGTAACGTATCAGCACCATATTCATCGACAACATCATCAGGATTAATAACGTTGCCTTTGGACTTCGACATTTTTTCGTGATTATTACCCAAAATCATTCCTTGATTAAATAATTTTTGGAACGGTTCTGGTGTCGGTACAACACCTAAATCGTATAAGAACTTATGCCAAAATCTTGCATACAGTAAATGCAGCACAGCATGTTCGGCTCCACCGACGTATAAATCAACGGGCATCCACTGTTTTAATTTTTCATAATCAGCGATTGCTTCATCATTATGTGGATCTACATAACGCAAGAAATACCAAGAACTACCAGCCCATTGTGGCATTGTATTGGTTTCCCGCCGACCTTTGCGGCCATTTTTATCAACCACATTGACCCAGTCAGTCAAGTTAGCCAACGGACTTTCAATCGTACCTGAAGGTTTAATATCATGTTCTGCTGGCAAACGTAATGGTAATTCATCTTCAGGAACTAAACTCGTGGTTCCATCTTCCCAATGAATAATTGGAATGGGTTCACCCCAGTAACGTTGCCGTGAAAAGACCCAATCTCGCAAGCGGTAATTAACTTTCTTTTGGCCAACCTGATGATCTTCTAACCACGCCAAAACCTTATCAATTGCCTGCTGTTTATTTAAACCATTTAAAAACTCCGAATTAATATGTTCACCATCACCTGTATAAGCATGATCACTGACATCACCACCCGCAATGACTGCTTTAATTGGTAAGTCAAACATTTTAGCAAATTCGAAATCTCGGTCATCATGTGCTGGAACAGCCATGATAGCACCCGTCCCGTAGCTAGCCAAGACATAATCAGAGATCCAAATTGGTAACCGATCGCCATTAATCGGATTAATAGCGTAAGCGCCTGTGAAAGCACCTGTTTTTTCAGTATTTAAATCGGTCCGATCCAGATCACTCTTTTTAGCAGTTGTTTCCTGATATTGTTGAACTTGTGCTTTTTGTTGTGGGGTAGTAATTTGATCCACTAGTTCATGCTCTGGAGCCATGACTACATAAGTAGCGCCAAATAACGTATCTGGCCGTGTCGTAAAGACATTAAATGTTAAATCATGATCGGCAATCTCAAACTTAACTTCAGCACCGACTGACCGGCCAATCCAATTGCGCTGCATTTCCTTAATATTTTCGGGCCAATCGATTAAATCTAAATCATCCAATAAACGATCCGCATAAGCCGTAATTTTGAGCATCCATTGTCGCATTGGCTTACGGTAAACTGGAAAACCACCACGTTCAGTTTTGCCGTTGACAATCTCCTCATTAGCGACTACTGTACCTAAATCCGGACTCCAATTAACAGGAACTTTGGCTTCATAAGCTAACCCTCGTTTATACAATTGTTCAAAGATCCACTGTGTCCATTTATAATAATTGGGATCAGTAGTATTAATTTCGCGCTCCCAATCGTAAGAAAAACCTAGCGAATTAATCTGCCGCTTAAATGTATCAATATTTTGTTGCGTAAAATCAATGGGATTATGTCCAGTTTTCAGCGCATATTGTTCAGCGGGTAAGCCAAATGCATCCCACCCCATGGGATGTAAGACATTATAGCCTTGCATCCGCTTCATCCGGGCAATAATATCGGTCGCGGTATATCCTTCTGGATGCCCAACATGTAATCCTTTACCGGATGGATAAGGAAACATGTCTAACGCGTAAAAGTTTTTCTTATTTGGATCTTCTGTTGTTTTAAACGTCTTATGTTCGGCCCAATAGGCTTGCCATTTTTTTTCAATAACGTTGTGATTATAACCCATAATTACCCTCCTACAAAAAAAGTCCCATTGCTCTTGCAATAGGACGAAATTTACCCGCGGTACCACCTAAGTTTTATATATTAACTATATAACTCTCAAGTATTTAACGATACCCCGTGACTACTTACTATTAGTTCAGTAATCAAACTCCAAAGATGAGTTCATTAAAAAATATCTGTGAAATCACACTAACCTTCCACTCTCTGATAATCAATTTTTCAATTACTATTCCTTTGGTAAAAACTAATCTGACGCATATTATAAATAAAAATCACGCTAATTGCAACTAGTCTGACGAATTTTCAGTTGCAGCTTCCTGTGGCGAAACTTGAATTGAATTATCAGTAGCTTGGGTTGACTTAGTATTAGAAACTGCTTTAGCCTGCACAACTGGTGCTTTTTTAATAACAGCAGCTGGATCAGCATGATCTCCACTAGGAATTGTCCGTGAAAAATCAGTTTCATTTTTTGCATCCTTAGGCCGATTGCTTGGTTTAGTACTAGGAGCTTGCAATATTTCCTTGTTGGTATTAATTAATTCATTCAGGGAATTATTAACAATAACCGGTAAAGCCGGCGTTTGTGTTTCGCTAGTAGCTGAAGCATCAGCTGCTGGATTTTGAAATTTATTTCTCACAATTACCGGGGCTTGTTGATTTTGATAAGTATTCCTTGTAGAATTATGGTTCACATCATTTGTGACTAAACTAACATTATTGACTACAATGTCATTGACACTTGGTTTAGTAGCATCAACTGGTTGATCAAACCGCGTTAGATTATACTTTTCAATCAAACTGTTCAATTTATCGGCATATGATGTATCCGTGGCATAACGCCCCGTTAAAAAGCTAGTAGCATCTTTATAGGAACTAGTTTTACTACGCCAAGCTCCAGAATACATGCCATTATCGCGCAGTAAACGAACGTAGTCTTCTAAGGACTCACGATAGGAGGGATACTTGCGAAAATTAGCTTGAATACCGTACAAATTACCACTGCCATCATCTTCTTGCGTGGCCATATTAACCGCTGATCCTTGAAAACTGCCTTTAACGCCAAACAAGTTATAATTAGGTGCCTGGGCTAAAGTACTTGTTCCCCAACCGCTTTCTAAGAGTGCTTGGGCTAACATAACTGAAGCATAAAGATCATTATTATTGGCTAACTTTTGCGCCGATAAACCCAAATAATTTAAAAATGTTTGATCCCCATATCCGGACGATGTGACCACATTTTCTAAGTTATCAGCATCATTGACGTTAATTGTCACTTGATCAAAACTATCAGCATAACTTGTCACACTACTATGCTTTAAAGCATTTAATGCAGTTAAACAACTTAGGCAACTAATTGCAACTAGTTTAACTGATCTTCTTAAATGTTTTTTCATCAAACAGACCCCCTTTATTTGCGACTGGGATAAAAATATACTAAGGTCTTTGTCCCAATCTCATTTATTAGTTAAACTTCCCACTACTTCAAGCTAATTATAGTCACCAATGAACTTAATCAATGCCCTTTCCGGTAAGATTTACCAAAAAATTAATTATTTTTTAGGAGATTATTAATGAAATTATCAAAACTATTACTTTTTCTTAGCATTTTCTTTATCTCTTGTTTTTTAATTTTGACAATGATGTTATTTCATCATCAGCCAGCATTACGGCACTGTGATTTCTGGTTTTTTCAACACTTAGCTTTTTTGAGTGAACATAATCGAACCTTCTTCAAATACATTACCACTATTGGCGCGCCTAAAGTCGTCTTTAGTCTAACTATCCTTATTAGCTTCATTTTAAAGAATCAACGCCAACGATTTTTTCTGCTTAGTAACGTAATAAGTAATTTATTATTAAACCAAGTTTTAAAAGCGCTCATTCACAGACCTCGTCCCAACTTAAATCATCTCGTCCAAGCAACTGGCTTTAGTTTTCCTAGCGGTCATGCTATGGCTACCACTGCTTTAATTGGGAGTTTAATTCTCATCTATTACCAAACTACGAAAAAAAAGCAATTACCATTTTTTTTAATGGTAATTGCCCTCATCATTATTATCAGTCGTCCCATTTTACACGTTCATTATTTTTCTGACGTTTTAGCAGGTACCTGTTTAGCTAGTGGAATTACTCTGCTGATTTACCTTGGCTTTTTTGAAAATCCTTTAACAAATAATCACTATGGTCAAAGAAATTGAGAATAACTGCCACAATTAAAATGATAATTCCCACTACAAAAATCCAGTGCAAGCCTTCATAAACAATTTGTCTAGCTGGTGCTAAATATTGTTTTGCTAACAAATGCGCAGTCGAAGAATTAATCATTTGATCCAACATTTTAAAAGTTAAACCTGAATGTTGTTGTACTCCTTGTGCCATTTTTAGGTTCATCACAATTCCAAAGACGGAAACCATCAAGGTTTGCCCCAAATTACGAGCTAACGTATTGAAACTGGTGGCCGTTCCCACTTCATCTGCTGTGACTACACTTTGCGAAGTAACCGTGGAAGTTGTAATCGACAAACCAAAACCAAAACCAACCACCGCAGAGATAATTAGAAAAATGCCAAAGGCCGTTTTTAACGGTAACAACAGATAACACCCACAGCCAACCACTAGAAAGCTAAGTGCAAATAACGTAATTTTATGCGGTGGATATTTAGCAATCATTTTACCAGAAATATAAGAACCAAATAACCAAACTACCGAACTAGGTGTAACCACAAAGCCCCCCATCGACGGCTTCAGTCCCAAAACGCTCTGCATCCAAATTGGCAAATAAGCGTCAAAACCAATCAAAAAACCAGAAATTAATAGAATCGACACATTTTGTACAACAAAAGTACGATTTCTAAATAATTTTAACGGCAAAATTGGATCTGCTTTTCGCCGTTCGACCTTCACAAATACAAAAACACCTAATACGGCTGCTACTAACAAAATTAAACTGATTAGCCAAGCATGGGCATTATTTAAGTTCTGTAGTCCGAGCATTAAACAAACTAAGACGAACGTTAATAAGATAATACCTTGAAAATCAACCGGCTCACGCACAGCTTGACTGCGCTTAGGTTCGTGCAAAAATAATTGAATCAAGAGAATTGTAATTAAACCAATGGGAATATTAATGGCAAAGACCCAATGCCAAGACAGTTGTTCAACAATAAAACCACCTAACAAAGGCGCCACAATTGAGGCAATTCCCCAGGCAGATCCATTTAAGCCAATCATATTGGCCCTTTTTTCTAACGGATAAATATCAGCTAAAACGGTATACGTCAACGGCTGAATTGCCCCAGCACCTAGTCCTTGTAAAACCCGTGACAAAATTAGTTGCAACATAGAATGCGAAATACAACATAAAAAAGAACCCAAGACAAAAATTAATAAGCCAATATTTAATAAAATTTTACGACCATAGCGATCAGATAATTTACCATAAATCGGCGTCGTGACCGCGCTCATTAATAAATAGATTGAAAAGACCCAATTCATTAATTTCAAGCCATGTAAATCACTAATAATTGTCGGCATCGCCGTCGAAACAATCGTTCCTTCGACGGCTGTCATGAAAGTTGCTACAAAGACTGCAACCGTGACCCACTTAACGTTTGTTTTTTTTACTGTTGAATTCACAATATCCCTACTTTTGAATAGCTTGCTGAATCGCTGTAACTTTGTCTAATTGTTCCCATGGCAATTGCACATCAGTGCGCCCAAAATGGCCATAAGCAGCCGTTTGCTTATAAATTGGCCGCTTTAGATCTAACATCTCGATAATCCCGGCTGGTCTTAAATCAAAGACTTCCCGAATAGCTTGCACAATTTGCGAATCACTATAATCACTTGTATTAAAGGTATTAACATTAATAGAAACTGGACGTGCTACCCCGATCGCATAAGCTAATTGAATTTCAATTTGATCAGCGACCCCAGCAGCAACTAAATTCTTAGCCACATAACGTGCCGCATAACTAGCCGAACGATCAACCTTAGTCGCATCTTTGCCAGAGAAGGCTCCACCACCATGATGAGCAAAACCACCATAGGTATCGACAATAATTTTACGACCAGTTAATCCAGTATCACTACTTGGACCACCTAAAACGAAGCGTCCAGTTGGATTAATAAAGAATTTAGTTTCAGCATCCAATAGTTCAGCCGGAATAACTTGTTTAATCACTTTCTCAATCACATCTTGCCGTAAATCAGCTAACTTGACATCTGGATCATGCTGCGTACTTAAAACAACTGTATCAACCCGTAAAGCCTTCCAGTTATCATCATATTCGACAGTAACTTGCGCCTTTGAATCTGGGCGTAAATAAGTCAATTCATGTTGTTTGCGGACCTGAGTCACCTTATAAACCAACTTGTGAGCCAAGATAATCGGCAAAGGCATAAACTCTGGTGTTTCATTGGTAGCATAACCAAACATCAAGCCTTGATCGCCAGCACCAATTTGATCTAGCGGATCAGTATCGTTGTCTGAATCTCTTTTTTCTAAGGCGTCATCCACCCCTTGCGCAATATCAGGCGATTGTTGATCAACCGCAATAATCACGGCACAAGTATCAGCATCAAAACCGTAAGCCGAATCCGTATAGCCAATTTCACGAATCGTTTGACGTACAATAGCTTGCATATCAACGTAAGCGGTCGTTGATATTTCGCCAGCAACCAAAACTAATCCAGTGGTCACTGTGGTCTCACAAGCAACCCGTGCTTGCGGATCCTTAGCTAAAATAGCATCCAAAATAGCATCACTAATTTGATCAGCTATTTTATCTGGATGTCCTTCTGAAACAGATTCCGATGTAAAGAAATGACGTTCTTTTTCCATAAAAATATTTCCCCCTTGAATTTAGGTTACAGGTAAGCTAAATAGCCCCATCGGGAATTTAGTTAACTAAAATATGTTATCACATATTTAAAAACATTAATACTTAATTATTTATAAACATAATCACGAGTCATTGGCAAGCCAGTTCCAGAAGGACCCTTAGTTAACAGATATTGCACAACATCAATATGTCCGGAAGCGAAGGAAGCAGCACAAGCTTGTAAATACAAATCCCACATGCGACTAAAACGTTCGTCCATCATCTCAATGACTTCTGGTAATTTAACTTGGAAATTATGATCCCAAATTTCAAGGGTTTTTTGATAATGTCTACGTAACATTTCAGTATCAGCAATTTGCAATCCGGAACCAATAATATTTTGAATATTTTCTGTTAAGCCGGGAATGTACCCACCTGGGAAAATCCACTTATCAATCCAGCCATTGGAACCACCATGTTGTGTTTGCATCGTAATTCCGTGAATCAACGCTTTACCATTGTCAACTAAGAAATCACTAACATCTTGGAAATAACCTGGCAAGTTTTCCTCACCTACATGTTCAAACATGCCCACAGAAACAATGTAATCCCACTGACGGCCCTTCAGTTCACGGTAGTCCGTCAATAAGATTTCTGCGCGATCTTGCAGACCTAATTTTTCAATCTGTGCAGTCACATACTTATACTGTTCTTCACTTAAAGTAATGCCCGTAACCTTTAAATCATATTTTTGTGCAGCAGTCAGCATTAAAGTACCCCAGCCACAACCAATATCTAATAACGTTTTGCCTGGTTGAGGATCTAACTTTTTCAAAATATGATTAACTTTATTCAACTGTGCAGTTTTTAAATCATCATCTTCATGTTCAAAATACGCACAAGAATAAGTTAGCGTCTCATCTAACCAAAGTTTATAAAAGTCATTACCAATATCGTAATGATCTTGAACATATTCTTGGTTTTTACTCTCTGAATGTTGACGATTGGAAACAAATTGTTTAAATTTTTTATTGTATAAAAAGCTATCTTTACTTTGATAAGCGGCTAAAATTAAATCTTCGATACTGCCATCGATTTCAATTTTCTTATCCATATACGCTTCACCTAAAGCAATTGAAGCGTTAGCTGCAATCTCTTTAATTGGAATAGCTTCATGAATAGTAATATGAATTTGGGGATCACCAGTACCATAAGTTTCAGTCTTACCATCCCAATAGGTTACCTTAAGAGGAATATTAAACGAATTTTTTAATAACTCTTTATAAAAAGTTTTTTCTAACATAGATTATTGACCTCATTTCTCAATCCAATAGTCCTACATTACACCATTAGCTAATAATCTTCAAATTTAGTAAAATTAAACTAGTCTTCATAAAGGAGTTCAGCAATGAAACTAATCAATTCCGCAACTAATCTCATAAGTTTGTTAATTTATCCGATGATTTTAACTTTAAAATACCCCACCAACTATGATCACAATAGTATGGTGTCGTTAATCTTAACAATTCTGATTGTTGTTTATAGTAATATTTTCCACCCCTTAAAAGCCAATAAATATTTCAATCTTATTTATTTCGTATTCAGTCTGGCAATTGCTTATTTGTTAAAATTGCAATCGTACCCTCACTACCTCTTTATTCTTTGGTTATGCGAATTACTAATTTGCTTATTTATTGCTAATAATTCTGTTTCAACTTTTATCTGGAATTTTTTTCTGCCAATTTTTAGTAGTATTGTCATTGTTTTTCCAATACTTCATTTTTTATCCGCCCAAATTATTTTAAATATTATTTTAATTAATTTCTTTACTTTATTGACTACACTAACTAACAACTCGCACCAGATTTTTATCGGTGGGTTTTGTATTGGAGTAGTTTTATTGGGATTATATTTACTACATTATTTAACCAACTTAGCAGTTGTGAGCTATTTAGGTTGCTTTTTAATAATTTTAATAGTTAAATACCTGTTCCATTTGAAACTAAGTGATTATCAATTAGATATTGTGCGAGGAATTTTTAGTTTTTTAAATTACTTCATTTAAATTTTAATGCTAAAATATTTGCGAAAGTAAAAGTACAGTCTGGCTGGTAATCCAGACCTAATTTTAATAATTAGCAGTAACTAAACCACTCGCAAACAAGAAGCTAACGCTAAAGGAAAAATTCCCTTATAAAAGCAAAGATAACAAAATAGTCTAGCTTATCAACATAAACCTGAATTAAAAATGACACTTCTAATTAGGAAGTGCCATTTTTGATTGTATACATTTTTTAATGGTCCAAGTGACAATATGTAAAAACATATGACCACTCCCAAACCAACAACAACGGATCATACTTATGATTTTCAATAGCATTAACAGTTTGCCGTATAACATTAGCTAATTCAGCTAACTGCGCCTGTGAATAACGCTGTTTTTTTAAAATTGGCAATCTTATTTTCCATATTGTATTCCACTTCATAATGTCAAATAACTTTAACACTTTTAGTCAAACCTAGTATAAACACAAAAAAAGCATTAATTAATTATCAATGCTTTACCAAGATATTAAAAATGGAAGATACAGGGCTCGAACCTGTGACCCTCTGCTTGTAAGGCAGACGCTCTCCCAACTGAGCTAATCTTCCAAAAATGACCCGTACGGGATTTGAACCCATGTTACCGCCGTGAAAGGGCGGTGTCTTAACCACTTGACCAACGGGTCAGAACAAATATTTATTTATAAAATAAAATGGAAGATACAGGGCTCGAACCTGTGACCCTCTGCTTGTAAGGCAGACGCTCTCCCAACTGAGCTAATCTTCCAAAAATGACCCGTACGGGATTTGAACCCATGTTACCGCCGTGAAAGGGCGGTGTCTTAACCACTTGACCAACGGGTCAGCTAAAAGCTAACGGAGAGTAAGGGATTTGAACCCTTGATACAGGTAAAAGCCCGTATACATGATTTCCAATCATGCTCCTTCAGCCACTCGGACAACTCTCCAAATAAAAACTCCGGTTGTCAGACTCGAACTGACGACACCCTGATTAACAGTCAGATGCTCTACCAACTGAGCTAAACCGGAATAAGAGCAGCATGGCAACGACCTATCCTCGCAGGTAGTTTCCCACCAACTACTTTCGGCGCTGAGAAGCTTAACTTCTGTGTTCGGCATGATTCCAGGTGTTTCCTCCTCGCTATCGCCACCACACTTACTCTCTTCTTACCTTCTGAAAGAACCTTAGTCCTCTCAAAACTGAATATTATGTTCTTACTCGACACCCTTGGTTAAGCCCTCGACCGATTAGTATTGCTCAGCTCCATGTATCACTACACTTCCACTCGCAACCTATCTACCTCATCTTCTTTGAGGGGTCTTACTTCATTACTGAATGGGAAATCTCATCTTGAGGTGGGTTTCACACTTAGATGCTTTCAGCGTTTATCCCTTCCATACTTAGCTACCCAGCTATGCCTTTGGCAAGACAACTGGTACACCAGTGGTATGTCCATCCCGGTCCTCTCGTACTAAGGACAGATCCTCTCAAATTTCCTACGCCCGCGACGGATAGGGACCGAACTGTCTCACGACGTTCTGAACCCAGCTCGCGTACCGCTTTAATGGGCGAACAGCCCAACCCTTGGGACCGACTACAGCCCCAGGATGCGATGAGCCGACATCGAGGTGCCAAACCTCCCCGTCGATGTGAACTCTTGGGGGAGATAAGCCTGTTATCCCCAGGGTAGCTTTTGTCCGTTGAGCGATGGCCCTTCCATACGGTGCCACCGGATCATTAAGCCCGACTTTCGTCCCTGCTCGACTTGTCTGTCTCGCAGTCAAGCTCCCTTCTACCTTTACACTCTACGAATGATTTCCAACCATTCTGAGGGAACCTTTGGGCGCCTCCGTTACTGTTTAGGAGGCGACCGCCCCAGTCAAACTGCCCACCTGACACTGTCTCCCGCCGTGCTTCAACGGCGCGGGTTAGAGCTTTCATATAACAAGGGTAGTATCCCACCAGCGCCTCCTTCGATACTAGCGTACCGATCTCTACGGCTCCTACCTATCCTGTACATGTTACACAAAAACTCAATATCAAGCTACAGTAAAGCTCCATGGGGTCTTTCCGTCCTGTCGCGGGTAACCTGCATCTTCACGGGTATTATAATTTCACCGAGTCTATCGTTGAGACAGTGCCCAAATCATTACGCCTTTCGTGCGGGTCGGAACTTACCCGACAAGGAATTTCGCTACCTTAGGACCGTTATAGTTACGGCCGCCGTTTACTGGGGCTTCAATTCTGGGCTTCGACCGAAGTCTAACTCATCCTCTTAACCTTCCAGCACCGGGCAGGCGTCAGCCCCTATACGTCATCTTACGATTTTGCAGAGACCTGTGTTTTTGATAAACAGTTGTTTGGGCCTTTTCACTGCGGCTGGCTCTTACACCAGCACCCCTTCTTCCAAAGTTACGGGGCTATTTTGCCGAGTTCCTTAACGATAGTTCTCTCGCTCACCTTAGGATTCTCTCCTTGACTACCTGTGTCGGTTTGCGGTACGGGTATTCAGTGTCTCACTAGAAGCTTTTCTCGGCAGTGTGACTATTGTGCTTCGCTACTTTAATTTCGCTCCCTATCACAACTCATCCTTCGCGGTTATAAGCATTTGACTCATATCCAGACTCGCTGCTTAGACATGCTTTTCCAGCTGCATGCTCACAATTCATCTCCTGCGTCCCTCCATCGTTCAAACAACACTGAACAGTACAGGAATCTCAACCTGTTTTCCATCGATTACGCCTCTCGGCCTCATCTTAGGTCCCGACTAACCCTGGGCGGACGAGCCTTCCCCAGGAAACCTTAGTCATCCGGTGGACCAGATTCTCACTGGTCTTTCGCTACTCATACCGGCATTCTCACTTCTAAGCTCTCCACCAGTCCTCTCGATCTGGCTTCTTCGTGCTTACAACGCTCTCCTACCACGTACATCTTTCGATGCACATCCACAGTTTCGGTACCATACTTAGCCCCGGTACATTTTCGGCGCAGAACCACTCGACTAGTGAGCTATTACGCACTCTTTAAATGAGTTGCTGCTTCTAAGCCAACATCCTAGTTGTCTGTGCAGTTCCACTTCCTTTTCCACTTAGTATGGATTTTGGGACCTTAACTGGTGATCTGGGCTGTTCCCCTTTCGACGATGGATCTTATCACTCACCGTCTGACTCCCGGAGAAAGATCTTTGGCATTCGGAGTTTATCTGAATTCAGTAACCCATGTTGGGCCCCTAGTCCAAACAGTGCTCTACCTCCAAGATCCTCTTCTCCGAGGCTAGCCCTAAAGCTATTTCGGAGAGAACCAGCTATCTCCAAGTTCGTTTGGAATTTCACCGCTACCCACACCTCATCCCCGCAATTTTCAACTTACGTGGGTTCGGTCCTCCAGTGCGTTTTACCGCACCTTCAACCTGGACATGGGTAGGTCACTTGGTTTCGGGTCTACGACTACGTACTCTCTTTCGCCCTATTCAGACTCGCTTTCGCTTCGGCTCCGTCTTCTCAACTTAACCTCGCACGCAATCGTAACTCGCCGGTTCATTCTACAAAAGGCACGCCATCACTCTTTAACGAGCTCTGACTACTTGTAGGCACACGGTTTCAGGATCTATTTCACTCCCCTTCCGGGGTGCTTTTCACCTTTCCCTCACGGTACTTGTTCTCTATCGGTCACTAGGGAGTATTTAGCCTTGGGAGATGGTCCTCCCTGCTTCCGACGGGGTTTCACGTGCCCCGCCGTACTCAGGATACTGGTAGAGTGTCTCTGATTTCGCCTACTAGACTATCACTATCTCTGGTTCAGCTTCCCAACTGATTCAGCTATCTTCGACTATCTCACGTCCCAGTCCTACAACCCCAAAGAGCATGCTCTCTGGTTTGGGCTCTTTCCGTTTCGCTCGCCGCTACTCAGGAAATCGATTTTTCTTTCTCTTCCTATGGCTACTTAGATGTTTCAGTTCACCACGTCTTCCTCACTTACAACTTTCGTCGCAGTGTGACTAAGCTTTACCTTAGCCGGGTTCCCCCATTCGGATATCTCCGGATCTTCGTTTACTTACAACTCCCCGGAGCATTTCGCTGTTCGTTGCGTCCTTCTTCGGCTCCTAGTACCTAGGCATCCACCGTGCGCCCTTATTATCTTAACCTTACTTATTACTTCTTACTTTCGAATCTCTCGATTCTCGGTGTCTTTCTTCTCATAATATTCAGTTTTCAAAGTACTAATGTCCTTGACAGTTTCCTGTCAATGGAGGTTAACGGGATCGAACCGATGACCTCCTGCTTGCAAAGCAGGTGCTCTCCCAGCTGAGCTAAACCCCCGTACTATTTCTATGGGCCTAAATGGACTTGAACCATCGACCTCACGCTTATCAGGCGTGCGCTCTAACCAGCTGAGCTATAGGCCCGATTTTCTTTCGCGCTTGTCTCTTGGTGCCCTGAGAGTAGACCTCTCAAAACTAAACAAAGTTTCTTGCCAACTGCTTTCCGTTTATTTTTCCTTAGAAAGGAGGTGATCCAGCCGCAGGTTCTCCTACGGCTACCTTGTTACGACTTCACCCTAATCATTTGTCCTACCTTAGACGGCTAGCTCCCCGAAGGGTTACCCCACCGGCTTTGGGTATTACAAACTCTCATGGTGTGACGGGCGGTGTGTACAAGGCCCGAGAACGTATTCACCGTGGCATGCTGATCCACGATTACTAGCGATTCCAACTTCATACAGGCGAGTTGCAGCCTGCAATCCGAACTGAGAATGGTTTTTAGAGTTCTGCTTGCCCTCACGAGTTCGCTTCTCGTTGTACCATCCATTGTAGCACGTGTGTAGCCCAGGTCATAAGGGGCATGATGATTTGACGTCGTCCCCACCTTCCTCCGGTTTGTCACCGGCAGTCTCACTAGAGTGCCCAACTTAATGCTGGCAACTAGTAACAAGGGTTGCGCTCGTTGCGGGACTTAACCCAACATCTCACGACACGAGCTGACGACAACCATGCACCACCTGTCTTCCTGTCCCCGAAGGGAACCCTGTATCTCTACAGCTTTCAGGAGATGTCAAGACCTGGTAAGGTTCTTCGCGTTGCTTCGAATTAAACCACATGCTCCACCGCTTGTGCGGGCCCCCGTCAATTCCTTTGAGTTTCAACCTTGCGGTCGTACTCCCCAGGCGGAGTGCTTAATGCGTTAGCTGCAGCACTGAGAGGCGGAAACCTCCCAACACTTAGCACTCATCGTTTACGGCATGGACTACCAGGGTATCTAATCCTGTTCGCTACCCATGCTTTCGAGCCTCAGCGTCAGTTACAGACCAGAGAGCCGCCTTCGCCACTGGTGTTCTTCCATATATCTACGCATTTCACCGCTACACATGGAGTTCCACTCTCCTCTTCTGCACTCAAGTTTGACAGTTTCCGATGCACTTCCTCAGTTAAGCTGAGGGCTTTCACATTCAGACTTTTCAAACCGCCTGCGCTCCCTTTACGCCCAATAAATCCGGACAACGCTTGCCACCTACGTATTACCGCGGCTGCTGGCACGTAGTTAGCCGTGACTTTCTGGTTGAATACCGTCACTACTTGAGCAGTTACTCTCAAGCACGTTCTTCTTCAACAACAGGATTTTACGATCCGAAAACCTTCTTCATCCACGCGGCGTTGCTCCATCAGACTTTCGTCCATTGTGGAAGATTCCCTACTGCTGCCTCCCGTAGGAGTTTGGGCCGTGTCTCAGTCCCAATGTGGCCGATTACCCTCTCAGGTCGGCTACGTATCATCGCCTTGGTGGGCCTTTACCTCACCAACTAGCTAATACGCCGCAGGTCCATCCTTTAGTGACAGCCGAAACCGTCTTTCATTCCTTAATCATGTGATTAAGCACTTTATGCGGTATTAGCAACTGTTTCCAATTGTTATCCCCCGCTAAAGGGCAGGTTACCTACGTGTTACTCACCCATCCGCCGCTCGCGTCCATATCTTCCTACCCGAAGGTATTCCGTTACTTCTGCTCGCTCGACTTGCATGTATTAGGCACGCCGCCAGCGTTCGTCCTGAGCCAGGATCAAACTCTCATTTTTTGTTAGTTTGTTGACTCAGACTTAGAACTCTAACGTTCTTTGTCTTCTTTATTACTTTTAAATTGACAGGTTCTTTTTCAAGAACCCAGCACTTGGCTTTTAAAGAAACTTTGTTCAGTTTTCAAAGATCTACTTAACTTTTTGTTGATTACCACTTGATTAAGCGGCTCATTTAGTTTATCATCTTATCATGAGCTTGTCAACTGTTTTTTTTATTTGCTTAACAGTGACGCGCATGACTCATTGACAACAGAAAATATATTATCAACTTTTTTACCCTTTTGCAACCCCTTTTTGACATTTTTTGCAAATTCCTTGGATATTTAATTCGATTTTTTCTATTTCAAACCCTGAATCCTTGATTAACCGCCGTTTTAAAGATTCATAATCATGATAATTAATATCGTAAACTTGCCCACAAATTCGGCAAATTGCATGAAAATGTTCTTGGTGATAATAATCAAAATGAATTGACCTATCATCATAGGTCAATTCATTAATTGGAGTTATTTTAGACAAAAACTTGAGATTATTATAGACAGTAGCAATACTAACATTGGAAGTGACCTCATCTTTGAGATCGTTATAAACCATTTCCGCTGTAGGATGATTTTGATGGGTCATCATATATTTCAAAATAAGCAATCTCTGTTCAGTCATCCTTACTTTGTGTTGCCTTAGGTCTTGAACTTGTTCCTGAAATTCTTCTTCAAATTGATCAGTATCCAAACTTAGCCACTCCTTTCTTAATTAGCTAGCTCTGGAGCGTCTGTGTGATAGAGATTCATTAATGATTTATTATTATTCTTATATTCCAAGCTAGACTTATCTTTTTTATTCTGAGCCTTTAATTTCTTTAAGGATTTCTTTTTAGAATAATTAAAATCTTTTTTATTTACTTTGTCAAACCCCTTTGGTGTGTAGAACCTCAGCAGATCACCAGTAATAATCTTATCCGACAATGATAATTCAGTTGCTACTTTATTAGACATAGCATCAACACGACTTTTTTGTTCTGGGGTCAAGTCTTTTGCCGCTTTACCATTCTTAGTATAGTAGTAAGCACCGTTGACCTTTGTAAATTCTGGGGATACAAAGTCTCCGTTCCGAAAGGCAACTAATTGTGGATGTTTATTCGACAATAAATCAGAACCAAATTGAATATTATTACGATTATTAACACCCAATAAATTCAAAATTGTTGGTAATGCATCGATTTCACCGCCGTACGTGTGATTAACTCCACCTTGTAAGCCATTCATATGAATCATAAATGGTACCCGTTGAAATTGGGCATTATCAAAATCGTTAAATTTGTCCTTACCCAATAACTTAGCAACAGCCTTCTTATGATTACCTGAAATACCGTAGTGATCTCCATAAAAGACTACCATACTGTTTTTATCTAAGCCTGTAGCTTTCAACCAATTCATAAATTCACCAATTGATTGATCTAAATAATGTGCTGTTTGTACATAACCATCAACAGTTTTATCACCGGTATTAGTTTTAGAAATGGTCTGATTCTTTTTATCTAACAAATACGGATAGTGGTTCGTAACGGTAATCACTTTAGCATAAAAAGGTTGCGGCAACTGTTGGATATAACTAGCAGTATCCTTCATAAAGATCTTATCTTTCATGCCATAACCAACATTATAATTTTTCTTTTGCTTATAGTAATTGGAGCTAAAGAAATAGTTATACCCCCAGGATTTATAAGTGTTATCGCGATTCCAAAAACTAGGTACATCGCCATGAAAAGATGCGGTTGTATAACCATGCTGATCTAAAATAGCTGGCGCAGCTTGAAAGGTATTCGATGTACCGTCAGTTACCATCGCTGCCCCTTCAGGCAAGCCAAATAAAGAATTTTCCATCATCATTTCGGCATCTGCAGTCTTACCTTGTCCTACTTGATTAAAGAAATTATCAAAACTCAAAGTATTACTTTCATGATAAATCTTATTCAAATTGGGAGTAACTTCTTGATTATCCCATTTAAAATCTAATAAAAATTGTTGGAAACTTTCTAAATGAATCACAAAAACATTTTTACCCTTAGCTACTCCGGTATATTGCACATTCGGAGCAACATAATTGTTACTCATATAGTTCTTAACTGTCTTCATATCAGAACTATCAGCACTAGCTTTGACTGCGCTAGTTTTCGCAGCTTTGACTGTATCATAAACCGAATAAGCATTTAAGCCTAAATATTTCACAATATAATTATTATCAAACGTCCGGGTTAATAAGCCTGAACGATCCTGTTGCGCCAAAGTTAAGTTAATCCCAAAGCTAACAATAGCAATACCTGTAATGGTCAAAGGGATTTTCGTAGTTAACTTTTGAATATCTATTTTCACAACTTTAAAAGCTAACAAAATAATTAATACTAAAACATCTGCAAAAGCTAAAAAGTCAGTTGGTCTAATAATTCCTACAATACTGGTACCCAGATTATTCGAAACAGAACTAGAACCCTTAATTAACGTCAAAGTTAAAAAATCCGAAAATTCTCGATAATATAAAATATTAGCAAAGAGCCAAGTTGACGTAATTAGATCAATAATCATCATGTAAATGTATGATTTACGCCCTTTCAAATAAAGCGCAATTCCTAATAATAAAATGGTTGTTGGAATAGGATTTAAGAATAACAAAAACGCCTGCATGCTCGTCTTGATTCCTAAATTAAACTTATTCAAACAAATCAAATAAGTTTTAATCCAACACAAAACCACCGCTAAAGTAAAAAAGCCTAGCTTAGTGTTGAAAGTTTTTGCTAATTTTTTTCCGAAGTTCTTCATTCTGAAATCTTTCCTCCACGTACCGAATACTGAGTACGTTCATTAATTGGTTTAAATGCAATGGCAATAATTCCTAAAAACATGCCTAAATAATAAGTTATAAAGCGCCAAATAAACATGCCTAAAACCAGTTGACTTGGCAAGCTAATGTACTGTGAGAATAAAGTGCGAAAACTATATTCAGCGCCACCTGTACCACCCGGAATAGGAAAAATGGATGTGATCATGACAATCATTACTTGTGTAATTAAAACGTTAATGATATTAACATGTTGCACGTGTAAAGCCAACAAAGTGAAATAAACCACTAAATAATAAAAAATTAATTGAATAAAAGTCAAAACAGCTGCTTTACAAACTTTTCGCCGTTCTTTTTTTAAAATTAAACTTTCTTGGTAAAAATTGTCAATTTTATTAAGCACCTTAGTTGTCCAATGCTGTACTTTGGTTGTATTAACAAACAAACCGACAAATTTCATGATTAATAATGTTACTTGGCGCGTAAAACGATAATAAAACATAATCATTAATAATACACCAATTGTCACAACGTGTAACAAAAAACCACAAACAATCAAGATAGCTAATCCGGCAAAATGGTGCGCAATTTGGTCAAATTGAAAAAGCATTGCAATGATAAAGTTAATTAAAACAATCGTTTGATATATAACAAATTTCATTAATAGAACTGAACTACCACGGCCTACCTCGACCCCTGATTGAACTAAAGAAACGATTTGTGCGGGTTGTCCACCCGAAGAAAAAGGTGTAATCGCGTTAAATAAAGCTTGGATCCAAGGAATTCTTAAAATATTCCACCAATGATGTAACTCATCATCACGATTCTGCAACAAAACTTTTAAAACTAAAGCCTCAAAAAAGAACGAACAAAACATTGATCCAAAAGCGATCAGTAGCCACCACCAATTGATAGTGGTTGCTTGATGCAACAATGATTGCAAGTTAGTTTTATGAATTTCAAAAGCAAAGATTCCCCCGCCAATCGCGAGCATTACTAACATTGCTCCAAAATTTTTACGATTCATTAATCGTTCCTCATCTGTTGAAATTGGTTTAAATAAAAATCATGCCAAATTCGGCTCAAATGTTCTTGTGAATAATAATGAGCAGCACTAATCGCTTTTTGTGCTAAAGTCGCTAATTGTTCTGGATCATGTTGCAATTCTCGTAAAGCTTGATTCATGGCTGCATAGTCCTGAGCTGGACGATATTTATCAGCAATAATTGCTTGGTAAAGTTCCAAATCACGCAACATTACTGGTGTGCCTGTATTAAAGGCTTCTAGCACCGACATTGGGAACAATTCATCATACGAAGGTAATAAAAATAAATCAGCCGCATTTAAATATTCATTTAATTGCGTACGCGGAATAATATCTGTAAAAGTTAAATTTTTTGGTGCTTGGCGAATCATCTGTTTATAACGGTCATAGCCGTCAGTAATTGCGCCAAACGAAAAACCACCGGCCCAAATAAATTGGACATCAGGATTTTCCACCGCTAAGCGATAAAAATCATCAATACCTTTACGTTTTTGCACTTGACCATCGCCAAAAACCATGAAATCAGTTGGAGCCAAACCCAATTGAGCCCGAACTTGATTCCGTTTTTTGTCAGAAAACCGGTAAAATTCCATGTTCGAGACAAAATTTGGAATATACGTCACTTTTTGCGGGTCAATCCCATGTTGTGCTAACTTAGGAATAAAACTCGGATTAACCACAATCAAATGATCCATGCGTTGATAGAATGAAATAATATATTTGCTAACTAGCCCTTGCGCCATTTTAGGAATTCGCAAACTACCTTGTAGTGTTTCTGGCAAAAAATGAACATAGCCAATTTTTCGGCCGCGATTTTTCATAAAAGTAGAAGCATAAAACTGCGGATCAACGGTATGATAGTGACTAATATCGCTGGTGTGGACAAAGTCATTGACATTTATTTGAAAATCTTGACTTAAAGAAGTGTTTAATAATTGCATCAACTCAGTATAAGCACTGCCAACTCCTTGACCTGCTACTTTTTGTGATGACGAAAACATCGTGATTTTAATCATCGTAATATTGACCGTCCTTTAATGGCTCATTAGCTAATTTTTTACGTAAAAAATATTTATAAGCATCTTGATAAAAGTTTAAGACTTGATCACCAAATAAATCGGCTGAAATTTCATGTAATTTTTTCTTTCGTGGTTCCGGATCATCAAAAGCTCTTGGATGATCCAAGTATTGTAACACTAAATTAGCGAACTGTTTGGGATCTTCATAAGTGACTCCAAGTGCTGGATCATCAAGTAAATTATCAGTGTAAGGACTCGAACGCACCACACACTTTAAACCAGAAGCTAATGCCTCAATAAATGTTAAGCCCTGTGATTCCGTATCACTAGCGGAAACAAACAAATCTGCCATTTGATAATATGGCGCCACGTGATCATGATCAACTTCACCAGTAAATAAAACGTGTTGTTGTAAATTTAACTGTTGAACCTGTTGGACTAAATCAGATTTATCAGGGCCACCACCAACAATGACTAAAATTAGTTCGGGATAATATTTAATTAATTGTGGTAACTGTTGAATTAATAATTCAATCTTTTTTTCATTGGCAATACGACTGAGCGTCAATAAAATAGGATGCCGATCAGTTAGTTGCCAACGTTGTAGCAACGGTTGTGGGTCAAGTTGCTGAGTAAAAGCCGACAAATCAACTCCGGTCGGAATAATTTGCATCGGCGTTTTAATACCGTAACCGCGTAAAGTATCATAAACGCGTTGACTAGGCGCAATCACACCAGACATTCCGGAAATAAATAACTTGGACATTTGCTTAACGTGTGCTGGCTTTAATAAATGGCCATTCAAAACATAGTGCAAGTAATCTTCATACATCGTGTGATACGTATGCACACACGGAATTTTTAAACTATGCGCGACAAACTTACCAATCAGTCCCAATGAAAATTCCGTTTGCGTATGCACAATATCTAAATCTAATTCTTTTGCCAATTTTAATGCATGAAACATTCCACGATACGCAATACGCCGATCGGTAAACGAAATAAACGGAATACTGCCTAAACGAAAAATATTAGGTTCCACAGTATTTTTAGCAACATGCGGATCAGAGGTTGTAAAAATATAAACTGTATCTCCCTTACGTTCTAAGTCATTCTTTAAAGTTTGAATAGACGTTGCTACACCACTAACTTGGGGGAAATAAGTATCCGTAAATATCCCAATATTCATTATTTCATACTCCCTTAAATCAGGTTGATATGCCTAATTATAACAAAATAAGTCGCCAAAACATATTATCGTAATAAAAAAAGCAGTTTTTCAACTGCTTTAGGAAAGCAACTTTTTAAATTGCCGATTTTTCCATAAAATGGAAAACAAAATATATCCAATCAATACTGCAATAAACTCACCAATAAAAATATATACTATCGTTAAAAATAATGGTGCCTTCGTCATAATGTTGAGTTCCAAACCCACAATCACACCGTTAACAATGCCAGCAATCACGGGGACCCAATAGCCTTTGTGAAGATGAATTATTAATAAGAAAGTTAGTAACGACGCAAAAGTTCCGACAAAAATATCCACCGCCGCCGTCGGGCTAAATAAATTAGTAATAAAACAGCCTAAGGTTAAGCCGGGAATAAACTTTTTATTGTAAAAAGGTAACATGACCAAAACTTCTGAGATGCGTAGTTGAATATTGCCGTAGGCTAAAGAATTTAAAGGTGGGGTAATGGTCAATACCACATAAATTGCTGCCATTAGCGCATTTAAAATCCAATCATGAGTTGAAAACTCTGCAAAATATTTTTTCAAAATAAATCCTCCATCATCTTTGTTTAAAGACAGGTTTTCCTGGAGTTCTCCAAACTGTCTCAAATTTTTTTATAACAAATCACGCTCTTGTAACTTATTATCAATTAACTGTAAAACTTTTTTGCGATCTTCTTCGTTTTCAACAAAGTCATATTGATCACAACTAATCTTCATTTTAGGACTATAATGATAATCCTCGTACCACCGATCATAGCGTCCTAACAAATTATGATAATAATCAATTAGTGAAGGGTCATTCTCAGGTTGTTCATAAGAACGCCCCCGCTTTTTAATATGCTCCAACATTTTCTCATAAGAAACATCCAAATGTACTAATAAATCAGGCGCTTTTTTATGAGCAGCATATGGCAACTCTTCCATCATATTATCTAATAATTCATCATAAACTTGAACTTCTTGTTTAGTAGCTCGTCCCATATCGGCATTGATATGGAAGAATAAAGAGTCTTCATAAATTGAACGGTCTAAAACATTGTTATCATCAGACAAAGCTCGCTTAATAGAAGCAAAACGCTTGTTTAAAAAATAAATTTGTAATAAAAATGCATACTTTTTAGGATCATCATAAAACAAGGGTAAGACGGGATTATCATCAACTTGTTCATAAAAAGCTTGTGTTCCTAAATGCTCTGAAACAAGCGTTGCTAGGCTACTTTTACCTGCCCCAATCATACCACTTAAAACTATCATCATGTTTGCCCTCCTTAAAAAATCCTTATCTATAATAGCACATACCCCACACATATTGTAGCTCAACTTTGGGTTACTACTAAATCTAGTAGTTGTCAACAATTAACTAATCTCTATGAGAGCAATAAAAAAGCTAGCCTCCGTAAATTACTATTTTAGTTTTCACGGAGGCTAGCCTGTTTAATCAATCAAAATAATTTAAGCATCCAATCCCATTTCTTTTTGAACAACACTCGCGATTTGGTTGCCAAAACGTTGGGCATCTTCTCTAGTAGCAGCTTCAATCATTACCCGGAGTAAAGCTTCAGTCCCACTAGGGCGAACTAAAACTCGACCATCACCATTCATTTCCTTTTCAACTGTATCAATGGCCTCTTGAATGGCAGGATAATTTTGCCAATCATTTTTATTTTGCACTTTCACATTAATTAATACTTGTGGATAAGTTTTTACTGGCGCTGCTAGTTGCGACAATTGTTGACCAGTTTGTTTAACAACGTTTAACAACTGAATACCGGTTAACATCCCATCACCCGTGTTATGCAAATCAAAAATGATCACATGACCTGATTGTTCGCCACCTAAGTTATAGCCATTCTGAACCATTTCAGCAGCCACATGGCGATCACCAACATCCGTTTGAACGGACTTCATACCGTTCGCTTCAATAGCTTTGTATAAGCCCAAATTACTCATCACTGTAGTAACAATAGTATCCTTTTTCAAACGACCGTGGGCTTTAAAATAGTTGCCCAGAATAAACATAATTTTATCACCGTCAACAATATTCCCCTTTTCATCAACAGCAATACAGCGGTCACCGTCACCATCAAAAGCTAATCCGACTTGCGCCCCCTGCTTAACCACTTCTCGCGCTAATTTTTCCGGATGCGTAGAACCAACACCATTATTAATATTAACCCCATCAGGATTAGTAGCAATCGTGGTAAAATCGACGTTCAAATCTGCAAATAACTTGCTGACTAATTGACTAGTTGAACCGTTAGCACCATCTAACACCACTTTTACTCCTGATAAATCATCAGAAATACTCTGCCGTAAGAACTCTAAGTATTTCAAAGAGCCTTCCTTATAGTCCTCCAAAGTACCAATGCCTTCAGCTGAAGGCCGCGGTAAAGAATCTTCTGGTTGATCCAAGAAGTGTTCAATTTCTTCTTCAGTAGCATCCTTGAGCTTATAACCATCTGGACCAAAAAATTTGATACCATTATCGCTGGCTGGGTTATGTGACGCCGAGATCATAATGCCGGCATCAGCTCCTTGGACTTTAACTAAGTAAGCCACTGCTGGAGTCGTAATCACTCCTAAATTTAAAACTTCAATCCCGACCGATAATAATCCGGAAATTAATGCTGTTTCTAACATTTGTCCCGATTTACGAGTATCACGTGCCACCAAAACTACTGCTCGATCTTCGTCACTATCTTTTTGTTGGGACAATACAAACCCACCAGCACGTCCCAAGCGAAAAGCTAGCTCCGGTGTTAATTCTTTATTCGCAATACCGCGGACACCATCAGTACCAAAATATTTAACCATTTTTATCCTCTTATTCTAATTATTTATTGAAGCTGGATTAACTGTTGAAGATTGATCATCACCAGTTTTTAAATAGACCTTAATAGTTCGTGGACTCGAATCTATAATATCAGATTTTACTTGATTAATTGTAACAACTTTTGATTTTTTAGTTCCCATCTTAGAAACGTCGATTGGAATTTCTAATTCATTAAGATTATCCAATACTGTTTTCTTAGCATAAACGCGTACTGCAGCGACATCCGAAGTGATGTGATAATTTTTATTTTCGGGTAGATTTTTTGGTACAAATTTTAAGTTTACTTTTTTACTCGGTAAACTGACAGGAACTTTAACCCGGGTAGTCTGTGGAGTTAACAGGACTGATAACGTGCGCCCTTGAGCATCTAACGCTTGCAATAAAACTTCTTGATGAAAATCAGTTGATGTACCATGAGGTAACTTAGCATGTGCCACCACTTGACTAATTCGCTGAACTTCACTGCGCGCACCAACGACTTGAACCACCTGCGGATCCACACTAGCATCGCCACCGATATAACCCGGAGCAATTTGCTTCGCATTATATTTAGCTTGAATCGGAAATACTTGTTGAGCCTTCGGCTCAATATCAACTTCGACATAATGCGGCTTGATAGAGTATTTTAGATCGCGATTTAAACCACTTTGATGAATTAAAACACGATGATGACCTACACTTAAATTGTGCAGATTAATATACACCGTAAAATTATGTGTGTTCTTGGTCGCCGTAACTAGGGCTGAGGGGCCCTCCAATTTGACGCGTACTTGTTTAGGATAACCAGTAATAAAATAATTTTCCGCATCGGAATTTACCTGTAATTTCATATTAAAGGTAACAGTTTTGTTAGCATTAACCACATTGCCAGCAGTTACTCCATTTCGGGTACTGCCAATACTAGGCAAGGAGACGCTCCAGTACAGCCATAACGCTACCAAAAAGGATAATAACAAATAAAAATATTTAGAATCAATGAATTTGCGCCACTTTTTCATTAGTTATTTCCTTTCTGGAAATGTGCCAAAAATTTCTTAAAAATTGAATTGGATTGTGGCGTTGTGGGAGCTAATTGGGCCCGTAAATAGTTCAAGTAATCATCCCGGCTAAGATCTAACATCATATGGTTTTTATGCGTAATCATCACCCCACCAGTTTCCTCCGAAACCACAATCGTCAAAGCATCAGTTACTTCACTAATCCCCACGGCCGCTCGGTGCCTAGTGCCTAATTTTTTCGGAATGGCATTACTTTCCGACAACGGCAAATATGCTGCAGCAACTTCAATTTTATTTTGATTGATGATAACTGCACCGTCATGTAAAGGCGTATTAGGAATAAAAATATTAATTAATAACTCGCCGGTCACATCAGCGTCCAGCTTAATTCCAGTCTCTACATATTCTTCTAAGCCGGTATTCATTTTTAACGTAATTAAAGCCCCAATTCGGCGTTTGGACATATACTGAATTGCTTTATCCAAGGCATCAATTAAATTATTACTTAAATCTTTTTGTTCGTCACGCATGGAAAAAAACAATGGCGAACGGCCCAATTTTTCTAAGCCGCGACGAATCTCTGGAGTAAAAATAATGATAACTGCTATGACTGACCAATTAAAAATTTGATCTGTCAAATAGGCAATCGTCCGTAAATTAAAGAACCAACTGACTAGTTTAATGATCAAAATGATAAATAGTCCCTTTAATAGCTGAATGGCCTTAGTGCCCCGAATCATCATTAATAATTTATAAACTAAAAACCACACAAATAAAATATCAATAACATTTGTTAAAGAATTTAACGTAAAAAGATGGCTTAACCAATTTTGCACGCTTACTTTCACCTCTGATCTTCACCGATAATCCGCACTTCAGTTTCTAAAGCAACACCAAATTTTTCTTGCACAGTGGCTTGAATTAATTTAATTAACGCCAAATAATCACTGGCAGTCGCTGTTCCCAAATTAATAATAAAGCCCGCATGTTTCTGTGAAACCTGCGCACCACCAATAATCTTCCCTTGTAAACCCGCCTTAATAATTAAAGGACCGGTAA
This sequence comes from Bombilactobacillus sp. ESL1097, assembly GCF_058107205.1. NCBI lineage: Bacteria > Bacillati > Bacillota > Bacilli > Lactobacillales > Lactobacillaceae > Bombilactobacillus > Bombilactobacillus sp. ESL1097. Next base: position 573,284 of record NZ_JBYLUB010000002.1, on the reverse strand, counting down.
AGTAACCCTCTGGACGTTTAAAAACACTCCCACAAGATGGATATTCTAGTGGCTGCTTAGCCCGCCTTAAAGCATTTAATTCGTCCATTTTAGCTTGAATTTTATGTGCATCGCCAGGTACTAACGTAAACGTCACAGCTGTCACAATGCCGTGATTGTCCTGCACCACACTATGGCGATAAGCAAAATTTAAATCTTGTTTTTTAATAGTTACTAATTGACCCGTAGGTAAAATTTCTTGAATCTGTGTAATTACTGTACTAACTTCACCACCATAAGCTCCGGCGTTCATAAAAGCGGCTCCGCCGACACTGCCCGGAATACCCGCGGCAAATTCTAAGCCACTTAAACCCGCTTGACTCGCAGCTTTAGTTACTTCAATTAAACTGGCTCCCGCTTGAGCGGTGATTTGCTGCTCGTGCACTGCAATTTGGTTTAATTTAGTTAAGATAATGACTAAACCTTTAATACCACCATCTTTAATAATTAAATTACTGGAATTACCTAAAGCCGTTATCGGCAATTGTTTTTCTCGCGCAAAGTCAGTCAATAATTGTAATTCCGCCAAAGTTTGGGGAAAAGCAACATAATCGCCCGGACCACCGGTTTTAGTAAATGTATAGTTACTCAGGGAATCAGCAACTTTAATTTCCACTGGTAATGCTAATAATTGTTTTTTTAATTGTAGATCATCTAAAAATTGATTTCTTACTTTGTCTTGCATGATCAATCTCCTAACTAACTGTTTTCCCTAATAACACCATTATAGTATATAATGAATTTTAAAAATAAGTTTGTAATTGTGAGGTTTTTCCATGGATTTTGTGGCGATGGATTTTGAAACGGCCAATAATCAAGCTGATAGTGCTTGTTCTTTAGCGCTCGCTTTAATTGAAAACAATCAAATTATCGATACTTTTTATACATTGATCAATCCCCAAGCACCCTTTAATCGGCGTAATATTGCGATTCATCACATTCGCCCACAAGATGTCCAAACAGCACCGACCTTTGAGCAAGTCTGGTCGCACATTAAAGTATTATTTAATCAGCAGCATTTAATCACGGCGCATAATGCTGCCTTTGATACCCGCGTTTTAAAAAACTGCTTACAAAAGTATCAAATCACTCCGCCATGTTATCACGTAATTGATACCCTCAAAACTTCTCGTAAATTTTTTCCCGATTTACCAAATCATCGTTTAAATACCGTTTGTGAAGCCTTAGGAATTGATTTAGAACATCACCATCATGCCTTAGATGATACATTAGCTTGTGCTGAGATTTTATTACAAACACAAGCACAATTTGGAGCTGACGCATTACAAGATTTAATTCAATTAAAAGATTAATAAAAAATCTCTGTCAAATATTTTTATTCAACAGAGATTTTTTAGTTAATTAATTGTCGCAAGTTTTTGTACCAGCGTTTGGTAACGCGTACCTTGTGGTTGAAATTGCAATTTTCTGGTTACTTCATCCATCCGCTCAATATTAATCCGCAAATAATTCGGTGGCAATTGTTCTTTGATGAACTGTGACCACTCTACAATTACGATCCCCGAACCATCAAAGTACTCCTGCAAACCTAAATCATCAGCCGAGGCATTTTCCAAGCGGTACATATCCATATGATACAACGGATATTTAGCTTGCGGATACTCGCGAATCAACGTAAAAGTCGGACTTTTAACTGGGCGCTTAATCCCTAGCCCTTGGGCAATTCCTTGTGTAAAAGTCGTTTTGCCAGCTCCCAGATCGCCATCTAAGAGCAATAAATCACCAGGTAATAAAAGTTGCGCTAATTGACAACCATACTGGATCGTTTCGGATGCACTATAAGTTATTTTTTCCATTATTTGATTATAATGCTTGGGCGGCCGTAATGATAGCTAATTTATATACGTCTTCAACATTGGCTCCCCGAGATAAGTCAGAAATCGGTTTATTTAAACCTTGCAAAATCGGTCCAATAGCTTCAAAGCCACCAAACCGTTGGGCAATTTTGTAACCAATGTTACCTGATTGTAGTTCTGGAAAGACAAAGACGTTTGCCTGACCAGCAACTTTAGAACCAGGAGCTTTTTGCGCAGCAACTGAAGGCACAATAGCTGCATCTAACTGCAATTCACCATCAATAGGAACATCGGGTGCTTGTGCTTGAGCCAATTTAGTTGCTTGAGCAACCTTAGTTACTTCATCACTCTTCGCTGAACCTTTAGTTGAAAAACTCAATAACGCAACTTTAGGATCAATGTCAAATAGTTTGGCAGTTTTAGCTGAAGTAACCGCAATTTCGGCTAACTCTTCTGCACTTGGATTGATGTTAATTGCACAGTCAGCAAACAAATAACGTTGTTGTTCTTTTTGAACAATAAAGGCTCCACTAGTCCGCGTTAAACCTGGTTTAACTTTGATAATTTGCAAAGCTGGGCGCACCGTATCACCAGTTGGATGAATTGCTCCAGAGACCATGCCATCTACTTGATCTAAGTAAACTAACATAGTACCAAAATAATTAGGATCGCGTAACATTTGTTGTGCTTGTTCAGCAGTATTCTTACCTTTACGCCGATCGACAAAAGCTGTGACCATTTCATCAAATTGGTCATAATCTTGCGGATTTAAAATCTTAATTCCTGAAATATCTAAGGCTAATTCGTTCGCCTTAGCTTGAACTTGAGTAGGGTCACCTAAAAAAACCGGTTCTAATAATTGATCTTGTCGTAATTGCACAGCAGCTTTTAAAATTCGTTCATCAGTAGCTTCTGGAAAAACAATCTTCTTATTTTGACCACTAATCTTTTGCTTCAACGATTCAAATAATTCCATGATTCAATCCTCCTAATTTTCTGTGACTGTTTGTGGTAATTGCCAATTAATTGGCGTTTCACCATACTTTTTTAAAGCTTCATTGGTTCTAGAAAATGGTCGCGAGCCAAAAAAACCATAATTAGCGGAAAAAGGGCTGGGATGAGTTGAACTAATAATGGTATTTTTATTAGTATCAATTAAGTTCATCTTTGATTTAGCAGCCTTTCCCCATAAAATAAAGACGACACCACCTTTTTGCGAGAGCGCTTTTATTGCCTGGTCAGTTAATTGTTCCCATCCCTTACCTTGATGGGAATAAGCCTGGCCACGGCGAACCGTCAAAACAGAATTCAACAACAAAACGCCCTGATCAGCCCATGATTTTAAATAACCATGTTGCACCGGTGGATAACCTAAATCAGCTTGCAATTCCTTATAAATATTTTGTAAAGATGGCGGTACTTTGTTTCCCGGCAAAACCGAAAAACTCAATCCGTGAGCTTGATTTGGTTCATGATAGGGATCTTGACCTAAAATAACCACTTTAGTTTGTTTAAATGAGGTCCAATCAAAAGCCTGAAAAATATTATACATATCTGGATACACAGTTTGTTCTTGATACTCATGTTTTAAAAATTGGTGTAAGCGTCGATAGTAATCTTTTTCAAACTCCGGTTCTAGAATTTGTTGCCAATCATTTTTTATTAATTGCTTCAACTTCACACCACCTATTATGGTAAAATTTGATTATTGATATAGGAGGAACTTATGACAATTAAACTAATTGCTTCAGATATGGATGGAACGTTATTAAATAGTGAATCAATTGTCTCTAAAGAAAATATTACCGCAATTCAAGCTGCAAACCAAGCAGGAATTCAATTTGTTGTCGCCACTGGTCGTGGTTTAAGTGAAGCGGCTCCGTTGGTCAGCAATTTAACGGTCAAACCGGACTTTATCACTTTAAATGGAGCCTTAGTTTATAATCAAGACCGTGAACCTGTCGTCAAAATCCCCATTGATCGTTCTAATTTAAAACAATGTTTAACGCATATTAAAACTAGTAAACTCTATTTTGAAATCATTACCGATCAAGGAATTTATTCCAATAGTCGCATTCAGCGTATTCAACATACAGCTAATTTATTGGTCAAATTAAACCCCAATCTCTTATATAAAATGGCCGTAGCACGTGCTACTTCACGGGCCGAATTGATGAACATCAATTATGTGAAAAGTTTTGACGCACTTTTGCATGATCCTCAAATCAATGTGATGAAACTGTTAGTCTTTAGTGACCGTCATCCGCAAAAATTGCAACAATTAAGAGCACAATTACAACGAAATTCCGAAATTGTCATTACTTCCTCATCACCCAATAATATTGAAATCAATAATGTTAAGGCCCAAAAAGGCCGCGCACTAACCACTTTTGCTCATAAGCTAGGTTTACAGATGAGTGAGGTCATGGCGATTGGTGACAATTTAAATGACGAATCAATGATCCAAGCGGCGGGAATTGGCGTCGCCATGGCCAATGCAATTGCACCAATTAAGAAACTAGCACAATACCAAACCAGCAGTAATAGTCAAAATGGCGTTGCGCAAGCTATTTACCATGCGATTGCTTTAAATAAACAGCAAACAGCCAATTTAAAATGATTTATTATCTCCAATTTAATGCCGCTAATTTACCAGGAGTCATTCAAGTTACTAATCAACAACAAGAGCTGTGCTACTATCTTATTCGCACAGCTCCCCGTTGGAAAATTAATTATGAATTATTAACACCGCGCCAAACTAAGTTGGGTGATATCATTCAAACTAGCACGCATCCATGGGCTAATTACCAAATTAAATTAGCCGATATTTTAATCACTAAATTAATTCATATCACTAATCATCGCCGCCAGTTAATGATTGCTCCTAGTTTACATTGGTTAGTTTCTGGTAATTTATTAACCAATAATTACTTGGTCCATGATTTTCACCATCATTTAATCATGTCTGTTGATAACATTTATTTAAAAAATGGTCATGAAGGCTACCTACTCCAAATCAGTCCCCAAGTGGATGCGCAAATTGGACTTTTATTAGCTGCCGTTTTAAACCAAACCAGCCGATTATCCAAAAATCAACGTTCAATCAAAAATTGGCCACTGCATCGGTTGCAGACTAATTTGTCACATGCTTATGATCTTGAGCGTAGAGATTAGCTATTTCAATAATTGTCTGAGCTAATTGGGCCATGGCCTCTACTGTTACAAATTCATACGGGCCATGAAAATTTTCGCCACCATTAAACAAATTGGGCGTCGGCATACCTAAATAGGTAATCTTGGAACCGTCTGTCCCACCACGAAAAGGTTTCACATGTGGCTCTATTTGTAAATTCTTTAAAGCCCCTTGTGCCAAGGTCACTGGATAACGATCTTGGTTAATAATATCTGCCATATTGTAATATTGATCCGTCAGTGTTAACTGAATCCGCGGTTGAGCAAATTGAGCATTTAATTGGGCGACAATATTTTGCAGGTCTTGTTTGCGCTGTTCAAAAGCACTTCGCGAAAAATCACGAATAATATAAACCAAATGGGCATGGGAAACGTCACCCTGAAATTGATTTAATAAATAAAAACCATCATAGCCTTGAACTAATTCTGGCCGTTCTTTTTGGGGCAATCGTTGATCAATTTGTTCAGCCAAACTAATCGCATTAACCATTTGACCATAGGCTTGTCCAGGATGAACACTAACTCCGGAAATATCAATTACGGCTTGTGCAGCATTAAATGTTTCATATTCAATATCTCCGACTAAACCATTGTCCAACGTATAGGCAAAATCAGCCGCAAAATCCGGTACATCAAAGCGATCTGCACCACGCCCAATTTCTTCATCTGGACCAAAAGCCACTTTAATCGGTCCGTGTAACAATTGAGGATTATTAACCAAATACCGCAAAGCTGCGATTAATCCCGCAATTCCGCCTTTATCATCAACTCCCAAGAGCGTCGTTCCATCGGCAGTAATCAAAGTTTGACCGATATAATTCTGCAAATTAGGAAACTGCTGTGGATCTAACTTTAACCCGTTAGCCCACTCAATTACTTGCCCTTGATAATTAGCATGAACCTGCGGTTGCACATGAGCTCCAGAATAATCAGCCGCAGTATCCAAGTGTGCAATAAAACCAATAGCGGGCATGTCCAGCGTATTTCCTGGTAATAAAGCTGTCACAAAACTATTTTGCGGATTTAATTTAATTTCGTGCAAGCCTAAGTCCTGCAGTTGCTGCATTAATAAGTGTGCTAACTGTGTTTGACCGGCAGTGGTCGGCACTTGATCTAAGGCTTGCGAAGCATCAGATTGCGTATTTATTTTTACATAAGTTAAGAAATCATCTAGTAATTGTTGTTGATTAATTGCGTACTTCATTCACTAATCCTTCTTTGAACTGAAATAAGTGGTCTTAAAGTCATAAGGAACACCAGAACCATTGTAAACTAAACCTTTAACCTTGGTATTCAACAATTGCGCTTTGACGCCTTGATATAACGGCACTGTTCCTTGTAATTTCATTAAACGCTTTTCAGCTTTGACTTGATATTGCCAACGTTGGGCTTTATTTTGAGAAAACTTGTTTTCCGACAAATCCAAATCATGATCAAACTGAGCATCATGGAATTTAGAAGTATTATAAGATGAATTACTTTCCCAAATATCCAAAAAGTTAATAGGATCCGAAAATACTGATTGCCAACTAGTAATCACTAAATCATAGTCACCTTGATGTTCCCGAGCTAAACGCTGCACCTTGGGCAAAGTCTTCAATGTGATTTTGACATGGGGTAACTTATTTAATGAGCCTTGAATAAATTCACCCGTTTGCTTGGAAGTAGTCGTATCATCAATTAGTAAACTTAAGTTCAATTGCTTGGTATTAGTTTGCTTCAATCCCTGACGCAATAAACTTTTAGCTTGTTTTAAGTTAGAGCTAGTCGAATTAGGAACTTGACTAACTTGTGCAAAATCTTTGTTTTGATAAGATCCTAATCCTTGTGGTACAAAACCTTTGGGCGCTAAAGAACCATCTTCTAAAACACCTTTAACCAATTGATGCCGATTAATTGCTAAAGAAAAAGCCCGCCGTACTTTTTGATTCTTAAAGGCTGGTACTTTGTTTTGATTCAAATTCATATCAGTCATATTAGACGATTTGCGCACTAAGAAATCTTTTTGGCCTTTTAAGTTAGGAACTTGCGTGCCTGAAAGAATTGTTTCATCCACTTTATTGGATTGATACAAATTTAACCCGGTTTGCGGATCCTTAACGACATCCTCCTTAACTTGTTGTAGACGGACATGTTTTTTATCCCAATAATGCGGATTTTTAACTAAACGCCAATTATCACTACTGCCATTCCAACCTTTTAAGATAAATGGTCCGTCCGCAACCGTTTTAGCAGAAGTGGTACCGTAATCTTTCCCCCAACGATTAACTGCTGCTTGGTTTTGAGGGAAGAACAACGGCCACGCTAACAATTTCTTAAAGTATGGTACCGGCTGAGTTAATTTCACCTGTAATTTATGCTTACTTAAAGCCTGTATTCCCAATTTATCAACTGGTAGTTTATTGGCATTAATCTGCTTCGCGTTTTGTACTTGATTTAAATAAAACGCATCACTGGAACCCGTTTTGGGATCTACCGTCCGCCGCCATGAAGTCACAAAATCTTGAGCGGTAACGGGCGTATTATCGGACCACTTGACATTTGGTCGAAGATTAAACGTATAGGTTAATCCGTCAGCTGAAACTTTGGTTTTAGTAGCCAAAGCTGGTTGCGCCTTGCCATGAGCATCCAAACGATATAAACCTTCTTGCGTATTCAACAAAACGTCAAAGCTTAAGGTGTCAGAAGCTTGCGAAATATCTGCAGTAGCCAATTCAGAACTTTCTGTCCAATTCAACGTGTTTTTGGTTTTAGCTTGCGCTATCTGTAAATTAGCCTGTGTTCCTAAAGCCAAAGTACAGAGCAAGATTCCCCAAAAACTTTTCCATTGATGAGTCATTAATTTTTCCTCCAAACTAAAAAACTGCAAGTCAATTATTGACTTGCAGGACGACAAAGACGTGGTACCACCTGGTTTTCGATCTTAAAAATAAAACCGCTTATGAATAACAATAACCTTGGTCTGTACACAACCTCGAAACGATTAGGCTATTATTCTTCATTATGTGCTAATGGCCATCACCATAATTACCTTATTCATTGAACTCGGCAATTAATCTTAATCAAAGACCATATTCAACTAGATTACCTAACATTTCACACCTGCCAATGTCTCTCTATAAGAATAATCTAATTTACTCATCTTTTAGATTAAAAAATATTAACATATAGTGAAATTATAAATCCTAAAAATTAAATGTCAAGTACCCAATTCCAAAAAAATAGAGTTTGGACCAATAAGTAGGCTTTCTCCAAAACTTTACCAAGCTGGTGTCTGCCTCTTATTGTTGTTAGAAGTTCTGGCTAGAAAAAATTCCCATCTTCCTCTCAGAGGTTATTCGTTTTTTCTAATTGACCGAAACTTTCGTCCAAACTCTATTTTAAATTGAATTCTTTAAAAATCCATTCCTCCTGATTTTTTTATTTATATCATGATATAAATATAATATACAAAAGAATAAATGATAAAAAAAAGAAACAATTTACCCTAAACGCCTTACTTTGATACATTTAGATCACATTGCTTCATTAATGGCTTGACATGTTAACAGATAGCCGACCACATCTAACCTTTTTAACACCATAGTTACTTCAATTTGAAAATCTGTTTCCAACCAGCTATTTAATTGGTGAAAAATTGCGCTAGTTATTAACTCCAATTCATCCCAATTATTTTGTAAAACTTCCAAAATAGCTAAATTATCCGTCGAATACGTATTTAAAAAATTTAAAATTTCATGATAAAACCAATTTAATAAATTTTGCTGGCACAGCACCCGATAAATTAAACGACAACTTGTTTGATGATTATTTAAATAAAATACGCAGTAACTCACCAGTTGATGCCAATCACTAAAAGTTCGCTGCTGTAATTTTGCCAAGTGCTCTTGAATCAGCGATTGGTAAATAGAAGCAGTTCCATTCGGAAAATAACGATAAAAAGTACTGCGACTAATCGACAAATTATTAGTTAAGTCACTAACGGTCAAAACATTAGTCGCTTTTGCTTTGAGCAATTCTTCCAAATGCTGGATTAAATAATGAATGGTTACTGCACGTTTCATCATTAACTCCTCGAATAAATTTATTTATATATCATCTTTTATCGTAAAACATTTTTTAAATTGCGCCGCATCTCTCGATCTTGATCACGACGTTTAATAGTTTCTCGTTTATCGTATTGTTTTTTACCTTCAGCCACACCAATTAAAACTTTAGCGAAACCGTGTTTGAGATACATTTTTAGTGGAACTACTGTAATTCCCTTTTTAGACAATTCACCACTAATTTTTTTAATTTCTTTTTTGTGTAGTAATAATTTACGATCTCGTAAGGGATCATGATTAAACTGGTTACCTTGGTCATAAGTACTGATATGAACATTAGCTAACCACAATTCTCCTCGTCGAAATTGCACAAATCCATCCCGTAAATTAACCCGACTAGCGCGCACTGACTTAATTTCGGTACCTGTTAGAGCAATCCCAGCTTCATACGTGGATAAAATATTATAATCATGACGCGCTTTTTTGTTGTTAGCAACTTCATTCGCTGCTTTTTGATGATGCTTCTTCATAACTATCAATCCCCCTAATGACGGGACTTTTGATTATTTCGTTCGTATTTGCCCGAGCGCTGTTTAGTATTTTTTTGAGAACGTCGTCCTGAATTTTTATGCCGTTGCAAGAATTTTTGATGTTCCTGTTCACGGCGTTTTTTTTCTGCATCGGCCCGTTCTTGTTCCTCTGGACTTAGCACTGGCTCAAAGTCCACTTGGCGTTGCTGAGCATCTGCACGAATCAATTTTACCTTGATACTATCACCCATTGTGTACACTTTATGGGTGCGTTTGCCAATCATGGATAAGGCTTTTTCATTATATTCATAATAATCATCTAGCATATTAGAAATATGAATCAAACCTTCTACCGTATTTTCTAAGCTAACAAACATGCCAAAACTGGTAACACCACTAATGACACCTTCAAATTCTTGTCCCACTTTATCAGCCATAAACTCAGCTTTTTTCAAATCATCAACTGCTCGTTCTACATCAATCGATTTTCGCTCACAAGCTGAAGTGTGAACACCAACCTCTGGTAATTGTTCTGCCCATTGGTTTTGAATATCTTCGCTGGTACCCTCGTCAGCATAACTATGAATCATCCGGTGTACCATTAGATCAGGATAACGTCTAATTGGGGACGTAAAATGCGTATAATAAGTGGCCGCTAAGCCAAAGTGGCCTAATGGATCCGGAGAATACTTAGCTTGTTGTAAACTCCGTAATAACATCGTGGTAATTACTGCTTCTTGGGGTTTACCAGCTACTTTTTCTAAAACGGTTTGAAACATCTTGGGAGTAACATGCTTAGCATCACCCGGAACTGATAAACCAAACGAACTAGCAATTTCAAAGAAATTCTTTACCTTTTCCGGATCCGGTTGTTCATGCACCCGATACAAAAACGGAACGTGTAACTTATTAAAATGTTCTGCAACTGTTTCGTTGGCTGCCAGCATAAAGGATTCAATCATTTTTTCCGCTGTACCACGTTCCAGTAGTTTAATATCTGTAGGATGTCCCTGATCATCAACGATGATTTTGGCTTCTGTTTCTTCAAAATCAATTGCCCCACGCTGATGTCGCATAGCAAATAAAATCTCATGTAATTGCGCCATTTCTTCCAGCATTGGTACCAAATCGGCATATTGGGCGCGGATTTGAGCATCCCCATTTAAAATTTTATTCACATTATTGTACGTCAAACGCGCATGTGAGCGAATAACACTAGGATAAATTTTATGATTGATAATTTCTCCCTGCGGATTAATCTCCATGTCACAGGTCAAAACACAACGATCTTCACCCGGATTTAAAGAGCAAATACCATTCGACAAACGAAATGGCAGCATTGGAATAACCCGATCGACGAGATACGTACTTGTCCCACGTTCGTAAGCTTCTTGATCTAAAGGACTGCCGGGCTTAACATAATGGGTTACATCAGCAATGTGTACTCCTAAATGAAAATTGCCATTTTCCAATTTCCATAAAGTGACGGCATCGTCAAAGTCTTTCGAATCATCGCCATCAATCGTTACAGTTACTTGCTCAGTATTATCTACTCGACCTTGCCAATCCGCTTCGGTTAGGTGATCTGGAACTTGTTGAGCAGCTGCCAAAACTGCTTCTGGAAATTCATCTTTCACATCATTTTGATAAACAATGGACAATTCATCGACACCGGGAGCATTTTTATTACCCAAAGTTTTCAGTGCAATGCCTGCCATACTGCGTGGAAAGTCGGCACTTGGATAATTAGTAATCTCTACTTGTACCATGTCGCCCATTTGGGGCGTGATTCCCGTTTGTTTGATGAAAACCGGATTATTGGCCATCTTTTTTTCATGACTCTTGACATAACCGACTAACCCGGTCTTTTTAACTTGCACATCGCTATAAGGCATAAATTCACCAACGATTTGTTTCAGGCCGTGATCTAAAATCTGAGTAATCTTGCCTTCAGCTCCATTATCTCCCCAAGGATTAGCAGGTTTTAAAATCTGGACTTCAACTTCGTCATCATTGATCGCATTCAAGGTATTGGTTCGCGCAATAAAGATATCTGGTTCTTCATCGTCATACCGAACAAAACCAAAGCCGCGGTCATTAGCCCGAAAAGTCCCACTAACTTTTTGATCAATGGGTGTCATCTTAAATTGGTTACGATCATGAGCAGTGATCTTATCTTCACCCTCTAACACAGCTAACGCTTTTAAAACGTGATTATAAGATTCAGAACCGTGTAATCTCAATAAATCTACTATATCTTGAGCAGTATATTTACGATCCGGATAATTGCGAAACACTTCTAAAACATCTGAAATTAATTTATTTTTTTCTAAAGCCATTCAATTTTTACTCCTAATTTACCAATAAAAAGTTTTCTAAATCTTGTTCTAACTGGGGCCGTGCTTGATTAACTGTAATGACATGGCCGGCGTTTTGATAAAAGTGTGTCACTACTTGTTTTGGTGGCAAAACAGCTGCTAAACGTTTGGCTGACTGAATATCAACCATTTGGTCCTTTTGACCATGACCAATAAATAAAGGCTGCTTAATTTTGTCTAATTGTTGGCGGACTGTCAAAGCAGTTTGCTTAATTCCTGCCAACGCCTGCGGTAGTAATTGTTCCACTTGGCGTTTGCGCATGGCTCTTTGGCCAACGCTTAATTCTTGTTGTTGTTCTAAATAGGTTTCATATTGATAAAATCCAGCTGAGACATTAGTTAAATCATTATTAAAAATCGGACAACCTAACACCGCACCACTTTTTAAATCTGGCATCGTTGCTAACGCCTTCAGGGCAAACAAACTCCCCAATGATAACCCAACAATACTAATAGGACCTCGCTTTGTTTGACGGACAAAATCAATGGCAGCTTTAGTATCCGCCCACCAAGCTGTTGGATTACCTTGTTGTAAAATATCGACCGCATTTAAAGTTCCATGACCTGTAAATAGCGGTAAGTAAGAACTGATATTTTGTTTGGCTAAAACCCGAGTCAATGACAAAAAATCATTGGGACTACCTGTATATGAATGTAAAAAAATAACCGTTCGTTCACCTTGATCAATAAACAACGTTTTGGGAGGAACTCGCTTCATCTTTACACCTCGCAAACTCAATAAAAAAATCCCACTGTAAAAACAGGAGGATTTAAGTTTATTTTGATGACATAAAAGCCAATGCAAGCGCACAAACAAAGAAAATAATTGCTAAGATTGTCGTAACTTTTTCCATAAATGCTTCAAAGCCACGTTTCTTCTGCGTGTTAAACAAATCACCTGCTCCGCCAGATAAAGCATTCAACGCGTCTTGCTGTTTTTGTGGTTGCATCATAACGGCAATAACAATCAAAATAGAATCAATAACTAAAATATTTGTTAGTAAACTGTACACGTTTATAACCTCCGTTATGGCACTACTGATAGCATAACATAAAGATTTAGCATTTACTAGTTGCAACCTAACTAGCCTAATTCATTCGTCAATTATTTTTAAATAATTACCAAATAAAAAAGCAAATACCTATCCAATGATTAATTGGAAACAAGCATTTGCTTTGGCATAATCAACTTTTAGTCAATTTCTTCCAGATTCTCAAAAAATCTTTTTCATTACTGTCCCTTACATAATTGATTGGTTGTTATCCGTCAAATTATCAGTAATTAATATGGTTGATTTTTAAGCTAATTTGCTTTTAATAATTGCACACTTGCTGCAATATCTTGACTTTGAGCAATCATTGAAATAACAGAGCTACCTGCCACTCCAGTTTGAGCTACTTCCCGTACATTATCTGCCGCAATGCCGCCAATGGCGACAATCGGTCGTTGCGCCAGTTGATTCAATTGAATTAAGCCTTTTATTCCGATCACGGGTGAAGCATCAGCCTTAGAGTTTGTAGCAAATACTGGACCACAGCCGTAGTAATCAATTCCCTGAATTTGATTAGCCAATGTTATTTCTTGTTCATTCGAACAAGATAGTCCCACAATCATCTGACCACCAACTTCTTTGATAACCTGTTGAATTCTTTCATCACTTTGACCGACATGAATACCGTCAGCTTGAACTTCTTGTGCCAATTCAACATCATCGTCAACGATGAAAGGGACTTGATATTGACTACATAGTTGACGCAATTGTTGAGCCATTAACAAACGTTGTTGCTTATCACTAATAGCTTGCGGACCTTTATCGCGAAATTGATATGCAGTAATGCCAGATTTTAAAGCTTGTTCGACTACTTCAGGTAAAGTTTTAGTAGGCAAAAGATCTTGCGTTCCACAAATAAAATATGCTTTTAAAATACTTGCTTGAAAATTAGTCATTTTGTTTTTCCTCCTGATACGCCCAGTGATTCAGCGGACCATGTCCATGACCGACTTGAATAGTATTCTTAATTGCAGTTTGCGTAAAGTCTTTAGCAATTTTTGCTGCTTGTTTGAGCGGTCTTTGTTTTGCTAACTCGGCACATAAACATGATGATAAAGTATCACCGGTTCCGTGAGTTCGCTTGGTTGCAATACGGGGGGCACTTAACCACAAATCCGTTCCATCTTGAAATAACCAATAATCCCGCACTGCATCGCCTTGAGCATGACCACCTTTAATCAGCACATTTTTGGTGCCCATAGCCTGAATTTCTAAAGCGGCCTGTTGAAAATCAGCTGAAGTTTTGATTTCATGTCCGACTAGCCGTTGCGCTTCCAGTAAATTAGGTGTAGCTACTGTTGCTAACGGTAATAACTGTTGCTTAACAACCTCAATCGCATCATCAGTCAACAAGGCAGCTCCACCTTTAGCAATCATGACCGGATCAACAATCAACGGTCCAAAATCATATTTTTTTAAATTATTCACAACATATTCTACATGGTTAGCGTCACCTAACATCCCTGTTTTACAAGCACGAATTTGAAAATCCGCGGCCAACGAAGCAAACTGGGCGTTGACCATTTCTTCAGGTAACATAAACGATTGTTGTACGCCTAAAGTATTTTGAGCTGTGACAGCCACTACGACACCTGTGGCAAAAACATGGCATGCTTGCATCGTTTTAAAATCAGCCATCATCCCAGCACCACCACCAGAATCTGTTCCAGCAATCGTTAATGTTTGTGGAAAAGAATTAATTTTTTCAATCATATTATAATTCCTCATATTGAGCGATTGAATTAATTTGATCAGTTGTCGCCCAAGCTAATTGATCTAATAAATTTACAGTAAAGCTACCGGGACCAACTTTTTGATTACCGACTGCTAATTCACCAATTGCTGCAAAAACTAATGCCGCCGTTTGTGCTGCTTCAAAATAATTATCTGAACTAATTGCACAAAAAGCGCCAACGATACTAGTCAACATATCTCCCGAGCCAACATGGGCCGCAAATAGTGGCGTACCATTGTGTACAGCCACTACCTGCTGACCATCGGTAATATAGTCCGTTGCACCACTCATCAAAACAACACAATGAAACTTTTGTGCAGCAGTTTTGGCAATTTCAATCACATCGCCAGTTCCAGCACCTGCATCAATCCCTTTAGCTTGCCAATCAAAATCTGCCAAGGCTGCAATCTCCCCAGCATTACCTCGAATAACCGATACCTGAAAATCTTGTAACAACTTTAGCGCGACTTGCTTACGATAATTAATAGCTCCGACTGCCACTGGATCCAAAACAACGGGCTTTTGAGCAGCGTTAGCCGCTTGGCCCATCGTCTTTAAGTGTTCAATTTGTTCTTGAGTAAAAGCACCTAAATTCAAAGAAACAGCATTGCTGATTCCCACCATTTCTTTGGTTTCTGCAATTTCCTCTGACATAATTGGTGATGCTCCCAATGCATTCAAACCATTGGCCACATCTTGAACAGTCACGAAATTAGAAATGTTCAATACAACCGGATTCTGTTTACGTAAATCATCTAACAATGATAACTTCATCTAAAATTCCTCCTAATATGCACAGAACTTCTAAATTAATTGCTCTCGTAAAAATGCAATTAAAAAAAGACGCCTCAATTGAGACGCCTATTAATCAATAGTCTTAATTTTAATAGCACATCCCTACGCAAGTTCTAACTTACAGGTTCAAAGAGTTCAGATTAAAGATCTGTCTCAGCCAAGTTGGCACCCCTTGCTTATATTTTTTAACGCTTTCATTATAATCAAAATAATAATTTTTCGCAAGATAAAATTGTATTAAAGATCTTTTACTTGCTATGTTATAATCCAAATAAAGGGTATCTAAAATCTCAGAGTAAATTTGAGGTTTTTGTACCCTTAAAGATTTAGCAATAGAAAAACTAAGTCAATGTTCAAAGAAGTGTTTGGCGGGTTTTTGTACCCTTAAAGATTTAGCAATAGAAAAACCGAAGAGGAAGATGAGAATGGCTTTATTTCGTTTTTGTACCCTTAAAGATTTAGCAATAGAAAAACATGAATGCATCTAATCACCTCTAATCTGGTGTTTTTGTACCCTTAAAGATTTAGCAATAGAAAAACTGATTACGAGCAGCAGCTTAAGACTCAAAAGTTTTTGTACCCTTAAAGATTTAGTAATAGAAAAACAGATAATATCTACTGTTTTAAGGGTACTGAGTTTTTGTACCCTTAAAGATTTAGCAATAGAAAAACGCTGGAGTACGTTAACACCGACCCACAGTCGTTTTTGTACCCTTAAAGATTTAGCAATAGAAAAACTGATTTTAGTTTGTGGAAAAATGTCGCTGTGTTTTTGTACCCTTAAAGATTTAGCAATAGAAAAACACATTTGCTCAAAGACTTGTTCAGTATTAGGTTTTTGTACCCTTAAAGATTTAGCAATAGAAAAACTATGCTTGCGGATCCAATCACCAATGCCGCGTTTTTGTACCCTTAAAGATTTAGCAATAGAAAAACCACCACTCATAACGGTGGTAATGGTCAATGGTTTTTGTACCCTTAAAGATTTAGCAATAGAAAAACAATGAAGTATTCATATTGTGCCCTGCCAACGTTTTTGTACCCTTAAAGATTTAGCAATAGAAAAATTGTATGATTATGTAGCTTAATTTTCGACGGTAAGTTGAAAATTAAGTTTTTTTATACAAAAAAACAGTGCCGGTACATGAACGCACCAACACTGCTTTTATTTTTTACTGATTATTTGTTGATGCTGTAGAAACTCTTAGCACCTTTATATTCAGCAGCGGAACCTAATTGTTCTTCAATCCGCATTAATTGATTGTATTTAGCAATCCGATCTGTCCGGCTCATAGAACCAGTCTTGATTTGACCCGCATTTGTAGCAACAACTAAGTCAGCAATCGTGGTATCTTCAGTTTCACCAGAACGGTGAGAAACAATCGCTGTGTAGCCAGCTTCTTTAGCCATTTCGATTGCTTCAAAGGTTTCGGTCAAAGTACCAATTTGGTTAACCTTGATTAAGATAGAGTTAGCAACACCCATATCAATACCCTTCTTCAAGTAATCGGTATTGGTTACAAATAAGTCATCACCAACGATTTGGACTTTGTCGCCCAACTTCTTGGTCAACATTTGCCAATCTTCCCAGTTGTTTTCATCCAAAGGATCTTCAATGGAAACGATTGGGTACTTGTCAACTAAGTCTGATAACAAGTCAGCAATTTCTTCAGCCGTATAAGACTTGCCGTCACCCTTCATATCATACTTACCAGTTTCGGTATTGTAGTATTCAGATGAAGCACAGTCAAAAGCAATGGCAATATCTTCACCAGGCTTGTAACCAGCACGTTCAATAGCTTCAACTAAAACTTGGAATGGTTCCTCATTGTTCTTCATGTTGTTTGGTGCAAAGCCACCTTCATCACCAACAGCTGTAGAGTCGCCACGTTCCTTTAAAATAGAAGCTAAGTTATGGAAAGTTTCAGAACCCATCCGAATAGCTTCATGGATGCTCTTAGCACCAACAGGCATAATCATGAATTCTTGGAAGTCAACATTGTTGTTAGCATGCTTACCACCATTAATAACATTCATCATTGGTGTTGGTAAAACATGGCTGTTTGGTCCACCTAAATATTCGTACAAAGGTAAACCTAATTCATCAGCAGCAGCATGAGCAGCAGCTAAAGAAACACCTAAAATAGCATTGGCACCTAACTTACCCTTGTTTGGAGTACCATCTAATTCAATCATTTTTTGATCAATAGCGCGTTGATCAGTAACGTCCATACCAATAACTTCTTTGGCAATTACGTCGTTAACATTTTTAACAGCTTTCAAAACGCCCTTGCCCATAAAACGGGACTTGTCGCCATCACGTAATTCAACAGCTTCGTGTTCACCGGTAGAAGCACCAGAAGGAACACTAGCGCGACCAAAGCCACCTAATTCAGTATACATTTCAACTTCAACAGTTGGGTTGCCACGTGAATCTAAAATTTCACGAGCTAAAACATCAGTAATAACAGACATTTAATATTCTCCTTTTGTTAAATGATCAACACACTTAATTTTAACATTTAAACTAAATTAATTAAACTGCTTAATCTTGATAATTAACTAATTGTAAATAAGATTCTGGATCTAAGCTGGCGCCACCAACTAAACCACCATCAATATCAGGTTTAGCCATTAATTCTTTCACGTTAGCAGGCTTTACTGAACCACCATATTGAATCCGGACGTTTTCAGCTGTTGTTTCATCATATAAATCAGCAACAGTTTGGCGAATAACGTGACAAATTTCTTGAGCTTGCTCAGAAGTAGCCGTCTTACCCGTGCCAATCGCCCAGATAGGTTCATAAGCAATCACTAATTGGGATACTTGTTGTGCTGATAAATCTTTCAACGCAGCTGTAACCTGGTTTTTAACCCATTCTTCTGCTTGACCAGCTTCACGAGTTTCTAAAGTTTCACCACAGCAAATGATTGGTAACATCTTGTTAGCAAAGATTGCGTGTGCTTTCTTATTAATTTCTGCATCAGTTTCATGGAAATAATCCCGGCGTTCAGAATGACCAATAATAACATAATCAATGCCCATTTCAGCCAAAACTTGAGGACTAGTTTCACCGGTGAAAGCACCGGAATTTTCAAAGTAACAATTTTCAGCAGCAGTCTTTAAATTACTACCTTTAGCAGCTGCTAATAAAGCTGGTAAATCAACAGCAGGAGCAGCAATGACTGATTCAACTTTACTAGAATCAGGTAATTGATCCTTAACTGCATTAACAAACTTCGTGGTATCTGCTGGAGCATTATTCATTTTCCAGTTACCCGCGATAATTGGTGTCCGCATAACTAAATTCTCCCTTAATTTTAAATTATTTATCAGAAATAGCAGCAATACCTGGTAATTCTTTACCTTCCAAGTATTCCAAGGAAGCACCACCACCAGTAGAAATATGGCTTAACTTATCAGCAATTCCTAATTGTTGGGCAGCAGCAGTTGAATCGCCCCCACCAACGATTGTTGTAGCATCTTGCAAGTCGCCTAAAGCTCGACCAATTTGCAAAGTACCATTAGCAAAGTTACTCATTTCAAAAGCACCCATTGGTCCATTCCAAACCACTGTTTTAGCACCTTTTAAAGTATCTTCAAATAACTTAATAGTCTTCGGACCAATATCCAAAGCCATCATGTCATCAGGAATATCGACACCTTCAGTAACTTCATGCGGTGCCTCATTAGAAAATTCAGTAGCCACAACATGGTCAACTGGCAAGACAATCTTATCGCCAGCTTTAGCTAATAATTCTTTAGCCATTGGTACACGGTCTTCTTCAAATAATGACTTACCAATTTTATGACCTTGAGCAGCTAAGAAGGTATAAGCCATACCACCGCCAATAATAATATGGTCGGATTTTGGAATTAAGTTTTCGATCACAGCAATTTTATCAGAAACCTTAGCACCACCCAAAATTGTCACAAATGGATGAACTGGATTTTCTACGGCATTACCTAAGAACTTAATTTCCTTTTCCATCAAGAAACCAGCAGCAACCGGTTTGTTGGCTGCTTTCATAGCAGTAGCAATCCCGACGTTAGAAGCATGCGAACGGTGAGCTGTACCAAAAGCGTCGTTAACAAATACATCGCCCAAAGAAGCCCAATATTCACCTAACTTAGGATCATTCTTGCTTTCACGCTTGCCAAAATCATTATCAATGTCTTGGAAACGTGTGTTTTCTAACAAGATTACATCGCCATCTTGCATTGCAGCAATAGCATCTTCAACAGCTTGACCTTCGTTTTCAGGAACAAACTTGACATCTTTCTTTAATAATTCGCTTAAACGTTCGGCAACTGGACGTAAGCTTAATTCTTTTTTATCAGCGTCACTCTTAATACGACCTAAGTGAGACAATAGAATCAACTTACCACCATTATCTAAGATATACTTGATTGTTGGCAAAGCTGCGACAATCCGGTTATCATTAGTAATTTTACCGTCTTTTAACGGAACATTAAAATCTGCCCGCATTAAGACCTTTTTGTCTTTGACGTCAACATCAGAAACAATTAATTTTGCCATAATTGGCCTCCTAATTTACTTAGAAAAATGCTCTCTTCAAAAATTCAAACTATTAAGAATTTTATCTCAAATTATAATTTTAATTACGATTGCATCATTTCAATCAAAAAAGGCAGAAGGAGAAATCCTCCCTCCGCCTTCTTCAGTAATTCATCTACTATGAGCTAAGGTATTACAACATACTTGCAAATTTTTGCAAAGTACGGATCATTTGAGCTGTAAAGCCTGATTCATTATCGTACCAAGCAACAGTCTTAACGATTTGTTCGCCGTTTGAACCTTCAACAACTTGTGTTTGAGTTGGGTCAAAGACAGAACCAAATTCTGTACCAATGATATCGGAAGAAACAATTTCGTCACCATTGTAACCAAATGATTCGTTACCATCAGTAGCTTTCTTCATAGCATCATTAATTTCATCAGCTGTAACTTTCTTATCCAAGATAGCAACTAATTCAGTTAAAGAACCTGTAATAACTGGCACACGTTGTGCATGGCCATCAAGCTTACCCTTTAATTCAGGAATAACTAAACCAATAGCTTTAGCAGCACCTGTTGAGTGAGTAATGATGTTTTGAGCAGCAGCACGGGCATTACGCTTGTTACCACCACGATCAGGACCATCTTGTAACTTTTGAGTAGCTGTGTAAGCATGGATTGTTGTCATTGTACCAGTTTGGATACCAAAAGCATCGTTCATTGCTTTAGCAAGTGGTGCCAAGCAGTTTGTAGTACATGAAGCAGCAGAAATAATTTGATCATCTTTAGTGATTGTGTCGTCATTTACACCATAAACAACAGTCTTTAAATCACCAGCAGGAGCAGAAATCAAAACTTTCTTAGCACCGGCATCAATATGAGCTTGTGACTTTTCTTTTGATGTGTAGAAACCAGTACTTTCAAGTACTAATTCAACGCCGTCATTCTTAACCCAAGGAATGTTGCGGGCATCTGATTCTGCGTAAACAGGAATCTTCTTACCATCGATTACGATTGCATCATCAGTAGCTGAAACTTCATGTTTGAAGTTACCATGAGCTGTATCATACTTTAATAAATGAGCCAACATATCTGGTGATGTCAAGTCGTTAATTGCAACAACTTCCAAGTCATCATTTGCAACTTCATAAATACGACGTAAAGCTAAACGTCCAATGCGTCCGAAACCATTAATACCTACTTTTGTAGTCATGTAAGATTTCCTCCTTCAGGAAAAATAAAATATTTTATTTTAAAGGTTTTTATCCCTTAAAATCGCTTCTGAGGCTGCCTCATCAGTAATTAAAACCGTCTGCTGAGGAGCAATTTTCATATATGAGCAAATTGCAGCAGCTTTACTAGCACCACCAGCAATTGCTAGCACATGTGAAACATTAATTAGATCCGAAACCTGTAAACCAATTTTCGGTATCTTATAGACGACGTTACCTTGAGCATCCAGAAAAACACCAAAAGCTTCTGAAACAGCTTGTTTGTTTTCCAATAACTCAATTTCTTTCGACGACATGTTGCGCCGATTGGCCATAGTTTTGGCACGACCAATACTGTGAATTACCACATCGCTTTGGTTAATCAAATCCAAAACCGACTTAACTACAGGTTCTTCCAGTAAAGGGGCCACACTTTTAGCACTGATATCTTCAGGAACATAGAGTGCACGATAATGTCCCTTAGCATGATGTGCCATTTCAGCACAGACCGTATTGGCCTGAATTGAAACTCCTTCGCCCAAACCACCGCGGGCAGGCACAAACAATAAATTCCGTTCCTGTGACAACTTAGGAGTCAATGCCTGCGCCACAGCAGCCATTGTTGTACCACCCATTACCGCGATGGTTGAACGTCCGCTAGGCAAAAAATGATCCATCATCTGATTTAACTCTTGACCCATTAGTTCCAAGACCCGTCGATGATGTTCACTATCACCCGGTATGATTATAACTTGTTCAATTCCTAAAAAGGAAGCTAAACGCGTTGCAATAACGGAAGTATCATTTAACTTACCAATAACCACATCGAGGTGAGCAACAATCTCTTCGCCTTTTTCGGTTAACATCATCCCTGATTTAGAGGAGCTAATTAAGCCACTAGTTTTAAACAAATCTGTTTCCCGCCGCAAAACTCGTTCTGAAAGATCCAACTCACTTGCCAAGATCCGCCGACCAATTGGTTGCATCCAGCGAATTTCCTGCAAAATTCGATAACGCTTTCGCAGGGTACTTAAAAAATCTGGTGCAATGGCTTCGATCCAACCAAGTTCATCGTTGACTGACGATGCATTTGCCGTGGGACTAATTTTGTCCCTGTGTGGCATATTAAGACCCATCCAATCAAAAAATATATGTGAGTATCGTTTCCAACTCACAACAAGATTATAACAACTTAATTTTTAATTTGCAATAAACAAAACCACTTTTTTACAGAAAAAAATGGTTCATCACAAAATTGTAATGAACCACCAACTATGCGCCACCTGGGAGTCGAACCCAGATCCCAAGAACCGGAATCTTGTGTGCTATCCATTACACTAGCGGCGCAACACATGAAATATATTACACGACGAAAGAACATTTGGCAATACCTAAATAGATTTTTTATTAATTAGTTTCAACATTTTAACTGCAGATCTTACCTCATAGTAAAATGATAAGTTTCATTTTGGGTGCTTACTACTTAAATCTATTGATTAGTTTCAAATGATTTTGGAAAATAAATTTCAAGCACTAAAAATGGTGGACAAATCCATTAATAACGGCATTTTTAGCTTTGCAATGGTATCTAATCGTTCTTTTTCTTGAAGCAAAAAACTTTCTTTTCCAATAATGTTATGTATACTATGTTCTTGTAATAAAATTTGGGAGGAAAAATTATGACTAAAAAAATTGGAGTTATCGTCGGTAGTTTACGTAAGCAATCTTTTTCCAAGGCAATCGCTAATGCAATGAAAGAAATGTTTCCTGAAGGCTACGATGCACAATTAATCGATATCAGTGATTTGCCAATCTTCAACCAAGATTTTGAAGATGGTGAATTAGAAGAGCCAGCTAGTTACAGCCGTTTCCGTAATGATGTTAAAGACATGGATGCTATTTTATTCGTTACCCCAGAATATAACCGCAGCACGCCTGCTGTTTTAAAGAACGCCCTTGATGTCGGTTCTCGTCCTTATGGACAAAGCGTTTGGGATAGGAAACCTGCTGCAGTTGTTAGTGTTTCACCTGGTGCTCCTGGTGCTTTTGGTGCTAATCACCACTTACGCCAATCATTAGTCTTCTTAAACATGCCAACTTTGCAACAGCCTGAAGCTTACCTAGGCAATGTGATGAATTACCTAGATGACAATGGTCAAGTTAATAATGACAATACAAAGCAATTCTTACAATCCATTGTTGATGCATTTGTTGAATTGATCAATCGGTATTAAGATATACAATCGGAACTTTTTTCAAGTTCGCACATGAAGGACTCTTAGAGTCCTTTTTTTAATAATTAATTTATTACTATTAAGCAATCTGGAAATGAAGTCATGAGAGTTGACTTTTTTTAAATATATGATAAATTAGCAGAGTAATGTATAGAGTGCTAATAAGCAATAGGAGGCTTTTTTATGTTAGTTCCTACAGTTATTGAACAAAATTCACGTGGTGAACGTGCCTACGATATTTATTCTCGTTTATTAAAAGACCGCATCATTATGTTATCGGGCGAAGTTACTGATGATTTAGCTAATACGGTCATTGCCCAACTGTTATTCTTGGATGCTCAAGATTCTGAAAAAGATATTTATATGTACATCAACTCTCCTGGTGGCTCTGTAACCGCCGGCTTAGCAATTATGGATACTATGAATTTTGTCAAAGCCGATGTGCAAACCATTGCTATGGGAATGGCTGCTTCAATGGCTAGTGTCTTATTATCTTCTGGTGCTAAGGGCAAACGCTTTGCTTTACCAAACTCCACGGTCTTAATTCACCAACCTTCTGGCGGCGCTCAAGGTCAACAAACCGAAATTGAAATTGTGGCTGAAGAGATTTTAAAAACCCGCAAACGTTTAAATAAAATCTTAGCAGATAATTCTGGCCAAGATATCGAAACCATTGAACGCGATACTGAACGTGATAACTATTTAACCGCTCAAGAGGCTAAAGATTATGGTTTAATTGATGATATTATGACTAACAATTCAAATAAATAATTGGGCAAATTAATCATTACAAAAAACACGACCTGATGGCCGTGTTTTTTTATTCAATCACTTTACTAACACCTTGTTCAGTAATCACAAAATCAACAGGATAATCTAGCGACGTTACTGGTACTTGTGCGCTTTGCAACTGCGCAAAGCATAATGCCACTGTCGTTGCTGTTAACGACTGTTGTTGTAAATAACGATCATAATAACCGCCACCATACCCCAAACGTTTGCCCGCTAAGGAGCAAGTTAAACACGGTACAATCACTAAATCTAATTCTGCTGGAGCAATAATAGGCGCTGTGATTGGTGGCTCTAAAACTCCTAAAGAACTTTTTTGTAGTGCTCGTTGTCCTTGAAACAGTTGCGCTTGCATCCGATGTTGTGCATAAACTCGCGGTAAGGCTATCACCTTCTGCTCACTTTGCGCCACCTTAACCAAAGGCTGCGTCGCTAATTCTGAACCCACGGACCAATAAGTAAAAATCGTGTGACTCATTTGAAACTGTGGCAAATTAATTAACAAGTTCGTGATAGCTTTGGTTGCTTGTTTTCGATAGCTCGGTGATAGCTGCGACCGCCGTTTTAAAAGTTCTTGACGTAACTGCACCTTCTGCTGCTCAATTGCCGTCATAACTATAACGTACTCTTTAACTTAGGATAGCCACTTTGCGCCACCAATTGATCGTACTGCTGAGCAAATTCTTGTTCTTCTTGGTTACGATATCCTTCAAAAAGTACCTCTTTGATATCTTCTTGATTAAAAAAGCAAAAATCTTCGGTTTCATCGACACCATTGGGATACAAAACACCCGAATAATCAAAATAACCAATTTGATTTTTCTTTTCTTCAAACAGTGCTGCACGGTTCACGATCATTAAGGGCGTTTCCTGATCACCCTTTAAGGTTACTACTGAGCCAATTGGTAAAATTTTCATATGATTCTCCTTACAATGATGCAATTAAATTATTCAAAAAATGTAAAGCAATGTTATAGCGCATATCGCCTTGATACAAAACATACGTGGTTGCTAACAAACAACCAGCTAAAATATAGGGAATGACTACTAAACTAAAAGCCGGAGCATGCATCAATCCAAAAATTGCACCTGACAAAACAATTGCTAAGACCGTTTGTCCATTATTTTTTAACTTTGGAAAAAAATATTTAAAAAATAATCCACGAAAAATGAATTCTTCGATAATGGGACCAAAAATAATCGTAAACAAGTTCAACATAATTGGCGATTTTTTAGCCAATAAATCCAGTTCTTGTTGATTAGCAGAGGTCGGAAACAAATTACTTAAAAGACCAATCAAGAACATTATAATAAATAAGCCGACAAAAGTAAGCCCCACATGTTTGACAGGTGGCCAAGTTGTTCGCAAAGCTGGTAAGTGGCGGTATTTATTCCACAATGCAGCAATCAATGCTCCCATCAAGATGAACAATAAGACAAGCAGTAGGATCAATTCTAAGCTTGACACTTGTCGTTGCAATAAGGGGATAGCAATAGGCGTTTGCGCCAACGAATACAATAAAAAATAACCAACTAAAACTGCAATGTGCCGTACATTTCGTTGGCTACTTCTAGTTACTTTCATACAAAATAATCCTCACTTTTTAAAATAATGGAAAACCACTAGTGAGCCAAAAGCCTAAGGTAATGACAATGACAGCTCCCAATAGCATCAGCCATAACCAGTTACTAGTTAATTTATGTTGCTGCTTTTTCGCAAAAGCCATTTCAATAATTCCGATTAAGACCAACGCTGCCAAAAGTTTGATAATTGTTAATAATGGATGTTCATGCCACGGATAAGGTAACATGACTACTCCACTGATTAACAATACTAAATAACCTAGCCGCGCAATCATTGCCCACAATTTGGGATGTTGCCCATTTTTTCGTAAACCACTAATGACTGCAATTATTAAAATTAGTACGACAATTAAATGTAACCAAGGCCAGAACATCTAACTTCACCCTTTCCAATTTAATAACTTTTATTTTAGTAGATCATTGTAATTAAGCAATAATTACACAAAAAATGTTCGCAAATCTTAACAGATTACACGAACATTTTTTTATTACTGCAATTCTTCACTAATTAACGCAAATATTTAATCAATTCCCGCGCCCGACGCAAAGAAACATAAGCGCTACTACCATCTTGAAACCTTAATTGTTTAGTTTTGTTATCATACTTACAAGGTTGTTGCAAATTGACTAAATAACTCTTATCACTCCGAAACAGCTCTTGATAACGATGTGCCAAATTATTTAAACTACCTAAAAATTCAGTTTCCCGCGTTTTGGTATGCAACAAGACATGACCTGCAGCAACTTCTGCCGTCGTCAGATATAATACCTGATCTA
This sequence comes from Bombilactobacillus sp. ESL1097, assembly GCF_058107205.1. Lineage (NCBI taxonomy): Bacteria > Bacillati > Bacillota > Bacilli > Lactobacillales > Lactobacillaceae > Bombilactobacillus > Bombilactobacillus sp. ESL1097. Next base: position 546,585 of record NZ_JBYLUB010000002.1, on the reverse strand, counting down.
ACGGAACCGTGAAATAACGACTACCAATTCGGTAAGAAAACATTCGCTGTTGTGGTTGTTCTATTGCTTGATAGTCCACAATGGCTAGATGTAAATCTTCGCGTATTTTGGTTTCAACGCTATCCAAACCATGATCTTTATCAATAAAATCTAATGGTGCTACTCGCCGTTCAATAGTCATCACGGCTAATTCATCATGGATAGAAATAAAAACAATCTTAGCTTGTGGTAATAAGTGACGAATTTCTACCGCCAATTGCAGACCAGCATGCGTATTGTTATTAATTTCCATATCTAAGAAAAACAAGCCGTAATTGCTATCGCTTTCTTGAGCCATTGATAATAATTCCAGTGGCGATAGTGTCTGACAAATCAACTCCATGTCCATATGATTATCACTAATTGCACTACGAATAATCTTAGCGTACTGTATTTGCTGTTCTTGATTATCTTCAAGCAAATATACTGGGAGCATCACTATCCCTCCTCTGTAATTATTAATGTAATACATAAGTGGTTCTCACCTAGTTGCGTATCTAACCAAAGTTGTTCATCATCTCTAATTAACTGCCGGACATTAGTTAATCCCAAACCTTGATGAGCAGCTTTCGTTGTATACCCGGGTTCAAATAATTGATGCACATTTTTAATATTCGATGCTGCATTATCAACCACAATCTCGACTTGACCAGTAGATGACACAAACGAACAGCCAACAACTCGATCTTTTTCTTTTTGTGCTTGTTCAATCGCATTATCTAACAAAATTCCCAGCACTCTAACAACTGTCAAAATATTAACTTGTTGTAATCGAATTTCTTGAGTTAATTCAAGCCGTAATTGAACTCCAACATGTTGAGCTGTTAAAAACTTTTGGATAACCAAGCCACGAATTGGATCATTTTTTAAATAATCAATATTCGCAATGGTCATCTGCTTCAAATCTTGCTTAATAGGTTGTTGCTTTAGTAGCTCTTGATAATAATCAGTTAATTGTTGATTATTACCATTTTTGACAAAACCTTCTAAACCCAATAACATATTTTGGTAGTCATGCTTAAATTTGCGTAACTCTGAATATTGCTGTTCAATACTAGCTAAATCAGCACGCAGTTGGCGATCTTCTCTAACCCTCTGCTCGGCCTGTTGCCGCGCTACATAAGCCTTAAAAAATAGCCAAGCGTAAACTATTGTCCATGTCGCAAAGACCACAAATAATAACAAAATTAATGATAATGCAGTATAAGTGGATTTAACTTTATCACTAGTAACTAAAATAGCTTCTACAATAAGAAACAGCGTAAAAATAAAAATAAACAAGTACTTAGATAAATCCATAGTTTTAAAATAAAATAAAAAATTTGTTATTTTAAATTTATAAAAAGCATCTATGCTTATAAAGCAAACTATTAAAATTAAGGTAATAAAGTTAGCCCAAAATACTACATCAACATTATTATAAAGATTGTAAACATTAGATATTCTAAATATAAATTGTACAAAAATACTGATAAAAATTAAAAGGACAATAGATACAGTCTTAATAGTATAGCTAAAATAATCCAACTTTTTATATTTAATAAACGAAAAAAATATAGAAGAAATTAGCCATAATAAAAAATACAAATTACCTACTTCACTACCAATACACCCCCAAAAGAATGCTACTAATAGGTCCGTAAGAATAAAGTACAAATGATAGTTACGATTAAAGTAATGAATAAGATTTAACACCAAATATAAGATAAAAAAATTATCAAAAATATCAACCCATAAATTAACAAAAATCATCTATTATCCATGTTTGTGAATTAAATGCCATATCCATTCATGGAGTGGTTCATTTGGTGCAACTACCGTTGCCATTGTAGAAACTTGTGCACCACCGGTAACTTTTTGTAATTCTGTATCTGATAAATTCTTCAACATAATAAAATACCTCCCTTATAACTGATATTATAGTCCAAGAATTAAATTAGTCAGCAATATTTTATTAACGCTTACTTTTCGCCCATAATCAAAATCATTTTAATCTATTTATAATCATTTGATTAGATTTTAATTATTTCAAGCTAAAAAATATCTCAACTTTATTTATTCAGCTGCTTTTTCATTAATGATAATCGGGTGGCTAAGGGCGTTCCGGTTAAATCTTTGGTATAAGTCGTCACTTTCTGATATTCTTTACAAATTTGCCGCACAGTTTTTAATTCAGTGGAACTAAGATTCTTATTAAAGACCACAATTAAATCTGCATCCTGAATCTGCTCTGCTAAAACTTGCGGTGCTTCCTGACCAGTTAAGGAGCGATAATCGCCAGCTCTTAAAGTAATTGTATCTTTCGTTTCCGCCAATTTACTACCAATAGTTAAAATCTTTAATCCCTTAAAAAGGGGCTTAAACTTGCGTCGTTTATGTTTAGCAGTGGTCGCTTCGAGCACGGGCCTAGTGATATTTTCAGTATTTGAATATTTCCAAATGATTTTGCCAGATGCCGGATTATTAATTTCGTGGGCATAATCAACCACATCTCCTGCTGCCAATTGAAAAGGTTCAATATCTTCATCAGTTAATAAAATAATCTTTTGCGTTCCAGAATCATCATTAAATTCAATATACAATTGATCGGAATCAGATTGCTGTTGCACTAATAATTGCGACTTAACTTCTCGCACAGCCAACTCGACTTCACGACTACGATCCAAAACTTCAAACTGATATGGTGATTCTACAGTGTTTTGCACATTAACAGTTTCTGATGTCAAAGTGGCGCGGACAAGATCTCCTGAACGTAAATTTAATTGTCGGACAACTGCTTCCGGAACTGGAACAGGTTGAGTTAGATCAAGCATTCCTCCGCGTAATAATTGTTTAAAATATCCCGTTACCTCCTGTGCTTTAGGACCGCCAGCTGATAATTCTGCTGTCAAATCCCGTGCCGATAGAGGAACGTCAGCATCCAAAAAAGTAGCTTTATCAATGGCTGATAAAATATTTAATTGTTCCTGCATCCGCACCACAATAGTTGATAGATTATTTTCATTGATACTTTGGTTAAGGCTACTGATTTCTGCTTGAATTAAATAAATTAATTTGTCTTTTTTCAAAAATTATCCCTTCAATTCATTAATTAAAAAATACACAAAAACTTTATTTTAGTTTAATAATAACATATGTGAACAAATTCAAAAACGAAAGTATTGTTTAAAATACAAAATATTTTTAATTGAACCATAAAATAAACTGACACTTAATCAATTTCAAACCTTTTTGCAATATTTTTATCACAATTACTGGCTTAAATTACTAAAAAAGCTAGGACCTCTAGTGTCTAATGGTTAGACAGCTTTGATCCTAGCTGTAATTTTTCAATTAATAATTTTACTTAAAAACTGGCAATTGCTTGCTCAATTGGTTGTTCCCCACTACTGAGGTCAAATGCTTGCTTAATCGTGAGCGGATTTTTTAAACAAGCCACAATGGTTGCCGCTACATCAGCGCGGGCAATAGAGCGCAAGCCCGCATCAGTTTGTAAACTCAACCGTGGTGCTAGTTGGATACGTCCTTGCCCAACAGCATTAGTTAAAACTGCCGGGCGAATAATCGTATAATCCAAGCCGCTGTGCAGTAGCCATTGATCAGCATAATATTTAGCAGCGTAATAATAATTTCCCGTTGATAACGCCCGCCGTTGATAAGACCATAATCCACGATTGTCAGCTTGGAGAGCACTAACCATCACGAAACGTTGAGCCTGCGCTAACTGAGCAGCTTGAATCATTTTAATCGCCCCATCTAAGTCAATCATAATGGTTTGATCTGCCCCAGTTTTGCCACCAGAACCCGCAGCAAACACCACTGCATCAATATTGTGGGTTGCTTGCACCAGTTGATTTAACTCACCGGATAAATCAATGAATTGCGTAGCCACACCTTGAGCCTGATAAGCAGCGATTTGCGCAGACTGTCTTAAACCTGCCACAACCTGAATTTGTGGTTCTGACTGTAATTGTTGAACTACTAATCGTCCAATTTGACCATGAGCTCCTACCACTAAAACACGCATTAATTTATCTCCTTAAACTTCTAATCCAGCAGTTCTTTTACTTTTAATCAAATCATTAAGTTTGCGTAAGCGGTGATTAATTCCGGACTTAGAAATTGAGCCACTGGGTACTAGCTGTCCTAATTCGGTTAGAGACATCTCTGGGTTAGCTAAACGTAATTCCGCAATTTCCTTAAGCTTCGGGGGTAACGTTTCTAAACCAAAATTATCTTGCCAAAATTTAATATTTTCAACTTGCTGACTCGCCGCCTTAATCGTCTTATTAATATTGGCATTTTCACAGTTGACTAAACGATTAACTGAGTTCCGCATATCGCGCACAATGCGAATATCTTCAAACTTTAACATTGCTGACGTGGCGCCAATCACCCGTAAAAAGTCCGAAATTTTTTCAGCTTCTTTCAGGTAAACAATATAACCACTGCGCCGAGCCGTCGCCCGCGCATGCAAGTTAAATTGATTCATCAATTGCAAAATTCCCTGATTCTGATCTTCATATAAGGAATAAATTTCTAAATGATAACTAGAAGTTTCCGGATTATTGACACTTCCCCCCGCTAAAAAGGCCCCCCGCAAATAGGACCGCGCGCGTTGTTTGGAATTCAGCACATCTGCTGGGATATCAGTCCGAATTTGAAAGCCATTAACTTCTACAATACGTAAATCGGCTAAAATAGGCTGCACCTGCCGGCGCAAGCGTACAATATATTGATTATTCTTTTTCAATTTCATTTTGCGACGAACCACTAGATCCGCCTCCACGGTATACAACTGTTGCAATAACGCGTAAATCCGCCGCGCAATCGCGGGATTTTCTGTTTGAACATCCAAAATAAAATGATGATCAACTAACGATAAACTGCCATTCATTCGAATTAAAGCCGATAATTCGGCCCGCGCATGCTCTGGATGAACTTCTAGACTAGTTAATTCTTTTTTGACAGTGCTGGCATAAGAAGCCATCAGACATACCACCTTTTTTACATACAAAACTCATTTTTATTGTTTTCTAGTGCCCGCTTGAAAAGCCAAGTTTAACAATTCTCGCGCCACTTTATCACCATCATGAAAGGCACCGCCATCATGCAACGATAAATAATCATCCGTAATGACACGACAGCCTTGTTGCCGTAAGCCTGCAAAATCCGACTTAACTTGCGCCAAATATTCATTGTATTTTTCATGATCCATATAATCACTCGGAACTGGCTTACCATTAACTAACACGGTGTTAATATAGTGCCCGCCCAAATGACGATTCAACACCCGAACATGATCTGCATCTGTAAAATTAACAGTTTCGCCAATCTGCGTCATAATATTACAAATATAAACCACTTCTGCTGAAGTTTGTTGCAAAGCCTGCTGCACATTACTAATCATTAAATTCGGTAAAATACTCGTAAATAAACTTCCCGGTCCTAACACAATCACATCGGCCTGCATAATAGCTGCTAAGACCGGCAAAACTGCCGCGGGCTTTTGCTGGGGATTATTGGTATCACTCACCCAGACGCGTTGAATATTTTTACCTGCGTAAGTAATTTCGTGTTCACCAGCTAATTGCGTACCATCTGTAAATTCAGCATGCAAAGTCAGTGGTGAATTAGATACTGGAAAGACGTGTCCTTCCACCTCCATCATTTTGGCCAACTGTTGCACTGCATCAAAAATATCATTTTGATACATTTCTGATAAAGCAGCAATCACCAAATTGCCAATCGCATGCCCCGCCAAAAAAGAATCATCACTATTAAAGCGATATTGAAAAACGTCTAACGGTAATTGCTCCCAATTGGACAAAGAAACTAACACATTACGAATATCTCCTGGGGGAACCACATTAATATAATTACGAATAGCCCCGGAGGAACCACCATTATCTGCTACAGTCACTACGGCTGTGATGTCAGCATTTAATTGCTGTAAACTGTGTAGGATAACAGGTAAGCCTGTTCCACCACCAATTACCGTGATTTTAGGCTTCCGCCCTTTAATAACCTTGATAGTCTTCGTAGTATCTCTCATGAACGATTCACCGACTCCTTATGTCGATTGATATCTCGATGATCAATTTTGACATCATAATTTAATTGTTGTAAATCTTCTCCTAATCGTTGAGCGATGGCGACCGAACGGTGCTGGCCACCAGTACAACCAATGGCAATTGTCAACATCGTTTTGCCTTCTTGTTGATATTGGGGAATGATCGTTTTCATTAAAGTAAAATATTGTTGATAAAATTGCTGTGCCGCGGTTTGGCTAAAAACATAAGCCGCAACATTTTTTTGAAGCCCCGTTTGTTGCCGCATCACTGGATCATAATACGGATTGGGTAAAAAGCGCACATCCATCATATCATCTGCATCAATAGGCACACCATACTTAAAGCCAAAGGACATGACCACAATATGAAACGGCGTTACTTGTTGTTGATCAAATTGATGAAAAATTTCGGCGCGTAATTGGCGCGGTGTTAAATTAGTGGTATCAACGATTAAAGCCGCTCGTTGGTATAGTGGCTTTAATAAACGGCGTTCTTTGACAATGCCATTAATCAAGCGTCCTTCCATAGCCAATGGATGTGAGCGTCGAGTTTCTTTGTAACGTGCCACTAACTCTTCATTAGTCGCATCTAAAAATAAAATTTTTGTTTGAATCGTTGAGTAATCTTCTAGTCCCGTTAAACTACTCAAAAGCTGATCATAAAAAACCTGTGACCGTAAATCAATGACTACAGCAATTTTGTTCATATTACCTGCTTCTTGAACTAGCTGAATAAATTTACCTAATAAAGCTGGTGGTAAATTATCAATGCAAAAATAACCCATGTCTTCAAAAGCCTGAACCGCTACTGTCTTACCAGCACCGCTCATTCCGGAAATAATTACTAAATCCGTCTTTTTTTGTTGCTTAGTCACTCAGTCATCCGCTCCTTTACTCGCCACTAAGTTGCAGTATCTATCCTGACAGCAAAATTTTTACTGACAAGTCCTAGCAAATTTAAACTTCAACTACTCTTACTGAAATTAACAAACTTATTATAGAGATTATTTTATCAATTAACAATTCTTATCGATTAAATAATTAGCCCGTAGTATTAAAAAAACTTGGATATTAATCCAAGTCTTTTGCCCGTGGTGTTTGTTCTAACACAGGTTGCAAATAATGCCCAGTATATGAGTGCGGATTAGCAGCTACTTCTTCTGGGGTTCCTGTGGCCACAACTTGACCACCCAAGTCACCGCCTTCAGGTCCTAAATCAATTAACCAATCTGCCGATTTGATGACATCCAGATTATGTTCAATCACTAAAACGGTATTTCCTTGATCCACCAAGCGTTGTAAAACCGCCAAAAGTCGTTTGACATCATCAACGTGCAACCCAGTTGTCGGCTCATCTAAGATATAAAAGTTTTGCCCATCGACTTTCTTGTATAGTTCAGAAGCTAGTTTCATCCGTTGAGCTTCACCACCAGACAAAGTTGTTGCTGACTGGCCCAATTGGACATAGCCTAGCCCCACATCAACAATAGTTTGTAACTTCCGTTTAATCTTTGGTAAATGATCAAAGAATTCTAAAGCTTGCATTACCGTCATTTTCAACACGTCGGCAATCGTCTTGCCTTTATAAGTTACCTCCAAGGTTTCTGAATTATAACGGGTTCCATGGCAAACTTCACAAGGAACATAAACATCTGGTAGGAAATTCATTTCAATCTTAATAATGCCATCACCTTTGCAGGCTTCACACCGACCACCTTTGACATTGAAAGAAAACCGGCCCTTTGTATAACCCCGCACTTTGGCTTCGTTAGTTTGCGCAAACAAGCCCCGAATATCATCAAAGACCCCTGTGTACGTTGCAGGATTACTCCGGGGAGTGCGACCAATCGGGCTTTGATCAATATTAATTAAAGATTTTAGATGTTGATAACCCGTAATACTTTGATATTGACCGGCGCGTTGCGAATTATGATTGATTTTTTGAGCTAAAGCGCGTTGTAAAATCGTATTAACTAATGATGACTTGCCGGAACCCGAAACACCAGTCACCGCAATAAATTTGCCTAGCGGAAATTGTACATCAATCTTTTTTAAATTATTTTCCGCCGCACCAGTTACTTCAATATATTGCCCATTACCTGCGCGCCGTTGTGCAGGTAAGGCAATATATTTTTTACCAGCTAAATACTGTCCTGTCAACGACTGCGGGTTCGCCTGAACCTCTGCCGGCGTCCCTGCTGCCACAATCTGGCCGCCAGCAGCACCGGCGCCTGGACCGACATCAATCAAATAATCAGCTTGCCGCATCGTATCTTCATCGTGTTCCACCACAATAAGTGTATTGCCTAAATCGCGCATCTTTTTTAAGGAGCGAATTAAGCGTTCGTTATCCCGTTGATGTAAACCAATAGACGGTTCATCTAAAATATACAAAACCCCGGAGAGGTTGGAACCAATTTGCGTGGCTAAACGAATCCGCTGAGCTTCACCACCAGATAAAGTTCCCGCTGCTCGTGATAAAGTTAAATAGTCCAAACCGACATTTTGTAAGAAGGATAAACGATCAATAACTTCTTTTAAAATTGGTTGCGCAATCACTTGATTTTGTGGCGACAGCTTAACACTTTGAAAGAACGGCAAAGCTTGTTTGATGGCTAAATCGGACACAGCGGCAATATTTTGACCATTGACTTGAACGCACAGGGCTTTTTGGTTTAACCGTTGCCCATGACAAAGCGGACATTGTAGCTCTGTAAAATATTTCCGCATCACTTCCCGCATAAAAGCACTGGAAGGTTTTTCATACCGGTGTTTAATATTAGGAATGACCCCCTCAAAATAGGTATCAACATCACGGACACTGCCAAAATCATTATCAAAGTGTAAATGAATTTCTTGTTGATCATTACCATATAAAACGGTCTGTTGTTGTGCAGGTGATAATTTGGCAAAAGCCACATCTTGAGGAATTTGCAACTGCTCACAAACTTGTTCCAATACCTGTGGATAATATTGAGAATGCTCTGGACTCCAAGGAACAATTGCCCCTTGTGCAATCGTCAAATCAGGATCAGGAACCACCAATTGGGGATCAACTTCTAGTTTCATCCCCAAACCATCACATTCCGGACAAGCACCAAACGGAGCGTTAAATGAGAATAAGCGCGGTTCCAACTCGCCAACGCCAAAACCACATAAAGGACAGGCATAGTGCTCTGAAAACACTAACGCCTTTTGACCAATCACATCGGCGGTCATATAACCATCGGATAACCGTAAGGCCGATTCAATCGAATCAAACAGCCGCGAACGAATCTGTTCTTTGATAACTACCCGATCCACCACAACAGAAATATCGTGTTTTTGATTTTTGTTGAGCTCTAGCTGTTCATTAACTTCATGCTGCTCGCCGTCAATTAAGACACGGACATAACCTTGCTTAGCAATTTTGGCCAAAACTTTTTTATGCTGGCCTTTTTTGGCACGAATAACTGGCGCCAAAATTTGCACCTTGGTACGTTCGGGTAATTGTAATAACCGATCAACCATTTGTTCCACTGATTGACTCGTAATCGGTGTTCCATCATTCGGACAAATCGGAGTCCCGACACGCGCCCATAATAATCGTAAATAATCGTTAATTTCAGTGACAGTGCCGACGGTGGAACGCGGATTTTTGGATGTTGTTTTTTGATCAATAGAAATAGCGGGACTTAAGCCATCAATTGAATCCACATCTGGTTTATCCATTTGTCCTAAAAATTGGCGGGCATAAGAAGATAAACTTTGTACATACCGTCTTTGACCTTCAGCATACAAAGTATCAAAGGCTAAAGAACTTTTACCAGAACCGGATAAACCGGTCATGACCACTAATTTATTGCGTGGAATTGTGACATCGACATTTTTTAAATTGTGCGAACGGGCACCGTGAATGACAATATTTTCGTTTACCATTAATCAATCTCTGCTTTCAATTCTAAAATTGTATCGCGTAAATTGGCTGCTTGTTCAAAGTCTAATTTTTTGGCAGCTTGGTTCATTTGATCAGTCAATTGCGTCAACAGTTCTGTCTGATCCTTTTTGGTCATATTATTAAAATCAAACGGATCTTGCGTAATTGCTTGTTCTTGACTGCTACTATTATCAACAGTCTTTAAGGCCGTAATCGCTGCGCGAATTGGCTTTTGAATTGTTTGTGGTTGAATATGATGGACTTCATTGAAATGTTGCTGAATTTGCCGCCGCCGTTTAGTTTCTTCAATCGCTACTTTCATTGAATCGGTGATATGATCAGCGTACATAATGACATGACCATGAACGTTCCGCGCAGCCCGTCCAATCGTTTGAATTAACGGCCGTTCAGAGCGTAAGAAACCTTCTTTATCGGCATCCAAAATTGCAATTAAGGACACTTCTGGTACATCAATGCCTTCACGTAATAAATTAATGCCAATCAATACATCGTATTTGCCTAACCGCAGATCCCGAATAATTTCCGTGCGTTCCAAAGTTTTAATATCACTGTGCAAATAGGCCACTTTAATGCCCAAATCTTTTAAATAGTCGGTTAAATCTTCAGCCATTTTTTTAGTTAAAGTCGTCACTAACGTCCGTTCGTGTTGCTCAATACGCTGATTAATTTCCCCTACTAAGTCATCAATTTGGCCCATAATCGACCGTACTTCAATTTCAGGATCTAACAAACCAGTCGGACGAATTACTTGTTCCACCACTTCGTTAGTTTGTTCCATTTCGTAAGGCCCCGGCGTTGCAGAAACGTACAAAATCTGATTAACATGCTGTTCAAATTCCGCTAAAGTTAACGGGCGGTTATCCAAAGCACTTGGCAAGCGAAAGCCATAATCGACTAGCATCTGCTTACGGGCGCGATCACCATTATACATGCCACGAATTTGGGGCATCGTCACATGAGATTCATCAATCATAATGTTAAAATCATCGGGAAAAAAGTCAAGTAATGTAAACGGCGGTTCGCCTTCGCTACGCCCTTCCATGTGTCGCGAATAATTTTCAATGCCTGACGTATATCCCATTTCTCGCATCATTTCAATATCATAATTAGTACGCTGCTCCAAGCGTTGGGCTTCCAGCAATTTACCAGCCTGTTTTAATTCTTTTAAACGTTGGTCCAATTCCAAAGAGATGCGTTCTAAAGCGGCCTGCATTTGTGTTTCATTAGTCATAAAATGCGTTGCCGGAAAGATCGAAACCTGCGGACGTTCGCCAATTAATTCCCCAGTTAATGGATCCATTTCTAAAATCCGGTCAATTTCATCGCCAAAAAATTCAATGCGTAAAGAATGATCATCGCGTGACGCTGGAAAAATATCGACCACATCACCGCGTACCCGAAAACGGCCCCGCTGAAAGTCAATATCATTACGTTCAAATTGATTATTAATTAAGTTCTTGAGTAATTCATCGCGACTAATCTCTTGCCCCGACCGCAAGGAAATGACACTTTGTTGATATTCCCGCGGATCACCTAAACCAAAGATACACGAAACGGAAGCAACCACAATCACATCATTACGTTCTAGTAATGCCGAAGTCGCCGCATGACGTAATTTATCAATTTCATCATTAATACTGGAGTCTTTTTCAATATAGGTATCACTAGAAGGCACATAAGCTTCTGGCTGATAATAGTCATAATAACTCACAAAGTATTCCACCGCATTATGAGGAAAGAATTCCTTAAATTCACCATACAACTGACCAGCCAGCGTTTTATTATGGGAAATCACGAGCGTCGGTTTGTTCAATTTTTGAATAACATTGGCCATGGTAAAAGTTTTTCCAGTTCCGGTAGCTCCTTTTAACACCTGCGTACGATTACCTTTTTGAAAATCTGTTACTAATTGATCAATAGCTTGTTGTTGATCACCTGCCGGCTGATACTTAGAAACTAATTCAAATTGATTATCTGTTATCCGATCAATCACTCTGAGTCCTCCTTAACATCAATACGAGCATTCTTTTCGTCTCAAGTGCGACTCACTTTAAATCTTTAAAGTCAAAAAAGCCAAATTCTAAAGGATAAACTTACTTTAGTAATTTGACTCTTCATAAAGTTTTTAACCTAGTGGTTCATATCATACCACTCCGAACATATTTTCGCCATTAACATATAACCTTAAACTAGTCCGCAGTCAAAAAGTTTTCAACTTAGTCATACCACGCATTAACCACTTGGGCGTAAGCAGCTAATTTAGCATCAGCCGTGGCCTGGGTATCGGCACAAACTCCCACATAATTTTTAATCTTGGGTTCTGTACCCGATGGCCGCACCGCAATCCAAGTTTCATCTGCTAAGATAAATTTCAAGACGTTAGACTGGGGCAGATTCAACGTTGCTTGAGTTCCATCGGCATTTATTTGTTGACCACTTTGAAAATCTTGGACACTAACAACAGCGGTCCCATTAATGGTTTGGGGCACCTGCTGACGAAATTGTTGCATCAAAGTCTGCATTTGCTGTACACCGTCGACACCAGCAAACGTCTTCGCAATCGTTTGTTCTTTAAAGTAACCGTATTGTTGGTAGATTTGTTGTAGGCCATCATACAAAGTCAAATTCTGACTCTTATAATACGCGGCCACTTCAGCTAATAATAAACTAGCTTGAATCGCATCTTTATCCCGGACAAATGGTTGAATCAAGTAACCATAACTTTCTTCAAACCCAAATAAAAATTGATGTTCCCCCGTTTGTTCAAATTGTTGAATTTGCTCCGCAATAAACTTAAAACCGGTCAAAACGTTAATCATTTGGACTTGATAATGATTGGCAATTTTCGTTGCTAATTCGGTAGAGACAATTGATTTAACCACTGCCGCATTCTTAGGTAATTGATGCAAGCGTTGCTTAGTCTTTAAAATATATTCCAACAAAACACAAGCAATTTGATTGCCCGTCATTAATTGGTAATTGCCATCTGGTTGCAAGACAGCTGCTCCTAGGCGGTCGGCATCGGGATCTGTTGCGATTAAAACATCAGCCGCACTCTTTTGACCATCGCGAATCGCTAGATTAAATGTTTCCGCGAATTCCGGATTTGGAAATTGAACCGTGGCAAATTCGGGATCTAAAATCGCCTGTTCACTCACTAACTGCATATTTTTCAGTCCAGCTTGTTCAAAAACGCGACCCGCCAACATTTTACCCGTTCCATGCAATGGCGTATAAACAAATTTCATTTGCGAATAATCAGCCAGTAACTGGCGGTCAATTGAAACTGCTTGAATAGCTTTGAGATAAGCTTGATCCACATCTTCGCCAATCATTGTTAATAAATGTTGCTGCCGTAATTCATGTAAGTCCGCCACAGCAATTTGAAATAAATCGGCTGCTTGGCGCACATATTTGGTAATCAAATCTGATTCTTTCGGTGGCATTTGCCCACCATCAGGACCATAAATTTTAAAGCCATTATAAGGGGCCGGATTATGGCTGGCCGTTATCATAATGCCTGCATAAGTTTGCAAATGCCGGACGGCAAATGACAATTCCGGTGTCGGTCGCAAACTGTCAAATAGGTAAACTGGGATTTGATGTTGACCTAAAACCCGCGCCGATTCTTGTGCAAACAAAAGAGAATTGTACCGAGAGTCAAAACTAATGACCACGCCTTTGTTTTTTTCTTGTGGTGTCAAAGTATCCATCAATTTGGCCAAACCTTCTGCTGCTTGGCGAACAGTATATAAATTCATCCGATGAATGCCTGGGCCCATTAACCCTCGCATGCCAGCCGTTCCAAATTCTAATGGTTCATAAAAAGCGGCTTCCAATTGTTTCGTATCTGTTGCTAATTTCGTTAATTGTTGTTGTAAAGTCGGATCCAAATGCGGATATTGTGCCCATACTTGATAATTATCTTGCCAACTCATGGTTCAGCCTCCACCTTGTTAGTTATTTAAAGCTTCCTGTTTCATTATACCGTTCTACTAAGAAAAGTGGTTACGACAACTTAATTATTCTGAATGAAAAAACGCGACCGTTCCAAATATTTAAGAAATCATTTAACTACTGGGAGTTTTGTTAAAAAAATGATGCTGAATTTTTATCTCGGTGCCCTTTACTTTTCGAGTGGCTAACTTAAGCAATTAATTCAACTCAATTTTTATTCGTCATTAAATTATTCGAACTTAAAAATTCAGTTAATATTTGAAAAGCCAATTTCTTATCTCCAACTTGGCAATGTCTAGCACCGCCACTAGCCTCCGTTAAAATTTTTACCGTCAGAGATCTGGCATTAACTAGACCTGCTGCTTCTTTTAAAGTAACAGCTGCAGGAACGTATAAATCTTTAGTCCCGCCTATTAATAATACATCTGCTATTACTTCATCTAATACTCCCTTCAAGGTATAATTTAAAGCCTCTTTTACAAAATCAACAGGCTGCTTAGTTAACGTAATATCCATGCCTTTTTGCATTTTAAAAGCTAAATCAACATTATTATTGGATAATTTAACCAAAAAGTCATTAAAACTAGTCGCAATTTTCGGATCATCTAAATGGTCTAAATATTGGCTAGCTTGGGGCAACTTCATTACCAATGCATCACTTAAATTCAACATTGCATCATAGGCAATCACGCGCCGAATTCGATGATCTTTAGCAGCGGCTCGCACGGATAAATATCCGCCCAAAGACATTCCCAATAAATCAGCTGAGTCTAATTGATAATAATCAAGCAAATACCCAACGGGTTCTTCCCACTTAGAAGTTAAAGCTAACCCTGAACGTAAAGCTCGTCCTTGACCAGGACCTTCAAACAAAACAAAATTATAATTTGGTAATTGATCATCTAAACCGTATTGAAAGACTAAACGAAGCATTTCTTCCAAATAAGAATCGAAACCACCATGAAATAGTAAAGTTCTTTGCGCATGCGGATGATTGATTCGAACTACTGGCAAAATACCTTTTTGATAAGGAACATCTTCAAAAATCAAGTTAGTGGTGTCAATACTGTGGTAAAAATTATCAACATATCCTCGATAAGTTGCTTGCTTGCGTTCATCTTGCTCAGTCAAAAAGAAATCTGCCAACTGGTAATAAGTCGAAGCTAAGCCATAATCTTTCATTTGCTGAGTTGCTGTGGCTTTTTGTGCCGTCTTCATTGCTAGCTGATTCCAAGTTTCATACCAATCTTGACGACTTTTAATCTGCAAAGCTGTTCGTGCAATAACCTTTTGTACTGCTACGTCCTTTTCATACGGTTCTAAAAAACGATTAATTTGAAAATTAAATTGCTCATTGTCCATATACTTTTGATACATTGTCGCCACTCCTTTCTAACACAAATGAATCGTATCAGTAATAGTTTTTAAATGCAAGTACTTGCTCTCAAAAAAGCTACAAATACTAATTGATACCAAAAAAGCCGCGTACAAAAGTTAAAAACTTTTCCACGCGACTTGCTCTTGTAATTCAAATAATTAACTAAACTAGCTATTTTTCATCAGCCAAAGTTTGTAAATAATTAAAGACATTTTGACCTGCTAAGCCACCATCACCAACTGCTGTGGTAATTTGCCGCAAAGTCTTTTTGCGCACATCACCCACCGCAAAAATTCCTGGGACTGGGGTTTGCATTTGATCATCCGTAATAATCCAACCAGCTTCATCAGTAATCTT
Source organism: Bombilactobacillus sp. ESL1097 (assembly GCF_058107205.1). Taxonomy (NCBI): domain Bacteria; kingdom Bacillati; phylum Bacillota; class Bacilli; order Lactobacillales; family Lactobacillaceae; genus Bombilactobacillus; species Bombilactobacillus sp. ESL1097. The sequence goes on along the minus strand of NZ_JBYLUB010000002.1, from coordinate 530,844 downwards.
TAAGTCACTGAATTGCTGTGTATTAGGTTGGATACCAACATAAATGAACACACCACTAGCTGGTAGCACTTGCTCGGCACCAGAGATTTTATCACGGTATTTCACACCAGTGACTTTTGCTTGGTCGCCCTGAATCTCCTCCACGTCGGCATTCCAAATAAACTTAATTTTGTCATTCGCAAAGGCCCGCTTTTGTAAAATTGGTTGGGCCCGTAGTTGGTCTCTCCGGTGTATGATGGTGACTGATTTAGCTAGTTGAGTTAGATAAATTCCCTCTTCAACAGCAGAATCACCACCACCAATGACCGCTAAATCTTCATTTTTAAAGAAAGCCCCATCACAGACAGCACAATAAGAGACACCTTTACCGGAATAATCTTCTTCGCCAGGAACCCCGATTTTTTTATACTCTGAGCCAGTAGCAATCACTAAAGCTCCCGTCTTAAAAGTTTCATCGCTGGTTTTAACGATTTTATAAGATTGATGATCCTCAACATCCGTCACCATTCCGTATTGATACTTGGCACCAAATTGAATAGTTGAATGATACATTTTTTCACTTAAATCCGGTCCCATAATGGAATCAAAGCCGGGATAATTTTCCACCTCGGCGGTATTGTTCATTTGCCCGCCGTAAATGCCCCGATCTAAAATTAAGACTTTCAAGTTAGCCCGTGAAGCATACAAAGCGGCCGTTAAGCCGGCAGGTCCCGCGCCAATTACAATTACATCATATTCTTGCATTTGAGCCACACTTTCTACTTTTTATCACATAATAATCATAAGAGTTAAATTGACCAAAAGCTAGTATTGTGCTTTCCACTAACGTTGATAGGGAAATTTTAAGCCACTTCCGGCCAAATAATCTGGTGGTTGCACTTTTTTACGCCGATAATATATTAGAACACCAGCGCCAATAAACAAAACTAACGACAAAACTTGAGAAACTCTTAAAATGTTCAATAAGTATAGACTATCAGTCCGCATTCCTTCGATAAAAAAGCGGCCAAAAGAATACCATAATACATAACTTAAAAAGACTTCACCTTGCTTAAACAAATGCGGTCGGTGACGCAAACTCAATAATAAAACCACACCGACCAAGTTCCACAATGATTCATATAAAAACGTTGGTTGGCGATAAGCCCCCGCAATATACATTTGGTGAATAATAAATGATGGCAGATGTAAAGCATGCAAAAAATGTGCTGAAGTCACTGCTCCATAAGCTTCTTGATTCATAAAATTGCCCCAGCGCCCAATCAGCTGTCCCACTAATAAACTCGGCGCAGCAATATCTAAGATTAGCCAAAACGGCAGTTGTCGAACATAAGTAAAGATAATTGCCACAATAAAAGCTGCAATCAAGCCACCATAAATGGCAATGCCGCCATGCCAAATCTTAATAATTTCACTCGGATATTTCGAATAAAAAGACCATTGAAACACCACGTAATAAATACGCGCACCAATGAGTGCAAACGGAATTCCCCAGAGCACTAGATCAATTAAGTCATCCTTCATAATTTGCCGTTTAGGAGCTTCGTTTAAAGCTAACAAAACTCCTAAAATCGCACCACAAGCAATAATGACCCCATACCAATGAATCTCAAAGGGGCCAAATTGCACAAAAATTGGATTTAAAGCTAAACTCATACTTACTCACTTTCTGAATGTTCTTTGATTAAATTATTTAATTGTTTTTCAAAACGGGCGGCAGCATCATATCCTAATTTTTTAGCTCGATAATTCATAGCAGCCACTTCAATAATATTAGAGATATTTCGCCCGACTTTGACCGGGATCACCATTGAAGGTACATCAACATCAAAAATCCGTTCCGTTTGATTGTCTGTCCCAATCCGATCATAATTCTGATCTTCTGACCAAGCACTTAGATTAACAATTAATTGCACTTCCATAGAGGTTCTGACCGCACTTGCACCAAACAAATTCATCACATCAATAATGCCAATTCCGCGTACTTCCATTAAATTTTTTAAAATTTGGGGAGCTTCACCAACTATCGTATGCTCATTTTGTTGGTAAACATCGACGCGATCGTCCGCTACTAGACGATGACCATTTTTAATTAATTCTAAGGCTGTTTCACTTTTGCCAATCCCGGAATCACCTTTAATCAAGATTCCTAAGCCATAAACATCAATCAAGACACCGTGAATACTTTTCCGGGGCGCCAAAACCTTTTCTAAATATTGCGTAATAATGTTGGAAACTCGAGTGGTCGTTAAGGGTGAAGTCAAAATAGGAATACGATGTTCTTTCGCGGCACGCTGCATCTCCGTTGACGGCTGAATGCCTCTAGAAAAAACAAACGCTGGTGTTTGATCAGTCGCCATTTCTCGTAAAATATGGTAACGATTCTTGGAGGTCATTGATTGCGCATAAGAGGTCTCCGTCTGACCAAATAATTGAACCCGTTCCGCAGGATAATAATCAAAATAACCAGTTAGTTCCAATCCTGGTCGAGAAATTTCACTTTCTGTAATATTGCGTTCACTTAAAAATTCTGCTCCACTGTAAACTTGAATATTCGTATGATCGATTAAATCTTGAACTGTTACCATCAATTAAATCCTCTCTCAACTTTATCTTTGAAAAACATGATAACCAACAAATGAATTTGCAAATGACATTAGAACAGCCGTCAACATTGCGGCTAAAAAATTATGAAATACAAAACCTGGAACTAAGGTGGCAATGATCTCTAAAGTTAAGGCATTAATGACAATCGAAAACAAGCCAAAGGTCAGTAGCGTAATTGGAAAAGAAATAATCTTCAGTAATGGCTTAATTGTTAAATTCAACAAAACTAGAACAAAACCAGCAATTAAAGCAGTAATCCAATCACTCAGATAAAACAGTGTTGGCAGGACTTTGGCAATGGCCATAAATAGCAAAGTATTAATCACGGTCTGATAAATTAATTTCAAAGCTCGGCTCTCCTTAACATTATTTTTTCATTATAGCATATCCCGCATACATCACCGTGGTTCTGTTTGAACAACGTTCGAATCATTTTTGCTCAAATTGAAAAGCAATCATTTTTTCAATGGCAATAATAAAAAAAAGCTGATCTCAACTTGTATCAACTGCGCCTAATAGACATCAGGCAATAGTATGAAACAAATCAAAATCAGCTAGTCAAAAACTATTTTTTAAAGTTCGGGAGAAATCATTACTTTCACTTGTGACTTATCAGTCATCAATGACTTAATACCTTCTTCAGCATCATCCAAACTAATCTTCTTAGTTACTAATTGTTTGAAGACGTCGCGGTGTTGGTTAATAATTCCAATGGAAGGTGGGAAAGCATTGGCATAACCCATAATCGTATGCACATCAGCACCCTTGTTCTGTAAAGTGGTAATGTCGAATTTATAATCGCCATTAAATAAAGCCACAATCTCTAAAACACCAGCTGGAGCAACTAATTGCACCGCCTGGTCTAAAGTTGGTTGCGCACCAGCACATTCGAAGACTACGTCCACTCCTTGTGGTAATTCTTCATAAACATGTTTAACTAAGTCCACTTCGCCAGAGTTAATAACGTCACTAAAGCCTAATTCTTTAGCTTTAGCCAAACGTTCAGGTGATAAATCAGCAATATAAACTTTAGTTGCACCAGCATATTTAGCTACCAAAGCTGTTAACAAGCCAATTGGGCCTGCACCAATAACAGCAACTGTTTGGCCAGCAATCAAACCACTATCACGCACTGCTTCATAAGTGACAGCTGTCGGTTCTACTAAGGCACCTAATTCATAGTCCATGCCTTCAGGCAACTTGAACGTATAAATATCTTTCACATTCACATATTCAGCCATGGCACCATCATCGGAAAAACCAATAAATTGCAAACTGCCATCGGGACCCACACCACGTGTGCAGTAGTTGTACAAGCCTTTACGACAAAATTCGCATTTGCCACAGGCAATAATAGGTTCAACACAAACATGATCACCAACTTGAACATTCGTTACGTCGGAGCCGACTTTCACAACCTCACCAGAGAATTCATGTCCTTCAGTAATTGGTACAGTTTTACCGGTTAACGGATGCTTCTTATATGGGATACCAGTGCCTTCTTGGTACATATGAATATCACTGCCACAAATACCAATATCTTTCACCTTGATTTGAACTTGGTCAGATTTTGGCTCATCTAATTCAACATCTTCGATTCGTAAATCTTGTTTACCATAGATTCTTGCTGCTTTCATGATTTTGCCTCCCAATTATTCAATAACTAAATGTCAGATATCGCTGCATAATTTATTTATTTGCTTTTTAATGCAACCGTATTCAACATGTAAATAATATCACTTTGCTCAAAATAATTCTAGATGAAATAAGTTAATTCTTTAACAAAATTTATCTTTCTGCTCAAAAACAAAAACAGGTTAGAACAAAGTCTGTAAAAACATCACCAGCTAGTCTAAAACTTTCTAATGACATTTTTTAACTATTGTTCTAACCCGCCTACAGCAACTTTTGGTTAACCTAAATCGCAGATTTTTCCTTCTTGAAGATAGACGACCCACTCACATAAATTAGTGACATAATCGCCAATGCGTTTCAAATGGGTCGCCACTAATAAATAAGAAGTTCCATCATCAATACTTTGCGCATTAGCTTTCATTTCTGCCACACAAAGATGATCAATTTCATGAGCCAGTTGATTAATTTGTTCGTCTTGCTGAGCAACAACTATCGCCTTTTGCGCATCATTGGTTAAATACGCATCTAATGCCTGATTAAACATAACTTCAACTTGTTGGGCTAGTTGTTCTAACTGTAGTTTCACTTGGCCAACCGCATTTTTATTTTTAAGTTTCAAGGTCGTGCGAGCAATGCGAACCGCATGATCTCCCATCCGCTCTAAATCCGAACTAGCCTTTAAAATGGTTACAATCATCCGCAAATCAGACGTCACAGGTTGCTGCAATGCAATCATTTCAAATGACTTTTGTTCTAAGTTGACTTCACGATTATTAATATATTGATCATTATCAATTACTGCTTGTGCCATGGTTAAATCATTCTGCATAAAAGCGGTCATCGCTTTTTTGAGAGCTTCATTCACCATCATTGCCATCTCCGCAAAGCGAACATGTAAATTGTTTAATTCTGTTGTAAAATCACTCCGCATAAAAACCTCTTTCTAGCCAAACCGTCCACTAATATAGTCTTCGGTTGTTTGCTGTTGTGGATTCAAAAATATTTTTTTAGTTTGATCCATTTCAATTAACTCACCTTGATAAAAAAACGCCGTTTGATCAGAAATTCGGGACGCTTGATGCATACTGTGGGTCACAATTACCATGGTGTAATTCTGGCGTAGTTCCAATAACATATTCTCAATCTTAGTGGCTGAAATGGGATCTAAAGCACTAGTTGGTTCATCTAATAAGATGACTTCGGGCTTAACTGCTAGAACCCGTGCAATACAAACTCGCTGTTGTTGACCACCTGATAAGGCCAGGGCACTTTGATGTAGTTTGTCTTTGACATCGTCCCAAACAGCCGCTGCTTTTAAACTAGTCTCGACAGCTTCATCTAAAACTTGACGCTCACGAATCCCCGCCAATTTTAATCCGTAAATCACATTATCATAAATCGAAAATGGAAACGGGTTGGGTTGCTGGAAGACCATGCCAACTTGTTTTCGCAGTTGAACAGTATTCATAGTAGGCGCATAAATATCTTGTCCTTTTAATTCGATTTGTCCCTGAATATTAACATTTGCAATTAGGTCATTCATCCGATTTAAACAGCGTAAAAAAGTTGACTTACCACACCCGGAAGGACCAATCATGGCAGTAATTTCGTGCTGTTTAATGGCTAAATTAATTCCTTTCAACGCTTCATTCGTACCATAAAACACATGTACATTTTGCGCCGTTAAAATATCTGCTGTCATATACTCCTCCTTTAACCAAAATGCCCCGATACATAGTCTTCAGTTAATTGCACTTTCGGCCGCGTAAAAATTTTACGCGTTTGGTCAAACTCAACCATCTTTCCCAACTGAAAAAAGGCTGTATAATCACTCACTCGCGCCGCTTGTTGCATGTTATGAGTCACAATGATAATGGTATATTTTTGCTTTAGTTGCTGCATCGTATTCTCCAATTTTGCCGTAGAAATCGGATCCAAGGCACTAGCTGGTTCATCCATCAACAAAATATCTGGCTGCAAAGCTAAGGCTCGAGCGATACACAAGCGTTGTTGTTGCCCACCGGACAATGATAAAGCACTCTGATGCAGATTATCTTTGACTTGTTCCCATAAAGACGCTTGCTTTAATGAAGTTTCTACAATTTCAGACAACTTTTGTGGATCAGTCACCCCCCGCCGTTTTAAAGCAAAAGTAATATTATCTTGAATTGATTTCGCAAACGGGTTCGGACGCTGAAAAACCATGCCGATTTGTTCACGAACCGTGTAAACATCGACTTTAGGAGCATTAATATCAACTCCGCGATACATAATTTTCCCCTGAACTTGCGCACTAAAAACCGTATCATTCATCCGATTGAGCGCGCGTAAAAACGTCGATTTTCCCGAACCAGAAGCCCCAATTAACGATGTGATTTTATAACGTTCAAATTGTAAAGACACTTCGTGTAAAGCTTCTTTCGCACCGTAACTGACGCACAAATTCTTAGTCGCTAACGCTACTTCTGCCTGGTCAGCTAAGGCAGCCGTGTAAGTTAATAATTCTGCCATCACCTTATTCTCCTGTTAAATGCTGGTATAGTTTTTTACTTAAATAACGCGCCAAGAGATTAAAACTTAAAACTACTAATACTAAAATTAACGATGCCCCCGAAGAAACTGCCTGTGCATCAGGAATTAAGCCTTCGGAATTCACTTTCCAAATGTGAACGGCTAAAGTTTCCGCGGGCCGCAACGGATTAAGTGGTGACGTTAAACTCAAGATATTCCAATTACTAAAGTTTAATGGTGGCGCACTTTGACCCGCAGTATAAATCAAAGCCGCTGCTTCGCCAAAAACTCGTCCCGCTGCTAAAATTAAGCCAGTTACAATCGTGGGCAAACACTCCGGAATAACAACATGCAGCACTGTCTCCCAGCGCGACAAGCCCAACGCTAAGCCGGCTTCACGTTGGCTTAGACTAACTGTTTGCAAAGCGTCTTCCATATTCCGAATTAATAAGGGCAAATTAAACACCATTAACGTTAAGGCACCAGATAAAATTGAGAATTGTAAATGTAAATTGATTACAAAAACTAAAAAGCCAAATAGACCGACCACAATTGATGGTAAAGAACTAAGCACTTCAATTGCTGAACGGATCAAATTCGTTAAACGGAGATTTTGCGCATATTCAGACAAATAGATAGCCACTCCTAGAGCGAAGGGCAGCGAAATCCCCATTGATAAGACCAATAAATATAGTGAATTAAATAATTGCACCCCAATTCCCCCACCAGCTTGAAAACTTTTAGCTGGACTAGTTAAAAAGTGCCAATTAATTACACTAATTCCCTTGATAAAAATATATAGTAATAACGCCAACAAAATTAAAATGATCAGCCCCGACAGGCAATAAATTATCACTGTCATAATTTTATTAACTTTTTGTGGATTCATTTCAACGCACCTCGTTTGCTCAAATATTTGACAAGCATATTGAACAACAAAGACATCAATAACAATAACAAGGCTAAGGACCACAAAGCATTGTTAGCCGTTGTTTTCATAATTGTATTCCCCATATTCATCGTTAAGACACTCGTTAACGTCGTAGCAGGCGCTACCAAACTAGTAGGCATTAAAATAGCATTCCCAATCACCATTTGTACAGCTAAGGCTTCACCGAAAGCCCGTGACATCCCAAAAATAATGGCCGTCATAATGTTCGGTGCTGCTGCTCTTAACACTACTTTGGCAATGGTTTGCCACTGGGTCGCTCCTAAGGCCAGTGACGCTTCGCGGTAATAACGCGGTACTGCAGTTAAAGCGTCAACCGTCATTGAGGTAATTGTTGGTAAAATCATGACAAATAACACAATGGCTCCTGCCAAGATCCCAAAGCCACTACCACCAGCAACTTTTTGTACCATGGGTACGACGATTTCTAAACCAATAAAGCCATAGACAACCGACGGAATCCCCACTAATAGTTCAATCACTGGCTGCAAAATTTGCTTACCTTTATGCGGTGCAATTTCAGTCATAAAAATGGCCGCTGCAATGGCAAACGGCGTAGCCACCAAAACTGCCAGTAAGGTCACCGCAAAAGAACCGACAATCATCGGTAATGCCCCAATCAACGGTTCATGATGTCCATTAGTTTGTTCGGGACTCCAAGTTTTCCCTGTTAAAAAATCCACCAAGCTACCATGATCCTGAAAAAAAACTGCTACCCCTTTGGTGGCAATAAAACCTAAAATGACCAAAACCAATAAGACGACCAAAACAGTTAAACATTGTGTTATTAACTTGCCCCGTTGTTCTAATTTGGCAGATACGGAAGGTCGATTTAGCTTTTTCGTAATGGAATCTGACATTTTACTTTCCCCTAACTTTCGTGACTTTGCCGTGAGCATCTTGTTGATATTGCATGGACTGGATTGGAATATAGTGCATTTGCTTAACTTCACGCTCTTGAAAAGCAGTACTTAATAGATAATCAATAAATTTTCTAGTTAATACATTAGGATTTTTAGTGGTATACATATGCTCATACGACCAAATTTTCCAACGATTAGTTTGCACGTTTTTGGCGGAGACCGCGATATTGTCAATTTTCAAAGTTCGTAAATCATGCGTCAAATACGGTAAAGCTACATAGCTAATCGCTCCCGGCGTATTTTTCACAATTTGACGGACCATCCCGCTAGAATCTTGTTCGGGCGCTTTGACGCTAGTTAGTCCTTGCATAACCTGTTGTTCAAAAACCATGCGAGTGCCACTTCCTGGTGCCCGATTAACGATTGAAATTTTCAAATTAGGGCCACCCAAAGTTTGCCAATTGGTAATTTTACCTGCAAAAATCTCTTGTAGTTGCTGCAAAGTAACATTTTTGATCGTTACCTGAGAATTAACGACGGGCACGACCGCTACCACGCAAATACGATGATCAATTAACTTGTGAGCCTTAATCCCGGTCTTTTGTTCTGCAAAAACATCTGAATTGCCAATCGCCACTGCTCGTTGTTGAATCTGCGATAATCCGGTGCCACTACCACCGCCTTGAACTGTAATAAAAGAATTAGGATGAGACCGATTATATTGATCACCAGCTGCTTCCACTAAGGGTTGTAACGCTGACGAACCCACTGCTGTAATGCTCTGTTCCTGATGGCTACGCCGACAGCCAGTTAATAGCAGACCAGCCATGATCAATAGCAATCCCCAATTTAATTTTTTCATTGGTTCAACCTCCGGGAGCAGTATAGCAAACCAATGTAAAACTTTATTATTAATTGTGTAAATTATATGTAAATTTCTGAAAAATTAAGGCTGCTTGTAGTTAAATTAATTATTGATTAAACTAAAACCAATTTCAGTCAATTTATCACTAAGACAATATTGAGACCTAAGTCCAAGGTTGTGAGAGGTTTTTACATGAATTTAGACAAATTGCAATATTTTATTGATCTAGTAAATACTGGCAGTTTTACGAAAACTGGACAAAAAAATCATATTGCACAAACAAGTGTTAGTCAGCAAATTCGTTCATTGGAAAATCATTTCAATGTTCAATTAATTGATCGCAGTGTACAACCAATTGTTCCTACGGCTGCAGGACAGTTGTTCTACTCGAAAGCTGTCTTAATTTGTCAACAGTATCAAAAATTAGAGCAGGACATGGCCGATTTTTGTACTGACAAGCAACGTATTCGCCTAGAATATACTTCACTTATTGATTTAAATTTTTTAATCAAAATCACGCAAACTTTAAAGCAGCAATCACACTTAATTTTGGAATTAGAAAAAGAGCAACTTAAAGACGTGGCTCATAACTTAAATAATGGTCAATACGATTTAGCCATCAGTTTTGATTCAGAATTTCACAATGAGACCTCATTGCAAACCATTACCTTATATCAAGGAAAATACTGTGCACTTATTGATAGCGATCATCCTCTATATCACTGCCAAGCAATCACTTTGAAACAGTTATATCACTATCCACTCGTCATGCTTGCTCCACAGACAATTGGTAAATCTTATCAACTAATGTTAAAGCATGCCCAGCAAGATGGCTTTACACCTCAAATAAAAGCAACAGTACAGGATTTAGAAACAGAACTTTTTTTGATTCAAACACAACATTTGATCGGCTTTTTTCCGGACAACTACCCGCTGCCCAACCAAACTTCCAACTTAAAATTATTGCCTATTAACCAAACCCATCATCATTTTAAAATCGTCTTAGCTTATCGGAAAGATTTTGATCATGCTAAATTAGCACAAATTATTCACCAAGCTCATTCAATCTCAGCAGAGGTTTAACCTCTAACCTAGTTATTTTTTATATTGGCAATTGCTCAAATAATCACATATGATTAAGCTAATTAAAAGTTGAAAGCAAGTATAGTGACGCCACTTGATATTTAATCAGGTTAGTTAATAAGCTTGTTTCCGCTTTATCTAGAAAGGAAAAATTCATGAAAAAGTTAATCTTAACAGGTGTCGATGGTAATTTAGGTAGTCAAGCTGCGCAAGAACTAATTCAATTAGCCAATAAACAGCAACTCATCTTTTGTGGTTATGATCCTAACGTGCTCGCCAACTATGCACAGCAAGGAATTGATGTTCGCCAAACTGATTTTAATTCTAAGGCTGGTTTAGTGGAAAAGTTTACTGGCGGTGACGTCCTTGCTTTGATTTCCATGCCTTTTGTGGGTGCTAAACGCCAGCAAGCTCATAAAAATGTCATTGATGCTGCTCAACAAGCCGGTGTAACTAAAATTGTCTATACTTCACTAGTCAATGCCGGCGACCCTAGTAATCCTAGTATCGAAAAAATTGACCATGCTTATACCGAAGACTATTTAAAAAAGAGTGGACTTGATTATCTGTTCTTACGTAATTCACAATATGCTGAAGCTATGATCACCAACTACTTTACCTTTGTTAAACAAGGACAAGATTTAGCCAATAGCCAAGGGGACGGTCAAATGGCCTATATTTCACGTAAAGACTGTGCCAAAGCCGTTGCGTATGCCTTATTAGCTGATAATTTGCACCACCAAATTTTAAACATCAATGGTAAAGATTTACTAACCATCAGCGATTTTATCAATATTGCTAATGACGTCACAGGCAATTCTATTCAATATCATGCCATTAGTGATGAAGAAAATTACCAAATCTTTGATGCCATGGGTGTCCCTCGAACCACTGATGGCCAATTTAAAAAAGATTCTGAAGCACCCTTCTCATCTGATGGCATGGTCACTTTTGCCAAGGCCATTCGTGAAGGTAAAATGAATACCTATACCGATGATTTTTACAAATTAACAGGTAGTCAACCGATATCTGTGCGTTACATGTTTGAACACCAAGCAGAATTTCAAATTGGTGAACGCCATTCAAAAGACGATTAGTATTTGAAACTTAAAAATGAGACTAGAACAACTTAATTGGATGAATAAATTATCCAAACAGTCAACAATTCAATTCTAGCCTTATTTATTTGGAACATATTCTAAATAAATCTTGGGAAGACACTTCAAATAATTCTCAAAAAAATTGGTACCAATATAAATGCGGAACAAAATTTATATCGGTACCAATTTTATTAATTAAGCTCAAAATTAATCCATTCAATAACTAAATCAAAATATTTCTGACCTCTTGCTTTGTTTGAGCATTGACTAGGCTCTCCACACAATGCTGATTTTTCACAACATCAATTAATTCAGTTAGCGCTTTTTCATGTTCATGATTTGTCCCTGGTGATAAAACAAATAAGCAATTAATAGCAACTGTTTGTTGTTGGGCACAAATCTTTATTGGTTGATCTAGTACCACCAATGCCAAACCGACTGTTTGACTATGAGAACTGGGGGCTGCATGGGCTAAAAAAACATGATCTGCAATCAACATATACGGTCCGTATTTATTGATCAAATTGGTAATATCAGAAAAATAAAAACTATTGATAATTTGATCGCGCTCTAATAACTGGCAGCCTAATTGTAATACCGCTTGCCACTGCATATTGCACGAATGATGCAACAACTTAATATGTTGCACAGGTAAAAGACTAGCTAAAGAAGGCAAAGTATCCGTCAAGGCTAAATCATTAGTTGGTAAAATAAACTTATCTAGACTTGAACGTAAACCCATCTCATCTTTTACATCCGCGTATTCCTTAATAATAGTCAGCAGTTGATTCACAGCATTACTATTGTGCTCAATTTTTTGTGGCACTTGTGTGCGTAAATAATTTTCAATTTGACCATAATCATGCTCTGTTAAGATTGCTTTAACAGTTAAAACGGGGACTGGGTAAGAACTTTGCCCTAATGGGGCCGCACTAATAATTAACTTAGCCTGATAATTAGCCTGAAAAATATTGTTTAGATCTGCTATTTTGAGTGGTGGCGAAAATTTAATCAGCGGATAAGCTTGCATTAATTCATGATAAAGCATTACAGAAGTCCCAATACCGCTGGAACACACAACTAACACCTCAGCCAAGGCGGCCAGTTGATATTTATCCGTTTTGTTTACCGACCAGTCTTGGTAAACGACATCACTTTGAGGTCCAAAATATAAACAAATCAATGCTATTTCATTAACAGGCAGTTCCTGTTTTAAATATTGTTCTAACGGGGCACAGGCAATTGTAGTTAATTTGAGTAACTGCGGATAATTTCTTTTGATATCTGCAATTTCATCCGAAACAAATGGAATCCTAAACATTACTCGAAAATAAGTCGCATACAAGTGGTTACACAATACTTCGACAAAATGTCGATCAGAAATCGGATTTCCGGTTAATTGTTTATACCGAAAAATTATTTCCCGGGCAATTTGTGTTAATTTATCATATAATCTGGGGCTAACACACCAAACCGCGGTTGCTTGTGCGCACAGCATGATTTTGCTTAAAAAGACTACTTCATTATTAGTTACAGTTTCTTGGCAGATAGTTTCCAATAGTTTCTGACAAGCCGGCAAAATCCCGGTTGTATTTTTAGATAACCACGCTTGTCCGGGCTCAGTGGCTAACTTTTTTCCTTGTTGATAACGCCATTTAGTAAACATTAATAAATAAATTAATTGTTGCAACGCATTTTCCGAAAAACTAATTTTTAAAGCTGTCTGACAAATAGTTAATTGTTTCTCAAATTGTGAAAATGGGTAGTTTAATTGCTGAATACACTGAAAAAGTGTGGCATCGTTATTTTGTAGTAATTCATAAACAACTAAGCGCACTGCTCGTTCATTACCATGAATTTGGTGACCTTGATGGGTACTGACAATTTCTAATTTTGGAAAGCGCGTTCTCAAGACTTTAAAGTCGTTAATGATCGTATTGCGCGAACAAGCAAAGCGCTGTGTTAACTGATTAATAGACACTCCTTTAGAATTATCCAACAATGTCCAAATAATTAATGTCTGGCGTTGTTTGGAACTAAAGTGAATCCCCCGCTCATCCAACTTAACACTGGATTTCTGCTTTAAAACTTGCTTGGTATGATCAGTTAATCGGTATCCATAGCGAGGAACATTAACAATTTCTTCAAGGTGTTGGCTTTGCAATTGCTGATTCAAGATTGCCAACCAATTAAAGGCTGTTCTGCGCGAGACATTAAACATTGTCATAATTTCTGTTAAGCTAACGTAGCCTGAAGATACCAGCAAATAATTCAATAATTTATGATAACCTGTCGCTGTGGCTGCAACCTCTCCAGTAATCACATCCATCATCCTTTAAAAGTTTTACTTCGATTGTTATTTTCCTAAATCTAATTTAGCAATAATATCATCAATGACGCTATCCACACCGATATTGGTTAATAATGGCAAACCGTTAATTACTGGAATTTTAACAGCATCATTATCATATTGCGTGGTCGTAATTGCTAAATCATAGTCGCTAGCCATGGACTCTACTTGGGCCACAGAAGCTTGACCTAAAGTATAATCATCCTTGGAAATACCACGATTAGCCAATTCTTCTTCTAACTTATTCATGGCTGCCGTACTTGTAACCACGCCAGCGCCGCAAGCTACTAAAATTTTCTTCATAATAAAGACACTCCTTCAACTAAATTATTTGGTAGGTGTTTCTGTTTGATCAAGTGCTTTTTCTTCAGCAATGATTTTCGAACGATTCCACCAACATAAACCAACAATAAGGACAATTCCGATGACATAAGCAATGAACTTGAAGGGTGCAATTTGAACAAATAACCACGGAAATGGATTGGAACCATAATCAATACTGGAGATTAATGACGAACCCTTGGGAATAGCAAAGTGCGCCGCCCGAGCACATTTCGTAATCAATGGTGCTAAATTCGTCCCAATCCATAAACCAATCACCACGTTAATTGCGCCGATAATAAAGGACCGGAAAAAATCCCCGTGTGTAATCGAAACAATTAACGGGAACATAAAGACAAAACCAACTAAGCCAATGGTTGGCAAGAACTGATTGCCTGGTAAGATAAAAGCAAACAACAATGCTACTGGAATCATTAAAGTCGCGCAGGCCAAAACAACCGGACTACCAATGCCCACTGCCGTGTCCATTCCAATATAGATTTTGCGTTTACCGGAAAATTTTTTCTGCGTAAAAGACTGAATCGCATTAGAAACAGGCACGACGCCTTGTAATAATAGCGCTGCCATTTTTGGCGTAATGATCATGACGGCGGAAAGAGTAACCCCCATTAACATAATTTTGCCTAACTTAGTAGCAAGCGTCATGCCCGGAATAAAACCATAAGCCAAAATACCAATCACCAGTCCAATAATAAAGCCCAATAAGGTTGGTTCACCCCAAGAGCCAAACTTTTTGTTAAAGTCTTTGGCATCTAGATGGATCTTATTAATTCCCGGAATTTTATCTAAAATCCAATTAAAAACGATGGCGATTGGAACAAAGGAACCGGCATAACCATGTGGAATAGAAATTCCCGGTAACCCTAAATATTTTTCAGATAACGGAGCGGTACGATCAGCAATGACCATAATGACAATCATATTGACGCTCGCCAAGAACAAACTCAAAACAATATCTTTAGTTAAAGCGTAAACCAAAGAACCACTAAAAGCAAAATGCCAAAAATCCCAAATATCGACATCAATAGTTGAAGTGGTTTTCGTAACTAGCATTATCAAATTGATCGCAATTCCGAGAGGAATCATACTGACTCCGACTGCTGTTCCGTAAGCAATCGCTGAAGCAGACGGCCACCCAACATCAATGACTTGTAAATTTAAATGCATCACGGCAATCATATGTTTAATGGCGGGATTCATGACACTGGTCAAAATCGAAACCGTGGCATTTAAGCCGATAAAACCAATACCGACCATTAAGCCACCACGTAAAGCTTTAGTAAAAGGTACCCGCACGCACAAACCAAAAATCAACATAATAATGGGAATCAAAACCGTTGGCCCCAGTCCAACAATATACATAATGAAATTAATTATCGGTTTCATACCTATCTCCTCAATTATTAACTAAAAATTTGCCACAAGCTGTTGAAACAAAAGTTGCTGGTCTTGAATTTGAACTAGTTGTTCTAATAAAACTTGATTTTGAAACAAAGTCATCAGCTTTTGTAACATCTGTACCTGACTATGCGGGTTTTTCAAGGCCAGCATCACCACAACTTGCACATCCAGCAGTTGTTCAGTAACGGCCATATTATGAAACTTGACAGGCCGCCTTAAGGTCGCAAAAGCTAACGCCGGTTGCTTGACGTATTCAACGTCTGTATGTGGGATAGCAACCGCAATTTTACCGCTAGGTAACCCCGTCGGTTGCTTAAGCTCTCGGTCTTGAACTGCCTGAGAAAAATTTGGTTGTACTTTGCCAAACATTTGCAGCTGTTGTGCCAAATATTGAATGATTTCAGATGAAGTTTTTGCTTCAACTTGCGCAAATACTAACTGAGAACTCAAAAGATTCAACTTTTACTTCCCCCCTTTCTCTTTGGCTGCTATTTCTGTTCACGTTTTATTTAACCATTCATAAAAGCGCTTTAATAGTGCAAATCATCCGAAATCTTGGTGCAAGTACTGCACCATCACACAAAAAAACATTATTAAATTACAAATTATTGTAATCCAATAATGCTTCATTGATTTTTTAGTTAAGCGATTAACTAAAATGCTTAATTAATAGCAATTTTGACACACAATTTATGATTATGTCCTACTTTGTTAGCAACCATCCCATGAGCAGCATGCAAATCCGACGGATAAAAGATTGCATAATGTCGTTCAGTCAATAAAGCTTTACCATGCGTCTTAGGATGTCTAAAAAATTGAATCTCTTCTTTAGGATCATAAGGACTGACTGGTTTAGCAGTTCCCGCATCACTAAAACGCACCCATTCAGCACCCGTAATCATGTAGTGAATATCAATATGTTCCCGATGGGTTTCGTAGTTCATCGTCTGATAGTCTCGGGTGTCATATTCTTGAAATCGTAATTCGACGCCCGGTGCAATTTGCTTTTTACCCAACGGTTCAGCTAACAATTCCTTGGTTGAACGCGCATCTAGCCAATCTAAAGCTGTTTGAATCCGTTTTTGAACGGTCGTATTAAATTGATGTTGTTTACTTGCTCCAAATTCCATAATTATTCTCTCCTCTATTCTTTTATTCTTTTTCTTCGCGTACAAATAAAAGTGCTACTACCGCAACTAACGGAAACGCGGCAATGATTAAATACGAAGTCACATAACTACCTGTAACCGCCAAGATTTGGCCTAAGATCACGGGCGCAATAAAAGAACCAACTTGATTAAAGACGTTGATGAAGCCTGAAACCGTCCCACGTTGATCGGCGGGGGCCACTTCCACGGACAGATTATTGGTGATCGTGCTAAACATAAACGCTCCGACGCCCATTGCACCCGTCCAAAAGTACAACAAGGCTAAGTTGCCGTGTGGCGTTAAAGCAAAACCAATAATCGTGGGTGTGAAAATTGCCATAAAAATTGCTGCCCAAAGATGGCGCGATAGTTTAGAATGATCAGAAATCCACCCCGCTACGACCATTGAAATCACCGAAGTAATCCCAAAGATGGACATGGCAGTACCGGCTTTCACCAAACTAAACTTTAAACTTTTCACAATAAATAAATTAGCCCAATTAGTCACGCCCCACTTGGCGCCTGTAGCAAATAAGCCGGTCAACGCTAATAACCAAACGCTGCGATTATTAATGGCGTGTTTCAAACGCATCAGAGCTGATTCTTCTTTCACTTGACCAGTTTTAGTTTTCACCTTAAATTGTTGCGGAAATGGTGGTGTTCCTTTTAAAGTAAAATAGGAAAAAATTAATGCTGCTAACGGAAACAAGGCTGTGACTGCTAGAGCTGCCCGCCAACCATAATGAACTAAAACAGTGGGCGCATATAGATTGATGACGGTTAAACCAAACGAGGTGCAAGTATTGAAAATTCCAGTGGCCGTGGCACGTTTCTTACCATCAAACCACTCTGTAATAATACCTAAACACGCTGATAAATCAGGACCACTAACTAAACCTAAGACAAAACGTAAAATCAGCCCGTCCCAATAACCGCGCATAAAGACCATGGCAAACATCACTACCAAATTTCCTGCCACCGCAGTCAATAACAATTTACGATAACCAAATTTATCAGCTAGCATCCCTCCCGGCAAAACCGTAATTGCATAGCCAATATAAAAGGCCGTAACGTATGAATTACCTTGTTGCACTGTGAAATGTAACGAATCAATCACCGCCGGCATAATTGTTGACCATGATAGCCGCGTAATAAAACTAATTAAAAAAGCGAACCAGATACCTGCTAGAATTAAAATCTGCTTGGCATTCCATTTACCAGTTGCAGACTCAGCCATTTTTATTCCTCCTCACTGCCAAGTTTTAAAACAATTTTGCGTACGTGTGTTGGTTCATGAACTAAACCGTTGGTGCGGTGTGGTTCATGCATCCCAATTAAAACTAAATCACCAGCATGTAAAATTATTTTTTGATAATTTGTCGGTGGCTGAACATATTGCAAATCCCGTTGTGCATTATAAGCACCTAATAACCGCACATTGGTATCCGTCGCAATGTCAATCTCTTCAGTACCTTCGACTAAATAATGCAGATCCAAGCGCTGCTGATGAATTTCAAAATCAAAATCAGTAATTTTTTGAGTCGTATATTCCAATGTTTGACAATAAAAGCTCTCCCCTTGTTGGTGGCTTTTTCCTAACGGCGTCTTTGTCAAATCTGTTGCTTGTAAAAACTGAATGGCCCTAGCTAATTTTTGATAGTCGCAGGCTTGATAATCGCTGAGTTTTGTTAATAACACGGCAACACTTACCTCCTTTTAATCAAGCTAAAGTTAAGCGTTTAACTTATTTAATGTAAAGCAAATTAAGCTACCGGTTTGTCTTAATTATTTTTAGTTAATCGTTTAATATTAATTAAATTCACTTTTTTGTGTAGTAAGTTAATAAATAGCAACTAATAAATAATTATTAATTATTCTTTTTTTACTAAAACGGTTAACTAACTTTACACAGAAATTGTAATCGCTTTGGTTTTAAAAAGCAATACTTTATTGTGAAAAAATTATCAATTATTCAGATTCTGCAGAGCACTGCTAATTTCATTTGAAATTAATTACACAAAGTGCTATTTATAATTTAAGGAGGATTTAAGATGAAGAAAAGAACAATTTATATGTTACTTAGTGCTACCGTATTAAGTATTGGCGGCAGCCAATTGCATAAACAACCACTAACAGCCGCCAAACTGACTACAACTGCTAAAACGACGACCCTATATGCTACTAACGGTCACAAGGTACCGGGAAAGTTGTTAGCTTCAGGTAGTCAATGGCAAATCATAACAACCAAGAACATTCACGGACAGCAATTAGCCAAAATTGCTGCCAATTTATGGACGACTAATCCTAATCCTGAACAACCTCAAGCAGCAACTGCACAAAATGAACAAACGTCAACTGCCAAAACGCAATCTCAATCAACTACGGGTGACAGTGAATTTAAAAAAGTCGATTTTCCAGCAAGTATGCAGGGAACTTGGTACGGTTATGATGAAGATTCTGATGCTGTTAAATCCATTACTTTTACAGGCAATAAGATTAGTGTCGATGGTCAGGATAGTTATGCTTACGATGGCAGCGTGCGCCCCGCTGACGACCAAGCAATTTTAAATACGGGCACAAGTTCTTTAAATGCGGATCAACAAAATCGCATGCAAAATTGGGTTGCTTTATCTACTATTGATCCACAAACCGCGAATTTTGATACTGCACCACTTTCGCCAATTGTTGACTTACGTGGCTGGTACCAAAGTGCTGGTGATGGAACATATTACTACATGATGAATGAAAACATTGATGGCCAGCAAACGCCCGTCTTATTTGCAGCTAGTGGTGCAGGAATGTGGACGGATATGCATTATTATCGTTCTAACCAATTAGCCCAACAACAGCAAGATGAAAGTTTTGCGGATGATCGGGGAAGAGAATAAAAAAGATTTTAAAATGAATTAATTAATCGTCATTATTATATACATCAGTTATAACTGCATCAAATAACTCGGTTAAAGTTGAAAAAGTTGGGGCTGATTCATCATTATCTTGATCTTGGTAATTCAAAATTCCTTCATATATACTGATTAAGCTTTCAATAGATATCATATTTTTACCAAGTTCATAATTACTAATTGTTTTTGAAGACAAGTTAACCACTTCTGAAAATTGTTCAATGCTCATATTCCCCATACTTTTTCTTATTTTTCTCAAATTATCTCCTACACAGCGTAGTTTATAATCATACAAATTATTTCTAATTGTCAAAATAAGCACCATGGTTCCTTTAATATATTCGTCAATTTTTATACTATTAAAACGTAGTCAAAAAGAAAAGGAGAAAATAAAATGAATGACGAACAAGTATTTAATATTCCATATGTAAAAGGTGTCAGAATGGATAGTCCTTACAAAAATGATAATCGAGTCATTTATCATTTCTTTGTTAACGTTAATGACTTGCCTGAAGGTATTCCAACAGAAGTTAATCCTCGAGATGTCAATACTCATAAAAAGGTTTACAAAATAATAGTAAATGCCTTATCTGAAAATAGCAACTCATTTTTTGTTAATAATCGTGGCTTACTAATTGCAGCAAAAGAAGTGACCTGGGACAAATTAAATAAAATATTAAGGCTCAATATTGGTAATGGATCTGAGCATGACAACACACTGTATGGAGTATTAGATGGTGGTCACACATATAATGCCATTACTAGTCATAGAGATGAAATGAATAATGACGACGTTGAATATGTTCACCTAGAAATTATGACTAATGTTACAAATATTGATGAACTAGCATCTGCCAGAAATACCAGTGTTCAAGTTTCAGATAAGGCAATAGCAGAATTAGCAGACAAATTCGAATTTATCAAAGATGCTATAAAAAATGAACCTTACGCACAATTAGTCGCTTATAGAGAAAACGAGGAAAACCCGATAGACTCAATTGATTTTGTCCGTTTATTATATGTATTCAATATTTTCAAATATAATAGTAGTACAACAACTCAGCCAATTGCTGCATATAGTGGTAAATCAGCAGTATTAAAAGACTATTTAAACGAATATCCTAACAAAGACAATCCTTATAAAAAATTAGCGCCATTATTACCAGAAATAACCAAACTTTACGACAAAATCGAAGAAGAAATGCCTAAAGCATATCTTCAAGTCACAAAGAATGGTGCTTTTGGTCGAATTAAAGGTGTTGATCTTAATAAGAAGAATATTGGCAGTAAATTTTATAATGAAAAAATAGACTATACAATCTCTCAAGGATTAATCTTCCCTATCTTAGCCGCATTTAGAGCTTTAGTAACAACAGATGAAAATGGCAAACCACAGTGGAGTCTAGACCCAATTGATGTTTGGGAAAAGACCAAATCAAAGCTAGTAAATAACACTATAGAAATGATGCGTTCACTAGGCAATAACCCACAAAGTTCCGGAAAAAGTTCATCCTTGTGGTCACAAAATTTTGATGCAGTTAACACAGCAAGGCTTGAAATTTCTTTAAATAATTTAAAGAAATAATTTAAAATTTTATAACATGGTGTTAATTTGCAAATTTAAAACCAATATTTATTTTCACACGTAATACTATTAAAAAATGAGGTTCTATAATATTGAGTGCTGATGAGTAATTCATCAGCACCTTTTTTTACATAGATCAATTTATCTTGAAGCACAAAAAGAACATTGCCTTCCTATATTATAATTTAGTTGTCAAAAACTATTGAAAGAAGGAAAAACAATGCCTTAGATAATTAATCACAAATTTAATTCTTGAATTAAAGATCAAAATATTAATTTTAAATATATCTATCATCAATTATTAAAGATAAAAAAGCTTAGTATTTTATGATGCTTCATATTATAATCATCGCCAATTAACTTACTTAGCTTTATTGCTATACACTTAAAATATTTATCGTTATTTGCTCTTGAATGCTTGCAAGAGTCAGTTACTCAGATATATAGTATTTCAGCCACCATCGTGTAAAATGCTTTAAAACAAAATTATCAGCAGTTGTTGGGCTATCCAACTTATTACTTACATAAATTATCTTACCCACCAGATTAATTCAAAATCCGAAACACTATTTTGAACGGTTTTCTCTAAAAAAGACGACAACAAATTCAAACAACAATCGTTGATTTATCAACAATCTTCAAATAGAACTTTTTAAATCTGATTTTTTTATTAAAAATAAATACACTTATCCGAATTCTTTTTCTACCATACCTTGCAAAGTACCATTTTTAGCATATTCAGCAGCATCAATCTGCTTAAAATTGGCTCTGGAAATGTCACTATTACCTGATTTGTCAAATCCAAAAATATAATTGGTTGCAATTGAATAAATAATCTTTGTTGGGGCTAAGCCAAAAACTTGATTTTCAATGATATGTTTAAGCCGATCATGATTATTTGGATACAATTCTTTCATTTTGCTGCTACGATAAAGTCGTTTAACAATTTCAGTAATATACAGTCCCGACTTCATATACAGATCAGCAAAAGTTTTACTTGGATCATCAAAAATTCCAGGATTATTAGCTTCTAAATCATCAACCATATGCTCAACAACTGCCTTAGGAGTGAAAATTTGATTGGTTTTCTGTGGTGGAATGTAATCAAAAATATCCTCTTCGTTCTTTTCATCAAAGTAATTACTTAGCTTCTTCTTCAAGTCTAAAAACTCTTTTACAGATTCATTAAAAACAACTTCATCAAACAAATGACCTTCAAAACGCTTAGTTTCTCCAGTTTCACTATCTTGATAATTACCACCATCACGCAAAAATTGAAATTGCTTTACTGTAATGCTAGTTACATCTTTAAAAACATCATCATCAACATAATCATCAAAATTTTGCAAGTTCAAGTTTTCATCACCATAAGCCATCAAAAAACTAGGAATTGTTCTTGAAAAGCCACGTAAGTGTGATCTGACGTCATCCTCAACATCGTGCTTCTTTTGTTCTTCTTCATGCTCTTCTACACGTTTAATTACATCAGTTGGTGTATTTTGAATTTGTCTTTGAGTATCTTGATCAACACTTGCTGTGAAATCTTGTTTTGCTTGCTCCATTTGAGCAGAATAATCTTTTTCCACTTGCTGCTTTTCTTCTGGAGTTTCAACGTTATCAATTCTCTTTTTAAATTCAGTATCAATAATTCGTTTTTGAGTATTAAATTCATCGGCATGCTTATGCAAAGTAGCTTTGAATTCCTTTTTCCTATCCTTAGTTAGTTGATTAGCTTCTTTTTTGGATAAATCATATGATTTCCTGACTGTATTCACAACTGGATCAGTTACTTGAGTTGTCACAGCCTGCTCAACCTGCTCAACATACTTTTCAGCACTGTCATCTTTGGTAAAAGTATTAGGAAGTTCAACATCATCAAAAATCTTATTGCCAAATAATTCTTTAGATTTACCAATCACTTGTTCTTCTGAGATTTCAACCTCACCGTCAGCATTAACTGGAACTTTATCTGCATCATCGACGGTTGAATCACGTTTCATATTATTTTCTTCTTTAGCTCGTGGCATACCATCCAAAATTTCACGAACTTCTGCTGGTGCATTGAAAATTGCAGAAATATTGGTAAATAAATAATTGCTCATAAAGCCGTGACGAACAACTTCTTGCGACTTAAGGTTCCGTGGAATTGTCATTACCTGTTCAGCATCAAGCAATACCATCTCACCATTGTCATCTTCACCAATTACTGGGAAAAAATTCAATAGTCGCCGAATATTATCTTCATGTTCCTGGACAGTTCCTTTACCAGCACTGGTTTTAAGTAACAAATTATTCGCAAATTCATCAAAAATTGTCAACGTTCTTGTTGGATCAAAATCAAAGACATAGGCATTTTCTTTTTGATACAAATGACCATTGTCATGAAAAGTACATGAATTTTGTGCCCTAAAAGCTGCCTGCATATATTCAGCTGGACTCTTCATACTTGAGAGCATCATGACACCGCTCCACTCTTTGATAGTGACGCCAGTCGTCAATTGACCAACACTTAAAGTAATTGTTTTATCATACTCTTTAATTGCCTTTTGAACTTTATCAAAGGATTTTTTATTTTCTTCTTCGTCATCTAACTTGCCATCGCCAGCTGCCAAGATAATTTTATATTCACCAAAAACTGGATGTGCTTCTAATTTTTTAGCAAGTGCCTTAGCACTATCAACTCGATGCAATAACCAAAACGTATGCTTCAACTCATACCGTAATTCTTCAGTTGAAAATGGAAACTTCTCTTGAGTTGTTAGTGCATCAAGAAAATGATCGACTGCTTTGTCATAAACAAATTCACCATTAGCCCTAACTCTAAAGAATTCATTCAAGTCAAACGCCGGATCTACTACTTCATCATCTACCTGTATCCCGTGTTTTGCCTTATCGATCATAATTTGGGACATTTGATAAGTGAACATATTTAGTCGTGGCATGACTTCATAAGGATTACTACCTTCCTTATCATTACCAAGATTTAATTCTTCATCCCATTTTTTTTTAGCAGCTTGTTCATCAGCATATGACCAATTATAAATTTGCTCATCAGCAAATTTACCATCCGCAATTGCTTTAAATGGCGTTCCTGATAAATACAAAGTATATTTTGTATTTATCTTATCGAAAGCACGATCAGTCTTATAGGTATCAACGCCTTCATGAGCTTCATCAATTACTAATAAGTCCCATTTTATTTTTGAAATCCATTTTAACTTATCGTAATTTCCACCAAAATATTCCGAACCCTTTAGACTTTGTAAACTTTCGAATACAATTTGACCGGCATCTTCGCCGGTACGTTCAATTTCATCTAAAAATTCTTGGCGATTAAATGCGCCCTTATTTTTAAGAGCATCATTCTCACTAACAAAATAATAGTCGGTCTGCCAACCAATAAACTTATCAAAATCATCGTACCAAGAATTGGCAACACTTGGGCGATTGGTTACAATCAAGACATTACGCAAATTCATTTGACGCACTAAGTCATAAGTAGTCAAAGTTTTACCAAAACGTGGCTTTGCATTCCATAAAAACTCGCTACCTTCACCATGATTAGTAAAATAACCACTAGTTTTCTTAACTGCATCTGATTGCTCATCTCGAAGCACATATTGCATCCCTTGATTACTAATTTTCCGCTGTAAATCAGAATAATCTTTAGCAGCAAATTTATGAAAATATTCATGTGACGTATCACCATCAATTTTGAACCATTCAGTTTTTGATCTACGTTCAATATGACGTTTGGTAGTTAAGTAATCGTGAAATTCATGATCAGTAAATGTTTCGTCAGACCCATTAGTATACCTGGCATTATCTTGCCATTCCAATTTGGTTTGAACGTCAGCAGTATGCGTTTGCTGCGCGATCCGATCTTTTACACTTTGTTTAGCAGTATAGCCAATTTTAGTCCAACCTTTATGATCTGGGATACCTGGTGTGGTGTAAGCATAAATCATTGGAATAATTTGTTCGGTAACTTTAATTTTAGAAGAAACCATTTAGTCCATCTCCTTCATCATAGATTCAATAAATGAAATTTCTTCTTTTGAAAGTTCGTATTTTTTATAAAGATTTTGATCATTCCAAGACCTATTAAAATTCTGATTTGGTACAAACATAAAAACCTGTTTTGATAAGCCAATTCCACTCATAGATTGAAGAACTAAAAATCTTACAAATTTAGTTTTCAAATAACTCAATAAGTTGTCAGCTTTTTGTTTAGAATCAAAATTTCCAGCTAAAAAATATGAATGCGTACAAACTTCGTTCGGACCAATTACTTTCATTGATGAAGGAATAACTTTAAATCTACCATCTTTATCAGCTTCACCTGCATGTTCTGATCCTGTTTTACTAATTAGGATATTATAATGTTTTATATATTCATTTCCCTTCGTGATATCTTTTTCCGAAACGTACGTTACATTTTTCCCACTGGAATACAAAGTTAGGTTATTTATTATATCTTTATTATCATTACCTCTGTAGTTAGTGTTAAGTCCAAACGGCATCAATGAACTCATTATTTTTGACACATTTTCTGTGGTCTTATTAATAACCTTTTCTATTATAGAAACAGCTTCATTATATCTTACTAAAACTGGAAATTCGTCTAATGCTCGCATAACTATATTTTCTTTTCCATTTGACACATTAACAAACTTACATTTTCCATAATACTTTAAATTACGCACAAAATAACAAACGCCCCCACCAATACTCGTATTAGGAAATACTTCTTTTGCGTTAGGATAATCAACTAATTTTTTTATATGATGATCACTCATCATTTGATTTCTAAATTTATCCAGTCCCATTCCTCCCGCAAACCAACGAGATGGCATAATAATTGATATGATACCTATTTGCATATTTTCTACCTGCTCCACAAATAGATTATAAAGCGGTCTAGCTTGCTTTCCAGCCCCATCAGTTTCTTCTTGATAAGGCGGATTTCCAATTACAACATCAAACTTAAATTTATTATCATTACTCATTTTTTTCTTCCTTGTAAACTTTAGTAACCTCGCACACAGCAAATTCAGTATCCTTAATATCTTTTTCGTCAAACAAGCTCAATTGTTCATCACTATCATCAAAAAATGATTTATAAGTAAACGGTATTCGCTTAACTCCATCTCCAATTTGCTGCCACTCATTAAACTCGATTAGCTCATTTTGATCAGTTAAATAAGTTAAGGTATTGCCCTGAACAATATTGTGCCCTATCACAAATTTAATTGACTTATAAAAATCTGTTCTCGTACTCAATTTTTTTTGTACAAATGCTTGAAATCGCTGTGTAACAATCTCAAGCATTGTTTGTCGTGCTATTTCTAAATTATCAGGTAATAGTTCAATCCCATAAATACTCATCACTGCCCACAAAGTATTCTCACGCCAATTATTCTCATCAGAAATACTATCAACATAATCCAATTTTTGCTGAAGGATTTCTTTCAGAAATGCTCCCTCACCAACGCTTGGCTCTAAGAACGTTGCATGTAAATCGTGCAATTTTTCTTGAATGGTGGGCTCAGATAGCATTTTCTTAACCATCCAATTAGGAGTAAATACCTCACCATGATGTTGCACGCGCTCTTTGGATTTAATCAGCTGCGTGTCTTCACTTGTATCATGCTTTTCTTGATTAATAGCTTGATCATTAAAAAGCAAACTTTCATCGTTATCTGCTAGCGCCATTTTGATTTTCCTTATTATTTTTAATTTAGCTATATTATATCGTTTACAGAATAAATTCCACAAGAAAGCCAAGGCCTTTCATAAATACACTTTTTATACTCACTTACGTGTGGTGCTAGTTAATTTTTCTCTAGGTATCTACAAATAAGCATTGTTCAAATTGACTTTTAAATTCTGCTAAACAACGGGCTCAATTACGTTCGGTATCAAACATTTGGTTCCATTGGGCAAAGACTGTCTCAATTTTTCCGCATCGTTTATTCAGTAATAGCTGACTAGCTTTATCAGATTTTTGTTTCATATTTTTTCTGACTGGTGTCCAAAGATTAATGTCTGTTTGAGCTAATGTTTATTTCAGTTTCTGACTTAAATAACCCAGATCATCTAAAACGTTCGGACAAGAATATTGATTAATAACTTAGTAACCATTTTGATATCATGCCAGTTTGCTGCAGTAATGGTATAAGCAACGGCAACACCTTGATCCGCAATTAAAAAACTACCCTTGAAACCATAATAACGTAACTTCTTGGTGGCATTGTAGCCTTTGATTCTTAAAAATTTTGGCACGAAAGTTGCGAACTGGCTGACAAAAAGGCATTGGTAAACTATCAATGATCGAATATTGTGGTTTAATTTTCTGGTTCACGATTCCAATTCTCATGTATTGAAATAAATAGCCACACCTTTGGGTTAGGCGATTAAATCGGGATCTTTCTGGTAAATCAAACAAATTCAACAGACTTAATAAACGATAAAAACTACGTTGATTAGACATCCCAATTTGGACCTGAAAACACATTAAAGCTAGTAATTGTACGTCAGATAGTTTAGCTAAATGAACGTCGCATAGGTTTTGAATTACAAATGGTACTAAGTATTTGTAAAGCGGCGTTAAAATATTAATCCAATCTTGAATTAAAGATTGTAAGCTAGAAGATTCTTGGTTACACTTAAGTAAGTCTGACATTGCTATCACTTTCTTGTTAGAGGTAACTTAAAGTGTAGCCTAGTCAGGCTTTTTATTTCAACTAATTTTTAACTAGCACCACGCGTACTCACTTATCTCTTTTTACCTCCCATATGCTTACTAAGTCGGCATTTGAGCTTTTTGGAGCTTGATCTCTATTCAATTGATCAACTTGCACAATTATTGGTAAAGGAAAACTTGTTCCCGTAAAAATTGCTGCTCCAGGTGCTAAAGTTGGAATTTGTGATTTAGAAACAGCATCTAGAGAATTCAACGTATTATCCAGCATTTTTAAATCATTGTCATTAACTAATCTATGGATTATATAATTATGCATTTGTGAAACTATTGTTGCAGATATATCGGCAGGACGCTGACTAGCTATGGTTAAGTAAAAGCCAAACTTTCTACCTTCTTTTACAATTTCTTCAAAAACATCCAAGCGATAATCTCGCCATTTATCTTCTTCTCTATGATTATTAACAGATAAAATATTGTGTGCTTCGTCAATTACTAAATGAGTAGTTTGAGTAATTTCTTCTTTATCTACACTATCTCTTTGTTTCCTATAAATATATCTCGCTAATAGCAGTGGTATTGTATCCTTTGCATCCTTATTAACATTTTTAAAAGAAACTACTGTACAATGAGAGTGAGAGTCAGAATTCAGAATATTATCAGTGTCGTCATCAGTAATTTTTAATAACTTGTCAAACATATCTGATTTTGCTTGTATTCTGTTGAGTAGTGGTGAAACAAAATCAAATTGTGCTTTACCATATGCTAATTGATAAATCATTTCTAAATTAACCAGTACGGTTAAAATATTCAACGGTTTAAGATTCATATCAGAACCATCTAATACAGCATTATTTATTGCAGATTCAACCTTATTTTCAAAATCAACTTTTGTATCATCATTATTGAAATATTTTAGCTTTGAATCATTTCCATATTTAAAATAGTATGTTTCTTGCTTAGACTGCCATGAAGCCTTTAACCAACAGTATACTTCACATTTTTCATTTATTAATAAATTTAACTTTTTTAGAATAAAATTCAATAAGTCCAAAGTCCGTGGATCTTGTTTAGTCATACAAAAAGTTTGATAAAAAGCTAATTTTAAGTAGCCTATTATTTTTTCTTTATTTATTTCCTGTGGCTTATAAAAATTCAATGTTGTTCGTAAAAAAGGTTCTTGAGTTTGCTTAGTAGCTAAAAATAAAACAGATAGCATTTCAACATCCCAAAATTCAGATTTTGGTAAATATATCTTATTGACCGAAGAACTCTTAACTTTTTTATTCCTAGTATTTAACTCTATTACATTTTTACTTTGAGTAAAGGACTTATCTCCAGTATATTCACCGTTAAAATCTATAAAAATGAAATTTGATTTATCAATGTTCCATTCGTTATCTTCCGCAGTTTTAAATAATTCTGTATACAATTTTGCTAATGTATTAGATTTCCCACTTCCCGTATTCCCAAAGATAGCAAAATGTGTGTTAAAAAAATTGGGCCAATTAATGGAATAATTTATACCTTCAGGAATAGTTTTTCCTACAGTAAGTTTGTTAATAGTATCAGAAGAAGAATTATTACCAGTTAATACTTGTAAAATCTCAGTTGATGTCAATAAAGTGATTTCAGAAAAAATTTTAGGAAAAATTGAATATCCAAAATTAAATTTATTCTTTCTAAAAAAACCGATAATTGAGATATCTATCTCTCTGATGAATCTATTGGACGAAAAAGTTTGACTAGAATAATCTTTTTCAATATCATCAACATATTCTCGTGTAACCTTACCAACTAATTTATAAGGTCCACGTGGAATACCGACATATTCTCCTATCCCAATTCCTCTATAAGTTTTACCATTTTCATAGTAAGTCAAATCATTAGTATTATGTATCATACGAGCTTTTACATAATTTCCTTCTATTTTTATCACATACCCTACAGTAGTTAAATTGTCAATTTTTTTTAAATTCAAAGTATTCACCAGTTTCCAAAATATTATTCAAAGTATCAAAATCACCATGGACAAAATTATTTTCATTTATATTCTTTCTATTTTGCAATATAGATTTTGCGATGCCCAATAATTTTTGATTTACAATAAGGATATCATCTTTGCTGTACGTAATAACAAAAATCTGAAGTGAAGGATTAAATGCCGCTCGTCTAATTAAATCCAAAATGTGCTGATCCTGAAATGAAAAACCAAAAGTAATCAAAACTGTATTCGGTTTTTGCAATTCATTTTCGAAAGCCCTAAGAAATTGATAGTATTGATTATCAAATACTGTTTCTTCAAATTTTTGTTTTGTAGGATTAACAATCAATAATTTTTCATATTCATTTATAAAATCTTGAAGTACCTCTTTTTTATCCTTGTCTTGATTTATTTTATCAAGTGTTTTTTTTATGTTTTCTATCGTAGTATCTTGCAGTACACCAGTTAATTCAAAAATTTCTTTATATTTTTTTGATTTATTTGTGAGCCTACTTACTATTGAATTATTAAAATCAGAGACCACAACTTCATGATTTTCTTGTGTTTTTTCTAACTTCCAAGATAACGATCCGTGCAACTTATATAAGTTAATTGTTGGTATTTCTCTTGTAAATATATCATTTGCTCCGCTATGAGTTGTATTTATATAATAATTTTCATAATTTACTTCTTTAGTGATAAATCCACGTGATCCATCATTAAAAGCTGATAGCGGATACTTCATGGAAACACTATCAAAAGCTTTTTCAAAAAAAGTATCATAATTGGTAGTAAATATATTAGCTCTCTTATGTCGCTCAAAACCATTTCTGTTTATCAATTTTAGAACGTTAACTATAAACTTGTTGTAATAGTTTGAAACTTCTTCACAACTTTTATCACCATTTCTGTTTGAAGTAACAAGACCTTTTTTTATGGACTTTTCATAAAATAAAAGTTTTAACAAACTTTTTATATTTGTAAATTCGTAATTGTTTTTATCACCAAAATATTTTTCTGGATTATTATAAACCTCTTCAATGCTGATATCTTCATCTTCATTATTTTTAATCTGCAAAGTATCCAAATAGTCCGCACTAGCTCCTGCACCGATTAAAAAATTTATATTTTTCCCGTCTATTTGATCCAACAAATTTTGATTATCAGAAAATGTCATTTTTTTCATCATCTTTCAAAAAGATTATTTCAATATAAATATTGAATTATAAACTATACATATTTCAATATTACATTTAAAGCCTAAAATACAATTACTTACGCTTGATGCCAATCAAAAAAGGTTCTATATTAAACTAGTTATATTAAAAAGGCATTAACTTTTGGACCCAATTAGAAAAAAACATGAATTAAAAATCTGACAAATTTAGTCACACATTGTTGAATCAACGCCGCATAAAAATTAAGACAGCTTTTCTCAACGGAACTAAATGTTAGATATTGAGCGTAATCGTGCTCACTGTTTAGCAGAATTCAAAATTAGATTGAAACAATGTTTATTTGTAAATACTTGTAAAAAATTAACTATCACCACGCGCAAGACATAATATAGAATTATATGATTTGATCTTTATTTTCTTTTATATAATCAATCACTTTGGTTGTTGTCTCCTTTCTTTCAAAAACCTTTCTGTCAGATAAAATTTGTTCTTGAGTAGCTTTCAAGCTTAGTTCAATAATTTTTATAGCTTTTTTAAAATATTCGTTATTATTATTCCTTTTTAGCAAAACCTTTTCAATTAATTTACTATTTTCTTCCGACTTACAATTAATTTCAGTGGAAATTTGATCTAACGGACAACACAAATACTTAAGTAACATTAATATATGCCATCTAGCTCTTTTATACTTCTTACCAATTTCATCATTTTTAAAAAATTTCTCAACTTTATACCAAGCTAATCCACTTACATAATATGAATTTAAAAATTGCAAATGTGATTCTTCAAATAATCTATTTCCAGTTTTTTCAACAACTTTTCCATATTGACCAGAAACTTCGTGTGGTAAATCAAAAAACATAGCAGAAACTGCTTTTCTTTGAAAAGGAATATTGATTATTTTTGCCTTTGCAATATTATCATTTCTATATTGTTCTGTTCTTCTTTCATAATATAAAGGACAATTACTAGTTCTATTTTTGGTATTGTAATATTGTTCAATAGCTTTTTGAATTGGAGATAGTGCTGCTAATTGTTCAGGTTTTAATTGAGTTTGGCTATTCGTAGCCTTAACAATAGCATGTTTAGTATCTTCATCTTCAGTAGATATAATTCTTATCGGTATATATATGTCCTTAATATTATTAATAGAATCCAAGCATTCAAAGATAACATTACTAGTTTGACAACCATTAACAATTTGATAATTAGTTAATGACAATTCCTCAGCATTCAAATTGATTTCATCTGCAATTACTGTTATACCGTTATTTAAAAAACCAAACAAAAAGCTTTCATTTCCAATAAGCTGATCTTTCATAGAGGAATTTACCTCTACCTTTTCAAATGATCCTAAATAATCCCTAATATTATCATTAAATATCCCCTTTCTTAATATACGCTCACCATTAATATTATCCGTTAACAAATTAATAAACTCATCAAGTCTAATTAATCCATAATACCCATTTTTAATTTTATCATTATTATTGTTAGGATATGGAACAGGCTGTTTAGACAAAGGAATTGTTACATGCAATCCAGAGTTATTTTTTTCATTTAGTTCCATTATGTCTTTAATACCTAGAAAATCAGGTTCTTTAACATTACTGAATAATGCCATATCCTTCAGTCGTTTAACTCCAATTTCTATTTCTGATTTCATATTTATGTCTGATAAATCAATTGCATTTGGGGATAAGCAGACAAATTTCATACTAATAGTAGGCTGTTTCTTAAACTTGGAACTTTTAGTATATATATACTTTGCTACATTCCAAAATTCTTTTAATTCTTTAATTTCACACTTGTCAAAATTAAAAAATCGTACAATTCCTGTCAAAAAATCTGAAATTTCTTGACGATTAAATTTGTTCGAAGTTTTTGATTGATCAAATAAAAAGTTAACATCAAATTTTTTAACACCATCAACAATAGTATCAACGTCTTTAATACTTGTAACCAAATGTTCAGATACAAAAATTGCTATACCATCAATTCCAAAAGCAGTTCCAGTTTCCATATCAGAGTATTTTGCAATGGGATCATTAGAATATATAGATAGAAAAAGATCATTTATATATTGCTCAAAAATATGATGTTGATCCTTTGCCTGTGACTTGGAAATTTCATTTGTAGAAATAAAATCTTTTAAATACGCACTTATAATAGGATGTGAAATAACTGTTTTATTCAACTTTCAATGCTCCTTTACTTACTAATTTTTCTTTACCTGTCAAATTAAATTCAACAATCTAAATTAAGGTTTTTAATAGATTCAACCTAATATTCAAGGTAATGATTTATCTTTGAGAATAAACTCTCCGATCAATCAATTTTTATTTTAATTATCATTACTACCTTATAATTTTAATTTGTAGAAATTATAAATCGTGTAATGACTATGATCTCTGATAATGCTGCTGTCACAAAGGTACCATCACTTAAAACAATATTAAAATTTAACATCTCCGCCAAGCCACAAATCAAAAACAAAACAACAATCACAATTTCCACAATGATTTCTAGCTTATATCTCTTAAACAAATCATAAAAATTCATTTACTCTATCCCTCCCATAATCGAATAAATTACTTTATCAATTATATAATAACCTAAATCTCATTAATTTGTAGTAGAACTTTTAATTTTATAAAAAATATCAAATTAAAAATACGGTAAATTACTTAACGATTAGTGAGGTTGGAACAATAAGATGAATTTTCACGTTCCAACAATATTAATTCATTACGCGTGGTGCTAGTTAATTTTTCTCCGTCGTTTATTCAGTAATCGCTGACTAACTTTATCAGATTTTTGTTTCATATTTTTTCTAAGAGGTGTCAAAAAATTAATGCCTTTTTGGGATAGTGTTTGTTTCAGTTTCTGACTTAAATAACTCAGATCAGCTAAAAAATTCGGACAAGGATAATACTGATTTAATAATTCAGGAACCATTTTGATATCGT
The DNA here is from genome assembly GCF_058107205.1 of Bombilactobacillus sp. ESL1097. NCBI lineage: Bacteria > Bacillati > Bacillota > Bacilli > Lactobacillales > Lactobacillaceae > Bombilactobacillus > Bombilactobacillus sp. ESL1097. The sequence goes on along the minus strand of NZ_JBYLUB010000002.1, from coordinate 496,668 downwards.
GCCAGTTTTCCGCAGTAATGGTATAAGCAACGACAATACTTTGATCTGTAATTTCAGAACTACCCTTCTTTAAACCCATAATAATATAATTTCTTAATGGCATCGTATCCTTTAGCTGCCAAGCTATCAAAAATTTTGGCACGAAAATTGCGGACTGGCTAACAAACAGACATTGGTAAACTATCGATAATCGTGTATTGTGGTCTGATTTTCTGATTAATGAGTCCAGTTCTAATGTATCGAAATAAATCACCACACCTTTGAGTTAGACGATTAAACCGAGATCTTTCTGGTAAATCAAACCGTTGATTAAACACCCCAATTTTTACCTGTAAACACATTAAAGCTATTAATTGTACGTCAGATAGTTTATCCAAATGAACATTGCGCCGTTTTTGAATAGTAATGGTCACAAACTCTTTGTAGAGCGGGGTTAAAATATTAATGCAATCTTGAATTAAAGATTGCAAACTAGAAGATATATGACATCTGTTATTTAAAAATTAAAATTAATAAAAATAAGAACAAATTCTGAATAACAGAGCAATTTAATTTACTATCAAAAGTTTACAATCCAATTTTAACAATATTAGAAAAAATGTCAATTTTTTATTTCCTGTGGAGTGAATGGTATTAAAACAATTTTTCAATTGCTTTAAACTAAAAGAACTTATATAATAAATGGTGTAAAATTTACATACCTTGCGGAGGAATGGTATTAGTTTTTGTACCCTTAAAGATTTAGCAACAGAAAAAGTTTCGTCGTGAGTTCATACCATTTATTCGAGACGTCGAATAAATCTTGTATCAATCCACAAATTATTTTATTTAAACAAATCTATAATCTATAACTAGTCTCTAATCCAATTTGAAAATAATACTGAACATACTTAGTTAGGATTGTGGTGACTAACCGAAAGCTAATCTTAATGACTAGCTTTTTTATTGTGTATGCTTTGGTGCATTAATCCCTCCATTTTAATTATTACTTTCTTGTTAACCAGCCAATCAATTGATTTTTCAACATCAAAACCAACATTTTAGTTTAATTCTTTATTGCCCAAAAGACTGAGGCCAAGAGATTAGGTTACATTCATCGACTAATCTTTTTGTGTCTCAGCCTATTTTTGAAATTCTCTTCCAATTTTAAAATAAAAATCGTGCTTTTTTGAAAACGATTACCAATATAATCAATAAGCATTGAATCGCTATTTTTACCCTCTTATAATACTTGTGAGGTTGTATTAAAGCTATAACCTCTCTTCCATGTCGACTGGAAAGGAACTTGAAATTTTATGATCTTAGATGAGATGCAAGCGATTGTTAATTTAACAGCACAGGAACAAGTAGTCTTAGAGTATATTATCCAAAATCCTACAAAAATATTGGAATTAAACATCAACCAACTAGCCAAGGCTAGTTATACCAGTGCAGCAACCGTGGTTCGTTTATGTCAAAAGGCGGGGTTTAGTGGCTATTCTCAATTCAAGTATCATTTTGCTTCGGAACTGCCCAATATTATCAAATTACGAGAAGACTTAGATGTCAAACCACTAGATACTAGTGTATCTATCACGGACGTCTTTCAACGCGTGGAGCAAATTCATCAACGCGCCATTGAATATACCAACAGTTTATTAGACGCCCAAACTATCTTACGCGTCATTAAGCTGGTTCAACAAGCTGAACGTATTGAAATTTATGGCCAAGGTTTAAATTATGAATTAGCGCGGAGTTTTTGTTGGGAATTAGAAGAAGTTGGTTGCAATGCCAATGCCTATAATGCACCCAATCCGATGCACACTAATACGGCTCAAGCTAATCAAAAACCAATAGTCGCTTTTATTTTGACACACACGGGCAACAATGAGCAAATGTATCAAGTTGCTCAACAATTGCGCCAACAAAATTATCGCACCATAGTTGTTTGTGATAGCACACAACGCGCAATTTGCCAATTTTGTGATGAAACAATTGTCATTATGACTACCAAAGGAACACTGGATTTAAGTAACGTGGTCTACGTGGCCGCCTTACAGTATCTCTTTGATGTTCTGGTTTCTTTTAAAATGTTAGCCAATTATCAATCAGTCCAATGTATCTCACACCAAGTTGATCAGTCAAAGGAAGGAAAATAATTTTGCAAAATAATTTTTTATGGGGTGGTGCCGTTGCTGCCAACCAATACGAAGGTGCTTGGAATGTAGCGGGCAAAGGAGTTAGTGTCACTGATGTCATGACTAAAGGCGACGTCAAGCATCCTCGTCAAATCACTGCTGGTGTCTTAGATAACGCAATCTATCCTAACCACCAAGCAATTGATTTTTACCATCATTATAAGGAAGACATTAAACTAATGGCCGAAATGGGATTTAAATGTTTTCGGCTAAGTATTGCTTGGTCACGCATTTTTCCGCAAGGCGATGAACAATATCCTAATGAAATGGGGCTAGAGTTTTACGACCACGTTTTTGACGAATGCCATAAATATGGTATTGAGCCAGTGGTTACCCTCTCGCATTTTGAAATGCCCTACCATTTAGCTAAAGAGTACGGCGGCTGGCGTAATCGTAAACTGATTCACTTTTTTGTCCACTACGCTACCACTTGTTTCAACCGTTACGCTAACAAGGTTCAATACTGGATGACCTTTAACGAAATTAACAATCTGATTGATATTGATAATCCCTTCAACGCTTGGACTGGTGCCGGTGTCTTATATCAAGCTGATGAAAATGCCGAAGAAACCATGTATCAAATCAGTCATTATCAATTTGTTGCTAGTGCTTTAGCTGTTCAAGCCGCAAAAAAAATCAATCCACAGTTGCAAATCGGATGTATGCTCCACTTTGGACCCATTTACCCGTATTCTTGTCAGCCCCAAGACGTTATGGCCAGTGTCAAAGCGATGGATCGGCGCTTTTTCTTTAGTGACGTACAAGTTCGTGGTTCTTACCCTGCTTACGTTACCAAATTATGGGAGCGTAAACATTTCAACTTAGATATTACGGAACAAGATTTAGCTGCAATTCAGCACGGAACTGTGGACTATATTGGTTTTAGTTATTACAAATCAACTACTGCCCAATTTAATGCTACCAATGATTTTACCGAAGTTGCTAATCCCAATGTCCCCAAAAGTGATTGGGGCTGGGCCATTGATCCGATTGGTTTACGCTATATCTTAAATGTGGTTTATGAACGTTATCAAAAACCTTTATTCATCGTAGAAAATGGTTTTGGTGCTTATGATCAATTAGTTGACGGCCAAATTAATGATGACTATCGCATCAACTATTTACAACAGCACATCACCCAAATGCTCAAAGCCATTGAACTGGACGGTGTTGCCGTGCTCGGTTACACCCCTTGGTCTGCGATTGATTTAATTAGTGCATCGACTGGAGAAATCGAAAAACGTTACGGCTTTATTTATGTCGATGCCCAAACTTTCAAGCGCTATAAAAAGCAATCATTTTATTGGTACAAAAATATCATTGCCACCAATGGTGCTTGTCTTGGAGTTAAAAATGAGGCGCAAAAATGAAAAAATTTCTCAATGAAAAGTTAGTTCCCCTTGTCGTAAAGTTTACTAATACTAAAGCTATTCAGGCTCTCAAAGATGGCATGATGTTTGTTTTACCGTTTCTAATTGTCGGCTCACTTTTTCTGTTATTAGCCAACATTCCTATTCCAGCAGTTGCCAAAGCCATCACCAACTGTGGTTTAGCTAACGTCTTCAATCAAATTTATTCTAGTTCGTTTGCCCTTATGTCTTTCTTTGCGGTAACCGGAATTACCTATGTTTATTTAAAAAATGACAAAATTGAAACCGCCTTTGCCGGCAGTTTAAGCGCCTTAGGAGCTTTTATTTTACTCATGCCTTTCAAAATTAAGGCTGCTAAAGGCGTCGTGGTTACCAATGCTATTTCCAAAGATTGGACTGCTGGTCAAGGTATGATAACTGCTATCATCGTTGGTTTAGCGGCTGGCTGGTTGTACAGCTTTTGTATCCGCAAAAATTGGCAAATAAAAATGCCAGCGGGTGTTCCACCAGCAGTTTCTAATTCATTTATTTCCCTAATTCCATCAGGTGTTGTTTTAATCGTTGCCGGTATTGTTTACGCGATCTTTAAATTTACTGCCAACATCAGTTTTACTGAAATTATTTATTCTGTTATTCAAACGCCCCTGCAAGGCGTCACCGATTCTTTTGGTGGTGTCTTAATCATGTCGATGGTCATGTCTTTACTTTGGTGGTGTGGCGTGCACGGTGGTGCAATTTGTGGCGCTATTTTGGCTCCCATTCTCCAATCTAATATGTCGGCCAACCAAGCATTACTCGATGCTGGCAAAAAGTTAACGATTGCGAATGGTGGTCACATTTTTACCCAGCAATTTTGGGATAATTATCTCTGCATGACGGGAGCCGGGATCGTCGTCGGCATGGTCATTTATATGACCTTTTTTGCCAAGTCAAGCATGCTCAAAGAATTAGGTAAATTATCTATCTTACCTAACGTCTTCAATATTGATGAGCCCGTCATCTTTGGAACACCGATTGTCTTAAATCTATATCTCATTATTCCCTTTATTGCCTTTCCAATGATTGTTGGTGCCGCCAGCTATTGGTTAATGGCATGGGGAGTCTTACCGTTGTTTTCTGGAGTGATGGTTCCTTGGACCACGCCGCCCATCATCTCAGGCTTTTTAATTGGTGGCTGGAAAACAGCTCTATGGCAATTAATTATCATTATCTTTTCAACAATTGTTTACTATCCATTTATTCGCAAAGTTGATTTGGATCTGCTCGCTAAACAAGAACAAAATTAATCTTTCAACTTGAATAGTTGATTAATTTCAAACATCAAAATTATTAACCTTCATCACTTCAAATAATTTTCTCCAGAACGATTGCATTCCCGCTTTGACACGCTTATAATGCTTACCAACTAATTGAATATGGAGTGATAACATGATCGGTTGTAGTAGTTTTACCATGGAAACTAAAGATAAGAAACACTTCTTTTCGCGCACCATGGACTTTATGATGGAGATGGCTCAAGAAGTCGTCTTCGTTCCGCAGAACAAAACGTTTGCTTCGGCTTACAGCAGTGACCAACAGGTTACTAGTAAGCATGCCTTCTTAGGTATGGGGACTTTAGAGAATCAAGCACCAATTACCTTTGATGGTGTTAATGATCAAGGCGTGATGGGTGGCACCCTTTATTTTCCTGGTTATTGTAGCTATCACGACGAAGCTGCTGCTAGTACTTGGGGCGTTTCCCCTGACAAAGTGATTTCTGTTATTTTGTCACAAGCTGCTAACTTAGCTGATATCAAACAATTATTCCAAGAACAAATTACCATTTTAAATGATGCCAATCCAACTTTAAAAGTTGTGTCACCACTGCACTATATCTTCTCCGATACGACCGGCGCTAGTTTAATCGTCGAACCTCAAGCTGACGGCGTGCATTTGATTGATAATTCAATTGGTGTCATGACTAATAGTCCTGATTACCACTGGCATGAAACTAACTTACGTAATTACTTATCTGTCACGCCTAAGCAACATGAAGATGTGGACTTCTTAGGCAAGACTCTCAAGCCATTTAGTCAAGGTTCTGGTACTTTTGGTTTACCTGGTGACTACACACCTGTCAGTCGCTTTGTCCGGACTGCTTTTATGAAGCAAAATGTCGAACAAGCTGCTGATGAAGCTGCCGGTGTCAGCCTCGCTCATCATATGTTAGAACCTGTCAGCATTCCGCGCGGAATTGTGGTAACCACTGATGATACCTTTGATTACACTTGTTACAGTGCTTACATCTGTGCAGAATCACGCAGTTACTACTACTCCACTTATGGCAATCAACGCATTAATTGCGTTCGTTTAACACCGGAACTGTTGCAAGAAACTGATTATCGGACTTTCAAAGTTCAAGATGATGAAGATATTGCTTATCTAAATTAACGTCAAACCAAATAACCTGTGGCTAAGATGGCTGCAGGTTATTTTTTTGGTCAATTTTTAATAGGACAAAATGTACATCCAAGTTAAATACCTTTTATTTTAATACTATTCTTTTCGCAAGCATAAAAGAAGTATAAAATGTAAATTAGAAGTATAAAGAAAGTATAAAATTGGAGGTTTTAAGCTTGAGTAATACCCAAATATCTCAAAATCCATTTTTTCCTAGTTTTGGCCGTTTACCCACAATCCTTTTAAACCAAGAAAGCATCCTACATGATTATTTGGCTGGACTAACTAGTCAAGATGGCAAATACCAAACTTCCTTGGTCTATGGTGTTCGCGGATAAGGCAAAACTGTTTTTTTACTTAATGTTGAACAAAATTTAAAGTTACTAAAAAACTGGTATTGTCTCAGATTAACTCTCAGCCAGGATAATTTAATAATGCAATTAATTCTGGGTTTACAAAAAATTGAGGGTATTAATTGGAAACAAGTTTTGAAACATTTTTCTGCAGAATTAAATTTTAGTATGTTTGGTATTACATTTAAAAGTAACAGCTCAACGCCAGTAATTGACTATAAAGGAATTTTAGAACAAATGCTGAGTTCTCTTAAGAAAAGGAACATTTTTGTCTTAATCGAAATTGATGAAATGGAAGTTAGTTCCGATGTTCGCGCATTTGCTTCCATGTACCAAATGTTGATTGATGAAGAATATAATTTAGCTTTATTAATGACTGGACTACCTAATCGTCTATCCAAATTGCAAAACGATCAAGTCTTAACCTTTTTATTGAGAAGTAATCGCATTTACCTCAGTCAATTAGACCAGGATGCAGTTATCAATAAATATCAGATAACTTTTCAACAAGAAAATAAATTAATTGACCCGCTGGATCTAGAATTACTGGCTAAAAGTGCTGGCGGATATCCTTACGCGTTTCAAACAGTTGGTTATTATGCTTGGCGCTTCAGTAAAGACGTTATTAATCAAACAGTTATTGATCAAACTCTATCTGCCACTAAACAAGATCTTTTCCGTAATTCCTATGAAAAGCTCTACACTGAATTGTCTCCTACTGATCAAAAATTTTTACAAACTATGGCTCAGTATCCACAAAAAATTGTACCAATTAGCTTTATTCAAAAAATGCTCGATAAGCCCAAAAATTATCTTTCTGTTTATCGGGCACGGTTAAAAGATTCACAACTAATCACAATTCCTGAACGCGGAACAGTCTCCTTTTCGCTACCTTTTTTCAAAGATTTTATCCATCATTATAACGACAGTCATTTGCTGTAATTAGACTACCCAATTTTATAAAAGTAAGGAAGTATCATAATTTAATCACTTTTTCCAAATATAAAAACTCTCTTTCAATAATTGTCTTAGCTGTAACTAAAGACAATTTCATTGAAGAGAGTTTTTAGTTTAAATTATTAAAAATTAGTCGGGAATTACTTTCAATAATTCCACAACAATTTTCTGAGCTATTTTATCCATTTGATGAAATGTTGCACTTTCAATGTGGATTGGTTTTTTAATCAGAATAATTTGCCGTTTTATTCTCTCATGATTAGAATTTAAATAAATATCCACGCTAATAGAATTTAGCTCTTTGTGTTTTTTAAATTGAGCTTTTCGACTAACTTTAGCATTAAGCAAGTCACTAAATCTATATATTTCTGGCATCAAGTAGTCCTTAGAATATTTGACATTATTGGGTAAACAAATCAATTGGTTGCTATCATCAAATAAGATAAATTGATTAATACGCCTATTAATATGAAAATCACTATTTAAGAATAAATCATTTTTATGGCGGACTTTAGTTACAACTTGCTTTAATTCTGTTAAGTTCATATTTACTACTGTATTCTTGTAATTATGACTAGCCATTTTATAACATGTAGCACATATTTTACCATCAACTGTTTTGAATCTTTTCAAGCCTAATTTTCTGTTACACACAATACATTGTGACATACATTTCAACTCTTTCTAATACAGTTTTAGCATTAATTGAACCACTTTTTTATACTGTTGATACTTTTTCTGATACTTTACAACCAAACAACTTTCAGGATAAAAAACATGAGAATCAGTGTCTAAGCTTACAAATTCATGATTAACTGCCATAGCCGCTAGCATCGCCGCTCCATCAACTGCTTCACGAGAATGCGAGTAAACCTTTATTGGATAATTTAAAATGTCTGCAAAAATTTGACACCAAAGTTCACTCCGAGCTCCTCCACCTACAGCTACAAAATAATCAGGGTCTTTGAGATTTCTCATTTGCTCAAACAACTGCATAATTCCAAAAGCCACACCTTCCAAAACTGCCAAATACATTTGTTCACGACTAGTTTCTAAACTCAATCCCACAAATGCTCCGTGTAATTTTGGATTTGCAAATAAAGTTTTCTCACCGTTCAGATGTGGAAAAAACATAACTGAATTGTTACCAAGTAATTTACGATTAATTCGATTCTGCTCCAATTGAAATTGATCAGTCTCCAATATTTGACTGAGCCACCATTGATTCAGCTGAGCTCCAGCTTGCAATGTTCCCTGAGTGATAATTTCTGGTTGCTGATCTTTAATTGCAAAAGCAATATTTTTTCCTACAGCTTTTAATTGATTATTTTGCGTGGGTACTATTAAAACTCCAGAAGTTCCTAAAGAAAGCAATGGTTGCTGATTTTTAAACAACTGATTTGCAACTGCCGTTGAAGCGTTATCACCTGTGCCAGTAACTACAACCACATCATTCGACAAACCATATTTTTTCTGAAAATTTGTTACAATTGAGCCAACTATATGTGTTGCAGAATGAATTTTAAGAAAAAGTTTTATAGGCAAATCAAATGTCCGTAAAATTTGTTTATCCCAATTATTTTCTTCAAAACTATACATCGAAGAAGTAGAAGCATCACAATAATCTGTTCCCAATTTACCAGTTAATTGAAAAACTAGATAATCAATAGGAAAACAAAATGTAGCAATTTTTTTGAAATTTTGCGGTTCGTTTTCCTTAATCCATAATAAATTAGCTAAAGGACTTCCTGTAGAAATGGTACTAATAGCAACACTATTTTGAGTCTTTTGTTTCAAGGTATTGCGAATCCACGGAATCAATTCTTTAGTTCTTGAATCATTCCACATAATACTATTTCTAACTGAATAACCTTGCTGATCTAAAAATACTGTAGTATGCATTTGACCAGTGATACCAATACTTTTAATATTCTCTACTGCAACATTAGTTGTTAAATCGCTTAACCCCTGGTTCAATAACCTTTTCCAAGTAATTGGTGCTATTTCTTTCCAACCATTTTTGTTAACTAAAATAGTATAAGTGTAACTTTTTTCGTAAATAGATCTACCATCTTGGTTTAAAGCTGTAAACTTCATTGAAGAAGTTCCAACATCAATACCAACAAACAATTGCTCAATTTTCATAATCTCTACCTAGTCAAAAGTAATAATCGTCTTCAACGTATCTGGTTGCAATGCGTCCTTAAAAGCATCTTCATATCGTTCCTTTGGAAAAACATGACCGATCAAAGGTCTAACATCAATTAACCTTTTGGCAATCATTTGTGTTGCCTGAAAATAAGTGTGTCTAGTTGGGCTAACTGTACCTTTAATAAATTTTTCATGAGAATGTACAGCTCCCATATCAATGGCAACAAGATCATTAGGATGCATTGAACTAAACATAAACGTCTGTCCACCATTAGCCGTCATTTCAATTGCTTGTTGTGAAACTTGCGGAATAGCAGTTGTATTAAAGACAACATCAGCTCCTCGTCCTTGAGTACAAGATCTAATCTTTTGAACTGCATCACCTTCACTAGGATCAAAAGCAGCATCTGCACCCAATTGTAAAGCTAATTTTCTTCTTTCAGGATTCATTTCGCTAACAATTACTCTCGTCCCTGAAGCTTTAGCAATCATAACATGCAAAAGCCCCATTACACCTGCACCAATTACTAGAACATCTTGCCCCAATAATAAATTAGCACGTTCAACACTATTAATTACACAGCCAACTGGCTCTGTTAATGCCATTTCCAAAAAAGATGTTTCTTTAGGATATTTAAATAAATCTTCTGCTTTAACCTTAATATATTCTGACATACCTAAGAATCCAGAAATTCCATGATCATTATGAAAAGTTGGAGAAGAGTAAATTTTAGTACATAAATTAGGCCGATTTATTTTACAGTAGTAACATTGACCACAATTAGGCAAAATATATTTAACTACATGATCACCTATTTGAAATTGTTCAGGATCGATGTCTTTACCAACCTGTGCCACTTCACCACCAAATTCATGACCGCCAATCCGCGGATAAGTCCATTTAGTATCCCCGGTATAATCGCGAACATCATTTTGACATAAACCATTTGCACGAACTTTCATCAAAACTTCATCATCTTTAATTTTGGGAACATCAAAATCTTTCAATACTACATTTTTAGGACCTAGCTCTAAAATAGCTTTCATCGTATAACATTTCCTTCCTTAAATCTTAAATACCTAAAATACCGAACAAACCACCAATAATGGCCACAACAATAACTAATAAAATTATTTTTATTGAGTTCCAACCACGCTTTAACAGATACAGTACTAACAATGTAAAACCAAATGGCAAAATATTAGGAACTAAAACATCCAAAAATTGTTTTTGAATACTAAAGGTCTGTGTGGAAGTAACAATCTTCAAAGGTACTTTAACGTTCACATAATTAGTTATTAAACCACCCATGACAAAACAGCCCATAATTTCTGCACCTTTTAGAACTTTATCAAGTACACCATTTTCCAAAAACTCCATGACCGCTTCAGCACCTGCATGATAACCAAAACGAAAATTAATATAACTAAAGCCCCAAGAAATCGCTAACATTAATACAAAATATAAAACTGAACCCCAAATAGTTCCTTTAGACGTGATATCAATACAAATTGCCAATAAAATTGGTATCAAAACACCTTGATAAATAGTATCACCAACACCAGATAAGGGGCCCATCATAGAAGTTTTTAAACTAGTAATAAATTCTCCTGGAATATCTTTACCCTGAGCTTTCTGCTCTTCCATAGCAATGATCATTCCAATAATTACTGAGCCAAATTCAACATGAACATTAAAAAATTCAATTTCCCGTTTCATCATGTCTTTTTTCTTAGCTGGATCGTTTTTATAAAGTTTCTTTGCAACAGGAACAAAAACATGAGCAATAGCCTGACCCATCATTCTTTCGTAGTTATAGCATGTTTGTGGAAAATTTTCCCAAATTAACCAAGATTTAAATAAATCTTTTTTAGTTAAAATTGTTTGAGGTTTATTAGTATCTAATTGCTCTTTAGCCAAAATCATCATCCTCTCCAAAATCATCATCCAAATCATTATCACTAGATGTAGCAGCTTTTAGAGTATGATCATCTTTTTTATCACTATCTAATTGAACATAAATAATAGCAATCAATAAGGCAATAATACCTAGTGGTAATAGATTTAATTTAGAATAAGTTGCAATAATAAAACCTAAGAACAAGAAGACTCGTGCATCACCCTTAAAAATATATTGTAAAGTTAATCCAACTCCCAAAGCAGGCATTAAACCACCAATAATTTTAAAAATAGTCAAAATTGTGCCACTTAAAGCTGCTACAAATCCTTTAATATAACTAGCACCAAAATAAGCAGCCAATCCACAAGGAATAATAGTAATAATTGCAGTAATCAATTGTGGATAAAGTACATTAGCACGCCAAATCTTGTTATATTGTTCCTTTTCAATATAATGATCTGCAACATGAGCAAAAACAGAACCATATGTCATACGTGCATACCAAATTATTGTTCCTAACAAGCCAATTGGTACTGCAATTGATAAAGCAGTTTTTGAATCTAAGTGACCAGTAATCGCAAATGCAGTTCCTAAAATACCGGATAGAGCCATATCAGCAGGCATTGAACCGCCCGCAGAAATAAAGCCTAAATAAACTAAATTAATCGATCCACCAACCATTGCTCCCTGTAAAGGATGTCCTAAAATAATACCAGTTACTAGACCGCAAACTAAAGGTCGCTGTAATGTCCACAATCCTACAAATGGCAAATTACCAATTGCAATATAGTAAACAAAGCCACATAAAAAAGCCTGCCAAATTGTCATAAAATTCGCTCCCCGAAATTTATAAGTTTTAATTAGGGATTAAATTGTAATAATCATCTAAAACAAATATGAGAAAGTAATCCAACAATCAAAACTTAATTTTTTTATTATGATTATTTTAATAGATTATCTATTTCAATTAATTTTTGATCAGGTACTAATTGATAAAACACATGAACCCCTTGCTGCATCATTTGTTTAATAGACTCAATCTCCGTTTCATCACATGCAACATTTTTAACAAATGGCTTTCGATCTCCATGTAGGCCCATTCCTCCAAGGTTAACTTGCTTTAAAGCGACACCTTTTTCAATCAATTGTGCATAAATATTTGGTGATTTAGTTAAAAGTAAAATCCGCTCTTTAGAATTAAAATCTTTTTGTAAATAATTAGCACTAGAATCTACACTAGCCACACTAACTTTAACGTTAGTTGGGGACAGCGCTTTCAAAATTCTCTTTTGAAATTGATCCGATGCAATTTCATCATCAATAATTACAATATGGTTAATACTTTTAGATGGAACCCATGCCGTAACCACCTCACCATGCAATAATCGATCATCAACTCGTGAATAAATAATATTTTTCATACTATCACTTCTTTCTAAGAATTTTCATTTAAATATTTTCTAACATCAATTACAGTTGAACTAGCTTCTGAAACTAATTTATTACACAATTCTTTGCGTGAAACTTCTTCTTTTTTAGTATTTCTAGTCATAAAAGCATCTAGCATTAATGGTAAGTTCATTCCCGTTATATGTTCAATATCATACTGTTGCATTAAGGAAACCACAGTATTAAACGGTGTTCCACTAAATAAATCTGTAAAACAAATAACTTTTTGCTTACTCTTTTGTAATTCAAGTAATTTTTTTTCAATTTGCATTTTTAAATCATCTGGATGCATTTGAGGCATTAACCCATATGCACTAACATCTTGTTGCTTTCCAATGATCATTTCAATACTACCTAGCAAGCTCTTGGCAAAATTTCCATGAGAAACTAATAAAAAATACATACATTAAAAACCCTCTCTATTTCAAAAGTTGTATAAATTCATTTTTAAAGGTTGTAAAATTTGGATTAGCAACTACCCTATCAATGAATTCGGTACTATTAATAATTTTTCCAAAATAATTCCAAACCTGAAAAGCTTTGGCGTTATTTTTTTCCATTACAAATAGCATAACCAATCTAATTGTGTCACCGTCCTCGTCCCAAACCAAGTCATTAGTTGTAACTATTACAGAAACAAAAGTTGGCAATGAAACGGGACTAACAGGATGAGGAAAAGCTACATGGTTACCAAAATAACTGCTACCTAAATCTTCTCTTAGACAAACCGCTCGCTCAAAATCTTTACTTTGATTTTGTGTAATAGGTTGTGAAATTTCAAATAACTTTTTAAGCACTTCCTCTTTACTTTTAAAGCTTCCAACTACAAAGCGCTCTGAACTGAAAAGAGAAAGTAACTGCTCAGTATTTTGAAAACCATCAATTGCTAATTTAATTTTAGAATATTCAGATTCTTTAGGATAATAACTAATCAAAATTGCTCCTATTTTATCCATTAAGTCAGACTGTTCTGTAGAAAAAATAACATCATATATTGTTAAATCAATAGACTTTAACTGTTCTGGATTAACAATATCAACGACTTTAAGTTCATTAGGAAACCACATTGCAAAACGTTGTCTCAACAAAATGCTCTCACTTTTTTTCAAAGAAGTAACAATCAAAAGTTTTGATTTATTTTTAATATTTTCACCCTGAACCAAAAATTGATTAAAATAAACGGCTAAATAGGCAATCTCACCTTCAATGATTCTATTATCAATTTGTTTTTGCAATAACATGACTACATAAGCAGCAATATCAAAAGCTAACGGAAACGAACGTTTAATTTCATCCAGTAGTTTATTATCATTCTGAATATTGTAACGTACCCTAGTTAATAAGGACATGATGTGTAATGACAAAGAATATTTTAATTCAAAATTTTGTGTAAAATTGATATTAAATTCCGTCTCCACCTTAGTTAAAACTTGATTCATAAACTGCTTTACAAATTGAGAAACATCTTGATTATTATCTTGTGAAATAATACCACGTAATCTAATTCCTAAATCAATAATCTCGCTTTCTTTTTGATGAAAACCAAAACGCTGACTTAAAATTTTAAATATTTCTGTAGAAATATGATATTCCTTTTGTAAATCATCCTGTGAATCCATAGTTATTTGTTCCAAGTAAAATCCTTGTTTAGATCGGATTACTGCTAATTCTGCATGAACTAGTAAATCTTGTAACATACTTTCAGAAACATTATAATGATTATTCATCAAAGTATTAACAACTGTTTTTTCTACCTCAGAATGAAGATATTGCACGGATTGATGAGAATTAGTTTTATCTAAAACTCCTAAATGCATAATACAATTGCGCTTATTACGCTCTGATCCCACAAGTTGTACGCCCTTAGAATTACGTTTTATCTGTAAATGATAGGTCACAAATATTTTTTCCAATCGATTAAGGTCAGTTACTAAGGTTGATGTAGAAACATATAACTGTTCTGCCAAATACTCTTTACTGACTGGTTGTTTCTTATCCAATAAGATAAAACACAATTTCCACATACGACCAGAAACATTTTTATAATCATGCGTTGTTATTTGATATTTATCTTGAAATTTTCGATCATCAAATACTAATAATTTCGTACCTTTAGACGTTACAGATTTCAAAACCGCAAATGACTCCTGCGCAATATTTTCTTTAATAATTTTGATTTCAGACTGTGCTGTTCGTCGACTAACGTCAAACTTCTTAGCAATATCATTAGCCGTTACAAATTGGCTTTGATGTTCATAAAATTCTAATAATATTTTTCTTTGTCGTAGATTCAGCACCACTTTCGCCTCTATCAACTAAACTAAATTCACCTGCTTAATAATATTTTTAGCTGTAGTGACAACATTGTCAATTCCATTTGATGCCACTTGAATCAAATTAAACTCATTATGATTTTTGTCATATGCTTCACCAAAAGTTTTAATATAACTTTTACGCAAATCTGAACCATAATTTACCTTAATTAGATTATATTGCTTAGCTTTCCGAACTTTATCAAATGGAATACCGGACCCACCATGTAGAACTAAAGGGACAGGTGAAACTTTTGCTATTTGATTCATTAAATCAAAATCCAAATTTGGCGTTAATTCTAATCCATGAACATTGCCCACAGAAACAGCCAGAGAATCACATTTAGTTTTTTCAACAAAATCTAAAACATCTTCTACATGTGTTTTGGCATTCTTATCTTCAACATGGTCATCCTCTTTACCCTTAATACCACCTAATTCAGCTTCAACCGGTATTCCAAAGTAATGTGCATAGTTAACAGCTCGTCTAACCTCTTTAATATTTTCTTCATAAGATAATCTAGAAGCATCCATCATAATTGAAGTAAAACCAGCATCAATACATTTTTTAACATCTTCAAAGCTACGACTATGATCTAAGTGCAGAGCAATTGGTGTATCAACATTTTCTCTTTCCATAATTAAATTGGTAAGTTTACTAATAATTTTAGGACTTGATAAGCGTAAATTATTTGAAGAAATTTCTATATATCCACCTATTTTCATTTCATCAAATGATTTTATAATTGCTAAAGTCATTTCATAATCCGTTGTATTAAAAGCTGGTAAAACGTAACCATTGTCTTTAGCATATTTCATTAAAGTGTATCCATTCACAATCTTCATAAAATCCGTTTCCTCTCTTTTTAATTATTTAAGTACTTACACTAGTATCTTAAACCGCTATCATTTTTTAGATTACTAATTTTCTTCACTAATTTAGTGCAACTAAATCTAGTTAAGATTACAAAATTATCTGATCATTTACTAAACTTTTGATCTTGATAAATTAATTTAATACAAAAAGTGCTTTATGAAAAAACATTCACAAAGCACTTTTTTAGCTTCAATTATAATAAATATTTTTTAAATATTGAAAATTTGTTGATATAAATCACGATATTTTCTGGCTCTTTCAGTTACACCAACAAAATCATTATTTTTAGCCGAACCTGTTAAATCACTACCAGCACCTATTACAGCAACTCCCTTATCAAACCAATCTTTCATATTTTTTAAATTAACACCACCGGTAGGCATAATATTAGAATATGGTAAAGGCGCTTTAATAGCCTTAACAAATGCTGAACTAACAATACTCCCCGGAAAAACTTTTACTATATCTGAACCATATCGCAGGGCAGTATCAACTTCCGTCGGTGTCATACATCCAGGTAAATAAGGAATTTGATACTCATTACAAATTAACGCTACTTGCTTATCAAATGTTGGGCTAACGATAAATTTTGCACCATTCATCATCGCAATTCGTGCAGTTATTGCATCCAAAACCGTTCCCGCTCCAATTACCACATCATTATCTCGAATAAATTCTTGATTAAGATGTTGAATAACATCACCTGCTTGTGGAACTGTAAAAGTCAGTTCAATTGCCTTAACTCCACCTTTAATACAAGCAACAGCTGTTTTAGTAGCTTGTTGGGAAGTGTTGCCTCTTACGACCGCTATAATTCCTGCTTGTTGAATATTTTCTAAAATATCTAATTTTTGTATCAATTTTATCTTCCTTAATTTATTCTAAATTACTATGAATTATTTTTGCATCATTGCTTGAAACACCATCGCGCTTACTCAACATTAAACACAAAACATCTAGCGTAATATGCACACTTTGATCAAATAACGTGCTTAATAATTGAATAGATTTAAAACCTGATCCCGATTTGGTCGCACCAGGAACAATCAAAGCTACATCTGCTATTTGTCCCAACTCCGAACTATCATCGCTTGTTACAGCCACGAGCTTTACGTCATCTTTCCTAGCCCTTTTGCTTAACTCTACCACGCTCTTAGTCTGTCCTGACCCTGAAACAGAAATTAAAACATCATTCATCTGAATTGAAGGAGTAATAGTTTCTCCAACTACATAAACTTGATAACCAAGATGCATTAACCTCATTGCAAAACTTTTTGCTATCAATCCTGAGCGCCCGGCACCTAAGACAAAAATTCGTTTATCCTTTTGAATCGCTTCTTCAACCTCTTGTAACTGTTTTTCATCAACCAAATCCATGACCTGTGTAATTTCGGATAAAACATCTTGAATTAATTTCATTTAATTACCTCCAAAAATTCCTTGGTGGCTTGTATTGGATCAACAGCTTGAACAATTTTAGACCCAACCACTATAATTTCGGATATATTTTGTTTGGCTAATTTATTTGCTTGTTGTAAATCAATGCCGCCAGCAACAGCGATTCTTCGAATTTGTGGATATTTCCTATGAAAGCTTGACAAAGTATCAGTTATATCAACAAATTTACCTTTATCTTTAGAGTAATGAACATTAAAAATAGCTTTATCAAATTTAAGCAACTGCAAAATTTTATCAGAACTAGTTTCCATCAAATCAATTACAACTTCTTTTTGCTGACATTGAGAAATTGTATAAACCTTTTTAATTGTTTCTATTGGTGCACTGCCCATTACTGTTAAGATATCTGCAGAAGTTTTATAGCCTTGATAAAATTCATATTGACCTTCGTCAAAAGTTTTTAAATCTAATAGTAATTGGGAATCCTTTAAACTAAAATTTATAGCTTGTAAAAACTGTAATCCATAATCTTTAATAATAGATGTTCCTAATTCAATAACATCTACTTTTCCATCCAATTTACCAGCTAATTTAAGAGCTTCTGCTAATGAAATTCGATCCAAAGCTACTTGTAACCTCATTAATTTTCACTAACTCCTTGCTGTTGATAAAATTTTTTTAAGCCTTCTGAAGTAGGATAACCATCATTATCACCTGGTGTTTGTACCTGCAAAGCGCCAACAGCATTACCGCGGACCACCGCTGCATGCATGTCTTTACCTTCTAATAAAGCAGTAATAACTCCCAAAGCAAAACCATCACCAGCACCAACAGTATCAACAACATGATCAACTTTAAATCCATTAACTGTATAACTTTCGCCTTCTCTTGTTTTTATAAAAGCACCATCTGACCCCAATTTTACCATTACAGTTTTAGTACGTGGTTGTTGCAAATAAAAATCAGCAATTTTATTCGGATCATCAGTTCCAACTAATATTTTTCCTTCATTAATACCTGGTAAAACAATGTCTGCCATCCCAGCTAATTCATTAATAGTTTCAATCATTTTATCTCTAGAGGACCATAAAGTTGGTCTTAAATTTGGATCAAAAGTAGTTAAAATATTTTTGTCAATTAAGCGTTTAAATAATTTGCGAAAAGTTTTTTCAGCAGTTTCAGAAATAGCTGGAAAAATTCCAGACATATGGGCAATTTTTACTCCTGTTAAATCTACTTGATCAATCATATGTTCATTTAAGTAGCAAGCAGCAGAAGCCTTTCGATAATTAAAAGTGTCCGGATCACCCTTAGAAACTAACTGTTTTAATTGATGACCAGTAAAATGTTCAGGATCTTCACAAATATAAGTAGTACCTACATTATGACTTAAAATTGTTTTCTTAATAAATTTACCAAAGGGATCTGCTCCTACCTGTGAAATATATTCTGAACTGTGACCTAAACGTGTAACACCAATAGCTACATTTAATTCAGCACCACCCATAATTTTGTTAAAATTAACAGCATCAGTTAAAGAAAGATCCAAATCTTTAGATGCAAAAATTATTAATGGTTCACCTATAGTAATAAATTCACTCATTTTTATCTCCATTTTTTTAAATCTTATCCAAAAAATACATAAACTAAGACTTCGTTGATGATTGACACTATCCACATTATTGGAACACCATATTTTAGAAAATCTTTTGATTCTACTTTCATATAATCTAGTCCCCAAACATTCCAAGATTGAGTAATATCGGTAGAAACTGCCATTAAAGTTGGCACATAGAGTAATGGTAATAAAAATGCATCTTTAAATAAACCAGTTCCAGACAAAACAGCAGCAGTAGCTGCTCCTGCTCCCCATACATGTAGTGGACCTCTAAACAAAGATAATGGTGCTAAAATTCCTAATGCTAGTGCTAAAATCAAGTGACTATGTGGCAATATCGCATTAAATAATGGTTCAAAGTGTTTAGCATTGATTGTCGCGGCTCCTGTAAACATTGTTAATGACATTAGAAAAATAACTAAACCTGCAATATCACTAATTGCTTGACTTACAGTTGAATTAATAAAGTTTACAGTTTTTTTGTATCCTTTGAATTTGCCAGTTAAAAGCATCGCAATAATCACTGATAAAACCAAAGATGGAACAGCATCCCACTTAAATATCATATTCATCGCTACCGGAATTATTGGAACAATATATGAAACGTAAGGAACTTTTTCTGAGTGTTCATCATCTTGTTCAAAACTTGCACCAATAATTTCTAAATTCTGCTGAGCTTCCTTAGGATTAAACTTTTTACGCATTAAGATTAAAAACAAAATCACAAATGCTAATTGTACTAAAGCAGCTATCCAACCAAATTGTAAATATTTTCCACCGTAAATAGCGTGCGGAAAAAAGGCCTTAATTTGGTTATATAAAACGACATTAATATACATAGGTGCGCCTATTGCCAAAGCAAAAGCGGTTAAAGCAATATCACGCGGCACTCCAACTGACAATAGAATTGGTAATAAAATAACACCGAGCGCAATTACCGAACCAACACCATAGGCACTGATAAATATAAAAGCGGTTACAACAATTACTAAAATAGCGGCAATCAATGGCCTTTTCTTGCCTACTCTATTGGTTGCCCTGGAAATAGCAGGTGCAATACCACTATCAACTAAAACCCGACCAAACCAAGAACCAAAAACAATATAAATGATAGTCGGACCATAATTTAACGCTGGTTCTGCGAAAATCTTTTTAATGGCAACATTAAATGGTACTAGTCCGATAATGGCCCATAGAATAGCCATGACAAAGAAACCAATGACTAAATTACCACCTTTTAGAATATAAATGATGAACGCTACAAATGAAATTAACAATAAGATAGAAATAATAGTCGAACTCATTTAAGATCACCGATTTCTTTTTGAACTAATTTCATTTGTTGACGAATTTCTTGATCTGTATTCATAGGATATTCGAGTGCAAACATTACATCACCAGGCAAACGTTTAATGATTTTTCGCCAATCAAAAATTCCGTTTTCTAAATCGTCTGAAGTACTCAATTCACCATAGTCACTAATAATATTTTTCAAGTGAATATAGTTAGTATATTTAGCTAATTGATTAGCACTTTCAATTACATCTCCATGCGTAAAAGCCCAATTTCCCAAATCATAAACATAGCCAATTTTTGTTAACTTGACTTCATTAACAGCTGACATAAAATTTTTAATTGGCTGTAAAGTACCGCTAACTAAAGTTTGATCATTTTCAACATTCATCTCAATTTCATTTAATGGAAATTGACTCAATGCATCTTTTAGAT
The DNA here is from genome assembly GCF_058107205.1 of Bombilactobacillus sp. ESL1097. Lineage (NCBI taxonomy): Bacteria > Bacillati > Bacillota > Bacilli > Lactobacillales > Lactobacillaceae > Bombilactobacillus > Bombilactobacillus sp. ESL1097. The sequence continues at coordinate 475,938 of NZ_JBYLUB010000002.1, read as the reverse complement.
CACCTTTAAACTTTTCATAATGCCCGATATTAAATTTAATTTTCGAAATTCCTAATATTTTACCTTCTACAAAATATTGATCCAATTTAGGATTTAGTGAGCCATTTTCTAAAAAAATTTCATCAGGTACACTATAATTAATAATCAACCCTAAATCGTGAGATTTCTGTCCAACTAAAGGCAACTGCTCGTCTAAATGGTCAAAGTATTCTCGTCTTACCTCAATACCATCTGCACCTAATCTTTTAACACGATCAACCAGTTCTACTTGATTTGTCCCAGTTTGAACGTCTCTTTCAAAAATCCAAGTATTTAAAATTAATGTCATCTGATAACCCCCTGACAATTATTTAAAACAACAACTAGTCTCAAGTTTTTAGGTTTAACGTTTTCCTAAATATAAATAATTTAAGATTTATAACTAATTGATCATGTTAGTTATTTATAAGTTAGTACCTAAACTTTATATAAATACGCAAATGAGCTCGCTTGCTACGGTTCTTATGTTAAACGTTTTCCCAAAATATTGCAAACGCTTTTTTATTTTAAATTACTTATTTTATTTTACATATAAGAACAATATTCTTATAATTATTAATATTTGATCAATACGGAGGATAACCATGATCCATATCCCTAAACAGAAAAAAACTAATATGAAGGATGTAGCAAATTTAGCTGGAGTTTCTACAACTACAGTATCTCGTTACTTAAATAAGAATTTTGATAAAATGTCCATAAAAACTGCTGCAAAAATTAAGTCGGCAATTGAAAAACTTAATTACATTCCTAACGCCGCTGCCCGACAAATGGTTACACATTCCAGCATGATGATTGCTGTTATTGTCGCAAATATTGATGATTATTTTTCTACAGAATTATTTAAGGGTGTTAGTTCTTTTCTAGAAGCTAGCGGCTATATTGCTGTTTTGTTTGATAGTAATGCTGATTTAAAAAAAGAACAAAAAATAGTTAAAACAATTAATCAATATAGCTTTGATGGATTAATTTTCCAACCGAATAATAGTACCTTGAACTATATGAATTCACAGATCCAGCCAGATATTCCTATTGTAATTGTTGATCGCAATTTAGATACGAGCAGATGGCCTCAAGTAATTTCTGATAATTATGAGAGCGCTCGTAAAGCAACTTTACTATTTCAAAAAAAAGGATTTCAACGTATTTTGGTATTGTCCTCATATATTGATTCAGTGTCTACACGCCGTGAGCGTTTTCTAGGTATTAAATCTGTTACTCAAAATATTAACGTTATCGAAATTCCTGAAGAAACTTATAATAGACAAAATATCTACAATCAAATTAAAAATAATCTTATTAAGAGTAATGAAAAAACATTAATTTTTGCTCTCAAAGAAAGATGGTACCTTGAATTCATTCCTTTATTAATTGCTGATGGATATATTGATAATGCCAAGGTAACCGCAACAGGCTTTGCTGATACTAAAACAGCACATTCAATCAATCCATATACTAAATTAATTACACAAAATCCATTTTTAATGGGGGGTATTTCTGCAGAAATGTTATTAAAATTACTTAATAATCAAAGCTTATCTAGTCAAAAAGTAGTAGTACCTACAAAAATTTCATAAATCATTTATCAATATCACTCAATCAAAAAAGCCAACTTCAAACGTCTACCAATTATGGCAAGCTTTTGAAGTTGACTTTTTTAATTACTTTTCTTTTTGTGAACGTGCAATTAATTTTTGGGTAATTTGCTTCAAGGTGGGTTCAAACAGCGATTGTTCCGTAATTTGGTTTTGATTAATTTGTTGCTGCCACCAATCATTTCGAATCACTTGTACCTGTGACAAAACCTGCTGTCCTGCTTTAGTTATCGAAATAATATTTCGCGTATGGTTTTGATCGGAAACTTCTTGTGTTACATATTCCAGCGCTTTTAGACGTTGTATTTCCCGGGTAATTTGGCCCTTACTAATCAATAATGTTTTGGCAATATCATTTTGACTTTGGGAGCCTATTTTACATAACAAAACTAAAATATAAGCACTCGTGGCATTCAAATGTAATTGTTGATAGGCCGCATGTGTATCTCGTAAAAATGCCCGGTGAATCACAGAAAAATATTGTGCGAAATCTCCCGGATAAAATTTATCAGTCATCTTTTTTAATTACCTACCTTTAAATTTAGTTTACCAGATTTTTCACGATTTATTGACAGATTTTTGAAATGACTCACTTAATTTGAAATTTTTTAAAGAAAAAATTACGGCCAAATGTGAATTTAGCTAACCACTTTTGTTACAAGTAATTGGCAATTTTTTTGAATACTATTTCACTAATTAAATTAAATATTTTTTGCAAAAAGTGATTGACAATTTTTTCACAAAGAACTATTGTTGCATTGTGAACGTTCACTACTTAACTTTTACAAACAAAAGGAGATGACCTTAGTGATTTCTACTTTAATTAGCGCCTTATTACCTGTAGTTGTCACTTTAATGCTGGGCTATTATGCCGGCTTTCGCCAAGATTTTAACGGTAATAGTGCGACTGAAATTAACAAATTAGTCATGAGTTATACTTTGCCGCTCAGCCTATTTGGCGGCATTGTAGCCACTAATGGCCACATTTTATTGCAAAATGTGCAAGTTGCATTATGGATTTTTATCGGAATGGTTGGCGGTTATGTAATTGTCCTATTAGTATTACGCTACTTGTTTAAAAATAGCCTCTCACTTGCAGCACTGAGAACTTTAGCTATTACTGGACCGGCAATTCCCTTCGTGGGCCCCACTGTTTTGGGAGCTTTATTTCCAGACAAAAGCGCCCTTTTAGTTTCAATTGGTGGTTTAGTCATGAACATTATTCAAGTGCCGTTAACCGTAATTTTACTTTCAAGTGATTCTAATCAAAAGATCAGCTTAGGCACTAACTTAAAAAATGCCTTTAAAAAACCAGTGGTCTGGGCCCCAATTTTGGCGTTTATCTTAGTCATGTGTGGCCTCACTATTTCCCCTGATTGGGAACGTTGCTTCTCTGTCTTAGGTCAAGCTACTGGTGGTTTAGCACTCTTTTCTTCAGGAATTGTGCTCTTTGAGAAAAAACCTAAACTATCATTACCGGTTTGGGGCAACACGTTAACTAAAATCGTGATTATCCCCGTAATTATGTATCTACTCATGAAATGGTGCCAAGTAGCACCGCAGACATTAAAAGAATCTCTAGTTTCCCTGGGCATCCCCACCGCTGCTATTTGTACAATCTTTGCTAACCAATATCACTTAGCCGAGCGCGAGATGGCTTCAACACTGTTCTTAAGTACCGTTTTATCAGTCATCACCTTAGGTTTTATTATCGTATTTTTAGGCATTTAATTTAATCAATAAAGGAGTTTATTCCAATGAATATTGCACAACAAATCGTTCAAGTTTTAGAAGATCGGGGCGTCAAATATGTTTTTGGTATCCCGGGTGAAGAAAATATTCGCATCGTCGATGCCATCCATGATTCAGATAAAATTCAATTTATTTTGGTTCGCCATGAACAAGGTGCTTCATTTATGGCTGACGTCTACGGCCGCTTAACAGGGCAACCAGGCGTTGCTACCGCTACCTTGGGACCGGGCGCAATTAACTTACTTTTAGGTGTTGCTGATGCCCAGACCAACTCGACACCACTGATTGCAATCACTGCCCAAGGTGGTTTGAATCGAATTTATAAAGAATCACACCAAGTGATTGACTTAAGAACTATGTTTCAGCCAGTGACCAAGTGGTCCGAAAACATCTATGAAGCTCAGGCCGCTCCAGAAATCATCAACAAAGCCTTTAATCAAGCTGTCAATGGTCGTCCTGGTCCCGTTTATGTGGGCATTCCCCAGGATATTGAACCGCAAAAGGCCGTGCCTAATATTCCCCTAGCTGCTTCCACTCCCGCTAATCAAACTATCCCACAAACAACCGATTTAAAGGCCGCTGCTGCTATTATCAAAGCAGCTCAACATCCGATTGCCTTAATTGGCATGGGGGTCATTCGCGATCACGCTAGTCAAGTCGTCAATGATTTCATCAAACAAACTAATTTACCAGCAGCCACCACTTTTATGGGAAAAGGAGCCATTGATGATCGTTTACCATCAGCTCTCGGTGTCATTGGTTTCATGCGCCACGACTATGAAAACTTTGCTTACGATCAAGCCGACGTTATCATTACGATTGGTTATGAACTATCAGAATTTGATCCTAGCCGGATTAATCCACAGGGTGACAAACAGATTATTCATTTGAATGATTTTCAAGAAGATACTGATGCGCATTATACCGTTAGTCAAAATTTAATCGGTAATTTAAAAGCTACTGTTCCGTTATTACAGGCTGAGCTCACTAACTTTCAAGTACCTGCCTTAAAAACTACGATCAAAGAAGCTGTGCAAGCTGAATTAACTTTTGGTCAACAAGAAAGTCAAGTTCCCCTCACTCCCCAACAAATTGTCACTGCTACTCGTGAAGCCGTCGATGACCAAGGCATTGTGTTAGTAGATACTGGTGCTGTCAAAATGTGGATGGCCCGTCTCTATCAAAGTTACACGCCAAACTCTGTGTTAATTGATAATGGTTTATCGACAATGTCTTGGACTTTACCAGGAGCTATTGGTGCCAAACTTGCTTGTCCTGACCAAAATATTTTAGCGGTTATGGGCGATGGTAGCTTTTTGATGAACTCGCAAGAACTCGAAACTGCCGTACGTTATCAAGTCCCAATGACCAACTTAGTCTGGGTTGATCAATCTTACGGCCTAATCAAATGGAAGATGGATATGGAATTAGGTCATCACTCCGAGGTTGATTTTAAAAATCCCGATTTGATTAGTTACGCCCAATCATTTGGTGCCAATGCTCATCTAGTCCAAAGCCGGCAAGATTTAGTACAAACCTTGCAAGCTAGCTTAAATAATCAACAAGTCAATGTTATTGTTTGTCCCGTTGATTACTCCGAAAATATGAAGTTAATTGACAAACTTGGTCAAGTTACGATTTCTCTTTAATAAACAGAAAGTAGGCAAAGTTTTATGAATGAATTTAGTATCAAACCCGCAATTACTAGTGTGCCTGATTTACCAACTTTATTTCAAGAATTACAAGTGGGTCAACATGATTTGCTCTTAACTAATCAGTATATTATTGAACCCCATTTGGACCTCGATCAACTTCCACTCGACGTGGTTTATCTCGAAAATTATATTCAGGGTGAACCCACTGATCAAGCGGCCGATCAACTATTACAACAAGTCAATACCAAAGATTATGATCGCATTCTTGCTATTGGCGGTGGTTCCGTGATTGATAACGCTAAATTACTGGTTTACGGTGCTGGAGTTAATATGCAGCAAATTGCTGCAAACGGCGCTAATTTAACTAAAAAGCGGCAATTGATTATTGTGCCAACGACCACTGGTACCGGCAGCGAAGTTACCAATGTTGCCGTCTTCAACTTTTTAGCTAAACAAACTAAAGTTGGCTTAGCCTATCCGCAAATGTATGCCGATCAAGTTTATCTAGTGCCGCAATTAGCGAAAACTATGCCTTATAAAGTGTTCGCTACTAGTTCCATTGATGCGTTAGTCCACGCAATTGAATCTTACTTGTCACCCAAAGCTACTAGCTTTAGTAAACTGTTTTCTGTGCAGGCTATGACAACAATTATTCAAGGCTACAATCAAATTATTATCCAACAACAAGTCGGGCAAACACCTCAAGGTCAATTACTCTTAGACTTTTTAGAAGCCAGTACTATGGCCGGTGTAGCCTTCGGCAATGCTGGTTGCGGCCCCGTTCATGCTCTAGCATACCCGATCGGAGCAACTTATCATATCGCTCATGGCCAATCCAATTATTTAGTATTTAGTGGCACCTTCAGAAAATATCAAGAATTGGGAGCTGATTTATCTGCTTTAGAAAATATTTTAACAACGGTTTTACCTGTTGCTCCTAAAGCTACGCTCTCTGAACTAGAAAAACTAATTGACCAAATTTTACCCAATCAAAGTTTAAGTCAAATTGGCATGACTGAACAAACTTGCCAAGAGTTTGCCCAATCAGTGATGGACAATCAACAACGATTAATGATTAATTCCCCCATCACTTTAACTCAACAAGATGTCTGTGATATTTATACTCAATTACTTTAATTTTCTAATTAATTTCAGCAATGCTCGGCAATCTAACATGATTTCCGAGCATTTTTTGATCTTATTAGCTAATAATTAAAATTCATTTAAAAACATTTTAATTTTAGGCTGCAATGATCAACATTGTTATATCAAAGTTTTTGCGACCAACTCCTTGCTTTTTGATTAACTTTAAATTAGAATTGCGTTAATTTAAAGTTAAAGGAGTGCTACTTATGAAAAAAATAGCTTTAATTGGCCTTACTTTACTCACCAGTTTTGGATTAGTCGGTTGTGGTCATAAGAATGCAGATGCTAAAAAAGAAATCGCCATTGGAACATCAGCTGAATTAAGTACCGCCGACGTTTCATTAGCCATGGATAATGAATCTGCCGAAGTGGCCGAACAAGTCAATGAGGGACTTTACAACTTCAATAAAAAAGGCAAAATTATCCCCGCACTGGCCACCGGAATGCCTAAATTATCGAACAATCAAACTACTTATACCATTAACATGCGCCATAACGCCCACTGGAGTAATGGTAAACCTGTCACCGCCCAAGATTTTGTTTATGGCTGGCAACGAACTGTCAATCCCAAAACCAAATCACTGCAATCTTACTTTTTAGAAAATGTTAAAAATTATCAAGCAATTAATTCCGGCAAAATGAGTCCACAAAATTTTGGCATTAAAGCTACTGGCAAGTATCAACTGCAAATTCAACTAGAACACGCCGTACCATATTTTCCATCAGTTTTAGCCATGAGCGCCTCCTTCCCTCTTTACAAACCATATGTCCAAGCCCAAGGTAAAAAATATGGGACCAGTTCCAAACATACTTTATATAATGGTCCCTTCACTCTCCAAGACTGGGACGGCACCAGCGATACTTGGTCTTATGTCAAAAATCCGCATTATTGGGATCAAAAGCACGTCCACTTGGACAAAATTAAAGTCTCTGTGATCAAGAGTCAAGATACTGGTGCTTACCAATTTGAATCTAAAGAATTAGCCATGGTACCTTTAACTGGTCAAGAAATTAAAAATCACGCTCAAAGTAAAGCCTTATATGTTCGTAAGTTACCCGGCACGCAATATTTAGAATTCAACAATAAGCGTAAACTTTTTAGCAACGAAAAAATTCGCCAAGCTCTATCCATGGCCATTGATCGCCAACAATTGACGAGCAAAGTTTTACAAGACAAATCAGTACCAGCCACAGGGTTCGTTCCTACCGGTTTCAAAAATTCGCAAACTCATCAAGATTTTGCCAAACAGGCTGGACAATTAACCCAATATAACGTCAAGCAAGCGCAACCAATTATGGCAAAGTGGACTCAGCGAACTGGGATTGAAATCGGCTAGTTTTACTATTACATCTAGTAACGATGATCAGACTAAGAAAGTGGACGAATTTTTGCAGTCACAATTACAAACCCACTTACCCAAACTCAAAGTTAACGTCAAACCAGTCCCGTTTAACAGTCGCCTAGCCTCTTGTGAAGCTGGCAATTACGACGCCGTCATCAATGGCTGGACACCAACTTTTGCCGATCCGACAGATTTCTTAAATCTTTTAACAACAGGTAACAAAAATAATGAAGGCAAATTTAGCGACAGCCAATATGATCAGTTAGTCAAGACTGCTAATAATCAATATGCTACGCAGCCACAACAACGTTGGAATAATCTGCAAGCCGCCAACAAACTAGTTGTTCAAAAAGCGCCAGTCGTTCCCTTGTATTACCTATCTCTTGTTTATTTGATTAACCCCAAACTCAAAGGTATTGTGATGGGACCTATGGGCTTTCCATATTACAAAAATGCCATCATGAACTAATTAAATTCATTGGTTAATTAAAATAAAATTACCAATTGACCAAAAGATATTAATAATAAAGACTATTTTCAATTAATTTAACTGCGTTTTAGCACACAATCAAGATTGTTGATTATACAATCCGATTAGCTGAAACGCAGTTTTTTTATGAAGTATAATGCTTAGCCAAGGTCGTCTAGGCATGAATATTCAGTCACTTAGTCAAAAAATTATTAGCCAAATTATTATTATTTTTTTTAAATTTCTGAATTTAATTTTTAAAAACTTTTTACATTTATTTTTAATTTTAGTTTGCAATTAAATTAATGTCGAATTAGAATAAAATTAATTTCTAAATTATTTAAGGAGGGATGTTCATGAAGAAAATCTATTTAATGGGTTTGACCTTACTTAGTAGCCTAAGCCTTGTTGGTTGTGGTCATAATAATGCCACCAACAAAAAAGACATTTCCATTGGGACTTCCGCAGAGTTAAGCACTGCCGATGTTTCACTGGCGATGGATAATGAATCTGCCGAAGTTGCCGAGCAAGTCAATGAGGGCTTATATAATTTCAATAAAAAAGGTGAAATTATTCCAGCATTAGCCACGAGTAAGCCGAAATTGTCAAACAATCAAACTACTTATACGATTAACATGAGACATAATGGTCACTGGAGCAACGGCAAGCCTGTGACCGCGCAAGACTTTGTTTATGGTTGGCAACGGACTGTTGATCCCAAAACTAAATCACAGCAATCTTATTTTTTGGAAAACGTTAAAAACTATAAAGAAGTTAATAGTGGTAAGTTAGCCCCGAGTAACCTCGGCATCAAAGCCACTGGTAAGTATCAACTGCAAATTCAGTTAAATCAAGCCGTGCCGTACTTCCCATCCGTTTTAGCGATGAGTGCTTCGTTCCCATTGTATAAACCGTATGTTCAAGCTCAAGGTAAGAAATACGGTACCGATGCCAAACATACTTTATATGATGGACCGTTTGTCTTAAAAGATTGGGATGGCACTAGTGACACTTGGTCCTATGTCAAGAATCCCCATTATTGGGATAAAAAGCACGTCCACTTGAACAAAATCAAAGTCTCCGTTATTAAAAGTCAGGATACCGGTGCTTACCAATTTGAATCCAAAGAATTGGCAATGGTGCCTTTAACCGGGCAGGAGATTAAAAATCACGCTAAGAGCAAATCATTATATGTTCGTAAACTTCCGGGAACTATGTATCTGGAATTCAATACTAAACGCAAATTATTTAGTAATGAAAAAATTCGCCAAGCCATGTCCATGGCTATTGATCGCCAACAACTGACCGGCAAAGTTTTACAAGATAAATCAGTTCCAGCTTCCGGCTTTGTGCCAACAGGTTTTAAAAACGAACAGACTGGTAAAGATTTCTCCAAAGAAGCAGGGCAATTAAACCAATATGATGTTAAACAAGCTAAGCAACTCTGGCAAAGTGGGTTGAGCGAATTGGGACTCAAATCGGCTAATTTCACTATTCTTTCTAGCAACGATGATCAAACTAAAAAAGTCGATGAATTCTTACAGTCACAACTGCAGACGCATCTACCTGGTCTCAAAGTTTCAGTCAAATCAGTCCCATTTAATAGTCGGTTATCATCCAGTCAATCCGGAGATTTTGATGCCGTCATTAATGGTTGGACACCAACCTTTAATGACCCTACTGACTTTTTGAACCTCTTAAAGACCGGCAACAAGAACAATGAAGGCAAATTCAGCGATAGTCAATACGATCAGTTAGTCGACAATGCTAACGGACAATATGCTACACAACCACAACAACGCTGGGATAGTTTGCAAGCTGCTAATAAGATGGTGGTTCAAAAAGCGCCCGTCGTTCCTATGTATTATGTCTCAATGGTCTATTTAATTAATCCAAAATTAAAGAATGTTGTCATGGGTCCCATGGGCTTCCCATATTATAAAAATGCCTACATGAAATAAAAAATAACTATTAGGAGTAAATTCAATTATGAAAATTTATATTTCTACTGATGTCGAAGGTTTAGCAGGTATTACTGATTGGAACATGGACGATCACGATACTTCCAAGTTCCGGAAGCTTTACAACGAACAAGTTGCTTGGACTCTTCAAGGCATTCAACAAGCAACGAACAACAGTCAAATTGATGAAATTTTGATTTCTGATTCGCACGCCAGAGGTACGAACTTAGATTATGACTATTTATCAGATATTGACGACCGGATCTCTTTAATTAGTGGTTATCCGCGTGAAGATTATATGATGAGTGGCTTGGATGATTCCTTTGACCAAATTTTCTTTGTTGGTTACCACTCGGGTATTGGTAAATTACACGGCAATATGGATCATAGTTACAGTGCCCGTTCTGCTTATAATGTCTGGATTAATGGTCAATATCAAAACGAAACGACTATTAATGTCGCTTATGCTAACGAATTGGGTGTTCCGGTAACTTTAGTCATTGGTGACTCGGCACTTAAAGAACAACTCGTTGACGAAAAAATGTGTCCAACTCCTAAAGTAGTTGTTACAAAAAAATCCTTAAATCGCTTCTCCGCGATGAGTTATCCGCGCAAACAAGTTAAAGCTGATATTATCAATGGTGCCAAAGAAGTAATTGACAATCCGGCGCCTTATACTGCTGTGCAACCATTAAGCACACCTTTAACTCTAAAGATTCAATTAGCTAATACTGCTAAGGCAGATGCCGTTGAACAAATGCAAGATGTAACACGCGTTGATGGGCGCACAGTGGAAGTTCAATGCCCATCCATGAAAGCTCTGTTAAATGAAATTATTGCCATTGTTATGTTAGCTGGTACTCAAGACTAATTAGGAGTAGTGTAAATGAAAGAAAATCAAGAAATTGAACTAATTAAACATTTTTCCAATTTAAATGGTGCTTCTGGTTTTGAAATGGAAGTCGCTAAATATTTTCAAGAACAAACTAAACCCTTTGGGCAAACCAAAATTGACGGAATGTTTAATAGTTACGTCAGTCGCCAGCAAAATACTGGCAAACGCCCAATGATTCAAATGGATGCACATGCCGATTCGGTCGGTTTTATTGTTCAAGCCATCCGACCAAACGGCTTAATTAAATTCGTACCGTTAGGCGGTTGGGCTCCAACTAATATTCCAGCCATGCGGGTGCGGGTTCGCAATCAAGACGGTCAATATATTAAAGGTGTCGTAGCCACTAAGCCACCACATTTTATGACTGACGCCGAACGTAACGCTGTGCCCCAAATTGCCGACTTATCGGTTGATGTTGGTTCCACTAGTCGTGAAGAAACTATTAATGACTTCAAAATTAACACTGGTTGTCCGATTGTGGTGGATGCTGATTGCGAATACTTTGACACCACCCGCATGTTCTTCGGCAAAGACTTTGATAATCGCGTTGGTGCCGCTGCTTTAGTTGCCACTTTATCTGATTTAGCTGATCAAGATTTAAATGTTGATTTAACCATGGCTTTGTCAACTCAAGAAGAAGTTGGAACGCGCGGAGCTGAAGTTACTGTGCGTAACATTGACCCTGACTTGTCAATTGTCTTTGAAGGTTGTCCATGTGATGATACTTTTACGCCTGATTGGTTAGCGCAAACTGGTCTCAAACGCGGACCAATGCTCCGTGATATGGATACATCCTTTATTGCTAATCCATTATTTGAACAATACGCTGATGATTTAGCTACCAAAAATCATATTCCGCATACTCGTTCGGTCCGGACCGGCGGCGGTGTTAATGGCGCTCCGATTTTATACTATCGCGGAGCTCCAACTATTGTCATTGGCATTCCAGTGCGCTATGAACACACAGCTTTCAACTGGGCAAATCTTGATGATTTTGAAAACGCCGTTAAACTAGCCGTCAAGATTATTGAATCAATTGACGAACCAACGATTAACAGTTTTAAGGGCGAATAAATTGTAAGATACCTCTAAAAAAATATCCATGATTGAATGTTCTGAGTTAGTTAATACTAATGAGCTTCAATTAATGGATATTTTTTATTTGTAATTGTTCCAATTATTGCTTTACAAGATGATTAACGACAAAATCAACATCATTATTACACCAAAAATCATTGGTACCCAAGTGCGTCTAATAATTTGTAAAGGTGCCAACTGAGTTTCACCTGCAACAATCAAGACTACTGCCGCTACGGGCGAAACTGCTCGAAACAAATTGCCTGCTAATTGCATCGGTACCGATAATGCCATTGGCGCAATCCCAGCGGCTTTAGCTAATGGCACAATTAAGGGAATCATCGCAAAGATTAAGGCCATACCACTGCCACTTAGTAAAACAATTACTGCTGTAAAAATAACCATAATGACTGGCAGGATAAAACCAGCTCCTGTTAAATGGTGCATCATCGTTTGGATCAGATTGATTAAGCCCATAGAAGTCAAACCTTGGACAAAGACCTGTGCTGATACTAACAGAGCTACCACACCCATTACGTTGCCCATCCCATTAAAGAACGCATTAGTTTCCTTGAGCACACTTTTTATTTGCCGCTTTTTACAAAATTCAACAAAGACCGCAATTATAAAACTCATAATTGAGACGACCTGAACACTTAAAGTCAATTGGTGTTTCAGTCCTAAATTGATAAAAAAGACAACTAATAATAAAATAATTGGCAATAATGGTAAGATTCCATAAATCAAGCGCCAGCCCCCAGAATAATCTGGAACTTGTTGAACCTCTTTGACCTGATTGGGGTCTGATCTTTGCGCCAATTCCGCTGAATAAGATAAATTTTCTGGATACTTTTTATCCTGATATTTTTGCCAAAAGTAATGCACGACTGCCATCGCTAAAATAGTCGGAATAGAGATAATAGCATGGTACTTAAAGACATAGGTACTAACCGGTAAGTGCAACTGAGCTGCTACAGCCACATTATCGGCCCCTAAGGGCGTGGGGACAATGGTCGCAGAAGTAGCAATCACAGCCGCCGCGCTAAACCTGGACATGCCCGCAGTTCTTAAAACTGGATATAAAGTTGCTAACAGAATAATGGCTAAATTAGCAGCACTGGGAATAACTAAGGACATGAGGGTGCCTAATAAAAAGACAATTGGCACTAAGATATACACAGATTTAATCTTTTTAATGGGCTTACTTAAGGCATCAACAGTTACTTGATTAGCTTGGATTTGGTTCATATAAGAACTATAGCCACCCAATAACAAAATCACAAATCCTGGACCCACCAAAGTGTTACTAAATTGATCAGCTAATGATTGAAACGGATTGAGCCACACATTTCCCGTTGGCACAGTAACTTTGACTTTTTGTCCCAATATAAGGGCAACATACATCAAAATTAGCCCCAACAATAATAGTGTCATTTTAATATCGTTCTTCTTAATCAACATATAAACTAAAATACTGACTGCGATTAAACTAATTAACAAGATTAGAATAGTTTGCATTAAGTCTATCCCCCATAAAAACTAAATATCAATCATTCAGCTGGAAATAACGGTACTGGTTGTTGTGATTTAACATCGAACATTCCTTGATCAGAAATCTTTAATGCCGGTGAAACCAAGAGCGATAACGTCGACAAAGACATAATTTCATTAAAATGATGATAGCCTAAGCTTTGCATTCCTTGACGCACCTCCGCTAATTGTTGCCCCAGTTCTGGAATCGGAGCATTAGATACCACCCCACCAATTGGTAGTGGCGCGTTAGCAATGATCTGCTGATTTTTAGCTACTACATAACCGCCTTGCTGTTGTACTAATTGATTTTGTGCTACGACCATATCTTTTAAATCAGTGCCCAAAACTAATAAATTGTGGTGATCATGTGCCCATGTGGTTCCAATTGCGCCGGGGTGATTAATAGCACCTTTGATCAGAGCAAATTGTAATGGATAATGGTGCCCATAACGCTCTTGGACTACTAATAAAGCTAAACCAGCCGCTTGCCATTGTACGTGATGGTTTTTGACTGTGAGGGTAGTGGGTTCACATTTGGTAAAGGTACTGGTTGGTTCAATTGCAATGACATTGGCCGTTACTTGCCCATTTTCTTGGGCAACTGTTAAATCTAAATCCTTGACCGTTAAGGGACTAGCTTGTACTGAATGGCTTAATTGTTCACTAAAATGCACTGGTTGGGGTTTAATATCTTGAACCAAGCGACCATTTTTATACACTGAATTAATTTTAAAAGTTGCTAAGTCGTCTAAAACGATTAAATCGGCCACCCGGCCCGGGGCAATCGCACCTCGATCCCATAGTCCCATGCGACGAGCAGGTGTATAAGTTGCCATATAAATAGCCATTTCTGGACTGAGACCATAACTAATTGCTTGTGCCACCAATTTATTTAAATGGCCTTCGCGTAAATCATCAGCCATTACATCATCGGTTACAAAACAAACATGTTCGTACAGTTGCTGATCAATAATCGTTTGAATGATCTCCGGCTTCAACGACTTGGCCTGAATCTCCACAAACATTCCGTTAGCAATGCGCTGTAACATCCCCGTGGGTGTCTGCTGAGTATGATCCGATGTAATCCCACCGGCAATAAAGCGGGCTAAATCTTCGTCTAAGTACTTGGGGCAATGTCCTTCCAGCGGCATCGTCGGTCGTTTTTTGCGACACACGGCAATTAACTTATTAATCAGAGAATCCGGTTGCGCCACTACGCCTTTAAAGTTCATAACTTCGCCCAGAACTACCACCCGCGGATCATCTAATAATTGACTGGCTGCTTGTTCGTCAATGACTCCTCCCGTCGTTTCCATCTGGGAATTAGTTGACGGCACCGAGGACGGAATAGCAAAAAAGATATCAATTAAGCTCGGTTGATCCATAAACTCTTTCAGTCCACTCAATCCAGCCACGTTAGCAATTTCATGGTCGTCCGCCACAATCGTCGTGGTGCCAAATTTGGCGGCTTGGGCGCCAAAAGCCGTGGGGGTGGTCATTGAACTTTCAATGTGCATATGTGCATCAACTAAGCCGGGAATCACAAATTTATCGTTTAAATCAATCACTTGCTGGGCTTGTGGCTGTTCCTTCGTTACCCAATAAATTTGCCCGTCCTTCACGGCAATATTGACTTTTTGAAATTTTTTTAAGTAAACATTAAAAACCTGTGCATTGATAAAAAGCTGATCAACAACTGTCATGATAACAATCTCCTTTATTTTTTATAATTCAATCTTATTATACTACTAATTCAAGAACTATATCAGTATAAAATCAGAATATAATTCGTATATACAGAACTATAAATTGTATTATCTATTATATAGTACGTATTTATCTAATAAAAGCAAAAAAGACCTCAAATCAAAATAAATATGAACTTTGAAATAGATTAACTACCATCTCAAACTTTATTTATCTGACTTTGGTCTTTAAATTTACTTGTTAAATTTAATTAATTAGTTCTATTTTGATAAATCCAGAGTTTTTACGCCAAAATTTTGTGTCATTGCTTTACATTTTTTATCGACGTAGTAACTGTTACACCCTAGTTAAAGATTTTTGAGGGCGCAATTTTTTCTCTTTTATGCTGTTCCAGCCTTTTGATAATTCTTAATTTCCGCCGCAAATTCTGCCAATAATTTTGACCGATATTTTTTAGAACCCCGCCGTTGTTTAACGTGTTGCCACAAAATGGCGGCTACTTTCATTTTAGGCTGGTAATCTTTTGTTAATGGATCTTGGCAAAAATCTTTTACAAAGTTATTCCATTGATAGGTCTGCTCTTCAGCCGTAGCAACCGTACAAGACGGAGATTGATAAGCATCAATTAAATCTTGAACCGTTGCCTCATGATCCTGCTCAAGCTGAACAGAACGCAGCTTAATAGCCATCGCCTTTTTAAACGAAAACTTTGCCACTCCAAAATACTGCGCAAAAAATTTTCGGGCTTCATTATTCAAGGTAAAACCACTATCTAACAATTTAGTCGTCGGCTGCAAATCTTGCCATTTTAAATTATTAGATTGAACTTTACGTCGCGGTTTAATCAGTGCTACTGGTATTCCATCTAAAAATTGGACTAAATATTGGGTTAATTCGGCCTTAGTCCCATAAGTCGGTAAGTGATATTGACGACAAAAAGATTGTAATTCTTGCTTATACCAATAATATTGCAAAAAAGTTGTACTAGTTAACTGGGAACTAAATTCTGGTCGTTGATCCATTCATTGTTCCTCCTCATACAGAACTTTTGAACCTAACCCAATTAATTAATTCGCTCTAACCGGGTAACACTTTCCACGTGCTTAGTCATTGGAAACATGTCGACTGGAGTGCTAGTTTTGGCTTGATAATCCGTACGTAATAAATCAACATCGCGAGCCAGCGTAGCTGGGTTACAACTGATATAAACGATACGCTGGGGTTTTAAGCTGTGAATACTCTCAATTAAGCTAGCATCTAAGCCTTTGCGTGGTGGGTCCACCACTAACACGTCAATTGGGCGTTGTTCCTGTGCCCATTTTTGTAAGACATCTTCTGTCTTACCAACAATAAATTGGGCATTATCAATTTGATTAATCGCGGCATTAACTTGCGCATCGTGCACGGCTTGTTTGACTACTTCAATGCCAATCACTTGCTGCGCCTTGTCGGCTAAACTCAAACCAATCGTTCCAATCCCAGAATAAGCATCCACAACGATTTCTTGTCCCGTTAAAGCTGCTGCGTCAATCGCTAATTGATATAATTTTTGCGTTTGCTCCGGATTAACTTGGTAAAAAGATTGCGGCGAAATGCGAAATTCTTTTCCTAAAATTTGATCCGTAATATAACTTTGACCTGCTACTAATTCAAACTTCGAACCCAAAATCACGTTCGTTTTCTTCGCATTGATATTTAAATACAGAGACTTAACAGTAGCATTTTGCATAATTGCTTTACATAACTGTGGCAACTGTTTAATTTCATCAGACATAACGACCAACACTACCAACAGCTCACCAGTTGTTGCAGAGCGCCGCACCATGATATGGCGCACTTGACCACGATTGTGTATCTCATCGTAGCCTTGTAAACCAAATTGTCGTAATAAGTCCCGAATTTGATTAATTTCCGCATCAATTGCTGGCGCTTGAATCAAATAATCATCTAATGGCACTAAATCATGGGAGCGACTGCGAAAGAAACCGGTCGTGGCTTGACCCTGAAGCGTCCGTACTGGAATCTGTGCCTTATTGCGATAACCTAGCGGCTGCGTCGCCCCCACGGTCGGTTGAACGGCGATGTCTAAATGATGCTTTTGAAAATTATTCACCACTTGTTGCCGTTTAAATTCTAACTGCCGCTCGTAACGCCAATGAATGAGCGGTGCAATACCCGTTTGGATATATTTGGGATCATATTGGCTCACCCGATCTGGTGAAGCTTGTAACACTTCTAAAGTTTTAGCAAAACCAAACTTGCGACCTACCTTCGTGACTACTGCTTTAACCTGCTCTTGTGGCAAAGCATTTTCCACAAATAACGAGTAACCGTCAACTTTAGCCACGCCTAAGCCTTCATAGGATAAATCTAAAATCTCCAACGTCACGACTTGATTCTTTTTTAAATTGGTTGTTTGCATAATTTTTCCTTTTACCTAATTTGACTAAAAAAGTTGTCTCCCCCAACAAAAACATTTGCTGAGTTGAAGTCTAACAACTTCGAGACAACTTTAATAGTTATTCTTTTAATGAATTAACACCTTGAACAAACTGTTCTTCAGCTTGCTTTTCATCAGGCGTTTCTGTATTTAACGAGTGATCCGGGATGGCATCAATATCGGCAAAAATTTGAATATGGTGCCGTAAAACCTTGATCTCCATCGGTGCGTCACCACCATATTCGCCATCCAAATTAATCATAATCCGCTGATCATCATTGGGGCGAACAAAAAGCTTTTTGGTTTTAGTATAAATAATCTTTGGATCATCAATATGCTTACCGCCATTCAAAGCTTTGGCAATTAACACTAGAATTTCGGCAATATTGGCGCCTTTAACAATTAACAAAGATGCCTTACCATCACCCAATTCTGCATCGGGAGCAACTTGCTCAAAGCCACCAACGGAATTCGTCAATCCCGATAAGAACAGTGTTACATCACCATCATAGACGCCATCGTCATACTCAATATGCATGTTAATTGGTTTGATTCGGGGCAACATCTCAGCGCCTTTAACTAAGTAAGCTAAATACCCCAAAATGGACTTATATTCTGACGGTACTTCATAAGTCACTTCCGAGATGGAGCCTCCACCAGCAATATTCATAAAATAGTGGTCGCCTGCTTTGCCAATATCCATTGGCAATAATTGCTTTTTTAAAATGACGCGGGCCGCAGCTACGGGATCATTGCGGGGAATTTTCAAAGCCCGCGCATAATCATTCGTTGTCCCACCAGGAATCACTGCCATGGGCGGGCGCTTATCTAATGGTGAAATGCCGTTCACCACTTCGTTTAAGGTTCCATCGCCCCCAGCAGCCACAATTAAATCAAACCCTGCTAAAGCTGCCCGCTGGGCTTCTTTTTGGGCAGATAACGGTTCTGGCGTCGTTTGAAAAGCACTCGCTTCATACCCCGCTTCTTCCAACACATTTAAAATGCCCGCAACACTTTTTAAAATTGTTTCATTTCCCGAGGTTGGATTATAAATCAACCGAGCTTTCATTCATTAACCTCTTAGCGTTTTTTGATTTCTGCATTTAAAATTTGGTTCACCATCTTAGGGTTAGCCTTACCTCGCGTTTGTTTCATAATCTGACCAACTAAAAAGCCGATAGCCCGATCTTTACCATTTTTAAAATCAATAATTGATTGTTCATTATCATCCAAAATTTGATTAATAATTGGTGTCAACACGTTAGGATCAGATTCTTGAACCATTCCTTTAGCCTCAACGAATGCCTTCGGTTCGGTTCCGTTAGCAATCGTTTCTGCAAAAACTTTCTTCGCAATTTTCGAAGAAATCGTGCCATCTTTAACTAAATTAATCATTGTCGCTAAGTTTTGCGGCGTCAATTTCGTTTGCACCAGATCCAAATCGTTTTCGTTCAAATAAGCATTGACATTGACCATCAACCAATTAGAAACTTGCTTGGCATCAGCACCTAAAGCGACGGTTTGATCAAAGAAATCTGACATTTCTTTGGTATCTGTTAGAACACCCGCATCGTATTCTGGAATTCCCAATTCGTCAATATAGCGTTGCCGTCTTTTATCAGGCATTTCTGGAATGGCTTGTTTAATTTGTTCAATCCATTCACTAGTAATATGATAATCTGGCAAATCTGGCTCTGGGAAATAACGATAATCATCGGAGCCTTCCTTGACCCGCATCAAAATCGTTGAAGCTGTGGCCTCATCGTAACGCCGCGTTTCCTGCGCCACTGAGCCCCCCGCCATTAAAATCTCGGATTGCCGCTTGGTTTCAAAAGCTAAACCATTTAACACATGTCTAAACGAGTTTAAGTTCTTTAATTCAACTTTTTGGCCTAATTTATCTGAGCCAATGGGGCGAATAGAAATATTAGTATCCACCCGCATGGAGCCTTCTTCCATTTTGACATCTGAAGCACCAGTAAATTGGACAATTTGCCGCAATTTTTCTAAATAAGCATAAGCCTCTTCTGGTGAAGCAAT
The DNA here is from genome assembly GCF_058107205.1 of Bombilactobacillus sp. ESL1097. NCBI lineage: Bacteria > Bacillati > Bacillota > Bacilli > Lactobacillales > Lactobacillaceae > Bombilactobacillus > Bombilactobacillus sp. ESL1097. The sequence goes on along the minus strand of NZ_JBYLUB010000002.1, from coordinate 456,286 downwards.
ATCAGGCTTGGACACAATTTCAATTAATGGTGTACCTTGCCGATTCAAGTCAACATACGAGTAACCATCATCCGCATGGGTATTTTTACCAGCATCTTCTTCAACATGCATTTCTTCAATACCAATTTTTTTCTTGTGTCCATTAACTTCAATTTCAATCCAGCCATCATGAGCCAACGGTTTTTCTTTTTGCGTAATTTGATAAGCTTTGGGATTATCTGGATAAAAGTAATTCTTCCGATCAAAATGCGTATGGTGTTCAACTTCCGCATTCAAAGCTAGAGCAACCATAACTCCTAGACGGTAAGCATTTTGATTAACGGTCGGCAAGGTTCCCGGCATCCCAAAATCAATCACATTAGTCATCGTATTGGGACTAGCACCATAGGAAACAGGGGCGGGACTAAACATCTTGGATTTTGTTTTGAGTTCCACGTGCACTTCTAGGCCAATTGTCGTTTCAAAATTCATTAATTATTGCCTCCTAACTGTGGACGTTGCTGTAAAAATGCTGATTCATCTTCGACAACTTGGGCAGCATTAAAAATAGTTTGTTCTGCAAAAGGCTTGGCAATCATCTGTAAGCCCACTGGCATTCCTTCAGCTAAGCCCACTGGCACTGAAGCTGCTGGTAAACCAGCTAAGTTGGCCGGAATAGTCAAAATATCGTTCATGTACATAACTACTGGATCTTCAATCCGACTCCCTAAATCAAAGGCTGTTGTTGGTGCGGTCGGTCCCACGATTAAATCATAATCTTGAAAGACTTTATTAAAATCATCCATAATTAATGTCCGCACCTGTGCCGCCTTATTAAAGTAAGCATCATAGTACCCAGCTGATAAAGCAAAACTACCTAACATAATCCGGCGCTTAACTTCATCACCAAAACCTTCACTACGTGACTTAACGTAAACATCATCCAGGTTATGAACATCTTGTGCTCGATAACCATACCGAATGCCATCATAGCGTTGTAAGTTAGAAGAAGCTTCACTTGATGCAATAATATAATAAACTTGCACCGCATATTGCGCATGTGGTAATTGGACGGTATCAATCGTGGCACCATTTTGTTCTAAAATGCGAATGCCCCGTTCAACTTGCGCTTTGACTTGTTCATCGACACCTTCACCCATAAACTCTTCGGGAACGGCAACTTTTAAGCCACGCACATCAGCTTGAATGTTCCAATCAGGCACTGGTTGTTGGGTACTTGTATTATCATGTTGATCAAAACCACTGATCGCTTGTAAAACTTGAGCTGAGTCAGCCACGTGGCGTGACAAAACGCCCACTTGATCCAAACTTGAACTAAAGGCAATCACGCCCCAACGCGAAACGCGACCATAAGTCGGTTTAATTCCAAAAACACCATTAAAGGAAGCCGGCTGGCGCACGGAACCACCAGTATCAGTTCCTAAAGCAGCAATAACTTGACCTGAAGCCACTGCCGAGGCCGAACCACCAGAAGAACCGCCGGGAACCTTTTGCGTATTCCAAGCATTTTTAACGGGTCCAAAATAAGATGTTTCACTGGAAGAACCCATCGCAAATTCATCCATATTGGTTTTACCAATATTAATTAAACCAGCCTCAAACGCTTTTTGCGTCACCGTGGCATCATAAGTTGGCACAAAATTATTTAAAATTTTACTAGCAGCAGTCGTGGTCATGCCCTTAGTTAAAATATTATCCTTAATGGCCAACGGAATTCCCTTTAAGGTTTCATCAGGACCCACCGCTACTGGTGCCAATTGAGCTGCAGCGTCATTGACAGTAATAAAGGAATTCAACTGTGGATTCAGTGCCTGGATATTTTCTAAAGTTGCTTGTACTAACTCTTGACTACTAATTTGTTTCGTAGCCAGTTTTTGATGGAGCGTCGCAATTGTTTCATCAAAATAATTCACGTTACTTGTCCCCCTGATTTAACATTGATGGCACTTTAATAAAGCCACTCTCTTGTTCTGGAACATTTTTTAAAAGTGTGTCGCGACCCGGACCTTCTTGGGGCTCATCAAGTCGAAAAGTACTCTCTTGCCGTGCAATATGCGTCGTTGGCGCAACTCCTGCCGTGTCCACTTGACTTAATTCATCTTCCATTCGAATAATGTCGTCTAACTGCACCGTAAAATGTTCTAAACTGGCATCATCAAATTCTAACTTTGATAAGTCAGCCACATGGCGCACTAATTCTTTATCAAGCATTAAATCATCCCTTCATAAACACAATATTTAATAAATGAGCTCTCTAACTTTAATAAGAAGTCAAAACATGACTGCTATACTGTTTACTATTATAATCTTTTGTTAACAACGACTGCAAATCCTGAACGGTTTGAATTTTAATTTCTACGGCTGGTTGTTGTGGTAAATATCGATTAGCTGAATCTTGGACAAATTGCGTGAAACTATTGATCTGTGCCACACCGTAGAATTGAGTCGTAATTGTAATAGCTAGTCCTTGTAAGGAACCATCCTGATAATGAGCCTGCGCAGTTACCCCACTTAAATTAGGGAAATAACTTTGCACATGGTTCTTAAAGTTAGAGAAGCTATCGGCATCGCTACTATTAATCGGTGATTCATCATTAACCACCGGCCAAACTTGATTTTGTTGTTTAATAGCTTTCCAGTCAGCAACTTGCTTTTGCTTCGGCTGACTTACACCATAACTAAAGAAAGTCCCTCCGACTAGCGAGTCATTCACATTTTGTTTATACAAACCAACTGTAATAGGCACATTTTTTAAACTGGCTTTTTGGCGTAAGCGCGTAACAATCTCATCGGCCATTTTCTTCCCCTGCGCTAAGCGCTGTTCCGGGGTAATTTTCGTTTCAAACTGAGCACCATACTTTTCCTTAGTATAATAATCGACGTCATTCATTGCCAAGCCAATTGTCACACCGGATAAAGTATAACTTTTATCATTCTGTGTATAAAAATCCTGTTCCAATAATTGCTGCAGGTAAATAGGATTGCGCTTATCGGGCTCTAGTGAACCATTATCTTCCGGATTTAACCCCATCGGATTTTTGGCTGATTTACGATCTAACCAATTTTGGGCCGTTTTGGCCGAAATAATTTTACCTTCCTGAAAAGAGTAACGATCAGTAGAAAATTCTTTCTTCGAAATATCCAGTAGGCCACTTTCAAAGGCTGCTTGATTACCATCATTATCACTATCGCTATCAGCCGTTAAACCGGCAATCGGACTGGTATGATACTTGCCATTGTTCAGTAAGGTACTATATTGTCCGGTTTTCGAAGCCCCAGTAGTCGTCATCTTACTGCTTTTTTCATTACTATGTGAAGACAAGGTGGAATTATTTAAGTTACCACAACCAGCTAATAATAACGTTGTCAAAACGACAGTAATAATCCCCGCAATCTTATTTTTTGGCATATTTACACTTCCTCAAGTTGTTGTTGTAATTGGCTTTCATCCCAAATAGCTACTCCTAATTGCCGAGCCTTTGTTAATTTACTACCCGCTTTTGCACCAGCAATTAAAATATCGGTTTTTTTGGAAACGGAACTAGTAACATGCGCTCCCAAATGTTCTAGTTGTGTCGTCAATTGCGCCCGCGTATAGTGTTGCAAAGAGCCCGTCAAGACAATTGTTTTACCATTAAAAATAGTATTATCACTTGAAGCACCAGCAGTTTGATAAGTTAAATTGACTTGTAACTTGGCTAATTCTGTAACTAGTTGTTGCACTTTCGGATTCTGAAAATAAACAGTCACACTGTCCGCAATAATCTCCCCTAAAGTTGCAATCTGCGCAATTTGCTCTTTGGAAGCAGCCATCAGCGCGGTTAAAGTTTGAAAATTTTGTGCTAATAATAACGCCGCTTTCGCACCAACATGGCGAATCCCTAAACCATATAATAAGCGTTCTAAGGAATTAGCTTTCGAGCGGTCAATAGCTGTTAACAAATTATGAATGGATTTATCTTTAAAACCCGGAATTTCCGTCAAGTCACTGGCTGTTAGCCGGTACAAATCAGCGACATCGCGTACTAAGTGTTTTTGCCACAGCTGTTGGATAATTTTCGGGCCTAAACCTGTAATGTCCATGGCATTCCGTGATGCAAAATGAGTTAAGCCCTCTTGCACCTGCGCCGGACACATTGGATTAATACAACGTAAAGCTACTTCTTCTTCCAGATGTACCAGTTGCGATTGACAAGAAGGACATTGTTGTGGAATGACGTATGGTTGACTATCACGAGAACGCTGATCAACCAAAACTTGCGAAACTTCGGGAATAATATCCCCCGCTTTATGAAGCAATACCACGTCATGCAAGCGAATATCTTTTTGTTTAATTAAATCTGGATTATGCAACGTGGCCCGCGCCACTGTCGTGCCCGCCAATTGTACAGGATCCATCACAGCAGTCGGTGTCACCACACCTGTCCGCCCCACAGTCCAGACAATCTCATTAATCCGCGTTTTAGCTTGCTCGGGGGGGAATTTATAAGCAATTTCCCACCGTGGAACTTTGACCGTATTACCCAGAGTTGCTTGGGCTTGGAGATCATTGACTTTTAAAACTACTCCGTCAATGCCATAGGGTAAATCAGTCCGTAATTCTTGGTATTTAGCAATAAAATCTTGCACGCCTTCTAAGTCATGACTGACAAAATGGTCAGGATTCGTTTGAAAGCCCAAATCTTGCATTGTCGTCAAAGCTTGGGCTTGATTATTCACAGCTAAAGCTTGCGGTTGCATCAAAGTGTAGATAAAAGTGCTTAATTGCCGTTGTTTCGTGACTTGTGCATCCAATTGCCGTAAGCTACCCGCAGCAGCATTGCGCGGATTGGCAAAAGCACTAGCGCCGTTTTGATCACGCTTTTGATTTAATTGTTGAAAAGCAGCCTTGGACATGTAGCATTCACCACGAACTTCCAGATCCAAAGGCTGGGCTAAAGTCTGTGGAATATCACTAATTGTTCGCACGTTAGCTGTCACGTCTTCACCTACTTGACCATCACCACGGGTGGAAGCTTGGACTAATTTTCCTTGTTCATAGCGCAGTGATAACGCCAAGCCATCAATCTTTAACTCCACACAATAATCTACAGGATGACCCAAAGCCATTTTTAAACGATTATTAAAAGTTTGCAGCTCTTCAAACGAAAAAACATCACCCATTGATAACATCGGAATGGCATGATTAACTTTTGAAAATTCTGGTAAAACAACATCACCCACCAATTGACTAGGAGAATCTGGCGTTACTAATTGGGGAAACTGCTGTTCTAATTGTAATAATTGTTCATATTGTTGATCATAAACATAATCTTCAACTAAGGGGGCATCTTTAGTATAGTAAGCTGCCCGCTCCTGATTCAGTTGTGTGCGTAATTTGGTTAATTGCTCTTGAGCTGTGGATTGATCCATATCATTCTCCTGACTCAACTTTTTTAATCGGGGCAAACTCAGCTAATAGGCGTTTAATGCCGGTCGGTTGTTCAAAGGCAATATCTAACTCGGCGCTTTCGCCTTGTCCCGTAACTTTTACAATCGTCCCAATGCCCCAAGCTTTATGCTGTACCTGTTGACCAATTTGCCAATGAACTTGACCAGCAGCACTTTGATTCGCCACACTCGGAGCTTGTGGGTGTTGTTGGGGTTTACGTGGCCGACGAATAGAGCGACGTTGATCAAACGGGTATTGCGTCGTATTAGCTTGCGGTTGCACAGCTTTTTGTTCTAATAAATCAGGGGTAATTTCGTCAACGAATCGCGATTGAGGATTACTCTGGGTACGACCATATAACATTCTGGACCAGGCACTGGTCAAATATAGCCGTTCCTGTGCCCGGGTAATGCCGACATAAGCCAACCGCCGTTCTTCTTCCAGTTGCTCAGCATCATTCAGTGAGCGACTTAAAGGAAAAATTCCTTCTTCCATGCCCACTAAAAAGACTACTGGAAATTCCAAACCTTTTGCCGCGTGTAATGTTAACAACGTCAGCTGATCACTTTGGTCAGCTTCCGTATCTTCACTGCTCACTAACGCTAATTCTGCTAAAAAATCGACCAGAAAATCAGCTGCTTCATCCTCTGGCTCATAATTTTGATCAAAATCTTGTGTCACCGTTAATAATTCTTGAATATTTTCTAAACGTGTTTGAGCCTCAAGGCTATCTTGCCGCTCTAAGTTAGCCACATAGCCACTTTGTTCAAGCACCGCTTGCATTAAATCAGTCATATTGGCATAAGCCTTGGGTTGTTGCAACTTGTGAATCATCTGCGCAAAATTTTGCAGGTTGAGTTTAACTTTACCTGATAAGCCTGTAATGGTATCGGCATTGAAAGCTGCTTCTAACAAACTAATTTGTTTTTGATCGGCAGCTTGCTGCAACTTCGCCAAAGAGCCCTGTCCTATCCCGCGTTTAGGTTCATTAATTACTCGTTGAAAACTTAAAGAATCTTTAGGATTGGCAACCAATTGTAGGTAGGCTAAAACATCCCGAATTTCTTTGCGATCATAGAATTTGTGCCCACCAATAATTTTGTACGGTAGGTTCGCCTTTAACAATTGATCTTCAAAAATTCGCGATTGTGCATTAGTCCGGTACAAAATGGCCATTTGCTTTAACTGATAATCTCCCGCCTGGCGTAATTTGACAATTTGGTCAATTACATACAACGCTTCATCCCGTTCGGAAGCAGCACGATAATAAGCAATTTTTTCACCCTGCGGATTATCTGTCCATAATTTCTTCGGTTGCCGATTATTATTATTGGCAATCACATCATTAGCTGCTTGTAGTATCACTTTGGTCGAGCGGTAATTCTGTTCCAATAAAATTGTTTGTGCTTGAGGATAATCCTGTTCAAAATTCAAAATATTATCCATGTTAGCACCGCGCCAACCATAGATACTCTGATCGCCATCACCCACGACACAAATGTTTTGGTATTTGGCTGCTAACAAACTAACTAAGCGATACTGAGCATCATTCGTATCCTGATATTCATCCACGTGAATGTAATGAAACTTTTCTTGATAAGAATCTAAAATTTGCGGATTTTGCTCAAATAAAATCGTCGTCTGCATAATCAAGTCATCAAAATCCATACTTTGATTATCTTGTAAGCGCGCCTGATATTGTTCATAAACTTGGGCAGCGACTTTTTCAAACGGACTATTAGCTTGTTGAGCATAAGCTTTAGGCGTTAGTAACTCATTTTTGGCACCACTAATCACACTCAATAAAGCCCGCGGATCATATTTTTTGGGATCAAGATTTAACTGCTTTAAAATTTGCTTCACCAAAGTTAATTGCTCTGATGAACCCGTAATTGTAAAAGCGCGACTATAGCCAATTGCTTCTGCCTCACGGCGCAAAATTCGCACACACATCGAATGAAAGGTCGAGACCCAAACTCCCTGTGCATGTTCACCTAACAATTTTTGAACCCGTTCTTGCATTTCACGCGCAGCTTTATTGGTAAACGTAATCGCCAAAATGTGCCACGGCAAAACCTCTTGTTCTTCGATTAAATAAGCAATCCGGTGTGTCAAAACTCGCGTTTTACCACTACCAGCTCCAGCCAAAACCAACAAGGGACCATTTGTTGTCGTTGTTGCCTGTTTTTGTTTATCGTTTAGTCCCTGTAAAATAGCTGTTTCTGACATTAAATTCTTCCTTTTCTTTTCTAAATTACAGTCTCAATTATAGCAAACTCCCGCGGACAATCCAGCCACACGAAAAGAATATCTATCATACAATCGCAAAAATTATCCACCAATTTTTCAGTGCGTCTAACTCCCAATATTTAGCATCTTCTGCAGCTGTTAATGCCAAACAAAGAGGTTGGGCTAAAAGTCAGCTGACAGTTCAAGCTGAACTGAACTGCTGGCTTTTTCAATTCAATCAGCTTAATGATCACATACAATCATTAAGCTGATTGACCCCAACCTTGATTTATTATTTTTTATTTTCAAACAAGTCAGTTTTGTCACACAGCACTCTAATTTAAGCCCACCCGGGTAAAAATTTCATCAATATGTTTTAAATGCCAGTGATAATCAAAGGCTTCATCTAAATCAGCGGGACTCAAATACTGCATAATTTGCTCATCAGCTTCTAGTAACGGCCGAAAGTCCACGTGCTCTTCCCAAACTTGAGCCGTCTTGGGTTGCACCAAATCATAGGCTTGCTCTCGACTTAACCCCGCATCAATTAACTTCAACAACACGCGTTGTGAATAAATCAAGCCATGCGTAACATTTAAATCAGCAGCCATTTTATCTTCAAAAACGGTTAAATTGCTTAAAATTTTAGTAAAACGTTGTAACATATAGTCCAAAATTTCCGTGGAATCTGGCAAAATAATCCGTTCCGCTGAGCTGTGCGAGATATCCCGCTCATGCCACAATTCAATATCTTCTAGTGCGGTAAAAACATGTCCTTTTAAAACACGTGCTAAACCCGTAATATTTTCTGAACCAATCGGATTACGCTTATGAGGCATCGCTGAGGAACCTTTTTGTCCTGGCGCAAAATGTTCCTCGACTTCGCGCACTTCAGTGCGTTGTAAATGTCTAATTTCTAAGGCAAAACGTTCTAAGGAAGCCCCAATCAAAGCCAACGTCATGATATATTCAGCATGCAAATCACGCGGTAACACTTGTGTAGAAATTTCCTGCGCTGTCAAACCTAATTGGGCACACACCATTTGTTCGACTTCGGGAGGCACGTTAGCAAAAGTCCCTACCGCACCACTGATCTTCCCGGCTTGAACGCCTTGAGCAGCATGATCAAACCGTTGTAAATCGCGTTTTAATTCTGAATACCAATTGGCCAATACTAAGCCAAAGGTGGTGGGTTCAGCATGAACACCATGAGTCCGGCCCATCATCACCGCCGTTTTATATTGTTGCGCCTTTTGAGCCACTACGTGTAACAACTCCACTAAGTCTTGGCGCAACAAAGTATTAGCTTGTTTTAACAAATAGCCATACGCTGTATCGACGACATCTGTCGAAGTAACTCCAAAATGAATCCACTTTTTTTCTGGACCTAAGCTTTTGGAAACAGTCCGTGTGAAAGCTACCACATCATGCTTCGTAATTTTTTCCATTGCGATAATATCTGCTACTTGAAAGCTAGCGTTGTGTTCAATGGCAGCTAAATCAGCATCCGGAATTTTTCCGAGACGATTCCAAGCTCGGTCAACGGCAATCTCCACTTCTAACCACGCCTGATATTTATTTTGCTCACTCCAAATTTGGGCCATTGCTGGATTCTGATACCGTTTGATAACCATGAACTTCTCCTTTATCCCTTAACTGTAAAGCTACCGCTATTTTTAAATCTGCCACAACTCTGTGGCGTTCACATAATTGAGTAATTGTTGTTCATTTTCCGCAAAAACCACTAAAGTTCCAACTTCTGTTTGGTCTGTGGCAGACGAATAGTCACGATGATTAAATTTTAATTGCCATTGTGGATGTTGCTGAATCAAAGCCACCGCTGTGGACAAATGCTGTTTAGTCACCTGTAACTCACAGCCATTCATCCAGGGGGTTAAGTTAGGCAGGGGCCAATTACACAAACTGCGGATTAACAATTCTTCCTGAGAGGTTTGCGTCACCGCTGCAAAAATTTGCGCGGAAAACACGGTTCCCGGATATAACCGTTCAACATAGAGCATTCCAGATTGGGTAGTACACAATTTAATCGCAAACAAGCCTTGATAATGCAAATGACTGCCAATGGTTTGGGCAATTTCTTGTACTTCTTGTTTCAAAGCGACTTCATCAGTTTTCGTAACTAAAGCCGTTTTCAAGCCTTGCGGGCGTGTAACCTTGATCAACGGATAAGTTTTAATGTCGCCCGTGTAATCTTTCGTAACCATGGCAAAGACTTCTTGATGAATATCGACCAATGATTCCAAAATAAAGGAGCCTTGTGGCAATTGATAATTGTCAATTTGTGCTTGATTATAAAATGTTTCTTGAAAATCAGGATCCACCGCGCGTTGAATCGGTTTTAAAAGACATGGAAACCCAATTTCTGAAACAGCCATTTGTAAGTCAGCTTTATTCACAACCGTGACATACGGAGTAATATTCAAATTATGTTCGTTCAAAAAGCACCGTTCTAAATAACGATCTTGCATCAAATCAAGAATTTCAGTACCTTGAACTAATTTTTCCGGCTGGGCTAATTGTTGCGGATCAGGTAATTCGATCTGACTATCATTATATAAAACTAAATCCACAGCTTGAAACAAGCGTTCTAACAATTCTAAGTTGTGGTAATCACCCACGATTAATTTACTAACAACATTAGTCCATTGCTTCGGCTGGTCAGTCAAAACTGTCACCTGAAAGCCCATATTTTGCGCTTGAATGGCCAATTGCTGATCACTACTACCACCATGAATAATTCCTAATTTACTGTTCGGTTCCATAAATTCCATGCTTAATTCTGCCTCATTCTTCTGCAAAAATTACCTTTCCGTTCTCAAAACCACTGATTCTAGCTAAGGACAGAATCGGAATCTGCTGTTCATCAATCAGCTGCCGCCCTTTTTGGAAAGTCTTTTCAATGACAATTCCAATTCCTTCTAACGTCGCCCCTGATTGTTGAATAATCGTGGTCAAGCCGGAAACTGCTTGTCCATTAGCCAAAAAATCATCCACAATTAAAACGTGATCTTGAGCAGTCAAAAACTTTTTAGCAATACTAATTTGATTAGTTTCTTTTTTAGTAAAGGAGTAAACATCCGCAACATATAAATCCGAACTCATTGTAATAGAACGATGCTTCCGAGCAAAAACCACTGGCTTTTGAAAAGCAACGCCCGTTAAAACGGCGGGCGCAATTCCCGAAGATTCAACAGTTAAAATTTTGGTAATCGGCAATTTTTGAAAATGCTGATAAAAAGCCTGACCCATTTTTTGCATTAACAGCGGATCAATTTGATGATTTAAGAAACTGTCAACTTTGAGCACATCTCGGCCTAAAACTCGACCATCCTGCTTGATTCGTTCTTCTAGTTCACGCATTGTGGTGCCTCCCTAAGCTTTACTTTAAGATTACCATTATCACTGCATTAGTGAAATACTTTAATTTATTTGGTATCATATTCATCTAAATTATAAGTCTGAATAATTTTGATTAGTTTTTTAGCATAATCTGGATCTGTAGCATAACCATCTTTTTGCAAACTTTGTGCCGCCTCGACATAGTTGTCAGCCGCTAGTACGTGCTGGTATTGCTGCTTATTCCAAGTAGTACCGTTTGCCAACAATGCATCATGATCGGCAATGGATGCTTCAAAATTAGTATAAACCTTAAAACGGGCGGTCACCGTGACCCACTGTCCATTTTGGTACTCTTGAGTTTGCAATTCTTGCGACTCCTGGGGATTGTCATCTTTCACGCCAAACAAATTATGATAATCACTAGCCAAACTACTTTGCCCCCAATTACTTTCCAAAATAGCTTGGGCCAACGTCACACTTGGTAATACATGATACTGTTGCCCGTATTTCACAGCCGCTGGTGCTAACTTTTTAATAAATTGCTGTTTTTGCCGAAATTGATTCTGTACTTGAATATTCGGCTGCGAGTTCACAACTTCTTGTCGCCAATGATTAATCATTATGACCGCTAAAACAAATCCACAACCTAAGATTAAAATTGCCACCAAGCCATTCGCAAAATTATTTTGCTGAGTTGCCCGGCTACGCCTTTTTGCCAAATTTTTCACCGATATCTTTCTCATAATTATGATAACATGCACCCAAGATTTATGTAAAAAAAAACCAGCCCGTGGGCTGGTCAGCACTAAGAGTTTAAGCTTAGTCTTTGTTAACGTTAACTGCTTGTGGTCCACGATCACTTTCTTCGATATCGAAAGTAACTGATTGACCTTCTTCAAGAGTCTTATAGCCTTCACCGTTGATAGCGGAGAAATGTACGAATACATCACTACCATCTTCGCGAGTAATAAAACCATAACCTTTTTCAGCGTTAAACCATTTTACTGTTCCATGTTCCATGTGAACATCCTCCTCAAAACACTTTTTGCATTTCTTTGTGGCCGATATGGAAGTTAGTTACACATGAACCATCGAACCATAACCATTCAAAAACACGTCTTTATATTAACATGCTCACAAAAGATAATCAATCAAGTTTTGCTAAATTTATTAAATTTATTTTAATATGGAAAGCACACTTTAAACAGCTCTTTGCGCTCCTAGAGCCTAACAAGAACCACTTCTTCACATTAAGAAACCAGCAATCAAAAAATTAAAAAATCTAGTAAAGTGAATAATATTCTTATCCAAATTGTCGTAGTGCCACTTGTTTAAATATTCGCCAAAAATTAAGTATTAAGCGATTTTTGTTCAATCATTTTCATATATGACAACAAAAAAAGTAGCCGTAGCTACTTTAATTAAGATGCGGGTAAGAAGACTCGAACTTCCACGGAGATAATTCTCCACAAGATCCTTAGTCTTGCGCGTCTGCCAATTCCGCCATGCCCGCAAAAACAATACTCATTCATCATAATATGAATGGGCAAATTTTGCAAGCAACTGCGGCAAAAATAAATTAGCATCAATTAACACAAATCTTTTATTTTTATGAGGCAACTGGCATCTAACTCCAATTGGGAGCTGGAACAAAAAATTTTAACCTAAGCGCTGTAAACACTTAGCAATCTCAGCCGTTGCTTGGTCTTGATCTTGTTCAGACTGCTGAAATTGATCCAAGTCCACCGTACGATTATCTTTCATACTATCAATCATTTGCTGGCAAGCTTGAACATAAGCTTGATAGGCTTGAACTAAATTCATATGAATGCCCATAAAACGTGCTGGAGCTCTTAAATCGGCTAATTGTTGGGTTAATTGAGCATATTCATCAGTCCCATGCTGAAAATCACCCTGAATTGCCAAGTAATGAGCGGATTGCATTTGCTCTAATTCGTTTTTTTGCAAAGCCGTTTTAATTTCTTGAAACTTAGGATTCAACTCTTCTTGAATTTCCTGCGTCCGTTGTAAAACATCATTTAATATTTGTGCGTACTTGATTGCCCGCTGTTGTGCTTTATTAACCATGTCTTTGCCTCCTTAAAATTGATCAAAAACTGTATACGGCAACTGCCGCTTATGAGCAGTCTTCAAATACCAATTTTCAATCTTTTGGGCTGCTGATGCTGTGACTTCTTTGCCTTCCAAATAATCATCAATCTCTTGATACGTTACCCCCAAAGCAACTTCATCAGCTAAGCCTGGCCGACCATCCTCTAAATCAGCCGTCGGGGTTTTAGTATATAAATTGGCCGGGGCTTGCAAGTATTGCAATAATTGACGGCCTTGGCGCTTATTTAACCTAAATAAAGGCGTAACATCGGCGGCACCATCACCGTATTTAGTATAAAAACCCGTAATATTTTCCGCGGCGTGATCGGTTCCCACTACAACGCCCTTAGTTTCACCAGCAATCGCATACTGTACAATCATGCGTTGACGCGCTTTAATATTGCCTTTATTAAAATCACTAATGGTTAAGCCATTAGGTGTGATACTAGCCACGACTGCATCTACCGCTGGCTTAATATCCACCCGATAAGTCTTGTCCGGTTGAATAAAGTCTAAAGCCTGTAAAGCATCTGATTCATCAGCTTGTTGCCCATAAGGCAAACGAACGGCAATAAATTGGTAACTAGATTGGGGTTGTTCTGCTCGTAATTCACTAACAGCTAACTGGGCCAAGCGACCTGTTAAAGTCGAATCTTGACCACCAGAAATTCCTAACACTAATGTTTTTAATTGATTTTTTTGTAAAAAATGCTTTAAAAAGTCCACACTCCGCTGTACTTCTTGTTCGGGATCAATCTGGGGCGCAACTTTTTCAAAAGCAATAATTTCTTTTTGTAATGGACGCAATCTTAAAACCTCATTTCTCAAATACAATTACTTTAACACAGTTTGATAAATTTCACTGATTGTTTGAGCCAAACGTTCGTTAGAAAAATTGGCAGCACAATATTCATAATATTTCTGGCCCAAAGCGCGTAATTCATCTTTTTGCCACAAGTCATGAGCTTGAATTAACGCCTGTTTTAGGCTTTCAAAATCATTAATAGGGGTAATCCACCCCAGCCCCGGTTGAACGGCTTGCGCATCCGAACCAGCATCACTAGCGACCACGGGTAAACCATTATTAGCTGCTTCTAGTAAAACTAGTGGAAAGCCTTCCGATAATGATGGTAGGACAAATAAGTCCGCGTTTTGGTAATACTGCTCTGTTTTGTCTTGAAAGCCGATAAATTCGACTTTTTGTGCCAAATCTAGTTCTTGTACTAAGTGTTCCAATTGGGGCCGCGAAGTTCCATCACCCACTAGCTTTAAGCGCCAGTCAAAATCTAGCTCTGCTAAAACTTTTAAGAGTAATTGTTGGTTTTTCACAGGCACTAAACGAGCAACATTCAATAGCGTAAACGGATCTTGTCGCGTCGTTTGGGGCGCTTTTTCGCGAAAGTACATTGTATTAAAGACCGGCTTGATTTTGTCTGCGGCAATCCCCACTTGTTCTAAAATTGGCTTAAATTTAGCAGTTACTGGCATCAATAGCTCAGCTTTTTTCAAGGCCCGTAAATTTAAAGAAGTCATTAACTTTCCTTTGAAATTGTCAGCAAAATCCACATAAGGATCACTATGAACCGTAATGATCCACTTTGCATGCACATGCCTATAAATCAAACTCATTAAAAAATTAGCCCGGGGACCATGCGTATTCACAATATCAATTTGATTATCATTAATGAACTTCTTGAGACGCCCGAGCACCCGCAAATCCAACTGCCCATCTTGGTTCATAATAGTAGTGGGAATTTGCCATTCATTTGCTAGATCAGAAACTGGCCCCCGTTCAAAAACTAAGAGCTGCGAATCAATATCTCGTTGATTCAAGCCCCGTAAAATATTAATAATAATCGTTCGTCCGCCGCCATTTTCATTCCCGGCGTTCACGTGTAAAGTTTTCATAAATTAAATCCTCACAATAAATTGTTAAACAAATCTAGTTATCGTAAACTAAAGGTATTAAAAAAGGAGTTTAGAAAAATTGCCAAAACAAATTAAAATCTTAGATTTGCCTTTTATTAGTACTACTAATCAAAATTTTATAAAGTTACTCCAGCAACGTATCACTAATCATCAAAATACCTTTATTGTTACTGCTAACCCTGAGATTGCAGTTTATGCTTACGATCATCCAGAATATCGCAAATTAATTCAAACAGCCGACTACATCACTCCTGATGGTATCGGGATTATTAAAGCAGGACAAATGATGCATCAACCACTCTCCGAACGAATTACTGGCTTTGATACACTTACTAGTTTACTAGAAATTGCCAATAAGTGTAGCCTAAAAGTATATTTATTAGGTGCTAAACCCGAAATTATTACTAAAACCGTCCAAAATATTCACCAAAAATATCCCCAACTAAAACTTGTCGGATCACATGACGGGTATTTTCAAGATGAACAACCCATTGTCCAAGAAATAAAACAAACTAAGCCTGATATCGTGGCTGTCGCTTTAGGGTTTCCCAAACAGGAAGAATTTATTTATCGCCACCGCCAACTGACGCCTGCAATTTGGATTGGCGTGGGAGGCAGTTTTGACGTCTTATCTGGAACGGTCAAACGCGCCCCGCAATTAATTCAAAACTGGCACTTAGAATGGCTCTATCGCTTATTAAGCCATCCTAGTCGTTTTAAACGTTTCTTAGCTTTACCGCGCTTTTTAAAATTAGTTAATCAGCAACATTAACCCTGAAAATCTTTGAGTAGTTCCGCACTTAATAGTGTCCTAATAATATCTTTTTAATTTTTGTAACAGCATCATTACCTTTCAAATTACGCCAACGACGCAAAAAAATTCCGTTCCTAAATTAATTTTTAAGAACGGAATTTTTGATTACTTAGAAAAAAGTTCAGCTTTAAGGAAACATAACTTTAGTTTTTCTAGAGGCTAGATGTTGTGGTTTGGGTTTTTGTAAGACAAACAACAAGTATGCTGTGACCCAACCAAAATACATGCTAACTCCGGGCGCATTGAGAACATGCCCTGAAAAGATTGACATAAAAATTCCCAAGCCAAAGGCCACAAAATACAATAAATTGGTTTGAATTTTTGGTTGGAAAAAGTAACGGCAGAATTCAAACAATAAATAGAAGATAATGCCGACTAACGGCAAAATTGTAATCACGAAACCAATAATTCCAAATTGGAAGAAGAAGTCTAACCAATCCATCTCCACAGTTCGTGGATGCTTACGATAATTACCCCCGTAGCCCATCCCAAATAATTTTTGGGCCAAGGCAGATTTTTTATATTCATAACTATTTAGGCGATAATAATTGGTCCGGCCGCTTAATAACTTCGCTAGTAGCGGATTACTTAATTCCTTATTTTGCAATAAGAAACGCTCGTAATGATCCATATGCTTTCTGTGCTTTTTATCAGACAACATTTTCTTTTTATTTTGTTGATTTTCGCGAATAATTCGATTTTGAATCACACTATTATCATGAACTGGTGAATGCGGATAAATTGCTAAAACTCCCCCCAATAAAACGGCAATTAGAACCGTATTAATGATATTGGCAGCTTTTTTTTCATGCGTCACAAAGATTCGTATTAACTGCAAACAGAAGGCCGAAATGAGCGCTAAAATCATCCCATAGAAACAGCTTTTCGTTCCGAGCATTGTAATAGAATTGACGGATAGAATCACGCCGCCAAAGTACCAATAATTATGTTGCTGCTGAGACTTTTCTAGCGCATATAGCAAAACAATTGGAAAGGCAATTGCCAAAATTGCACTTAACTCATTGCCAGCATTAAACCAACCACTTGTTCCTAATTTTCCCTGGGGATAGGTATGAAAAGCCGTCTTGGTCATAACTGCTACAATCATGACCACGTTAATCATCATTTGTGCCCAATAAACAAAAACCGGCACCGAACGCTTTAATTGCTGTGCTGATAAATTCTTAAACGCGTAGTACATGCCCAAAATAATAATTAAGTAATGCAGACTTTTAAAACACGCCGAAATTTCTGTAAACCACGAAAAAGCGGGCTTATTGAAATAATTAACCACCAAATTAATCACAACTAATACTAATAATAGTCCTAAGAACCACGGCACATAACGATCCAGCCAATCATCACGCTGGTGCGCAACTTTTAAAATAAAGCCAACAATTAAAACTAGCATAATTGCACGAATCGCTACGCCC
Organism: Bombilactobacillus sp. ESL1097; assembly: GCF_058107205.1. Classification (NCBI taxonomy): domain Bacteria; kingdom Bacillati; phylum Bacillota; class Bacilli; order Lactobacillales; family Lactobacillaceae; genus Bombilactobacillus; species Bombilactobacillus sp. ESL1097. The sequence continues at coordinate 438,978 of NZ_JBYLUB010000002.1, read as the reverse complement.
AGTGTCAAACTAAAGTTAGGCAATACTTTCATTTGCCAACCGGTAATCACATCCAAAATTGGTTGTATTAAAAAATAAATCATTAAATACCAACTAAAACGTTGAATTGAACTAGATTTCACAATAATTCTCCATTATCTTTTATCTTTCTAAATAAAACTCAAAGCGCTCACCCACATACTGTGAACGAACATATTCAAACGGTTGCTCATCATCTAAGAAGGTAACCTGCCGTAATCTTAGCACAGGAGCACCCCGCTTGACCTTTAAAAGCTCAGCTACTTTTTCTGAGGCTAACATTGCTGACACATTCTGTTGAGCATGTCCGAGCTTTAAGCCCTTTTGCTCTAAAGCGTGATACAGCGATTGTGTAATTTGCTGTTGACTTAAATCCCGAACAAGATTCCACGGTACAGTAGTGATTTCAAAACAAATGGGCACGCCATCGGCTAAGCGAATGCGTTCCATTCGCAAAACATCAATTTTATCGGCTAATTGTAAATGCTCTTTCTCACTGAGCGTCGGTTCGGCAAGATGATAGGAAACAACGCGACTAGCCGGCTTTTTGCCCTGTGATTTCATAATATCTGTAAAACTAGTCGTTCCGGACATTTTTTCCTGAACTTTTTGACTAGCAACATAAGTCCCAGAACCAACCTTACGTGACAAGATTCCTTCATCAACCAAGGTCTGAATAGCTTGCCGTGCGGTCATGCGACTCACAGCAAAATGCTGTGCTAACCAGCGCTCTGACGGAATTCTTTGGCCTACTTGCCACTTTCCTTGGGCAATCTCGGATTTCATTTGGTTATGAATCTGAACATAAATTGGTACTTCGGACACGGAGATTACCCCCCTCAAATTAAAAATAAAAAAAGACTGAAACCAACGTTTCAGTCAATTATTGGGTTAGCTGGATTCGAACCAGCGCATAATGGAGTCAAAGTCCATTGCCTTACCACTTGGCTATAACCCAATCAATGGAAGGGAGTGGATTCGAACCACCGAACCCGAAGGAGCGGATTTACAGTCCGCCGCGTTTAGCCAGACTTCGCTACCCTTCCAACATATCAATAGGACATTAAATATAATAACCAATTTTGTTCCATTTTGCAAGAGGTTATAACAAATTTTTTATTTTTCTATTGATAACTTCCGAAACATTCCACGAATATTATACCAATAATTCTTTTAAAAAACGAAAAAAGTTCACCAAAAGGTGAACTTTTATTAATTGATTCCGGACATTAATTTTTTGATTTTTGGTGTAAAGAAAATCAAGAGAATAGCAAAGGCAATTGCTACTAACCCCGTTACACCAAAGTAAGCCATTTCGTGGTGTGGATAAAATCTAACTAATTGGGAATTAATAGCTTGTCCCGCAGCATCTGCTAAGAACCACATACTCATCATTTCGGATGAGAAAGCTTTGGGCGCCAATTTAGTCGTAACTGAAAGACCAATTGGTGAGATTAACATTTCACCAATTTCTACAATGCCCCAGCTCAAAACTAACCATAATGGGTTAACTTTGCCGTGTGAACCGCCCATTAACGGTAAAACCAAAACTAAATAGGAAATACCGGTAAAGACTAAGCCTAACCAGAACTTAGTCGGTGACGAAGGCTGCTTTTTACCTAGCTTAGTCCAAAGAGAAGCAAATAATGGTGTATAAATAATAATAAAGAATGGATTTAACATTTGGAACCAGCTTGGATTCAATTCAAAGCTCCCCAAATGCAATTGCGTATTATTAGCAACAAATAAGCCCAAAATAGAAGAACCTTGCTCTTCAATGGCCCAGAAGATTACCGCAGCGATAAATAAGCCAATATAAGCATAAACGCGCGATTTTTCAATCTTAGTCACCTTTTTACTACTTAAAATAATAATAAAGTATGCAATTGGTAAAATAATGCCAAAAATACTGATTAAACTAATAAAGTTCTGTAAACTAGCTAACTTCATGACCATCATTAATAAAACAATAACGACAATTGCTAAGACAAAGACAATGACCTTTTTATAAAGTTTACTTTTTTCAGCATCAGTAATAGGATCAGTGGGTTTCAAAGTTTCTGCTGGTAAATATTTCTTTCCTTGAATATAATACGTGATTAAACCAAAGAACATCCCGATCGCCGCTAGTGAAAAGCCAACATGGAAGTTAAAACTCTTCCAAGCTTGACTAACTACTGCGGGCGCAATTAAGGAACCTAAGTTAATTCCCATGACAAAAATACTAAATCCAGCATCACGGCGGTTATCCTCAGCACTATATAAATCACCGACCATGTCCGAAACATTGGGTTTTAACAAACCAGTACCAATTGTAATGAACAAAATCGACAAGTATAACGTGGTAGAACCTAGCGGCAACGACAAGAAGATATGACCAAACATGATCAAAACCCCGCCCCAAAAGACGGTTCGCCGACTACCTAAAATACGATCACTAATATAACCTCCTAAAACACTGGTCATATAAACCAATGATCCGTAAATAGACATAATGGACGCAGCAGTTTCTTGCTTAAAGCCTAAGCCACCGAGCTTGATCGCATAGTACATGTAGTACAACAGAATTGCCCGCATGCCATAATAACTAAATCGTTCCCAAAATTCAGTCATAAATAGGGTCTTTAACCCCATAGGCTGACCAAAGAACGTCTTTTCCTTTTTTGTATCCATAAATATTCTCCCTAAATATTAAACAATGCCCTAACATTTTAATCTTTCTAATAGATAATGTCAAAAAACAATGCCCAATTTAGCGATTCCAGCCCAAACTAGTAAATAAACAATCTTTTTTGCGACAATTAGAAACATAAGGATTACCCGCAACAAAAAAACGTAAAGGTTTTTGTGCCCAATTACCACGTTGACTAACATTAATCCGCGCAGAAGTTTTAATAATTTTGGGCGTTTTAATTCGTTGATCACTTAAACTCAGCGTCTTGAAACTCAAGGGGGTTTGGTTTAAATCACGCGACGTAATTCCTAACGCTTGAGTCAACTTAGCAGGTCCATTCGTTAAATTAGTCGTCGTTGTCTGTTGCCGTAGTTCTCGCATAATAGTTAACCCCTTAGTCGGTTGCAGAGCCCGAATCAAAATACTTTCTGGTTGTCCTGACATTTGAACAACAATGTCCAATAAGTAATGTCCGCGCTGTGAATGAATATAAATGGTCCCTGGATCTTGATAAAGTGCTTGATTAGCGCGAGAATGATGACCACGATATGCATGTGAAGCAGAATCCGGCGTACCTAAATATGCTTCTGTCTCAACAATCAAACCAGCAGTTAAACCATAGGCAGAGTGATACTGTAATTCATGTCCTAACAAATCTTGAGCTAATTGAATCGTTGATTGACTGGTTAAAAATGCTGTAATTGAACTCATAAGAACCTCCTTTCTAAATACTTTATGGTAAAATTAAAAACATTAGCTCTATTTTCACAATGGTTAAACAGAACTAATATTATTAAGTCTTGCAATTTAATATCCAATTAAATTATTGAGCTAAAAAAACAAATTCGTCAACTAATTTGCGTTAAGAAAGGAAGAAAAAATGATTATCAAATTCACGGACGATTTAAATGATCAAATTTATCAAGATAGTTTAGTTTTAAGAAAAGCAGTTTTTATTCAAGAACAACATGTTCCGGCTGATCTAGAAATTGATCAGGATGAAGCAAATTGTCAATATTATGTAGGTTACGATGAACATAACGACCAGCCAATTGCCACAGCGCGCGTTTTAAAAGAAACGCCAACCCAATGGCATATTCAACGAGTTGCTGTTCGCCAAAATTTTCGGCATCAAGGATTTGCCAGTCAAATAATGCAGATGATTGAACAACACGCTCAAACGCAAGGAATTAAAACTCTCGTCTTAAATGCGCAAGATCAAGCTCAAAATTTTTATACTAATTTAGGATATCAGGTCGAAGGAAATCAATTTTTAGATGCTGGTATCAAACACCATAAAATGGTTAAAGCTGTTTAATCAAATAAATATGGACAAAATAAAAAACGCTATAACTTAATATAACGTTTTTTATTTTGTTTATAATAATACTGCCAGCTGCAGGATTCGAACCTGTGACCCTCGGTTTACGATACCGATGCTCTACCAACTGAGCTAAGCTGGCGAACAATTCGAAACTAATAAAAAAAGCCGGTTAAACATCCGACTATAACTCCGGTTGTCAGACTCGAACTGACGACACCCTGATTAACAGTCAGATGCTCTACCAACTGAGCTAAACCGGAATAAGAGCAGCATGGCAACGACCTATCCTCGCAGGTAGTTTCCCACCAACTACTTTCGGCGCTGAGAAGCTTAACTTCTGTGTTCGGCATGATTCCAGGTGTTTCCTCCTCGCTATCGCCACCACACTTACTCTCTTCTTACCTTCTGAAAGAACCTTAGTCCTCTCAAAACTGAATATTATGTTCTTACTCGACACCCTTGGTTAAGCCCTCGACCGATTAGTATTGCTCAGCTCCATGTATCACTACACTTCCACTCGCAACCTATCTACCTCATCTTCTTTGAGGGGTCTTACTTCATTACTGAATGGGAAATCTCATCTTGAGGTGGGTTTCACACTTAGATGCTTTCAGCGTTTATCCCTTCCATACTTAGCTACCCAGCTATGCCTTTGGCAAGACAACTGGTACACCAGTGGTATGTCCATCCCGGTCCTCTCGTACTAAGGACAGATCCTCTCAAATTTCCTACGCCCGCGACGGATAGGGACCGAACTGTCTCACGACGTTCTGAACCCAGCTCGCGTACCGCTTTAATGGGCGAACAGCCCAACCCTTGGGACCGACTACAGCCCCAGGATGCGATGAGCCGACATCGAGGTGCCAAACCTCCCCGTCGATGTGAACTCTTGGGGGAGATAAGCCTGTTATCCCCAGGGTAGCTTTTGTCCGTTGAGCGATGGCCCTTCCATACGGTGCCACCGGATCATTAAGCCCGACTTTCGTCCCTGCTCGACTTGTCTGTCTCGCAGTCAAGCTCCCTTCTACCTTTACACTCTACGAATGATTTCCAACCATTCTGAGGGAACCTTTGGGCGCCTCCGTTACTGTTTAGGAGGCGACCGCCCCAGTCAAACTGCCCACCTGACACTGTCTCCCGCCGTGCTTCAACGGCGCGGGTTAGAGCTTTCATATAACAAGGGTAGTATCCCACCAGCGCCTCCTTCGATACTAGCGTACCGATCTCTACGGCTCCTACCTATCCTGTACATGTTACACAAAAACTCAATATCAAGCTACAGTAAAGCTCCATGGGGTCTTTCCGTCCTGTCGCGGGTAACCTGCATCTTCACGGGTATTATAATTTCACCGAGTCTATCGTTGAGACAGTGCCCAAATCATTACGCCTTTCGTGCGGGTCGGAACTTACCCGACAAGGAATTTCGCTACCTTAGGACCGTTATAGTTACGGCCGCCGTTTACTGGGGCTTCAATTCTGGGCTTCGACCGAAGTCTAACTCATCCTCTTAACCTTCCAGCACCGGGCAGGCGTCAGCCCCTATACGTCATCTTACGATTTTGCAGAGACCTGTGTTTTTGATAAACAGTTGTTTGGGCCTTTTCACTGCGGCTGGCTCTTACACCAGCACCCCTTCTTCCAAAGTTACGGGGCTATTTTGCCGAGTTCCTTAACGATAGTTCTCTCGCTCACCTTAGGATTCTCTCCTTGACTACCTGTGTCGGTTTGCGGTACGGGTATTCAGTGTCTCACTAGAAGCTTTTCTCGGCAGTGTGACTATTGTGCTTCGCTACTTTAATTTCGCTCCCTATCACAACTCATCCTTCGCGGTTATAAGCATTTGACTCATATCCAGACTCGCTGCTTAGACATGCTTTTCCAGCTGCATGCTCACAATTCATCTCCTGCGTCCCTCCATCGTTCAAACAACACTGAACAGTACAGGAATCTCAACCTGTTTTCCATCGATTACGCCTCTCGGCCTCATCTTAGGTCCCGACTAACCCTGGGCGGACGAGCCTTCCCCAGGAAACCTTAGTCATCCGGTGGACCAGATTCTCACTGGTCTTTCGCTACTCATACCGGCATTCTCACTTCTAAGCTCTCCACCAGTCCTCTCGATCTGGCTTCTTCGTGCTTACAACGCTCTCCTACCACGTACATCTTTCGATGCACATCCACAGTTTCGGTACCATACTTAGCCCCGGTACATTTTCGGCGCAGAACCACTCGACTAGTGAGCTATTACGCACTCTTTAAATGAGTTGCTGCTTCTAAGCCAACATCCTAGTTGTCTGTGCAGTTCCACTTCCTTTTCCACTTAGTATGGATTTTGGGACCTTAACTGGTGATCTGGGCTGTTCCCCTTTCGACGATGGATCTTATCACTCACCGTCTGACTCCCGGAGAAAGATCTTTGGCATTCGGAGTTTATCTGAATTCAGTAACCCATGTTGGGCCCCTAGTCCAAACAGTGCTCTACCTCCAAGATCCTCTTCTCCGAGGCTAGCCCTAAAGCTATTTCGGAGAGAACCAGCTATCTCCAAGTTCGTTTGGAATTTCACCGCTACCCACACCTCATCCCCGCAATTTTCAACTTACGTGGGTTCGGTCCTCCAGTGCGTTTTACCGCACCTTCAACCTGGACATGGGTAGGTCACTTGGTTTCGGGTCTACGACTACGTACTCTCTTTCGCCCTATTCAGACTCGCTTTCGCTTCGGCTCCGTCTTCTCAACTTAACCTCGCACGCAATCGTAACTCGCCGGTTCATTCTACAAAAGGCACGCCATCACTCTTTAACGAGCTCTGACTACTTGTAGGCACACGGTTTCAGGATCTATTTCACTCCCCTTCCGGGGTGCTTTTCACCTTTCCCTCACGGTACTTGTTCTCTATCGGTCACTAGGGAGTATTTAGCCTTGGGAGATGGTCCTCCCTGCTTCCGACGGGGTTTCACGTGCCCCGCCGTACTCAGGATACTGGTAGAGTGTCTCTGATTTCGCCTACTAGACTATCACTATCTCTGGTTCAGCTTCCCAACTGATTCAGCTATCTTCGACTATCTCACGTCCCAGTCCTACAACCCCAAAGAGCATGCTCTCTGGTTTGGGCTCTTTCCGTTTCGCTCGCCGCTACTCAGGAAATCGATTTTTCTTTCTCTTCCTATGGCTACTTAGATGTTTCAGTTCACCACGTCTTCCTCACTTACAACTTTCGTCGCAGTGTGACTAAGCTTTACCTTAGCCGGGTTCCCCCATTCGGATATCTCCGGATCTTCGTTTACTTACAACTCCCCGGAGCATTTCGCTGTTCGTTGCGTCCTTCTTCGGCTCCTAGTACCTAGGCATCCACCGTGCGCCCTTATTATCTTAACCTTACTTATTACTTCTTACTTTCGAATCTCTCGATTCTCGGTGTCTTTCTTCTCATAATATTCAGTTTTCAAAGTACTAATGTCCTTGACAGTTTCCTGTCAATGGAGGTTAACGGGATCGAACCGATGACCTCCTGCTTGCAAAGCAGGTGCTCTCCCAGCTGAGCTAAACCCCCGTACTATTTCTATGGGCCTAAATGGACTTGAACCATCGACCTCACGCTTATCAGGCGTGCGCTCTAACCAGCTGAGCTATAGGCCCGATTTTCTTTCGCGCTTGTCTCTTGGTGCCCTGAGAGTAGACCTCTCAAAACTAAACAAAGTTTCTTGCCAACTGCTTTCCGTTTATTTTTCCTTAGAAAGGAGGTGATCCAGCCGCAGGTTCTCCTACGGCTACCTTGTTACGACTTCACCCTAATCATTTGTCCTACCTTAGACGGCTAGCTCCCCGAAGGGTTACCCCACCGGCTTTGGGTATTACAAACTCTCATGGTGTGACGGGCGGTGTGTACAAGGCCCGAGAACGTATTCACCGTGGCATGCTGATCCACGATTACTAGCGATTCCAACTTCATACAGGCGAGTTGCAGCCTGCAATCCGAACTGAGAATGGTTTTTAGAGTTCTGCTTGCCCTCACGAGTTCGCTTCTCGTTGTACCATCCATTGTAGCACGTGTGTAGCCCAGGTCATAAGGGGCATGATGATTTGACGTCGTCCCCACCTTCCTCCGGTTTGTCACCGGCAGTCTCACTAGAGTGCCCAACTTAATGCTGGCAACTAGTAACAAGGGTTGCGCTCGTTGCGGGACTTAACCCAACATCTCACGACACGAGCTGACGACAACCATGCACCACCTGTCTTCCTGTCCCCGAAGGGAACCCTGTATCTCTACAGCTTTCAGGAGATGTCAAGACCTGGTAAGGTTCTTCGCGTTGCTTCGAATTAAACCACATGCTCCACCGCTTGTGCGGGCCCCCGTCAATTCCTTTGAGTTTCAACCTTGCGGTCGTACTCCCCAGGCGGAGTGCTTAATGCGTTAGCTGCAGCACTGAGAGGCGGAAACCTCCCAACACTTAGCACTCATCGTTTACGGCATGGACTACCAGGGTATCTAATCCTGTTCGCTACCCATGCTTTCGAGCCTCAGCGTCAGTTACAGACCAGAGAGCCGCCTTCGCCACTGGTGTTCTTCCATATATCTACGCATTTCACCGCTACACATGGAGTTCCACTCTCCTCTTCTGCACTCAAGTTTGACAGTTTCCGATGCACTTCCTCAGTTAAGCTGAGGGCTTTCACATTCAGACTTTTCAAACCGCCTGCGCTCCCTTTACGCCCAATAAATCCGGACAACGCTTGCCACCTACGTATTACCGCGGCTGCTGGCACGTAGTTAGCCGTGACTTTCTGGTTGAATACCGTCACTACTTGAGCAGTTACTCTCAAGCACGTTCTTCTTCAACAACAGGATTTTACGATCCGAAAACCTTCTTCATCCACGCGGCGTTGCTCCATCAGACTTTCGTCCATTGTGGAAGATTCCCTACTGCTGCCTCCCGTAGGAGTTTGGGCCGTGTCTCAGTCCCAATGTGGCCGATTACCCTCTCAGGTCGGCTACGTATCATCGCCTTGGTGGGCCTTTACCTCACCAACTAGCTAATACGCCGCAGGTCCATCCTTTAGTGACAGCCGAAACCGTCTTTCATTCCTTAATCATGTGATTAAGCACTTTATGCGGTATTAGCAACTGTTTCCAATTGTTATCCCCCGCTAAAGGGCAGGTTACCTACGTGTTACTCACCCATCCGCCGCTCGCATCCATATCTTCCTACCCGAAGGTATTCCGTTACTTCTGCTCGCTCGACTTGCATGTATTAGGCACGCCGCCAGCGTTCGTCCTGAGCCAGGATCAAACTCTCATTTTTTGTTAGTTTGTTGACTCAGACTTAGAACTCTAACGTTCTTTGTCTTCTTTATTACTTTTAAATTGACAGGTTCTTTTTCAAGAACCCAGCACTTGGCTTTTAAAGAAACTTTGTTCAGTTTTCAAAGATCTACTTAACTTTTTGTTGATTACCACTTGATTAAGTGGCTCATTTAGTTTATCATCTTATCATGAGCTTGTCAACTGTTTTTTTTATTTGCTTAACAGTGACGCGCATGACTCATTGACAACAGAAAATATATTATCAACTTTTTTACCCTTTTGCAACCCCTTTGCCCATCTTTTTTTATTCTTTTTTGCTACTTATTGCTCTATCCCTTGGTATGACTGCTTTTTTACGATATAAAAAAATCCTAAAAAAAGATATTTCATCTTCTCTTAGGATTCAATTGCCTACATATTACTTAGTAATTTTAGTTTTACCATTCATATATGGAACTAAAACTTTAGGAATATCGACACTACCGTCAGCATTTTGATAATTTTCTAAAATAGCCGCCACTGCCCGACCAACTGCGAGCCCGGAACCATTTAAGGTGTGGACAAATTGTAACTTACCATTTTCATCACGATAACGAATTTGTGAGCGCCGTGCTTGAAAATCTGTACAATTAGAACAACTCGAAATTTCCCGATACATATTTTGCTGGGGCATCCAAACTTCTAAGTCATACGTCTTTGCAGAACTAAAACTAGCATCACCACTGGACAAAGTAATGACATGATATGGTAATTCCAACTTCTGTAAAATATTTTCCGCATTTGCGGTTAATTTTTCTAATTCATTCCAGGAATCTTCTGGTTTAACATATTTAACCATTTCCACCTTGTTAAATTGGTGCATACGAATCAAACCGCGGGTGTCACGGCCAGCAGAACCGGCTTCAGAACGAAAACATGGTGTCAAAGCCGTAAGATAAGTTGGTAATTGATCTTCACTCAAAATCTCGCCACGATAATAGTTAGTTAGGGGAACTTCGGCAGTAGGAATTAAAGTCAATGGCCGTTCTTCATCAACAATGGTATAAACGTCTTCTTTAAACTTAGGGAACTGACTAGTACCAAACATGGAATCACTATTGACCAAATAAGGTGGAATAACTTCTGTATAACCATCTTTTTGATGCTCATCTAACATAAAGTTGTATAAAGCCCGTTCTAATTGCGCACCGGCACCTAAATAATAAACAAAGCGGCTACCCGAAACTTTCGCAGCCCGTTCAAAATCCAAAATTCCCAATTGTTCGCCAATATCCCAATGAGCTTGGGCTTCAAAGTCAAAGTGCGGAATTTCGCCCCACTTACGAACTTCCACATTGGCAGACTCATCTTTGCCAACAGGCACTGAATCATCGGGAAAGTTGGGCAAGCGGACTAAAATATAATCCGTTTGGTCATTAAGCTTTGCTAATTGCTCATCCAAATCTTTAATTTGCGCGCCAACTTCTTTCATGGCAGCAATCGCGGCAGTAGCATCTTGTTTTTGTCGCTTAGTTTGAGCAATTTGCTTCGAAACTTCGTTGCGCTTAGCTTTCAAATCTTCAGTTTGCGCCATCACTTGGCGGCGCTTAACATCTAAGTCTAGTAAATGATCAATCTCTTCCCCTGCAATATTTCTCTCAGCTAACTTTTTTTTCGCCCAATCAGGGTTATTGCGAATCACTTTTAAATCTAACATAATTTCCTCCTTTAAATAAAAAAGAGTTGTCTTCATCCCCATTAAAGGGACGAATCAACTCTTCATCGCGGTACCACCCAATTTTAGTGTTTCACACTACGCTCTAACAGCTATAACGGGGCTGACCGTATAATTTATTCATTATCCGTTTGAAACGATATTGGAACACCAACTGCTAACTCTCAGCACTGCACTAGCTCTCTGTAAAGTCGGTAAGATATCTACGTTATCTAGGTTGATAGTAATATAACTAACATTAAAAGGCAAGTTTTATTTGGAAATCTTTTTCTCCGTCCAAATATCCCGAATTAAACTTATCAACTGGCCATATTGGGCACTATTAGCATCATGTTCCCACTTAAAGATATAAATGTCATGTTGTGTAGGATCTAACGTATAATGACTCGAAGTCGTCACAATCAAATCTGCATCATTAGGATCTTGAACTAGTTGCACGTAAGGCAAACTATCAATTGTTTCTACCATATCAAAACGGTATAACTGATTTTCTTCAATACTGAGGTAGACTTGAACTGCAAAATGATCAGAAAACATGACCACGACTCGAAGCAAAATCTTGTAAACCGCATTGGTCAGCAAATTAACTTTATCTTGAAAATCTTGAAATTCATTTTGTTCAAATAAATGCTGTAAAATATTCCGAATGGTCTTCTTAAACTCTGGCAAATCAATACTGGATAGCCCTGATTTTTCTCCCGTGTAGACTTCTACCATTTGGTAATAGCTATTACCAAATGCCAAGCCCCCGATTAAGACCCGCATCAAGGCAATGCGATAGAGCTTAACAATTTCATCGGATAAATTAAATTGTCGCTGAATATTATAAGGCATCGATTGTAAGAATGCCCCCACAAAGTCGTAAATCTTAGTATCATACTCTTGAATATGGTCAAGAATTTCATCGGCTTTTTCATTGCCACAAGGAACAATGGATAATGAACAGTTAACCAAATTATACATATTATAAGATTCATTCATTAAACGGGCGGGCGTCAAATCTCGATAGTACTGAATGATTTTAGCAAAGTCACTGTCCGCAAATCGTTCATAACTATCCTCAGTCATGAAGCTTTCATAGACATTCAGATTTGGATAGCGAACCCAGTCGATTTTCGCATTGCGTTCCACAAAATGACCATGATAAATCCGTAAGCAATTGACAGTGGCATAAATTTGATAAACCCGAAAAGTCATCGGATTCGGTTGCGCTACTACTTGAAAGGCCTCTAAGCCTTGATTGACGAGCCACTCGCTTTCTTCCTCAGAAATAGTCTTAAAAGGCCAAGCAAATCCCCGCGTTGCTTCCCAAAACATCGCGGATATTGCTAATCTAACATCTGTTTCTTCCCCGACAAAGCGCATCTTTTCATAAGTAATTCGTACGTTAAAAGTTTTCAAAAATAAACGCATCGGTTTTAAATGGCGCAAAGCAGTTGCTTTACTATTGCCACACTCTTGATAAAAATCATCAAATGACTGACAAGTATCTTCCAAAATTGCCATCATGAAGTTGTAAGCATCCGAATGGGAAACTAAAAAAAAGTGATACTGATCATTGTCAACAGAAAAAATTTCTTCGATTGTTGGATCATCTTTCCCCAATAATTCCTTCATATCTTGAATAATACCATCGTAAGTATTATAGATACTGCCGTAACTTTTATTCATTTGTGCAGCTGCTTGGCGAAAATTAATATCTTTAATATCAAAATCTAGACTTTGATGAGCTTTAAGATCATCGCGATAAGAAATCTCCATAATCTTTAATTGTCTGACCCGCTCAAACAAGCGTAACTTCTCCATATCAGAAACTGACAAAAATAAGTCTTGTTCTTTTTCCAATGTGATACCCCCCATTAATTAATTTCATTACTTAAGATTTAAGCATTTAAAATTAACAAATAATAATCATTATATAATAAATATTATAATGTACAACCAATTTTAATGTAATCCAAGATAACACAGATTTCAACTATTATTACTAAAAACAATCAATAAAAAATAATTTAAAACAGATTTTTATAAAAAATGTTCTATACAAAAAAGGGACATGAAACATGTCCTTTTTCATTTATTAAGTTAAATTAACACGAGAAGTTTACGCTTGTGTCGTAGGATTACCACCATTGAGTGTCCAAGTTAACGTTGCCTTAAAATTACCAGCAACTTGCCCATTCTGACTTGGAGTTACTAACTGCGCTCCTGTTAAGAATAAGCCCCAATAACCTAAACCGGTCCCCTTTTGTGCCGTAAATAAAGTGGTTGTCGTATTAGGATCATTGATATCATCACTCGGATAAACCCAAGGATAATTCTGCGAACCCGTTAAAGTATTCAAACCAGTAATTCCCGATGAGCTCGAATCAAAATCTTGCGCTAAGGAAAAATTATCGGCACTATCTACATTGGCTTGTACAACTTTAGCACTAGTAAAATCTAGCGACGAAATGGGCTGCACTTGTTCATCAGGAGCAACACTCGTGTCGGTATTATGAAATTTAGAGCAAGAAACACTCAAATTCCAACCGCCACTCTCAGCCCCCCGAGTATCAGTCACAATAATCGTATTATCTAGCATCGGTTTAGCTTCGGTTTGTCCGGCTTGGATTACTGGTCGATATTTCCAGATACTTTTGGTAAATACATATTGCGTACCAAAATTTGGAAAACCGACATTCTCGGGATTAGGAACTCGTAAATCCAGCTTACCTGGCGCAAAACCAACATTGGCTGAGCTGTTGGCTTCTACTGTGCCTGAAGTAGCATCCGCCGGTCGATTAACGACATTCGCATCATCCGCAGCCATAGTGGGAGTACTAAAGATGAAGATGGCAGCAATTAAACTTATTAATAAAACATTAAATCTTGCTACTTTCAAGTTATCCCCCCCATAACTATTTAGTTGCTTGATTTTGTCCTCGCTTATAGAACCAATAGAATAATACGCCAATCAATAGTAAAACAATGACAATAATCGTAATAATTAATGGCCAATAATTACGTTTTGTATTCGGATTATTGCGATTCAACCGGTTAGCATCCGCTGGCGAAATCGTAAAGTTCTTCTTGAAATACCAACTCTTACCTGAAGTATTAATCCGCACGCGAGCTTGGTAATTACCAGCTTTCATCGGCTTATTCCCCCAGCTAACTGGAAAGTTAAAGTTAGAATTCGGCGCGAAGTTCATTTGCTTTTGACTATTCTGGAAGAGTAGTTTGTTACTCTTAGCCGGATAAATCTTTGCCTTGACCCGCATATCATTATTAGTAATGTACTTAGGTTCAAAGTTTTGCAAATTAATATTCACAGCAGGTTGAATGCCTAATAAAGTCGGCCGAACCCGAACTAAGCGTAGATCTGGTTGCACTTTATCAACATTACCAACTTTAAACAAGGTACTAACTGAATAAGAATAGTTATTAGTTAAACTCATGCCTTTAGACTTCTTATGATGCATCTTATGGTTAATGGTTGGTGAATAGATATAAAAACTACCCAACAGTACACCATTAAACTTGGGTGCGTGCACATTGATGGTTTCTGAAACCGTCTGAGAGCCCTTAGCTGGAATCGTAACTTTTTGCTTAACTGGTCCCATTTTCGTCCAGTCATACTTCAAACTGGAGTCACGAACGCTAGTTAAATTAGCATAATTGATCTGACCTTGATTAGTCGTTCCAGCAACCGTCGGTTTAACTACCACGTCAATGGGATATTTTTTACTGTTAGTAATCTTTAAGTTTAGTGGATAACTTTTACCAGATTCCACATTTAACAAAAAGTAATCCGATTGTGCAGCACCTTGACTGCCCTCAGGCTCAACAGAAAAACCAGCTGCACCAGTAATTGCCGCTGACACGGGATGAATAATAAAGAAACTGCCTATTAAAGCCATTAAAAAAATCAATGGACGTAATAATTTTCGCAAAATCGTATCCTCTAAACTAGAAGTTTTTGGTTATTAATACTATGCGCCGGCACCGCCTGCTGGAGCTGGTGTTGTCGTCGGATCAATAGACAGATTCCAATTAACCGTGGCAGTATAATTACTATTAGGATCAACTTTAGATACGTTATTTGCATCTAATAGCAATCTTACAGAAGCTGGATCTCTAAAATCAAATCCAGTTACGCCAAATCGTTTTGAACCAGAAACCAGAGCAAGCGTAGTATCTCCAGAAATATCTCCATTAGCCATAGAACCAAGTGGTTTAGCTGGATTGTTACTATCAATACTATAAACATCATTATTAGAATAACTATAAGTGGACTGATCTAAATTCAACATTTTAAATGCAGACGTATCGGATTTATCATTAATTCCCAAAGGAATTTCAACGCCAGTATCAGTAGAAGAAGTTTTAAATTTATCTACAGATACATTCAAAGTCCACGGATTAACATTACCATTACCAGATGCATTAGCAGTAGAACGATTATCAACAACAACAGCCAATCGATTAGCAGCTGAACCAGCCATATCAATTGCACCAGCTTTTGCAACTTTACCTGTACCAAAATTGAAGTTTGGTACTTGATATAAAGTCAAATCACCTGGTTTAAAGCCAACTGAAGCTTGAGAAGATCCTGAAGCAGATGAAGCAGCAGTAACAGTATTACCAGCACCGCTTACCAAAGTAGCATCATCAGCACTAACAGTTTGTGCCAACATTGGAGCGGCAATAGCTAACAAAGAAGTAGCACAAATTCCCATACTCAATAATTTATTTAATTTCATAAAGAAGTCCCCCACCTTAAAAAAATCTTTACTTATTTACATCGAACTAATTATACAATAGATTTTTCAACAAAGCACTTAAATTCTTAAAAATAAATCAATTTTTTCAGCGTGCCAAATGAAAAGAGCCCATTTACCATGGACTCATGTCGCAAAAATCACTTGATAAAGTTTCGCAAGCACTACGCTTTTTGATAGAAAATATCAATCACTTGATCAGTAGTATCTGTAGTCACTGCCTGTTCAACTACTGTATCTTGGCTGGCAGTATAGCCACTGACCTTTGGTACTAGTACAGCATCCCAAGTATCACCATGCCAAGTACCATAAACCTTGTCGCCCGTGACTGCATCTTGATAGATGTTACGTTTTAAAATTGCCACTTGGTTTTGACTCTTAACTTGTCCATCTGGATAATGGAAGTTAATTGTTCGCGTAAGGGTCTTAGTTTCCAAGCTAGGTATAATCTGATGATCAACAGCAAATTGAATAATCTGCTGTTTTGAAGCATCAACCGTTACCGTTGTTTGTGGTTGATCGATAACTTCATAACCAGCTGGAGTATGATAATTAATATTTAAGATATCGCCGACATAACCAGTTAACTGCTGCGTGTCAACTGCGTCACCGTCATACAAGTATTCAATTGTTACTGTTTGTTCAATTGGCGTGTAGTATATATCGATTGTTTGATCTTTAGTGTCACCAGCCACAGCTTGTTCAGATACCGCAGTTTGACTTGCCTGATAACCCGCAATTTCTGGCACAGTGTACAATGTCCAATTAGCTTTGGACCAATCACCGTAAGTCACCGTTCCATCTTCATTATCCTTAATATTACGTTGAATGGTAACAGTTTGTAATTCTGTATTAACTTGTCCATCTGGTTGATGAACATTGATGACTCGAGTAACGGATTTTCTTTGAGTTCGATTGGCCATAGCTGGTTGAGTATCCCACTCATAAGTCGTTACCTCAGAACGACCAGGCATTGCCATTAATTCATAAGAAGTATACTTTGTTCCCGTGTTAGTACCATTCATTGCAACCCAATATGGTGAAGTAATAACTTTATTAGTACCTGATACTTTAGTACCCTTTGCTGGAACAGCTGGAAGATAAGCGTTTTTGTTCAGAATTGTTTTTAATCCTAACGTTAGTTGATATAGTTTATAATCACCATCAAACATAAAACTCATACTTGTTACCTTTGATGTATCAAACTTGCTTAAATCCAAGCTTGTTAATTTTGAACAACCATCAAACATAAAACCCATACTTGTTACCTTTGATGTATCAAATTTGCCTACATCCAAACTTGTCAATCCTGAACATCCACCAAACATACCATACATATTCGTTACTTTTGATGTATCAAATTTGCCTACATCCAAACTTGTCAATCCTGAACATCCATCAAACATACCATCCATATTTGTTACTTTTGATGTATCAAATTTGCCTACATCCAAACTTGTCAATCCTGAACATCCATCAAACATACCATCCATATTTGTTACTTTTGATGTATCAAGATTGTTTAACCCTTCAATAATCTTTAAATTTTTTAAATATGCAAATAAATAAGATAAGTTAATGTCCGCAACTACGCCTGGATCAAATATAACTTTTGTTAATTCATTACTATATGTGAAATTACCGTTCAAAACTTTTGTACCTATTCCACCATAATTATGACCATTAATAAAATATCCACCAGAATCATTTCCTAAAATTCCTGCGTGAAAATGCAGGGTATAATCGTCACCTTCATGAACAAAATCCCACTTACTAGTTCCCCAAACACCACTAGTAATAACGTTACTATCTGCCGTAGCACCAGCATTCGCCGGTTGCGTGTCATTATTAGTTGCTGATACCGTTGCATTAGAATTATTAGCAGGTGTAGCTGGATTGTTCGCAGCTGCATCCGTTGCTAAATTAACGTCCGTTGTAGTGGTAGCTTGGTTTTCCGTAATAGGTACATCGTTATTAACTGCTGTCGTTCCATCAACTGAGACGTTAGTTTGTGGTATTTGCTCAGTCACAGGAGTCGCATTGGTAGCAGGGCTTACTGTTGTACTTGCCGATGCTGAACTCGTTGGAGCTTGTTCAGTAGCTACTGGTTCTACCTGATCTGAAACATTCGCTACTTGCTCATTATCAGCAGCTTGCACATTTTGTTGAATTAAAGTTAAACCACAGACCAGTCCTAACAATGCTCCAGCAGTCGTAAAACTTTTTTGCTTTATATTCACTCTTCATTCCCCCCATATCATTTTTTGAAATCGTTTCAAAACAATTTCATGCTAATTTTAAATCTCATTTTGGAAGAATTCAAGGTGAAAAAAGTCACAATATTTATATATAGCGCAAGACAATTACAAATAACTTAAACTACTACACGAAAAAGGCCACTCCTAGTTTGGTTAGGAGTGACCTTGTATTTAGTTCTTATTATTTACTTCTGTTTTCGTCCACGATTCTTGGCAAACTTAAACAACAACCACAAAAATAACCCAAACAATAAGCAACCAAAAATGATAATAGCAACAATCAATGGCCATTTGGTGCGCTTAATATTAGGATTTTGGCGATTCAATTGCCAAGCTTGCTTGGGACTAATCGTAAAGTTATGTTGAAAATGAAAATTACGATTGCCCACATTAACCTGTGCGCTATACTGATAATTGCCCGCTTTAATAGGATTATTACCTAACGTAATAGTAATTGGCGCAATCGAATTGGCCGCTAAGGCGCCTTGAGGAATGTTCAAATGCTTGTCAAAGTTATTGGTTAAACCGCGAACGCGAATGTCATAATTGACCGCTCCATTGCCATAGTAGATCGGACATTGATTATGGATTTGCCCTACTACTTGTGGCTGTCCCGCATAAGAACGGACACGCACCTTACCCAGGCGTAATTTGGGTTGTAATTTATCCACAGCCCCCACATTAGCTAACACGCCAAAGGCCATTTGAAAATTATTTACTTGATTGTTATATTGTTTAGTCAACAAAGTTTGCACAACCGCTGAACCCGCAATTGAACCTTTAAAATGAGCTGGTGCTTTAATTTTTAAAGGTACAGCCTGTTCCTGATTGGCATTGAGCACTAAGTATTGCGTTTTTAAACCCAGGTCTGCCAAACTATAGTGCCACGACCGATCCATCAATAAATGTTTATTTGATGCTAAACTCAAGCCCCCCTGTTCCGTGGTTTGTGCCGTTCCGCCAAAAATCTTTAATTGCACTGGTTGATTAGTCAAATTTTTTAAGTATAATGCAAATTTTGCGGACTTCTTAGGCTTTAAATCAACTTGCACAACGCCACTACTAGCCGGAACTTGATTTTCTTTGGGAACTTGTAATTGCACCTGTACGGGTGAACCGGGATCAGCTTGTACCAGTTGCTTTTGAAAAAAAAGGCACCAACCACAGACCATGACTAGTGCACAAATTAATTGTTTAAAACGTAATTTATTTTTCATTTGGAAGCCTGACCAGTTGGTGTAAACTGCAAAGTCCAAGTAATTGGAGCAACGTACTTATCTTTTAAATTTTCTATCTTAGTGGTGGGAAAATCATTTAATTTAGCATAACTAGGATCGTTAAAATCTAAGCCATAATAATGAGAATCATAATTACTACCGGTTATATGCATGACCCTTTGCGAAGGATTAGGATCGGCGTCGCTACCATCCTTAGCTAACAAAATCAAACCATCAGGCTTTGAATTGTCTGCCGGAGTTGGTGGACCCTGTAAAGCACCAGATATTTTAGACGGAGTATAACCACTACCACTCCAATTTCCATAAC
Organism: Bombilactobacillus sp. ESL1097; assembly: GCF_058107205.1. Taxonomy (NCBI): domain Bacteria; kingdom Bacillati; phylum Bacillota; class Bacilli; order Lactobacillales; family Lactobacillaceae; genus Bombilactobacillus; species Bombilactobacillus sp. ESL1097. Next base: position 419,379 of record NZ_JBYLUB010000002.1, on the reverse strand, counting down.
TCGTTCGCTTGCCTACATTAGTAGATGGTAAATTAATTGACGGTATTGTCGGCGTAATCTTAGATAATTTAATCTGAGCAGAACCGGAAGTTTTATAAAAAGAACCCACTTTTACATCCACCTCCCATAGATTATGCACGCCAGAGCCAGCATTAGTATCATTGACCACTAAATACCGATTACCAGAAGAGGCCGTCATTTCAGCAGTAGTAGCACCGACTTTCATATTAAAATCAAAATTAGGAACTTCCATTAAGAAAATTGGCCGTGAAATCCGATCTTCTGCAAAATCAATGCCACCGAAAGATTGAAAGTCATGATTATTAGCACTATCAGTCGCTGCATCAGACGGATTTGCAGCAGCGCTATTAAAATCAATGCCACTATTAGCTCCTAAAGCTTGTCCAGGATCTACTCCTGACACGCCATCCAGCGCATTACCTGCTGCTTGAACATTCAACTCATTAACACTAGAACCGGCTACTGCTGCTAAAACTAAGCTGGTGAACATTACTGTCTTATAAGTATTCTTCATTTTAATCCCCCAAAATCGGCGCTACTTTTTCTTCGATAAATTCTGCCCATAAGCATAAACCCACCAAGAAATTAAGCCCATCAAAATCACCAAAAACAGTACTAAAATAATGATCACATTTCGATACTTGCGTTGTGCTCGTGGCAAAAAGTAATTTAACTTTTTAGACTGCTGTGGGCTCAAAATAATATGGCGGTGAAATACATAATGTTGCTTATGATGATCCAATATATAAGTAACATTGTATGTTCCCGGCATCAAGCGACCCTTACGCCAAGGTAATAATAACTTAGTCTGCGAGTTAGGTGCAAAATTAACGTTTTTTAAAACCATGGTACAGTTCGCCCGTGAATAATTCTTTTTACTAATCTTAACTCGCAAGTGCCCCTTTAAAAAAGGATACGGCGCGGTATTTTTAATTGGTGTCTGTATCACCACCCGATTAGCCTGTGAAGTTAAAATTGGTGTCCCCACTTGAAAATGAGGTAATAAGATGGCATCATCTTGGCGCAAATTCAAACCATAACTAATATTGGCTGTTGAGATCGTTGCCGAACCTTGTTTACTCTTAACAGCCTGTTGTTCCTGTTGCTGGAAGTCAGTCTGTGACTGAAACAACAGCCCTCCCATAATAAGTCCGATTAACCGTTGCCGTGGCATTTTTAATGTTACGGACGTTTCGACTTCTTTTTTAGCTGGAACTTCCACACTCAAAGGAGTAACTAGTTTACGTAAATCAAACTGGGCCTTGGGTCCCGGCTTAGCATAGGGATTATCAATCATCAACTGTAAATCTGAATTAGTCTGAGCAGGAATTGGCTTGACCGTAATAACGTTGGACTGGTTAGTTAAATTGAGAATTTTAAACTTCAATTGATACGTTTGATTTGGCTGAACATGTAAGTACCAACCACCCTTAACTGAACCAATTTGATTTGTTAACTGCTCGGGTTCGACACTGAATGTGCCCCCCGCCGCGTGAACGATTTGACTTTTACCCAAACCACAACATGCTACCAACAAGATAACCAACCAAGCCCAATTTTTTAAAAACTTACATTTGTTCATTGGCAATTGTTTTAGTTACATTATTCAAATTAGCCGTCCAATGCAATGGAAAAATGAATGTAGCATTATCTATTTTATTATCATGAATATAAGTTTGTACATTCCCTAAAACAGTACTATTTAAATTCAAAGTAGCACTAGTTGGAGCAACAAATGATAAACGAATATAGCCTTGAAAGCCACTATCAGCATTTAAAACTGTGATAGGAGTCACTGACTTAGATGGGTCACTGGTAAGAGGAATTTCACCGAATGGATTTTTAGTACTATTATTTCCATAAGTATAACCTGCTGTTACAGGAGCCCTATCAGTTCCTGGCAAACCAGTTTGTGTTGAAACTGGATTATCATTAACACCACTATCCAAATCTAAACTACCGAGTTTAGTATTTGACAAGCCAGCAGAACTAGTTACATCTGCTTTTGAACTAGAATCAATCAATGTACTACCGTAATTAGCAACTGACACATAAAAGCCAACTGCACTATCTGGTGAGTTAACGATTAAAGAACGATCAATTTTTTTATTGCTACTAGGACTGTTCAAATTAAAACTCGTATCCCGGTAATCATGCCCCGTACCAAAATCAAAGTTGGGCATCTGGACAATGTAAATACTGCCGTTGATAAAAGTGACCGTTACATTTGTACTGCCCGTCGTACCATCAGTACTATTATCACCGTCGCGCGTGGAAACATCACCCGCTTGTAAAGTTGGATCAGTATCACTCCGCGTCACATCACTATCAGCTTGTACCATTAAAGATTGTTCATTAACTCCCCAACCAAAAATTAAGAGACAAACAGTTGAGATGATCATTTTCCCCATGTTTTTCAAGATCTCACCCCTCGAAGTCATTATAGCAACTTGAACTAAGAACGTCCATTTTTGTTTTGACCTTTTAAATAAATCCACAGTAAATATAATAATCCTAAGACAATTATTAATACTAATCCAATAAAGATCCACGGCAACAAGCGATTATAGTGCTTTGGCTGTGTAGCTTTCTTAATTGCATTGACGTTGGCTTTAGTAACTGTAAAGTGCCGTACAAAAGTTTTTTGATAATGATTCTTAGCTTGCAAATGCAAAGTCAATGTATAAGAACCAGGATGAATCTTACTTTGTGGTAATAACACATTCCACGTCGAGCTTGGTGCCATCTGCAAATTATGCAATTTTTTCGTGATGACTTTGCTATGACCCTTGCGTTTGACTGAACTAGTCATCTTCAGCTGACTAACATTAATCGGCGCAGCATTATACAAAGTAAAGCCTAACCCCGTCTGTTGTGCGCGAGTTGTGGCAATTACGTGCTTATCCATGGTAATTGCTGGCTTAACAGTATCTTTTTTGGAACGCAACACCACACCTGTGACATATTGAACTTGGTTTTGAATAGCAAACTCACTTTTCTTTGAGGAACTGACTCCCGCAGTTGCGACAATCGCCCCCAAGATAATTCCTTGAAACTCCGTCTTAGGTGCTTGATAGGTAAAGGTCACAATCTTGGAATACTGCGGTTTAACATGCACGTGATAAGTGCGTTTACTACTAATTAAGCTAGATAAAGCAGGATTTTGTGGCTTATATAACTTCACTTTTGGGCGATCATAACTAATAATCCCATTGCCGGAAGTATAAGCATCATTGATCTGAACCTTAATATTCAAAGGCTTCTTGCCGATGTTCGACACTAATAAGCGTAAGTGTTGCTTTTGTTGTGGCTTAGTTTGTAAATCAAAAAACGTCTCCTGATCCGTCGTTTGATTCTTGGGTAAAATCGCCTTTACAGTAAATGAACGTTCCTGCGTCGGTAATTTTTTGGCTGCTGCCACTGAATTGGTGGAAAGCGTCCAAAACCCCAATAGTAACGTCAGGATCACTATCATTGAAATCCGTCGTTGCTTCATGAATAAATTCCCCCATTTAAATCTAAAGCTTACTGTCTCGGATATTGATTAAAATTATTATTTTGATTATTGGGTTGTGATTGATTCTGTTGCTGCTGGTTTTGACGCTGTTGTTGTGCTTTCTTTTGTTTGTTAGATTGGCTCCATAAACCACCAACCACAAACATGATTAAGATGATGAGACCTAACACAATCATCAAATACAAAACTGTCTTATCAGGCGTTAAACCTTTGCAATCATTATTAACCTTATCAGTTTGTTTCTTAGTGATGTGGTACGTTCCGGAAAACTTCCAGTGCGTCTTACCACTCTTAGCAGTTCCCACGGCTTGATAAATGCCTGGTTTAATTGGCAGTGATTGCTGATCAAACGCAATCGGAACGTTAGAATTAGGGGCAATCTTCTTATAAACTTGATCCACATTCACGGGCTTGAACCCCATGCCAAACAATTCGAGCAGTCCCTTGCGTTTCAAGGTCATATGCACCACGACATCTTTCATCAATCCTGGTTGATTATTGGATAGATTAACATTGATAAACGGCTTATGTTCGACTGCTTGAGGAGTCACATTATTCAATACCAAAACCCCACCCACTGGGTGATTATCTTCCGTGAGCCACACAGGAACTTTCAAGCCTTGGCTAGCTGAATCATTAATATCATAAATATAAAAACCGGCGAGCATCAAACCTTTAAAGGCCTTGGGTGGCATTTGAATGTTGAACGCTACTTCTTTAGTTTGGTTAGCTTTTAATTTAATAATCTTAGCTTGCGTCATATCTTTAAAAGCATAACGCAAATCGCTATCGCCCGAATGAACAACTTTTTGGTAAGTAATCCCACCTTGCGACGTCGTGGAAGCATTGGTAGGACGAATCCGCACCTTGGTATTCACTGCGCCAAAGTTAGTAATTGATAATTTAACTTGGTACACGCGATTAGGCTTAGCTACAATTTGAAAACGGTCCGTGACGTTCGAATTATCGACAATTGGTGTAACCGAAATATTATTGACATCCGCTTTAACAGATTGTATTTGTGTGAGCGCCAAAAGCAAAGTACAGACGCTAATGATAAATAGGCTAAATTTTTTCATAGATCCCCCATAACGGATTAATGATAGCATAATTATACAAAAAAATGTGGATACTGTTAAGTATCCACACAATTTTATTAAACACTTTTAAGTTTAATTATTATTCTTGTTATTGTTCCGACGACCGAAGTAAATACCTAAACCTAAGACTAACAAGATGACTAAGACAGCAATTAAGATCCATAGCCACATGTAGTTTGGCTTAATACCAGATAACTTGTTGTATTTACCAGCATCAGCAGAAGTGATGGTAAAGTCTTTGTCAACAATCCATGATTTAGTCTTATCACTAGAAACTAATTTAACATGTAGGTGATAGTTACCTGCTTGTAAAGGTGTATCTCCCCAGTCAATAGCGTAATTAAAATTAGAATTAGGAGCTGGTGACATAGCGGTTAAAGTAGAGGTTTTCTTAAACTTATGATCATTAGGCTTTTTGGTAACTGTTGCTTTAGCTTTGATGCCCGTATCAAAACCCTTGACATAATTTTGAATATCAGCATTAACACCACGCTGTCCTTTACCGGCACTTAAAGCATATGGTGTTACTTTCAGAGCTCTAAATTTAGGATGCATAACTGCATCTTCTTTTTGACGTACACGTAAAGGAACACCTTGAGCAAATTTATTAGTCAGTAATGAACCATTTTTAGCAACTGTTTTAACGGCTTTTTCACCTTTAGCTGGGCGAACAAGAATACCGCCCATCAAATATCCAGGAAACTTTTGCTTAGGAACATGAACTTGAAAATGTACATCCACAACTTGTCCTGCAGGAACAGTAATAGTCTGTACTCGTGGTTTTACATACTTAGACAATTTAATATTCATTGATGGATCTGTATAGTCTTTGTTGTAAGAATAAGTGCCATCAGTACCAGTTCCTGCAGTATTAACTGTAACGGTATAACGATGACTCTTAGTATCCTTATTAGCTACTGCAATTGAAATATCTTGTTGACTGCCAGGATTGCCAAAAATATCAACCTGACCATTTTGTGCTGATTGATTCTTACCATAATTTGGTTTAATACCATAATTGCCCACTGATGCTTGAGCAGGCACTGTCGAAACAATTACTAATGCTAAAACAGATAGCATTGCAATTAACCATTGCTTTAAATGATTCATTTTTTACACCCCAAATAATTTAATTATAGAAATTACATTTATAATCTTAATCTTTTATAATTAAAAGTCAATGTAACAATAAAAGTTAAACTTAATTTCAGTTTCAGAAACATAAAAGAAGTATTGATAGCAAAAGTTATCAATACTTCTAAAGTTAAAACTTATTTAATTATTTACAAAACAATCAATTAAGCTTGTGGAGCACCCGTTGATGGATCTGGTTGAGAAGTTAAAGTCCAAGTAATAGGAGCTGTGTAAGCGCCAGCTTTAACACCTTCTGGAATACTCATTTTAATGCCATGATTTAAGCCAAATACAAATTGGTCAGAACCACGTTGTTGAACACCACTCTTAACACTAACAACAGTTTTACCAGCGCCACCATTAGATGTTATAGCATTCGCACCAGTCAAATCAGCAGTATAAATTTTACTGTCAGTTGCTTGAATAGTATTAGCGCTTAATGTAAATTGGCTAGCAGCAGAATCAGTCGTAGCTAACTCATCGCCAGCAAATTGACCTAATGAAGCCTTAACGACATAACCCATACCCATATTACCGGAAGCACCATCTGAATGACGAGAATCAGTAATTTCCAATAAACCGGCATTGTTGCCATCAGTACCATAGTTATTGTTATTAGTTTGACTTGCTAAACTACTATTATCCTTAAGGTATGCTGTACTACCACTAACGGCAGAGCCAAAAGCTAAATCAGGAACTTTATCTAAGCTTAAGAACCCATCGATAACGTTAACACTAGCTGTAGATGTTCCTTGTGCTGAACCACTTCTTGAGTTCTTATTAGCTGGATTGTCAGTTGACATTGTAGTAGCTGGCAACTTACTTGAAGCCGCACTAACAGTAGCGACAGGTGCAACTGCACCTAAAGCAACAACAGCAGTTGCTACAGAAGCAAATAATTTATTCATTTTCATTAGTAAATCCCCCCAAAAAATTTCAAATACCGAATGGTATTCTCAGTACATAAATACAATAACACTTTTTTTTAATCTTGCAATAGTTTATTTTCAAAGAATAACTAAATTCGCTTAAAATTATCAAAAAATGTTATGAACTGCTTACGATAACATAATCCTAACCCAAACAGTAAACCAACACCTAACGCAATTGCTCCATAGCTGACATCATTTCCCGTTTGTGGATATGATGGCGTACCCACAACTTGCACTGGTCCGTTTTGATCCGCACCGCCAGTTTGTGGGTAATTCAACTGATCTAACTTAGGAGTTTTCGCCTGTTGACTATTAGCGCCCGTGTTAGACTGTGGAATAATTACTGAAGCAGTTGATGACTTAGATTGTGAGTTAGAACTACCTCCCCCTCGAGTAGCGCCTTGAGTAACTGGTAGGGCCTGGGCAACTTCATTACCTTGATAATCGTAATCGGTTCCCGCCCACATGGCTGTCGAATAAGCGCCAACAACAATTGCCACAGTAGCAATTACCGCAACAATTAAACCAGTTACCTTACGCCAAGGGAGTCGTTTTGATACTTTGTGAGTTTGCTTTTCCAAAAATCACGACTCCTTTCGTAAGACTAGAAGCTCTAGACACACTGTTAATATAGCACTTAATTTTGTGAAGTTCAAACACAATTAATTATAACTGAACAACTTTCAGCTTATTAATGGTTGCCACAATTGCCATACTGCTTCCGGCTCAAATTGGTGTGCACTTTGATAAGCACCTTGACTTAATTTTTGAGCTAATTGATCATTTTGCAAAATTGCAATCACTTTGTGGGCTGCAGTGGATACTGCGTCTTGTGGAACTAAATAACCATTTTCATTATCATGCACAATTTCTCGAGGGCCGTAACGGCAATCATAGCTCACCATGGGTACCCCATGACTACTTGCTTCTAATAACGTCAAAGGAAAGCCTTCCGCAAAAGAAGTCAAAATTAAAACGCGAGCTCGATCATAAACTTCTGCCATATTGGCCACGACACCCTTAAATTGCACAGCATCTTGTAATTTTAAATTCAATACGGTCTGATTAATTTTTTTTGCTTCTTGCTGATAAGTAATGCCCCCATAAACCTCTAAGCGCGCTAGCGGATCTTCACGGCGCACGCGCTGTAAAACTTTTAAGGCTTGATCAACTTGTTTTTCGGGTGAAATTCGGGCCACCATGATAATCAAGTGCGGATCGCGTTGGGAGAATTCAACTTGAGGAACATCAATTTGGCTGGGTTTACCCGGAATAGCCACCACTTTCTCTCCAATGTGAAAGCGTTGATTAATCTCTTGCTTCTCCCAATTGGACGGACAGATAATATAATCGAACTCTTCATTATGGGTTAAACCATACTCATAGTTATAGTTTAATCCCCCCGTCATGACATCAGCCTGCCAACCATTTAAGAATTGATTATGAATATAAAATGCTTTTTGAGCTGCGGTTTGCATTCGTGGCAAACTCTCGACGCATTCCACACGGTCGGCAATAAATAAATTATTCAAACCATAGTCTTGATTTAAACAATCATAAAAAAAGGCCTGGAAATCACGCAAATCCGTAAACCGATACTTCTTGCCGTGATACTTTAGCTTATATAAAGCCACACTCTTTTGATCAGCCTTATAAACTTGCGTACAAGTAACTTGGCCTTGTTGATTAAGCACTTCTTGCTTGGTGACCTGCCCATGGCGATCGTAGTAATACTTGCTAGACAAAAAGCCGCGGGTATCATAGCCTTCCGCAACACTCGGAACTTGACTACCCAAGGGAGCAAAGACCACCGAAGTCAATTGTTGCGATTTTTCATCAGCCCGAATCAGACCTTGCCGACCGTCGTGTGTTTGAATTTTAAAACCCAGTTCTGCACCATCAGAGCCTAACTCCTGCACTAATTGATAATTATGCGTGCGACAATAATCTTGGACAGTATTCGTTTGATAAAAATCCACATGATTTTCCCCAAAGTAGTCAAAGACATTAATAACGTCATCTAAGTCTAAACCAAACTTGCCCGGACCAGCGGCCCAATCATTGCGATAATAAGTCGTCACAATCTTGGCTGGAACTTGATGTTGTTGAAATAAGCGCAAGCGATTCAGTTCAGAATGCTCAATGCCAGCCGAAATATTAGATAAATCCATCGTTAAAAAAAATTCATGCTACTATGCCCCCTTTGATCTGAAGTTTATTATAGCAAACAAAACCTTTTCTTTTACGGGAAGATTTCAAACATAGTATACTAAGATAGAGGTGAAGAAAAATGAAAATAACTCGTCATGGTGAAGACTTTTGTACGCTCACTGACATTCCCCAAGTTGGCAGCCAGATGCCCAACTTTACGGTTCTTGATCAAGATCAAAACTCCGTTACTTTAACATCATTATTGAACAAACCCTTGCTCATTAGTGTAGTACCCGATATTAATACCAGTGTCTGCAGTTTACAGACGAAACATTTTAATCAAACAATGGATCAATATCCTAACATCAATTTTGTCACTATTTCAACGAACACCGCTGAGCAACAAGCTAGTTGGTGTGCAGCTCAAGGCGTTAAAAAAATGCAATTGCTTTCTGACGTCAAACAGGATTTCGGTCAACAAACTCATTTGTTAATGGCCGACAGTGGTTTATTAGCCCGGTCCGTCTGGATTGTTGAACCCGATCAAACGATTAGCTACCAAGAAGTGGTGCCCGAGATGACCAATGAACCTAATTATGACCAAGTTTTGGCTCAATTAGATCAAAACGAATAAGTAGTGTTCAATACACAATTTAGTGCTGATTTTTTCATCCGAACATAGTGTAAGCTATTATAATGAAGAAATTTTTAAAATTAATGCCTAATCAGCACTAGTTTGGCACTTAAAAAGCAATTTCTTAAGCCTAATTCAGACTTCAGAACTTGCTTTTTTAGTTAGTCTTATTCTTTCGGTAATGTTGAATATTCCACGTATTTAACAGAGTAATCACAATCATCGAGATTCCCGCAATAATAAAGAGCATCTTAAAAGAAGAATGATCAATCACTAGTCCCCCAAAGACCGGACCAATGGCGCGGCCCAGCGAAGAAAAGCCACTAACCCAGCCCTGACTGCGCCCTTTATCTTCCGGTTGCGTCCATTGATCAATAATGACTGGAACCGTTGGGACATAGATGGCTTCGCCAATCGTCAACAAAATCATCCCTAAATAAATTAAGGCGACTTGTTTGCTAGCAATCGTGACAAAATAAGAAATTGTCAAAAAGAATAAGCCAATCACAATTCGGTGATCCAAGTTTTTGATAATTTGTGGTCGCCACGTCAATAGCCATTGCACTATAATAATGATTACTCCATTTAATGCCCATAATAAACTATAAACGCGTAAGGCAAAACCACTATCAATTAAGTAAACGGAAAAGTTCGATTCCCATTGCGAATACATCGTCCACATGACTACTAATGTTAAAAAGCTAACCACAAATAATTGGCGCACACGCGCTTGCGGATGTTTTTTAGGAGTTCTGTTAGCGTGCTTTGCTGCAGCAACTTGGTATTCCAAGCGTTGCTTAGGAAAACAAACGATTTGAATGATTAAAGACAATAAGTATAAAACTGCTGCCAAAATAAAAATCGGAGCAACTGATCGTTTAAACATTTCACTGATCAGCATTGTGCCCAAGACCAAGCCGACATTTAAGACTAAATAAATCAGGTTAAAAGCTTTAGTGGTTGAGATATGGGGCAATAATGTGCCGTAGACGTTCACTGCCGTGGTTAGCCACCCCGTTGTCACGCCAAAAGCCGTCAACACCAAGGCATAATTGGGCCAACCAGTGAACCAAATGCCAATAATGCAGATTGCTAAACAGGCTAACATGGCCCCCACTGTTAGGTAAAATTGATTAAACCGGTCATACATTTTGCCGGCAACCATCGCACCTAACACGTTAGCAGCCGAAAAAAACATCAACGCAATGCCTGCCACCGTCAATGATTTATGCAAAATAGTATTAATATAAATGGTTGCTAACGGCCACATCATGCTATAGGCCGTTTCATTAAAGAAGGCCACCCCTAACAATGGAACCAAACGAACTTGGCGCATATTAAACTCCTTTTCTTCCTACTAATTTAATTCTATTATAATATAATGACATTATTAGCAGAAAGGATAAGTTTATGTCAAATTCTTATCAACCACAAAATACCAAAGATGCCTTGCGCATGATTCAGCAACTGGCCAACCAATACTTACATGCTCCTTTAACCAAAGAACTCTTAGAGTACAATCAAAAACAAATTCAATATCTTCAGCAACAAGTCATTCCAGTGGCTCAACAGCAAGAACAGAATTTAACCAGAGTGCAACAAGCGCAAACTTTAATTCAAACTTTACAATTCTGGCAACAACAAAAATTGCAGGGCAAAATTGTCACTGGTAAGATCAAAAATTACCAATTAACCCAAACTGCCACCCCTAAGTATCAACACTTACCCGGCAAACATCAGAGCCAGCCACATTACCGAACTAGTCATCATTAAATCAAGCTGTGAGCAAAACTGGGCAAAAGCTGAGGACTAACCTAGATTAAACTTTTAAGTTTGATCCTTAACTTGAAAGCTTAATCGTAGTTAGATGTAAGCTTTTAGTTTTGCGAACGCAATTATATTAAACCTGTGAGCAGAAGCGTTAAGAAGTTGAGTATAACCTAGGTAAAGTTCTTAAGTTTTGACTTTTAAACTTGAGAACTTTTCCGTAGTTAGACACAAACTTCTGCTTCTGGGAACGCAATTTCGCCAAGCTGTGAGCAAAACTGGGCAAAAGCTGAGGACTAACCTGGATTAAACTTTTAAGTTTGATCCTTAACTTGAAAGCTTAATCGTAGTTAGACGTAAGCTTTTAGTTTTGCGAACGTAATTATATTAAACATGTGAACAAGAGCATATAAAATTTCATAGGCCAAATGGCAAATAATTATCACTGTATCAAACTTTTTTATTAAATTAAAATTAATAATAGATCTTTTTCAAATCAGCTAAATTGCTGGCTGATATTCACTTTAATTAATTTTTTATTAAAAATAGATGGTAAATAATTAATCGTGGTGCTAAGATAGTAATTACAAATTACGAAGGGAGCATCATTTATGAAAATCACAATGCTTGGTGTCGGCGGTATGGGTACCCGTTTTGGTTACGCATTGCAAAAGGCGGGTAATGATGTGACATTAATTGACGGCTGGAAACCGAACGTTGAAGCTATTCGCCAAAATGGGATTTCTGCCAATTTAGATGGCGTTGAAGTCAGTGCTAAATTGCCGATTTACTATCCTAATGAAAGCGACCAAATCAAAGATCCTGCCGATTTAATTATTGTCTTTACTAAGTCCTATCAACTAGAAGAGTATTTTGACCAAATTAAATCTTTGTTGACCCCCAAAACTTACGTTTTGTGCTTGATGAACGGAATGGGTCACGAAAAAATTCTTGAACGGTATGTTGATCAAAACTTGTTATTAATTGGGGTCACGATGTTTACTGCTGGTTATGACAAACCGGGACATGCACAGTTATTTGGTGATGGCAACGTTGAAATTCAAAACTTAGGCCCTCAAGGCGAATCATTTGCGAAAAAAGTAATTGCTGTCTTCAATGATGCCGGTCTTAAGTCCGTTTATAGTAATAGTGCTCGTTACTCAATTTGGCGTAAAGCCTGTGTGAATGGAACTTTAAATTCATTATGTTCACTTTTGGAATGTAACATGGGCGAACTCGGTAAAACTAAAGAAGCTACAACTTACTTGAAGGATATTATCGCTGAATTTGCTGCCGTTGCCCGCCATGAAGGTACCGATCTTGACGAAGATGAAGTGTTCCACCATATTGATGAAACTTTCTATGGCAACATTGCTAATCACTATCCCTCTATGTACCAAGACTTAGTCAACCATCATCGTTTAACCGAAATTGATTTTATTAATGGTGCCGTCTGGCGTAAGGGTGAAAAATATGGCATTCCGACTCCTGAATGTCGTTTATTAACCCAATTAATTCACAGTAAAGAACAATTAATTGGTGCCAAATTAGATTAATAATTTCCACAAAACCAAAAATGAAGCTACAAGATTAAAAACACTTAACAGTTGAATACTATAAAAAATGTCCATATTAATGATATGACCCTCAAAGTTCGAATAACTTTGGCGGTCATTTTTATATCTGCGATTATTTCAGTCGTAGATATTTATCTATTTTGTTGAATCAAAGTAACAAGCTAGCAGGCAAAAAGGACTAGCTCCGATTAAATATCGTCAGTTAGTCCTTTAAGTTTATCCTAATTGTATACCTATTAAGATATAGCTTTTTTTAATTTAATCTATTTGGTCAATAATGTGCTTGGTTCATGGCAATTAATAAGAACAGGAATACGAAAAAAGCACCATACATAATTGGATGAACTTGTTTACCCTTTTTTTCAAAGACCATAATCAAAACGTAAGACATGACCCCAAAAGCAAAACCGTAAGCAATATCATAGAAAAATGGCATTCCAATAATTGTCATAAATGCTGGGAAAGAACTTTCTAATTTACTCCAGTCAATTCTACCCAATGAAGTGACCATATATGAACCCACAATAATCATGATCGGGGCTGTGACCTGGGAAGTCACGACTCCTAATAATGGGGAGAAGAATAAACTTAACGCAAACCAAAAGGCTACTGTTAAAGAAGTTAACCCTGTTCGGCCACCAACAGCAATCCCTGTTGACGATTCAACGTAAGCTGCAGTTGGTGAACTACCAAAAATGGAAGAACTCGTCATCGCCAAAGCATCGCTTAATAGTGTCTTGCTTAAACGCGGCGGTACTTTTTCACCGCGCTTAATAAAACCGGCTTGCTCCGCTAAGCCCACTACAGTTCCCGTTGTATCAAAGAAGGCCACTAAGAAGAAAATTAAAATCACGGTGATCATTTGCGGTGTAAAAACATTTTGCACGTGAAAAATTGCTTGACCAAAGGTGGGTTTTAAACTTGGCACGCCGGCGACAATTGCCGTCGGCATCTTGATCAAACCGGTTAAAATGCCCACAATCGAAGTTGCCGCCATGCCCAACAAAAAATTAGCTGGCACTTTTAAAGCTACCAAGATTAATGTAAATACTAAGCCAAAAACGGTTAACCAAACAGTCGGATTATGAAAATCCGTAATCGTCAACAAGGTTGACGAACTAGCTTTGACCAAGCCACCATTTTGTAAGCCGACAAAGGCCACAAATAAACCAATCCCGGCCGCAATCGCCGATTTCAAATCAGCGGGAATATTATTGATGATTTTTTCTCGAATTTTAAACACTGTGACTAACATGAATAAGATAGAAGCTACAAAAATCCCAGCCAAAGCCGTCGGCCACGGAATTTTCATGCCCAAAACCACTGTATAAGCAAAAAAAGCATTACTCCCTAATGAAGGTGCAATCGCCACCGGATAATTAGCAATCAAGGCGGTCGCTAAGCAACCAACAATGGCCGCCAACGCCGTGGCTACAAAGACCGCTCCCTGATTCAACCCTGCATCGCCTAAAACATTGGGATTAACAAATAAAATATAAGACATCGCCATAAACGTCGTTGTACCCGCAATCATTTCTTGGCGCGGATTGGTTCGGTTGGCTTTCAAATCAAAAACTTTTTCTAACAGTCCCTGCGGCTGTTTGCTCATCTTAATTCCTCCCAATAGTTTCTTTTTTCAGAAACAACGTCTTTTATTATACGGATTAAGATGCTAAAAATCTAGTATTTTACGATATATTTTAAACTTTATCAATAATAATGTTCGCCTTTTACTAAAAAGCAGGTCTTAATTGAGCTGCATTGCCGTCATTTTGGGATTTTTTATCTTTTGAAAGCCTCCAAGCCTTGCCCTTGCTAACTTTTACTTAAACTTAACAAATATTCACAATTTCTTCACATTTTAAAAGTTTCTTCTTCATATGTTCTGTGTAATATATAGTTTGTAAGTTGATGAGATAGAAAAAATCTCACTTCTCCCCCTCAATATTTAAATTTTGAATCCCCCTCAATAATTTAAATTAAAAAACCTCCAACATTTTGTTGGAGGTTTTTATTATGCCAAAAAATTGAGAATTTCTAACGGTGCTACCTGTAACAACTGCTTACTATAAATCGTTTGTAAAACATAGCTTTGGCTAAAGTGCTGATAAATCGTACGCAATTGTGGATGTTGCGCTAATTGTTTAGGTAATTGATCTTGCGTTGATTGGGCAATCAATAACGTCATTGGCACTTTCGTATTTAGTAACAATTTCTTAGGTAAACTTTGGACAAATTCCGCTTGCAACTCTAGATCAACATACAAGCCAAAGCCGCCCGGTCTTTGATGAAAATTGGCCATGACAGCATTTAAGAGCATTTGGCGTTGATAATCATCTAAGTCCTGTTTTTGCTGTAAAGTTTGCACCTGTTGTTGGCCAAAAGCTATTAAATCTTGATAAGTCGCAATCTGAGGTGTAGTTCTATATGGCAACGCGGGCTGCCACTGAGGATCTAGAACCACCACTTGACGCGGTTTGAGACCAGTTTGCATTGCTTGTAATACCACAAACAAGCTTAAACCAGCTGCGACAATTTGGTAATTTTTTAACTGAAGAGTCGTCACAAATTCTTGTAAATCTTGAGCAAAGCTCATGACATCAACTGGACCTTGAGCTACTGACTGACCATGGTAGCGCCAATCCAGCGCATAACTATTCGTTAGGCCATTAAACGTCATGATCTGAAGACAACTATTCACACTTTGCGTTAAATCTGGCAAGAATATTGTATTTGCAGTTGCCCCTAGGTCCTCTGTCAAATACACAATTTTTCCATTACTTAAATTAACAGTTTTAACTGCAATCATTTTTTCACCAACTTATTTAATATGCAAAATTTGACGTAAACGTGTCAAATCTTTTGCTAAAACTTGATCCATCAACCGCGTTTTTAACACGTAGAAGCCGTAAATCACAGCGCCCACGACTACTTCAACTAACATGTAACTAGTTGCTTTAATGCGCCCAATATGGTGATCAAAGCCGTAAAAGCCACTATCCACTAGAAGAACCACAATCATCATCACTACAGCTCCTAGTAAGATTTTGCCAAGATCCTGTTTAAATAAAGTTGCCAAATTAAACGGATATAAGGCATGAATTTTTTTCAACATTAAATAACAGATTAAAACCATGGCCAAAATCGTCGCCACAATCGGACCATATTCGTGAAAAACATAAACTAAGGGCCACTGAATTACTATTTTAAATAGAAAGCCAATTACTAAATATTTAATGGCTAATACATTACGATATAGTGCTTGCAAAATAGCTGCCAAGACCATGAAAAAGCCTAATAGCAACGCCATCACACAAGATAATTGCATGATTTTAATTCCTAAGGCGTCAAAACCGTAAAAGGCACTCCATAACGGACGCGAAACGGCTAACATCCCCAACGCTGCCGGCAACATAAAGAAAGCAAACATTTTGATGATATTCACAATTTGCGCCTGAATCTTGGCCGTATCTTTAGTGGTATATAAAGAGGAAACAATCGGAATAGCTGAGGATACGACCCCTGTCGCCAAAGAAACCACGACCATGATTAATTTATTAGCTTGAAAACCAAAGAGTGAGTAATAATAGTCCAATTGTTGCCGCGAAATGTGCATAAAGCTCTGCATCATCGGATTAAAAGTCGACTGATCGAATAACTTAAAAATTGTAATGGCGGAATCAATAATGATAAACGGAATCGCCTGTAACAAGATTTCTTTGGTAAAATCTTTGGCCGTAAAACTAATCTCGTGACTGCCAGTAGCTGCCAATTGGGTTAGCGGCTTGCGCTGCCGCCAAAAGCCCCACAACAAAAACAACATCGAAATTCCCGCTCCAATAAAGGAAGCAAACGTTGATTTGGTGACGGCGTCAACGTAATCACCATGTTTAATTTGCATGATAATATACGTAATTAATAACATATAACTAACACGCGCTAATTGTTCTAGCATCATGGAAATTGCCGATGGCCCCATTTGACCGTGGCCTTGAAAATAACCCCGCATAATACTTAACGTTGGTAACAATAACACAGCAATAGCTAAAGCTTTCAGCGCCGGAATACTCCGTGGATCACCATTGGTAAAGACATCTGCTACCAAATTAGCGCCAAAATACATAATTCCGGCAAAAATCACACCGATAATTGCCGTTACTTTCAAAGCTTGCTTGAATAATTGATTGCTGGCTTCATACTCACCTAACGCATTATAATGCGCAATTTGTTTCGAGATGGCACTCGGCAAGCCGGCCGTCGACACAAGTAAGAAAAAATCGTAAATATTGTATACTTTGCCATATAGCGCATTAGCTGCAGCCACCGTCGCCGCCGAACCCATCCAAATGTTCCACGGAATAATATATAAAGCTGATAAGGCGCGCGAAACGATCCCACTGGCCGTGATCCAAGCTGAGCCAGACAATAATGAATCTTGTTTCAGCGTTTTAGTTGCTGTTGTCTTTGATTGATCCATTTGATTTTCCTCGATCTACTAACAATGAAACTTTATTATACAAAAAATTCTCCTAACTGACAAAAATCAATTAGGAGAACTTCGCATTTAGAACAAATTCAAAGTCAAGCTCGTAACTTTTCAGGTGCAACAAAAGACCGCCACTTAACTACAAATTGCTTAACCTAAAGTTGGTTTTAAAACTTGAATTAAATAGTCAGCTGCTTTTTGACTACCAGCTAAATCTGGGTGCATGCCATCAGTAAAGGTCAAGTCCCAATCTTTAGTTTCAATCAACCGTGTATTTTCATATTCAGGAGTTTCTTCACGAATAACAGCAGCATGATTTTGGCTGAACGGAATCATGACCCACAAACGACTCTTGGGATATTGCAATTTCAACTTTTGCATCACAACTTCAAAACCAACCCGAAAATCATTATCGTTAATCTTTTTATCAGGTGTCCCTAAATTAACAATCACATCATCAGCCTGAAAATCCGGTTGCCAATCAATTTGATCAGCTAAATGATCAACGAATGTTTGGGCATTAGGAACACCACCAGTACCGGGCTTAACCACACCAGTACCCGGATAGCAAATTCGAATATCTTCACGGTTAAAATGCTCAGCCACTAAAGCTGCATAATTACTTTCAGCACGATAATCTTGACCAGGAGTCGTTCCAGCAACCCAAGAACCCGCCGTAATCGAATCGCCCACAAACACTAAAGGTGTGCCTGTAGGTTTCACTGCTTGTAATTGCCCCGTTGTTTGTACTTGGTCGAAGTACAAGCCTTGATGTCTTTTCCAAACGTTATCTTCAGTTGAATTACCACTATAAACGACTTGTAAAACATGGCTTTGTTCATCAGGCAGTGTCACGGTAAATGGTTCACTCGTCAATGCCAAACGTTCAAAAGGCTGATCATCAATCTGGTAAGCTAACCAAGTATCCCCCGCATTGGCTTTAGTTGAAAATGACCATTGCACAGTGGTTGTACCCTGCACTTGCGTAATAATTCGTGCACCTAAATTAGTTGTATACATCCCATGACTCGTTTGTGCCCAACGACCACTAAAATAAAGTCCTTGTGCTTCATAATTAGCCGTTGTCTGTTGAAAATTCATAAAATCTCTCCCTTTCTATTGCCCAAAACTCTGACACAATACTATAATAGCACTCATAGCTACCTTTCATAAAAGGAGAACTGAAATGTTTACGAATATTATTTTTGACGTTGACGGTACATTATTAGACACAAAAGAGGCTAGTTTACTAGCTTTACAAAAGACTTTAGCAGAGGATTATCACATTCAAACTGAACTGGCTGATTTGGAGTTTGCTTTTTCTGGTACAGCGGAAAATACTCTCAATTATTTTCAGATTCCTAAAGAAGAGCATCTCAAAGCGGCCCAAAGTGTGTTTAAAAATGCCTTTGGCTTTATTGACGAAGTGCAACCTTTTCCTGGAATCGTCTCGACAGTGCAACAACTAGCTCATCAGCACATTGGTTTAGCCATTGTTACTTCGGAAGATTCACGCGAAGTGACCGCCATCTTCAAGAAAACTGCCTTGCAACCTTATTTTAAACATTTTGTGACTGCCGACATCGTCCAAAATCCTAAACCGGCCGCCGAACCGGCACAAAAGGCCTTAGAATTGTTGCATGCCCAGGTCCAAACCACGCTCTTAATTGGAGACTCCCGCAATGATATTGGTTGTGCGCATCATGCTGGTTTAAAATTTGGGCTCGCTAAATGGGGCGCTAACGATCAAGATGACTTTAGTGATGCCGATTATATCTTTGAACAACCACAAGATATTTTAAAATTAATTGCCCATTAATTCTAAGCCAACACTAAAATAGCCCGTTTGAGTTCTGATATGCTCAAAGGGCTACTTTTTTATTTATAAGTTAAACACCAAACACGTGCATAAACATTTCTCACGATCTAAACTGCTATTTTTAACTAGCATTACGCATTACATTAGATCCTTTCCAAACGCGCAATCCGCTCACTTAATGGAGGATGCGTATCAAAGAGATGTTCCAAAGAATGTTTCTTGTTTAGCGGATTAGTAATATACAAAGCAGCACTAGCTTCATCAACTTGATGCATGGGTTGTTCATTTTGCTGCAATTTACGTAACGCACTGATTAACCCCGCCGGATTACGTGTTAACTCCACGCCTGACGCATCCGCCAAATACTCACGGTTACGCGAAATGGCTAATTGAATCAATGAAGCTACTAGAGGACCCACAATCGAAAATATTAATCCGACTAACCATAACACCAACTGAATTAAGTTATTACTATTAGAGTCTTCACGGTCATCGCGATCACTGCCAAAAAGCCAGCCCCACCGATACATATTCGATAACATAGAGGACAAAAAAACGACAGCAGAAGATAACGCTAAAGCAACAGTGGAAACGCGAATATCATAATTACGAATATGCGACAATTCGTGGGCCAAGACCCCTTCTAGTTCTTCACGATCCATCATTTGGTATAAGCCACTCGTTACTGCCACGGCCGAATGATTGGGATCGCGCCCCGTGGCAAAAGCATTGGGACTGGGATCATCAATGAAGTATAAATCTGGTTGTGGAATGTGTGCGACCAACGCTAAATCTTCCACAATATGCCATAAATCAGGAGCCTGGTCACTACTGGTAATCGGCTGAGCGTGGTTCATTTTCATCACTAGCTCAGTTGACTGAAAGTAAGTGCCTAAAGCATAAAACAAGGCAATTATTAACGCACCGATTATTCCGACTTGATAACTATGCCAAAAAAGTTGCCCGACTACTCCACCAATTAAACCAAGAATTAAGAAAAAAAGCGCCAAAACTAAATAAGTACGACGCTTGTTTTGTGTTATTTGTTGATATAGCATGGCTTAACCTCTTAAAATTTGACTTGAGGAACTGCTTGCTCAGCTTCGGGAATTTGTAAATATTCCATCGGCAAGAAGTGATGTAACTTCGCTACTAAATTCCGTGGAAAAGTCTGCGTTGCCGTATTGTAATATTGGACTGAACTATTATAAGCTTGGCGGGCATAAGCAACTTTGTTTTCAGTATTAGTTAACTCTTCCATTAATTTTCCAAATTCTTGATTAGCTTTTAAATCCGGATAATTTTCAGCTAAGGCCATAATCGGTCCCAGGGCAGTCGTTAACTTGCTGTCAGCGTCTACTTTTTCTTGTAATGATTCTGCATTCATTACCGAGTTTCGCAAATTAACAATCTCGGTCAAAGTTTGCTTTTCATGTTGTGCATAGCCTTTAACAGTTTCGATTAAATTAGGAATTAAGTCTGTGCGTCGCTTTAATTGCACGGCAATTTGACTTTGAAACTCTTGGGCTTGGTTTCTTTTTTGCACTAAGCCGTTATATAGCAAGGCATAGACCACAACTAAAACTATAACAATTAAGATAATAATTAACGTGGTTGACATAAATTTACTCCCTTATTATTTTGACTTAATTTTACCGTGAATAACTACAACACTCAAGTCCGCTCATGCTAATCAACAAAATTATAGCCTAGCGTTCAGCTTGATCAATAGCTTCGGTAACTCGATCTTTAGTGAAATCATGCTGCATGTAAGCTGAATCAGTAACTGGCAAATGTTGTTGTAAAGTCGCAAATGGTTGCCATAAAGCCTGGCCTTGTTGCAAGGTAAAGTCCAAAACATGCCCTCCCAGCGAATGATCAGCCGCCAAAAAATGACTATGAAAACCAGCTACGCTGGCTCCATCAAAGACTTGGGGTGAATAATAGCTAATTAAAGTGCCAGCAATATTTTGTGCTTCAAAGACACTTTGCTTTTGCGATGCTTCCACTAAAGTATGATAAGGCTCTTGTGCTTTCACAACTGTGCGAGTCTTCATTTGTTGAAACACACCGGTTAATTTCACCGCATAAAAGATATTGGCGGATTGCGTTTGTTGGGCAATTTGTTGATAAACTGCGGTAGCTGGTAACTGTTCTAAATTTACTAATGGCTGAAAATCAGCTTGATGCACTGTCGCAAATGGCACCGTAAAATCGCCTGACACAATATTAACTTGTCCTTGCCCATCGACTTGGTAAGGAGTCCCGTCTAAGATGACTAATTCACCATCTAAACCTTCACCAGTACCAATCCCAGTATCACCGTGTTGCAGCAATTCTTTGATTGTTAAAGTTCCTTTTAACAAACCTGGTACTAATAAAGCTAATGTGCCATGTTGATATAAAACATCATCCATCATTTTTACCTCCTATTAATTTAATCGCTCAATTTTTAAGCTATTGGTCGCAGTATTTTATTTAGCGTTCCAAAAGCAGTAGTTTGCGTCTAGCTATGAATAAACAATTAAGTCTCAAACCGACTTAATTGTTTATCCTAGGTTAGTCCTCGACTTTTAACCAGCATTTGTAGCAGTAATTGTTTTATTAATGGAATTGATCAGGTAACAATGCCTGGTTCAAACTAGAATTACGACTATAATCAACTGGAATCTCAACGACGACTGGCCCAGACATTTTAAATGCTTGATCTAAGACAGCTGCCAAACTATGGTCTTGATCAACACGTAAACCAGCAGCCCCGAAACTTTGCGCATATTGGACAAAATCAACAGGACCAAATTGCACCCCCGCATCGTGGCCATATTTAGACTGCTCTTGAAAACGCACCATATCATAATAACCATCAACCCACACTAATTGCACAATATTAGCGTGTAAGCGCACCGCCGTTTCCAATTCTTGACTAGAAAACAAGAACCCACCATCGCCAGCTACAGACACCACTTTACGCTTTGGATCTAATAACGCGGCGCTAATGGCCCAAGGTAAGGCTACACCTAAGGTTTGCATCCCATTACTAAATAATAAATGCCGTGGTTCATAACTACGAAAATGCCGGGCCATCCAGATATAATGACTACCAACATCGACTGTCACAACCATTGAATCATCAACGTGTTTTTGTAATTCTTGCACAATGGCCAACGGATCTTGAACTCCCGTAGTTTGAGCTGAAACGTTAGGAACATCTTTTTGATCATATTCTTGCTTGATAGCTTGCAAATGTTCTTTAGTCGCTGCTGACAATTGATAATCTGCTAACAACGTAGTCAATTCTTGAAGCGTAGCAGCTAAGTTGCCTTGCAAAATTAAATCAGGTTGGTAATCTTGGGTCAATTCAGGGACGACATTATCTAAATTAATGACTTGACCTTGGCGATCTTGATTCCAATTACGAGCTTCATATTCAATCGGGTCATAGCCAATGGCAATCACCAAATCTGCTTGCTTTAATAAAATATCGCCAGTTTGATTGCGAAAGAGCCCCACCCGGCCAAAATATAAATTCTCTAAGTCGCGGGAAATAATTCCTGCACCTTGAAAAGTTTCAACAACAGGTAACGGGGTATGTCGTAAAAGATTACGTAAAGCTTGCGTGACTTTTTGTTGCGAAGCGCGCATGCCGGCCAAAATCACGGGCATTTTAGCTTGTTTGATGGCCAGAACTACTGCCTGTAATTTATCGGCAGTTAAAACCCCTTGCTCTACTGTCGGATGGCGCTTCATAATTGGCCGCGTCACATTTTCATTAATCACATCTTGGGGAATTGAAATAAATACCGCACCGTTTTTGGTATCGGTCGCTTCTTGATAAGCGTTTGCAAAAGCTTCAGACAGATTATTAGGATCTTGAACTTCAACGCTATTCTTGGTCACAGGTGCCAAAATAGATTGATTAGGAATACTCTGATGTGTTAACCGCGCTAAATCATCCCGCGGAACTTGACCACCTAAAGCAATTACCGGATCACCTTCCGCCGTAGCGGTAACTAAACCTGTGGCTAAATTGGCAACTCCGGGGCCTGATGTTACTAATACCACCCCGGGTTTGCCTGTTAAGCGCCCAATTGCTGCCGCCATAAAGGCAGCATTTTGTTCATGACGCGCCACGATTAATTTAGGCTTATGAACATTTTCATTGTGTTCTAGTTCTTCGAAGAGCCGATCAATTTTGGCACCGGGAATTCCAAACACATATTCAATCTGATACTCAATCATTGTTTCAACAATGGCTGTTGCTGCGGACTTTTCCGTCATAAAATCATAATCCTCCAATAAAAGAATAAGCATATTATACCGTTTTCTTAATTATTATGAAACGAATGATGAAAAGCCATGATAATTTTGCATGAGCTTTGAACTGACGTAGAATTATTACAGCCGATTGCTTAAACTTTTCTTCTGGCTAGCACGGCAAAAATCAAATCACCTTGGTACAATAACCTAACTAAAGAGTCAAATAATTCAGCAAATTCCCCTTTTAATTACGTATTAGTTGAATTTCTTCCAATTACAAGCGCTACCATAAAGTTTTCTCTTTATTCTGCTTGCTAATTAAAGTACAATATTAATGGTTTCAAGTTAATGATCCAATCCGTAGATAAGAAGGTTTATACATGGCCGTTCTCAAAAATATTTTTATGGATAAGATGTTATGGATAGCAGCCACGGTAGCTGTTTTATCCACTTTAGTTAGTAAACCACAATTAGCGGACATTAATTTTCATACAATCTTTTCACTATTATCAATGATGATTCTCGTCCAAATTTTAGAACATATCGGGTTATTGCAGTTCTTGTCAACGCACTTAACTGTCAAAGCCAAAAACTCCCGGCAGCTAATGGAAGCATTAGTCTTGCTGGCTTTTTTTGGCGCCATGTTCATTACTAACGATGTCACCATCTTAATTCTAGCACCGCTATTCTTTAAAATTGCTTCCGACGTTCCTCTAAGTCGGGCGCTAACTATGACAATGATTACCGTGGCTGCCAATCTGGGTAGTTCGTTTACTCCGTTTGGTAACACCCACAATCTCTTTTTACTTTCCCATTTCAATTTGACAGCGGGTCATTTCTTTCGCGTTTCCACACCCCTCATGCTGATTGAATTAATCATCTTAGTCATTGTTGCTTATCTTTTAACTAAACCGGAACCGATGGACGTTCAAATTACGCCCTTTGAAATTCAACTAGGTAAATTAACGGCAACTTTAGTCTTAACTGCGTTTATTTTTTTGGGAATCTTTAAAGTGATTCCGGTTTGGTGGACGACAATTGCCGCTGTTATTTTTGCTTTAATCGTCAGCCCGCAAACTTTAAAAAGAGTTGACTACGCTACTATCTTAGTTTTCGTTTGTTTCTTTATCGCTGTCGGCAACATCAGTCGCTTCCCGATTGTCGCTAAAGTAATTAACAATTTAGTAGCCAGTCCAACCTCCACTTATTGGACTTCATTGGGTTTAAGTCAAGCAATCAGTAATGTTCCTACGACTATTCTAGTAGCTAAATTTACACACCATATTCACGCGCTCTTTTTAGGATCGAATATTGGGGGGCTAGGAACGATTATTGCTTCCATGGCTAATTTATTATCGTACAAACAATATTCCTTTTTCACCCACAAAACAGAAGCCACACACTTTTTGGGTGTCTCTTTAAAAATTAATGTGCTCTTATTAGTTATTTTAGGATTCGTCGGTTGGCTTTTAGTCAAAATTCAATGATATAAAAATTCTTCTTAAAAATGTTCGTATTTGATACGAACATTTTTTTATAGTGTTTTCCAAGTCAGCCGTTTGTGTTTAACTGTACTCAGCCTTCAAGCAACTTTAGTCACAACCTATTATTTTACAATGCTCCAAAAATATTAATTTTTCTATCTAATTGGTTTATCATTCGTAAATAAATATATTATGATGAAGCTATCATAAAGGGATAGGAATTAAACAATCATGAAAACCAATAACTTCTGGAAAAACTGCAGTCTGGGGCTCCTCTATTTAATACTTTCTGGTTTATTTGAATATATGTATTGTTATCATAATTTTATTTGGAGTAGTGACTTACAATTTCACATTGAGCGCATCAGTGAATTAGCCCAAACTAAACTTGGTGCTTTTCCTTACATCACCACCCATACTTTTGCTGGCATTGGTTCTTTGGTTAATTTATTTTATCCAACACAATTTTTATACCCACTCATTATCTTAATGAAGTTAATTCATAACGATCTTCTGGCCCTATATCTTTATTTAGGTTTAGTCAACTTGCTCACGTTAATAATCACTGACTACGCTGTTTATTCATTAACTAAAAAGCGGTCCCAAAGTATCACCACTGCTTTACTGTATACTTTTTCGTTTTACCGCATGGCAGCCATTTATGCTCATTTTGGTATTGGTGAATTCTTAGCAATGACTTTTTTACCGCTTTTATTAGTCGGCGTCATCAAAGTGGCACACAAAAAAGGGGGCCGCACTCAAACCATTATTGCCTTCAGTGGCTTATTGTACACGCACTTATTAACAGCTGTTTTAGCTAGTGTATTAGTGGGCTTGGTCTTAATAGTCCAATTAATTTTGGATCAACACCGGCGGCAACTGATCTGGCATTGGTTGCAAATTAGTGCCGCGACACTCGTCGTGAGTTTTGGTTACTGGGCGCCCGTGCTGCAACACACATATTTGATGCCTTCCAAACTTCAGCCGACTAACTATCAACTCAACCACGTTTTGGTGTCCAGTTGGTCAGAGCAACTGACGACTTTATTAAAAAATCGCACTTTTACCCCACATACTGTGGGCTTAATGTTATTACTCGGCGGACTCCTAGCGAGCGGCTATTTTCTCATTCACTACCGCAAGTATTCCGCCACCACTACCATTCTAGCAATTATGCTCTTCGTTACTTTATGGTTACAAACACCAGCATTTCCCTGGTCTTGGTTCAACCACACGCCCGTCACAGTAATCCAGTTTGCCTTTCGCTTTGGACCATTTTATACGTTATTAGCGAGCTTCTTATTGGGCCAATTTTTAACTTTAATTAAGCCCCTGCTACTGCAAAAACTATTCATGAGTTGGACAGTTATTTTAAGTGTAATGCTGACTTTCCTAGCTTTAGTTGAAGTCGTTAATTATCGCAAAGATTGGCATGAGCTCAACTTAACACAAACCACTTTTGCGCACCCCATCACCGTTGGAGTTCAAAATGCGAAAGTCGACTACTATCCCAAACAAGCCCGCCCTTATATTAATGAATTGTCAGAGGCAACTGGCTATATCAATCACCAAAAGTGTTATTTTCAAGGACAACCGGGGCTTAACCAAATGACGTATCAATTAAATACCAAGCAAACTACTAATACGTTTGACCTTCCCTTCTTAGTCAACGGTCCTAATTATCAAGTCTTGAATAATGGACATGCTATCAAGTATCGTATTTCACGCCGTGGAACGTTTTTAATTCACACCACCACGCGTCACAACCAACTCCAAATTATTTACCAACCAACTTGGTTAGAGCGGTGGGCTAATATCTTAGCCTTTATGGGTAGCTTAGGATTAATCATGGCTGGTTGGTGGGCCGCTACCTACAAAAAGAAGCACAACCAGCATGAACTTCTGAACTAACCGACAATTTCAACTAAGCAAAAAAGGACTAGTATTGCACTAGTCCTTTTTCAAAACAACTCAGCAGACAATTGAGGTTTGACAATCTTTTTTAAGAAAGGGAGAAAATCAAGGAGTTTTTCTACTGCCTGCTGTTTTGTTGTGCTAATTTTACTTAGCATAACAGAATTATATAATAATTTTTGCTTAATGTGTAGTCAATTGCTTGCTTTAACTATTTCAAGCCATTAAATATCATAATATATAAAAATATTTAATTTATATTATTCATTGCTGAATCTGTTTTTAAATAATCTAAACGCGTTTGGGAAATTAATCGTTCTAAGGTTTGTTCTTGATGTTTCTTTTGCGTGGTCGACCAGTGTAAAACATGCGCCATTTCGTCAACAAAGGCTTGCTTTTTCGGTGCTAAACGATCTTGATGGAATAATAAGTAAGTCGTGCGCCGAGCCAAATAATCAACAGGGGTCAGCACCATTTCATGATCAATGGCGTAATGTAAGCTAATCGTATCTGCTAAGGTTAAACCCGGAGCTGGCGAAATCTTGCCAATATAAGCGGCCACTTGATTCGAATTAGAACCATATAAATTGGCTAATTCTTTGGCTTCAGTTTGATTAATGCCTTTTCGAATAAATAATTGTTGATAGTAATCCAACGCTTGCTGTACACGATTGGGATCAAAGTGCCCCCCAGAAACCTGTAATTTGGTTGAATCAATATCTTTTAGTTGAACATTAAAATTATTGGCTAAACCTTGCCGAATTTTTGCCATGGCGCCCGCTGCCATTTTTCGATAATCGGTAATTTTACCACCGGCCAAGCTAATTAAACCATCATCACCCACATCTAACGAAGAACCGCGTGAAATTTGATCGTTATTGAGCTGAGATTCCGCATTCGTAGTTTCCAAACTACTGATAACTTTTTCCACATCACGCCGTTTGGCAAACCCTCGATTATAATCATCAATAATCTCAACTAATAAATTGAAACTTTCGTCCGTAATTTTACCCATATTGGAAGTTCCACCATTATAATCAGAGCTCCCATTGGACTCCAACAGTGGCCGTAACCCCACCCAACTAGCTTCAATATCATTTAACGTAATGTGCAGAGTTGGAAAGCGATTATTAATGGCGCGCAATAAATAATCAACATCTTCTTGCTCAACTTTGGGGTGCTGGTAATCGCCATAATAATCGGTATCTGTAGTCCCAAAATAAGTCTTGCCTTCACGCGGTACTACAAATAACATGCGCCCGTCACCTTCACCCGAATCTGAGTAAGTGGGTTGGGACACCGGTAAGCGATGATGATCCACAACTAAATGGACGCCCTTAGTGGGACGAATAATCTGGCCTAAACCATTTTTGTCATCAAGGCCAATAAATTTAGACGACCACGGACCTGTAGCATTTAACAGTAACTTAGAGCGAATCTTAACGGTCTCATCTGTCAATAAATCTTTGGCAATAACGCCATTAACCACACCTAAGTCATTATGCGTAATTTGTTCTACTTTGACATTACTAGCAGCTAGTGCCCCCAGTTCGACGGCCCCTTTAATATTTTCAATTACTAAGCGTGAGTCATTATTCACAAAGTCTAAATAAATACCGCCACCTTGAAGACCTTCAGCTTTGAGATAGGGATCGCGTTGTAATACTTCATCGCGCG
Organism: Bombilactobacillus sp. ESL1097; assembly: GCF_058107205.1. Classification (NCBI taxonomy): domain Bacteria; kingdom Bacillati; phylum Bacillota; class Bacilli; order Lactobacillales; family Lactobacillaceae; genus Bombilactobacillus; species Bombilactobacillus sp. ESL1097. The sequence goes on along the minus strand of NZ_JBYLUB010000002.1, from coordinate 390,909 downwards.
TTAACAACTTATTAGCATATTGTCCCCCAATAATTCCCGCAAATTGATCATAAAGATTCATCGCAACTTTAATATTTTGCATATTAAAAGTTGATTCTTTAGAGTCATAAATCGGCATCAACATTGGAAATGGCCGTGGAATATGTGGCGCAATATGTTGCACAATTTGTCGTTCTGAGACAATATCTGACACAACACCAATTTCAAAATTCTTTAAGTAACGAATGCCACCGTGAACCAATTTGGTAGAACGGGAACTCGTTCCTGCTGCAAAATCTTGCATATCAATCAGGCCAACTTTTGCACCACTAGCCGCTGCTTGCAAAGCCACACCCGCACCAATGATACCGCCACCAACAATTAACAAGTCTAATTCCGAAGTTTGTAAATTTTGGATAATATTTGTTCGTGTTTTATATGAAAAATCCACCCCAATATCCCCCATAATATTTAATTATCTTTGTTATTACAATCGACAATCAGTATAATTTAATCTTACTCAAATTTAGTAAAAATAACAATTATCATCAATTAATTTAAGCAACAATTCGCATAATTGCAACAGATTTTTACACTTCTTTAAGTTAAATTCATAAATTAGTGTTCATAAAAAAATAATCATCCAACTTTACTAAAAAGTTTGACGATTATTTGCGAAAGCTATCGTTCTCCATTAATTAATGACTAGCTTGGTACTGTTGAACAATCTGTTGGCGCATTTTTTTAAAGCGTTTTTTACGTTGCCAGCCAATTAAAAACTGTAATAAGTTGTTATTAGCATCACCAGTCTTAGTCTTTGCTTGAATGATTTCTTGATATTCAAACTTAACATTGTCTGCATCTAACGGTGTCAAATGATAACTAACTTGATAAGTGTTCTTACTCGTTTTTAATTGATAGGCATAATCTTGATCAGGTTGATATTTTGTTATTTGAAAGTGTCCTGTAACTTGATTATTAAAGGTTTTGTCAAACTTAAAGTTAGGCAATTGTCGTGGTTTAACATTCTTGCCAGTTTGCTGTTTAATATCATATAAAACCGAATTAGTTAGCTGTTCAAATAAATATTGTGCCGGAACAGCAAAGTCCAGTGTCATTTTCATAATAAAACCCCTTTTAAAGATACAAGCTGCGAACAATGCCGCTTCAAAGCTGGAAGCTAACCTAGACTAAGTGATTAAGTTGGTTCTTAACTTAAGTTCTTAGTTGTAGCTAAACGCAATTTGCTGACTTTGGGAGTGCAATTTCATAAGCTGCGAACAATGACGCTTCACAATTCAACAGTACAAACAATCATTGCCCCTTTAGCCGTAGTGTTAATGCTTCCGATTTTTCCACCAGAGATACGTATTGGAAAAGACTAAAACGACCCCGGCTAATAAAAACATGTAATAAAAAAATTCTGAATAAGAACGCAAAAGTGGACTCACAACAATAATCAGCAAACCACCACTGATAGCAAACAACGTTCGATTTTGTTTATGCTTCATTATTTTTAATCCTGCGGTTTAATCTTATTAGCAGCTTTCACAAATGGTACATAAATAATAAAGGCAATGAAAGCATTGATAATCTGTAAAATTGGTGCTCGCCAATCTAATGTGGCAATTAACGAATTAATAATCGGCGGCATTGACCAGACAATCTGTGATTTAACGGGCGAAACCCAACCTTGAGATAATGCAAAATAAGAAGTGCTGACCATGACCACTGGTGCTAAAACAAATGGAATAAAGTAAATTGGATCTAAGACCACAGGTAAGCCAAACATCACTGGTTCATTCACATTGAAAAAGCCAGGCGCAATCGCCATTTTTGCAACTGCACGCTGATCATCTCGCTTACTAAAAATCAAAATGGCAATCAATAATAGTAATGTCGAACCAGCACCACCAATCCACGCATACAAATCAAAGGAATTTCGTGTCCAAAAATATGGCAAAGCTTTGTGCTGGGCAAAAGCGTTGATATTAGCGACCTGCGCAGTAAACCAAATAGAATCTAACACCGGTCCTAAAACATTCGTTCCGTGCAAGCCAAAGAACCAAAAGACTTGAACCAAAATAGTCATTAATAAAACGGCTCCGTAACCTTGCGACAAGTTCAATAACGGTTCTTGAATGGTTTTCGAAATAATTTCAATTAAAGTCAGTGAGCTTAATTTAGTGACTAAATATGTGACAATTCCCGAAACATATAAAGCGGCCGCTGCCGGAATAATACCCGTAAAAGCAGACGCAATAGCGGGCGGGACAGAGTCCGGTAACTTAATCGTAATATTTTTTTTCATGAGCCAAATATAAACGGCAATGGCGACGCCCCCCATGATCATCACGGTAAAGAAGCCGGTCGCCCCAAAGTAAGAATTAAAATTAAAATACCCTGGACCACTGATCGTGTTTTTGCTGACAGTTGCTCCTGCTTGAGTAATTGTATGCACATCAGCAGCACTTAACGCTTTTTTGAGCGGTAAAGTAAAGGTTTGCGGCAACGTCATTAAAAAGGTTCCCAGCGTCACAATACCTCCAGTAATCGGTTCAACCTTATACTGAATTGCCATTTGATAACCAAAGGTAAACGCAAAAATCAAACCAAGAATGGCTAAGGAACCAGTCCACACCTGTGTATTAATCCCAATAATGGGCTCCATTGCTTTGACAAAACTATTGAGATGCATTTGTTGGGGAATATCCCGCACAAAAACATTCAAAATTGTGGCAATTGCCCCAGCCATCGTGGCGGGCATAATTGCAATAAAAGCATCACGTAACGCCACTAACCAGCGAATGGAACCAATTTTGGCAGCAATTGGTACTAAATATTTATTAAGCCATTTCACTAACGCATCCATCAAAAATCCTCCATCAAACACTTTTACTTACTAGTATACTTGATTACTTAGTATTCACCAACTGATAACTTAAATTAAACAATTTTCCAATTCAAAGGTGCGCTGTAATTGCGCAAGCGGATCAAAAAATTGTAAATAATACGCCTGTAAGGCCTGATGTTGAAAACCTTGATCTAAGGGGCCCTGATATAAATGGTCGCCTAGTAGTGGATGCTGCAAGCTGGCAAAATGCACGCGAATCTGATGGGTGCGTCCCGTATGCAATTGCACTTTAACTAAAGTCTTGTCCAAAAAACGCTGCAAAACCCAATATTCTGTCACGGCTGCTTTACCATCAGGTAGCACTTGCCGAGCAATTTGGCCCGGAACTTGCCCAATTGGTTGATTGATCACCGCATGATCTTGCTCTAAATTGCCAGCAACCAACGCGTAATAATACTTAGTAATTTGATGTTGGGCCACTAATTGATTAGCCAAGCTATTAGCCAGCAAATGCTTAGCCACCAAGACTAAACCTTGGGTGTCAAAATCTAAACGCGTAATTAAGTGCGGTACTAAATAAGCAGAATGTTCTTGTTTCAGGTGTCCTTTAATGCGATTAACTAAAGTATCTTCCCGATTACTGGGACCTGGGACCGAACTCAAATTCTGGGGCTTATTAACCACCATAAAATTATCATCTTCATAGATAATAGTTAGCGGTCGGTAGCTCGTTGCTACTTGGGGATCGTCAACTTCCGTCGGTAGCTTAATTTGCACTTGCTCTTGGGGTTGCACCAGGTAGTTGCCTAACACCCTTTGCTGATTAACCAAGAAACTGTCTGGTTGTTGTTTCAACTTTTGGTAAAGACGATGACTAATGCCTTGCTGCTGTAAAAATTTTTTTAAAGTTAACTGCTGTTGCTGATTAGTAAATTTAATGTACATTCTTTCACCCGATATTTAAAATTCATCCTGAAAAGACTAGGAATTAGTTGGTCTTTAGATTAAAATTATAACAAAGACAATTAATAATAAAGGAGATCTTCTCATGCAAAAACACATTTATCTTGCTGGTGGCTTTTTTACCCCCAAACAAATTGCCTTGTTAGATCGCGTCGAAGCAGCCTTAAAACAAAATGCAACCGTGGGCTATTTGCATAGTCCCCGCGACCATCAATACAAAGGTGCCAGTGTCGACCACGATCCAGAAGGCATTTTTGGTAGTTACGAATGGGCTAATGAGACCTATCAAAATGATATCACAGCTATGAACTTAGCGGATATTGCCGTCGTTTCTTGGGATAACAGTGATCCAGATACGGGAACCGCTTGGGAAATGGGTTATATGAAAGCTATTCATAAGCCCGTCATCCTAGTATGCGAAGATGATGTGCAAAAAGAAGGTCTCAATTTGATGTTAGTCAAAGGGATTAAAGCATACTTGACTAACGTTGATGAATTAAAATCTTATGACTTCAATCTATTACCTACTAAATTATACGAGGGTGAAGTTATTTAACAAGCTGCGAACAAAACTGGGCAAAAGCTGAGAACTAACTTAGATTAAACTTTTAAGTTGGTTTTTAACTTGAAAGCTTGATCTAAGTTAGGCACAAGCTTTTAGTTTTGTGAGTGCAATTATCAAGCTGCGCCAAGAAGCTCTTAGAAATTGAGCATTAACCTAAAACAAATAGCTAAGCTAATTCTGGCTTGGCTATTTGTTTTATGCTAGGCACAAACTTCTGCTTCTTGGAACGCAATTAAAAAATCCGCAGCAAATTTGCTTAACACTTGGACATAACTATAATAAAATTCTTAAAACTATATTTAAGCATATTAATTTTATTGTAGTTAAAAACTTTGCGAGAGTCATGCAAAAATAAGCTAATTCAATCTTAATATCGCTATGTAAAGCACCCTATAGAGTGCTCTTATACTTGTCTATTTGTTGATATTCATATTTGCTATAGCATTAGTTAAAGTCTGCGAATAATTAATGTTCATTTGCTTGCCTAAATTATCTGCCCATTTCGGAATGGATAAGGTCTTTTTGACCAACTTATTATTTTCTACATACTTAGTAACGTCTACATACACCATTGAAATAAATGATTGACCTTTATCATAATTTAATTCTTCAGGAAAAGGATTATTTTTAGATAAGGATAAATCCTGAATTCTTGATGGTTTAGGAAGCTTTTTTGAATTATCTATATAATCTGCAACAACTATTCCTAGCCAATCAGAAGCCATGAATAATGCATCAGAAATATTCTCACCTTGTGTACCTGAATTTTCAAAGTCAGGAAAAGTAATGAAAAATGGAACTGATTCTAAGTCTGAATCGTCATAATAAAATAACGCTGGATAACTTGATAACATAATTTTTCCTCTTTCCGAAAGGAAAAAGCCGACTACATGAGACCGGCTTCTTTTCTGATTCCACGTTCGGTAAATTTATTTAATTCTCCGTGTGGAACAGTAATAGGTCTTTTGCCGGGTTTACTCATTTTAATGTGCGAACTTTTACCACCCTTGGTCTTTTTCCAACCATGGGCTTGAAGCAAATTAACCATTTCCTTTTGTGTCATAGGCATGTGCACTTTACCTCCTGACAAAGATTATTTTAGTACGTATAATACGTATAGTAAATAAATATGGAATGATTTTACCAAAAACTTTAAAGTCAGTACCTATAAAAATATCTCAAAATAAAATTAAAAATGATGGATAACAATGTAATACACAAAAATAAGCAATTAAGTCGATTTTTGACTTAATTGCTTATTTTGCTACTATAGCTAATTGTTAGTAATCAAAATTCACTTAGTTCTCTTACTCACAAATCTGTTTATATGCCTGCGCAAAACATTGCACCAGATAACTCGGTGGCTCTGGATTTTCTTTAGCTAACCAAGTAATAATGACAAAGTAAAATCCCCCCGAAGTAAAAGTTTGTAAATATTCAATTTCTGTTCGTGTACCTTGTATATGAGTTGGTAGTTTCAAATCATCGTATATGTCGATAAACTTATCATTCCAAATTTTTAAAAAATGATCTGCCAAGTTTTGTTGAATCAAAATTCTAATTGTTTGGCGTTTATCCCACCAAAAATTAAACAAATTACCCAGAGATTCTTCCACAGTCAATTTTTGAAAGTCTTCTGCTAAAATAATTTGGCGATATTCACAAAAGGTTGTCTGACAATACCAGTCGATTAAATCCCCCTTATTAGCAAAAGAGCGGTAAAATGTCCGTCTATCCAACAAAGCATTAGCGGCAATTTCTTTGACTGTGATTTGTGAATAATCCTCCTCAGTCAACAGTTGGAGAAATGATTGCCATAACCATTGACGTGATTGTTCTTTAGTTTGTTCTTTGCCATTCATCGTTTACTCCTGCTCGTTACTAATTCAAAGTAGTAGTTTTTGTTTTAATCCTGCGCCGCAGCTAATTGCTTTTTCCTCATGACATCCAGCTTAAAAATAGCAGACCATGACGTCTTGAATATTGCCATTGAATTACTGCTCAATTTTACGAACTCATAACGAGTTCGAAATAGTCCACGTAACAGTTCGATTAGCCAGTCCTGATTTTTGAGCGGTAACTGGGACCATTAATTTCCATTTATCGGACTTGATTAAGGTGGAAAAATCATAAGTATACGGATAGTTATCGCTAGCTGTTTGCGTTGGCACTGGTACAGGTAGCAAAGTGGGTGTTGACAAATTCTGCCATTGATTGGTTTGATCTTTTAAAAGTAAACTACCAGCTAATTGTGAATTGCTCTGTGCCTGAACTAAAAATTGATAATTAGAATTTAACTTAATACCAATTTCCACTGTCAAATTAGCATTCAACTGTGGATTTAAGAATGTGGTCTTTGCTCCTCTATAATGGGTTCCAAAATCAAGAGAGCTGGGACAAGTCTTGATTCTAGGAGCAGCCAAGACGGTCACCGTTACTGACTTAGAAACTTGTTTGCCCGTGGAGTCGATATAGGTGTAAAAAACATTATAATCACCTGGAACTTGGGTATTAACATTAGCATTAACTTGCACTTGACTGGGATAATCTGTAGCATTCAAAACTTTACCATCTTGGTCAGTCACAGCCAATAAATTATCGTACTTTTGCCACGAATTACCTTGCATAATTTGACTATCTTGAGCTTTTAAGCTAGTTTGATTCTTCAAAACTGTAATTTTCCGAGTTGTATCAGCAACATTCGTAGCATCGCTTGGATCTACGGCATGATACTGTAAAGAATAGTTGCCAGGCACTAGATTAGTACCATCTGTTGGGTAGCCATCATAATCGGTAATCGTAAGCTGTTTTTTAGCTAATGCACTGTTGCCTTTGATGGCTGTAATATCTGTATAAGGATCATAAGTTTGATTCTCATAAATAGTCTTATCTGGATTAATAAAATAAACCGTTCGTTTATCCGTAACCGAACTAAAATAAGTCGCCAGCGAAAATTCTTTAAAAAAGCCTACTGTCGCGTTGACATAATTGATATTCTTTAAAGAGGCTTCAGGTACATAAACTTGTAAATATAATGGTTTCCAATTAACTTGACCATTAGCATCACGATATTTGCTGGCATCGACTTGGACTGAATTAGCCGTCATGGTCCATTTCAAAGTGGGATCTTGCGTAATATCTACTAAGCCAGAATCCGCTTGCTTTAATAAGTGAACGTGTTGTAAATCGATCGGGTCTTGTGATTTGAGACCTAACTTAGCACCATCAGGCTTGCCAATTGATGCTTGGTAATTAACTTCATAACCAAAATAATACTGACCGGCACCATTTTTATCTTGACCATTGAATGTATAAGACGACCAAATCGAACCACCAACACTGACACCACTTGTATTGATATTGGTAGTATGACTACCTAAATTTTTATTAGGATAATAAGGATCAATAAACGCAGCGGAATGATCAATGGCTGACAGATAACCGGGGACACTGCTACTACCATTACTTTTGGGAATGGTTTTAATATAATAATCTAAGTCGGGTAAATTAACGAGACTATCAGCAGTCTGCACTTGCGTCTGAATTTTTCCCGGGATGGGAGTTCCTTTGTTTTGACCATCCCAATTGTAAACATTGGTACCACTTTGGTAATTAAAATGAATTTCATCCACTCCCGGGGGCACGTCCTTAATAGTTGTAACAATCATCGAACCATCACTCTGCTTATCATAACTAAAATAGCTATTACCAGTTTGATCACTCGGTAAACTGACTGACAAAATCCGCAAGAAGTTATCACTACTCACTGGATAAGTACTATTGCCAGCTGTGATGCTCATCTTAAACTTGGTATTAGCGGGAATTACTTGTGCTCGATTTTTGTGCGTGATGATCATATCGATGGTGACAGCGGAGTTACTCCCCGCGGGATTACTCAACGTTCCTTGCGGAGATTCAATTAAACTAATTTTGGCACCATTTAAAGTAGTTGGATCGTAGTCGTTCACTTCATAATTAGGTAATGCTGTACGCGATAAAAAGTTATGAACCGATAAACTACTAGCCTGAGATTGCAGTATTGGATTACTTTTGAAAAGCACCCTGCCTTGGACTGGTGTAACAACTATTAACAGAACCAAATAACTGAAAATTATACTAAAAAACCAGATTAACCGCTTTTTATTCATCATTACTTATCTTCCAACCTAAATTAATAATTTTCTCATCATCACATAACAATTCGCAATATTGCTTATTATTAACCTAGGTTTTGTAAAAATGAATAGTTCGCAAACAAGTGCTACAAAAGTAATATTTTGTGACATATTTATTTAATCAATTTATTACAAAAAATCTTGCACTATTTTTCACTAATTAATTTGATTGTTCCAGCGCAATTGATGTAAAAGATATTTAGCGGTTGAATTTTAACTTCTCAAACGTTTCCTCAGTATATTGACTGTCATAGTTAATCAGCATTTTTCATATTTTTTGATAAGCTTTTTTTCCGGACGTGCTCAGTTAAATACTAGTTTCAATTAAATTGAACTATGACACTTCTCGCTCACTAAAATTTTTTCAACGAATCAATCCTTAGCTGATTATCAATATTTTATTTTTTAAAACCCTTTAAAAGCTTGGCGGAACAGCTTAAAATTAATTTTGATAAATTGACACTCTGACTATCATTAATTAAACTGATGATATCAGTATATAGGAGGAATATTTAATGTGCGGCATTATCGCTTTTAGCGACCCGACTGTTGACGACAAAGAAACAACGATCCAGTCCATGATGAAAATGATTGAACACCGTGGTCCTAATATCAAAGGCAGCGGTTTTTATACCAACGACCAAGTAGCCCTTGGCTTTCGCCGACTAAGTATTATTGACCTTCAAGGTGGCAAGCAACCAATCTATAATGAAGACAATTCAATTTTAGTGACATTTAATGGTGAAATTTACAATTATCAAGATTTACGTAGCGAATTACTCAAAGCTGGTCATACTTTTACTACTGAAACAGATACTGAAGTATTGCTACATGGCTATGAAGAATGGGGTATGGCTGGCACGCTAGAACGCGTGCGCGGCATGTTTGCTTATTTGATTTGGGATAATAATAAACAGACTTTATACGGTGCGCGAGATTTCTTCGGTATTAAGCCGCTATATTATTATCAAAATGGTGAAACCTTTATTGTCGGTTCTGAAATTAAATCTTTCTTGAAGCACCCTAATTTTAAGAAGGAATTAAACCAAGAAGCGATCAAACCTTTTTTGATGAATCAATATAATGATTTGAAAGAAACTTTCTTCAAAAATGTTTATCGCTTCCCAGCAGGGCATTGGTTTGAGTTACATGATCAAGACTTGCAAATTCATGAATATTGGGATGCGCAATATCAAATTAACCACCAACGTTCAGATCAAGAAACAGTCGCTGAAATCGACAAAACAATCAAAGATTCTATTAAATTGCACAATATCGCTGATGTGCCCGTGGGGAGCTTCTTATCTGAGGGAGTGGACTCCAGTTATGTCACTTCCGTTTTACATCCACAAGAAGTTTTCAGCGTCAACTTCGATAACGGTCCTTACGATGAAGCTAGTGTTGCTAAGCAATTAGCGGATGAAGAAGGACTTCACTTTAATCAAGTCACCGTTAATGGTGACGAAGCTTTTAATGACTTTGCCGAAATGCAATACCACTTAGATGAACCGGATAGTAACCCTTCGGTGATTCCCCTTTGGTATTTGTGCCGCTTAGCCCGCAAAAAAGTAACCGTCGCCTTATCAGGTGAAGGGGCTGATGAATTATTTGCTGGCTATGTTAATTACGGAATGCATTCGCATAATATGACTATTAAAGTCTTTGGCAGTGGCTTACACAAATTGCCCAAAGGCATCCGTCAGCACTTGGCTAAGGACATCAAGCATGCGCCTAATTTCCCGGGAAAAGTTCATTTATATTGCCAAAGCGCCCAACCATCAGATTATTACGTTGGTGAATCCTTAATTTTTGATTTACAACAACCGACTATTTTCACCTCACAGCAAGCCAATGCTATTTTACAAAAACCGTATCAAAATGATTTAACAGTCAATGGTATCTATCAAGAAGACTTTGCCAAGGTCCAAGATGCTGAAGAAGTTAAACAAATGCAATATATTGATTTACATCACTTTATGCTCAATGATATTTTGCAAAAAGCCGATAAGATTTCCATGGCTCATTCTTTAGAATTAAGAGTGCCTTTCTTGGATAAAAAAGTAGCCGAATTAGCTAACTCCATTCCTTCGAAAAAATTAATTAATCGGCATGATACTAAATATATTTTCCGTAAGGCTGCCAATCGTCACTTACCAGAAGACTGGGCCAAACGTCCTAAATTAGGCTTCCCTGTTCCGGTTAAAACCTGGCTCCGGGAAGATAAGTACTTTGATAAAGTTCAAGACTTATTTAGCCAAGACTGGGTCAGTGAGTTCTTTGATCAAGATAAAATTTTACAATTATTGCAAGATAATTACGATGAAAAAATTGACGCTCGGCGGCAAATTTGGAACATCTATACTTTCTTAACTTGGTATCAATTGTACTTTATTGACTTTGACGGTACCGTTGAGAAATATGCACACATGCAACCGGATGTGCAAGCCTTTATGGATAACGGAACGCTAGTTTAATTAAGCTGTGACAAAGAACGATTAAAAAGCGAAAACCAACCTAGCCCAATTTAAAAGTCGGTTTTTGACTTTTTATATGGCGTAGTTAGACGCAGTCTTTTGCTCTTTGGAGCGCAATTCTAACGCACTGCAACAAGAAACACTTAGAAATTGAATACTAAAAAAATAAGCAGTTAAGTCAAAAAACGACTTAATTGCTTATTTTTTATTGATTTATCTAAAATAAAGCTTTTAGTAGCAAACTGATAAAAAGCTGAAGAATAGTTTATCCGAACCGCCTTAATTAACGGACATTCTATATAAAAATTTGAGATTAAATTTTTTATGCTTAATCAAAGCAGAAACAAAATATGCTACAATAGTTAGTGCGATAAGTTTTATGGGCGATGACTGTTTGTTCTCAAGGAGGTGCTTGCGTATGAGAATACGGAAGAATCAACAGAAAGGATATCCAGTCTTACTTGAATACCTATCAGGTATTGGTGTTGATGATTGCTTTTGGCACATTAGTTGCCACAATCATGAACAAAAAGTAATAAAAAATCGTCCTATCACAACTTTGGCAAGTTATAGGACGATTTAATATTGTTGTAATAACTTAGTCACCGCCTTTAAAGCGGATCGCTGAGGGATTGGTGCTTGAACGCCTATCCCTTTTTCATTACCAATATAACATATTTTTTGGCAAAAATCATTTTTCAATTGATAAATAATTTAATCTCAGTAATATGCTACAATAGTTAGTGCGATAAGTTTTATGGGCGGTGACTGTTTGTTCTCAAGGAGGTGCTTGCGTATGAGAATACGGAAGAATCAACGGAAAGGATATCCAGTCTTACTTGAATACCTATCAGGTATTAATGTTAATGATTGCTTTTGGCACACTAGTTGCCACAATCATGAACAACAAAAAGTAACAAAAAATCGTCCTACTAATAACTTTGACCGGTTATAGGACGATTTAAAGATGTCATGTAACTAGTCACCGCCTTTAAAGCGGGGCGTTCAGGGATTGGTGTTCGAGCACCAGTCCCTTTTTCATTACTATCTTAACACATAACTTATTTTTTGAATATGATTTTAAACATCAAGATGATACTATGCCAAGAAAAAACAGTTTCATAACTTTATACATATTTTCCCGTTATAGTGCTCAAAAAACGAATTAACGCTGCTTTTTAGGTAAGAATTTCCACAAAATAACGAAGACTACAATAGCTAAAATTAACAACAAAATAAAGGCATGCTGTGTTCCTTGAATCGTTTTTTGAGTCAAAGATAGATTCTGCTGTAATTGACTCTGAGCCACAATCGCAGCGACTAAAGAAGTGCCCACAGCACCCGCTAATTGCTGCAAAGTATTCAGCCAAGCATTACCATCCGCCTGTTGTTGATTATTTAACTGTTGTAAAGCACTAGTCATAATGTTGCCATAAGCAATGCCAACGCCACCCATATACAGAACATACAAACAGATTAATAATCCTGAGTTCAGATGAGCGGTTGCTAGAGTAAAGATCAACAAGCTCACAATTGCTAACAAAACACCACTCAAAATTGGTTTCCTGGCACCAAAGTTATCTAACAATTGGCCGCCAAACGGTGCCAAAATAGCTCCTAAAGCTGCGCCTGGCAAAACTAATAAACCGGCAATCGTGGTACTTTGATGATTCACCAATTGAATATAATTAGGTAATAAAAACGAAGTTCCCAAACTAATAATTTGAAAACAGAAAAAACTAATTAGATGTCCGCTAAAACTAGCTTGCTTAAATAAACCTAAGTTTAAGACCGGTTCTTGGGTGTGTTGATAGCTAATAATAAATAAGATGAGACCAATAATTCCTAATAGCCAAGCACCGCTAACTGACCAACTCCACAGTTTTTTGGTTCCTAAATTACTAAAGCCAAAAATTAAGCCCACAAAAAAGATTAGTAAACTAATGATCCCCGACCAATCAAATTTAGTTTTGACCAATTGACTGACTTGCTGGATACAACTTAAACCCAAAATTAAAGAAATTACTAGAATTGGCAGTAACAAAACAAAAATAAAGCGCCAACCCCACAGATTAACGACCACTCCGCCAAAAGTTGGCCCAACGGCTGGTGCTACTGCGGTAATTAAGGAACCAATTCCCATCATAAATCCAATTTTTGCCGGCGGAACTTCTTCTAAAATAATGTTAAACATTAATGGTAAGGCAATCCCTGTTCCTAGTCCTTGAACCATCCGTCCCAAAAGCATCACTGGAAAAATTGGTGCACAGGCATCAATGATTAATCCAACAATAAATAAAAAATTAGCTGTTAAAAAGAGCTTTTTAGTTTTAAAGTTTCGTTTTAACAAAGCCGATAGCGGTACTACGATTGCCACCACTAATAAATAAATCGTCGTCATCCATTGAACAGTAGCTGTAGAAATGTGAAATTCGCGCATCAAAGTGGGAAAAGTAATATTCATGGCCGTTTCTACGACCACTCCACAAAATGACATCAACCCTGCAGCTACAATAGCGCCGATGACTTTCGGCGTAATGGCTTTATCAGTTTTCATTTTTTTTGCGTCCTCCTTGTTGATAATAAGTTAAAATCTCTTCAAATATTTGCACCTGTTGGGTGGAAAAATGTTGTTCTAATCGTGCTTGCTCCTGTTTCATATAACGCTTAATCACTTGCACAATTGCTTGACTATGTTCAGTCAAAAATACTGCCCGTTGGCGCGCATCGACTTGACTAGTTTGGCGCACCACTAATTGCTTTTTTTCCATACGCTGTAAAATTAAAGTCGCCGTAGAACGCCGAATATTGAACTCTTGCTCCAAATCCCGTTGTAAAACCTCAATCTGCGAATGATCACTTAAGTAATCAATAAATGACATCTGCATACTAGTTAAATCATATTTTTTAGCAAATTGGTCAAAATCATTCGTCATTTGCCGCGCAGCTTTTTGTAATAACCGACCAGTGTTGCGCACTAGATTCACCTCACATTTCAAACGTTAGCTAGCTAACCTTTCAAAAAATATATTCTACACTTAACTAAACGATTGTCAAGAATTAAAAAAGTTGGGACAATCAGCTTAATAATCGGTCCGCAGACCCGTTATTAATACCTGATGATCCCAACTTTACCTACTAAGAGATTAAGCTTTTTTCCTGACTACCTTGCTTTTCATTAAAGCCCAATAAATTATGGCACTCACTAACATGGCAATAAATGTTGCACCAACACTGTCATTAATGATTGCCCAGCGCCGCAAAACAAAATACAAAATCACTCCTACAATCCAAGTTCCAAAAGCATTGATATTGATACCGTGATGATACCAATAACGACCGTTGGGCCGATCAAAGTCATCAATTTGATATTGCCGGTGATTTAAAATGAAATAATCAACCAAGAAAATTGCAATTTCGGGTCCTAAGAACATACCCACTCCATCTAAAAAGAGTTCAAAAGTTTCTAAGAAAGTTGTCACATAAGCCGGAATAAATGTTACTACTGTCGCAACTAAGGTCACAATCCACAGTGCAACCTTTAATTTTAATTTTGGGAAAATATTCGTAGCCGCTGAACCAGCGGCCATCAAGTTCACCGCATTCGCCGTCGTACTAGTCAGCATGATCACAATTAAGGCCAATGCACCCAAGCCCAATTTGGTAGCAATCGTACTTGGATCGGAGTTATTGGGATCAAATTTATTCAGACTAATCGCGGTCGCAATGGTCGCAACAATGCCCATTAAAGCAAACCAAACTAAACCCAAGTTGGCGCCAATAAATGACCACCAAGTGGCGCCCGATCTTTTCTTGGCAAAGCGACTAAAGTCCGCAGCGGCGGTGACCCAAGCCAAGTTAAAGGCAGCAATCGTATCAATCGCTACACCATTAGCTAAATGTAATTTAACCGGTGGTTGCCAAGATAAAATTTGGCTCAAGGGCACCATTCTTAAAACAATAATTGATTCCCAAAGAACAAAAATGGTGACCAAAATAATGCCAATGCGTTCAATCCATTTAACTGACTTTTCGCCTAACGAAATACTACCTAAATGTAGTAAGGACATAATCAGAATGCCAGCAAATAAGCCCCACCGATTTAACGTTTGATTGTGCGAGGACCAACCAAAAATTTCCCGCAAAATATAACTTACAGACACTGCCGCAATGTAAGTATTAACCGCAGCCCAACCGATAAACTGAACAATATTAATCAATGACGGTAGAATCGACCCCTTAACTCCAAAGGAACCGCGCATTAACGTCATCGTGTTTAAGCGACTTTGATATCCGGCTAATGAAACCAAAGCCAATAACAAATAGGAAATAATCCCCACAATAATGAGTAACGTTGACGAAGTCAAAAAACCACAAGCGGCAATGACCCCGCCTACATACCAAGTACCGTTATTGGCGTTTGCCCCAATCCAAGTGGCAAACATATCCCAATTAGACATATTTTGTTCAGAACTGCTGATGACGTTTTGCTGTTTAAATCCCAATTTTAAATTCTCCTTTGTCATTTTAGGTACAAAAAAAGCTCGCAAGTTCAAACCTCCGAGCAGAACTGAAACCGTGCTCCTTTCTTAATCTCACAGGATTAGGTTAAAAGGACTAAACTTATGACCTAGGTTACTGATTTAAAATGTAAAAGTCAATGGATTTTTCAAAAAGATTTTAGTTAACTGCTGAAATTTGCTATGATAGTAAGGCTTAGTTTTCAACCTCAATTACAAATCATCTCAAAGTTCAAACGTTCTGGAAAAACTGAAGCTATTGATCAATCAACTTTTCACCATTTGAAATAGTATTAAGGAGAAATTGCTTTCATGGAAAATAAAGCAAAAAAAATTAACGGTTTTACCTTAACAACGCTGGTTGTCACTACTGCGATTGGTTCGGGAATCTTTGCCTTAAGTAGTGATTTAGCCAAAGCGGCCGCCCCCGGTCCAGCATTAATTGCTTGGTTAATTATTAGCGGTGGTATTTTATTATTAGCTATGACTCTCAACGATCTCTTACAAAAGCGGCCCGATTTACAGGGAATCTTTAGTTATGGTCAATCTGGCTTTGGCAATTTTTGGGGGTTTATCAGTGGTTGGGGCTATTGGATGTCCGGTTGGCTTGGTAATGTAGCTTTTTCAACCGTTTTTATGAGTACCTTGGGCTATTTTTTTCCCATTTTTCAAAAGGCCAACGGTTGGCCAGCAATTTTAGTAGCCAGCCTGTGTTCATGGTTACTGACGTTATTAGTGAATCAAGGCGTGGAAAATGCTGCCTTGATTAATTCCTTAATTACCCTGTGTAAACTCATCCCTATTTTCGCCTTTATTGTGGCATGTTTACTCGTTTTTAATACCCATGTCTTTAGTTCTCAGTTTTGGGGTAATCTGCACAACAATTTGGTCTGGAGTAGTGTTGCTCCCCAGGTTAAAAGCTGTTTTATGATTATGATGTGGTTGTTTGTCGGTATTGAAGGCGCGACCGTATTGTCTTCACGCGCTAAGAGTCAAAAAACTGCTGGTAAAGCAACAATTATTGGTGTTAGCTGTTTGTTGCTGATTTATATTCTAGCCTCTATCTTACCTTATGGTTACTTTAGTCGAGCTCAATTAATTCATGCGCAGCAACCGGTGATGGCTTACTTATTTCAAAAAATTGTGGGCCCTTGGGGTGGAACTTTCATTAGTATTGGTCTTTTAATTTCCATTTTTGGCGCCTGGATTTCGTGGACCATGTTGCCGGCTGAAACTCTCAGCACCATGGCACAGCATCATCTCTTGCCCCAAATTTTAGGTAAAAAGAATCGGCATCAAGCACCGACTTTAGCGTTAATTGTCACCGGCTTAATGGTTCAAATCTTTTTATTAACCCTGCTCTTTACTGACCAAGCTTACGAATTAGCTTATAGTTTAAGTACCGCGGCAGTAATTGTTTGTTACATCATAGTCGCCGCTTTTGAAATTAAGTTTTCATGGCAACAAAAAAATTGGCGGACCTGCTGTTTGGGCTTAGGAACCATCAGTTTTGAAATTATCGGGATTACTTTATCCGGACTACAATATTTACTAGTCTGCACCATTATTTATTTGCCCGGAATTTATTTATACTATCATGTTAACCATCACGAATTAAATACTTCCTTATCTCCGAGCGAACGCGTAGGCACCACCAGTTTAGCTATCATTGGTTTACTGGCATTAGTCTTGGTGAGTTTTCACCGATTAATTTTGTAATTAATTAGACAAAAATAGGCTATGGCATCTGCAGTTAGTTTTAACAAGTAGTTGAACTTTGATTCACTTCTTATTAATCCGACTACACAATGCTTTAGCCTATTTTTCATTAAATTTAATATTGGCGGATCCCTTGTTGATAGACCTGCTTGTCTTTTTGGGCAACAGCTTGAATATCAGCTAAGGGATTTTGCTTCAAAACGAGAAAGTCCGCATATTTACCAACTTCCAAAGTTCCATACTCTGCGTCAATCTTCAACAATTGGGCCGCGGATTGACCAGCTGCCTGCAATGCTTGAAAATTCGTGGCACCGACTTGCGTCATTAATTGAAATTCTACTGGGACATCCGTAAAATCATTAAATGGCGTTCCTGAGTCGGTTCCAAAAGAAATCTTCACACCAGCTTTGATAGCTTTACCGATATTAGCAAAATAATCATCTAAAAAAGCACTCGCTTTATCAAGCATATATTGGGGCAACTTGCCTTGACCATAGGTTGGAATCGTATAACCAGCAATCAAGGTTGGCGTTAAGAAAGTTCCCTTTTCTAACATTAACTCAATGTCTTCATCACTCACATAAGAACCATGTTCCACGGAATCAACTCCCGCAACAATCGCGTTATGGATGCCTTGACGTCCCTCGGCATGGGCTGCGACAGTCATGTGTTTAGAATGGGCTTCTTCAACCGCAGTTTGAATTTCTGCCAAACTCAACTCTGTATCATCAATTTGATCCGTCGGTGACATTACCCCACCGGTCGCCATCACTTTAATATTTTTAGCACCATGTTTAAACGCAGTGCGCACAGCTTTACGCATTTCATCTTGCGAATCAGTTAAATAACCCCAGTTCTTTTCACCATAAGTTCCTTCTTGAAAATCTCCGTGACCACCAGTCATCGACATTGGTCGTCCTGATGGGCAAATCTTCGGGCCCTTAATCTGATAGACGCCAGCTTGTGCAATTTTATTTAATTTAATATCAACATCAAAGACACAACCACAATCACGAATATAAGTGACACCTGTTCTTAACAATGCTTGTAAATTCTGCAAAGCCGCCACAGTTGCATCTGTTTCATTGACGAATGAGATATCGCCGTCATTTGGATCCATCATAATATGGGTATGCACATCAATAATTCCCGGCATTACATATTGACCCGCTAAATCAACCGTTTGTTGAGCTTGAGGTGCCGTACCCGTTCCAGTTTGTGTAATTTTACCTTGGTCATCCACTTCAAACCAGGCATTCGCCAATACTTCATCTTTAGTACCCACAAACAAGTTACAATTTTTATAGACTGTTGTCATTAAAGAACCCTCCCTTTTAATTAAAATACAATTAAATATTTATACATTGTAATTTACCACGTTAATCGCATAAAGTCACGCTTGAATTTTTTATATTGTCGTTTTATGATTAAAAATAAATTAATTAGATTTGCTTTTATTAATTTTAAAGCAAAAATACAAGGGGGCTTTATCAATGAATTCTTTAGTTGCTTTAGGCATTGTGATGTTATTTTTACTAGTTGGAGAATGGGCTTCCAAATTTACCAAGTCTTATTTACCATCCGTCTTTATTACCGCCATTTTATTTGTGATTGGATTTTGGACAATTTTGCCTAAAGATATTGTTGCTAAAGCTTCTTTCAACACTAATTTTGCCAATATCTGCATCTCATTATTACTAGTACATTTAGGAACTTTAATGGATTTAAAAGAACTATTACAACAATGGCGCGCGGTTTGTATTGCTTTATTAGGAACCATCGGTGTTATTGCTTTAACCTTAACTGTCGGCACTGCTATTTTTGATTGGCGCACCGTGGTTGCTGCTATTCCACCGTTAACTGGTGGTTTAGTTGCCGCTTTATTAATGACGAATGGCTTAAAAGCTGCGGGCATTAGTACTTTAGTCACTTTACCAGTAGCCATGTTTGTCTTACATTCAGTTGTGGGCTATCCATTAACTTCTGTCATGCTCAAAAAAGAAGGTCGGCGCGTTTTAAAAGAGTACCGGGCCGGCAATATTGCTGATCCACAGCAAACGCAAAATGCGAATACTTCAACAACTCCCAAAAATGTGCTCGGCATTCCAAGTGATTATCAAACTTCAGCTTTTATTATTGTGCGGGTGCTCATTGTCGCCCTATTAGCCAATGGCTGTAGCATGTTAATTCATAACGCGATTAATGCGAATGTTATTTGCTTAATTTTTGGCGTAATTGCTCATCAATTAGGCTTTTTGGAAGACAATGCTTTAAACAAAGCCGGCGTCTTTCAATGGTTAATGTATGGATTATTAGCTTATATTTTCTCCCAATTAAGTATTACCACACCCAAAATTATCGCTGGCGTTTTAGTACAAATCATTGTGTTAATTGCTTTAGGTCTTTTAGGAATGTTTTTAGCATCTTGGATTTTAGCCAAACCATTTAAGATGAGTCCTGCGATGGCCTTTGCTTGTTCTCTAACTGCCTTATTCGGTTTTCCCGCTGATTATATTTTAACTACTGAAATTTGTAGTCAATTAGCTACCAATCCTAAGGAAGAAGCAGTTTTAAATGACCAAATGCTCCCCAAAATGTTAGTGGGCGGTTTTGCCACTGTTTCGGTGGCTTCAGTCATTATCGCTTCTGTGTTCTTAAAGATGTTATAACTACAATTCACAATTAAAAAGTTAAAAAATGCTTCATAGCAGTTGATTAAATTTCCAACTAGCTATGAAGCATTTTTCAGTTAACCTTTATTAATAATCCTTTTAACTATTCATCCCTTTCATCTTTTCGCTTCTTATTTGCTAAACCAAAGAAGCTTAATAATGTTCCTAACAATCCGAATCCCAATAATGACACGGTGCGGTCTTTTTGTTGATCATCAGACATTTGTGGTAATTTATTTTGAGCAGCAGATTGTGCTTTCTTTAAATTCTGTCCGGATAATGCATTCGGATCAAATTGTAGATTATGCGCTGCAGGCTGGTTGCCAGTTATCGTTCCATTAGGATTAGTTGCCGCAGAATTTGAAGTTTGTCCATTACTATTGGCACCTGTAGTGTTATTACCTGGAGTATTTCCAGTTGAATCATTACCTGAAGCAGTCTTTTGATAGTTAGCAACCACAATCACATCCGGATCGTTAGTATCAGCCACTGCACTGGCAACAACTTGAGTATCTGGAACATAACCTTGATTACTTAAATCTGGCACTACTTGTGTAGCAAAGTTTTGCGTGCGATTGATTTTGGCAAACGCTGCAGTTAAATCTTGGGTATCAACTTGACCATCACCATCAGTATCGTAACCTAACAGCTGACCGGTTGTTTTATTGACCACAGCAGCAATTTGATAAACAACTTGCTGCATCGTTGGTGAGCTCAAAGTATTACCATATTGATCTTGATACTTAATAATTCTCGTAACTGTCTTTTGCAGATCTTCTTGCGCAGTTCCTGTCGGCCAAACAACGCTTGGATTATTGCTGTCAATTGATTGACCTGGTTTAACATTATCGCTTGGTTTAACAACAATAATGTCATTGCTATTATTATCAGAATTATTGTCACTTGGCTGGTTATTATCAGGTACAGTTGGCGTAGTTCCACCACCATTATTATCAGCTTTATAAGTGACGGTCACGGTGCCAGCTTGTGTGCTTGCCGCTACGGTAGCTTGATCTGGCTTATAGCCTGAAACTGTTGGTGAAGTTACTGCAGCAAATGGAGCCTTAGCAAGTGCAGCAGCAATCGCAGCTGTCTTATCCTTGGTATCAGCTGTACCATTACCATCAGTATCGTAGCCTAAGAAACTACCATCTGCTTTATTCACAATTGCCGTTAACTGATAAGTCTTATTTTGGGTAATAGGAGTAGCTGCTTGAGTACCGTCACTCTTGACATAATTAATGATTCTTGTAGTTTCACCCGTTAAATTATTTGCCCAAGCTTCTTGTGGCATCTTCAGTGTAGTGCTATCACCGACTGGTGTTTGTGCATTGGCATTGTCAGCAACCGTTACTGGAATCGTACCAGTTTCTTCGGGTGGAGTAACTGAACCGCCATCGTTAGTGTAAAGAACAATAACATCACTAGGATCACTAGTTGCATCCACAACTTGTTGATTTGGAGTATAACCTGAAACTGGTGTCGATGTTATTGCAGCAAATGGGGTCTTTGCCAAAGCTGTTTTGATTGCCACATTCTTATCAGTGGTATCAGTTGACCCATTACCATCAGTATCATAGCCCTTAATTTGACCCGTTGCTTTATCAACAATTGCCGTTAAACTATAATCTTGGCTTTCTTGCTTAGCAACTGGAGCAGTAGTTCCATCACTCATGACATAACTAATAGTCTTTGTTGCAGTACCGTGCATAGTTACAGTAGTAATTCCTGTTGCTGGGGCGGTGCCCGGCTTTGTATAAACAACAACTATATCATTAGGGTCATTACTTGCGGCAACCGTAGTTTGACTTGGATCATAACCAGAAACACTTGGCGAATCTATCGCATCAAACGGTACCATAAATAAAGCAATTTTGATAGCTTCATCTTTATCAGTCGTATCAGCTGAGCCGTCACCGTTGGTATCATAACCCAACAATTGACCCGCTTTATCAACAATCGCGGTTAAACTATAATCTTTCGTTTGTAATTGTGAATCCGGAGCTAAACTACCATCATTCATGACATAATAAACAGATCTGGTGGCCGTACCGTTAATTTTGACTGAAGTCGTATCCGTTACTGGCGGTGTAGTTCCGCCACCATTATCAGCGGCAGTGTAAGTTACCGTCACTGTTCCGGCTTGTGTGCTTGCGGCTACTGTGGTTTGATCTGGTGTATAACCTGAAACTGTTGGTGAAGTTACTGCAGCAAATGGGTCTTGAGTAATGGCGGCAGCAATCGCTGTTGTCTTATCTTTCGTATCAGCCTTACCATTACCATCAGTATCATAACCTAAGAAACTACCATCTGCTTTATTCACAAT
Source organism: Bombilactobacillus sp. ESL1097 (assembly GCF_058107205.1). Classification (NCBI taxonomy): domain Bacteria; kingdom Bacillati; phylum Bacillota; class Bacilli; order Lactobacillales; family Lactobacillaceae; genus Bombilactobacillus; species Bombilactobacillus sp. ESL1097. The sequence continues at coordinate 368,662 of NZ_JBYLUB010000002.1, read as the reverse complement.
TGCTGTTAACTGATAAGTCTTACTTTGAGTAACAGGGGTAGCTGCTTGAGAACCATCACTCTTGACATAATTGATAGTTCTCGTGGTTTCACCTGTTAAGTTACTTGCCCAAGCTTCTTGTGGCATCTTCAATGTAGTGCTATCACCGACTGGGGTTTGAGCATTGGCATTATCAGCAGCCGTCACTGGAATCGTATCATTTTCTTCAGGTGGAGTTGTACCATCAGCAGTATAAGTTACCGTCACTGTTCCGGCTTGCGTGCCTGCGGCTACTGTGGTTTGATCTGGTGTATAACCTGAAACTGTTGGTGAAGTTACTGCAGCAAATTGATCTTGAGTAATGGCAGCAGCAATCGCAGCTGTCTTATCTTTCGTGTCAGCCTTACCATTACCATCAGTATCATAGCCTAAGAAACTACCATCTGCTTTATTCACAATTGCTGTTAACTGATAAGTCTTACTTTGAGTAACAGGAGTAGCTACTTGAGAACCATCACTCTTGACATAATTGATAGTTCTCGTGGTTTCACCTGTTAAATTACTTGCCCATGCTTCTTGTGGCATTTTCAACGTAGTGCTATCACCTACTGGTGTTTGATCATTGGCATTATCAGCAGCTGTCACTGGAATCGTATCATTTTCTTCAGGTGGAGTTGTACCATCAGCAGTGTAAGTTACCGTCACTGTTCCGGCTTGCGTGCCTGCTGCCACTGTAGCTTGATCTGGTGTATAGCCTGAAACTGTTGGTGAAGTTACTGCAGCAAATTGATCTTGAGTAATGGCAGCAGCAATCGCTGTTGTCTTATCTTTCGTATCAGCCACTCCATCACCAGTTGTATCATAACCTAAGAAAGTCCCGTCAGCTTTATTCACAATTGCTGTTAACTGATAAGTCTTACTTTGAGTAACAGGGGTAGCTGCTTGAGAACCATCACTCTTGACATAATTGATAGTTCTCGTGGTTTCACCTGTTAAGTTACTTGCCCAAGCTTCTTGTGGCATCTTCAATGTAGTGCTATCACCGACTGGGGTTTGAGCATTGGCATTATCAGCAGCCGTCACTGGAATCGTATCATTTTCTTCAGGTGGAGTTGTACCATCAGCAGTGTAAGTTACCGTCACTGTTCCGGCTTGCGTGCCTGCTGCCACTGTAGCTTGATCTGGTGTATAGCCTGAAACTGTTGGTGAAGTTACTGCAGCAAATTGATCTTGAGTAATGGCAGCAGCAATCGCTGTTGTCTTATCTTTCGTATCAGCCACTCCATCACCAGTTGTATCATAACCTAAGAAAGTCCCGTCAGCTTTATTCACAATTGCTGTTAACTGATAAGTCTTACTTTGAGTAACAGGGGTAGCTGCTTGAGAACCATCACTCTTGACATAATTGATAGTTCTCGTGGTTTCACCTGTTAAGTTACTTGCCCAAGCTTCTTGTGGCATCTTCAATGTAGTGCTATCACCGACTGGGGTTTGAGCATTGGCATTATCAGCAGCCGTCACTGGAATCGTATCATTTTCTTCAGGTGGAGTTGTACCATCAGCAGTGTAAGTTACCGTCACTGTTCCGGCTTGCGTGCCTGCTGCCACTGTAGCTTGATCTGGTGTATAGCCTGAAACTGTTGGTGAAGTTACTGCAGCAAATTGATCTTGAGTAATGGCAGCAGCAATCGCTGTTGTCTTATCTTTCGTATCAGCCACTCCATCACCAGTTGTATCATAACCTAAGAAAGTCCCGTCAGCTTTATTCACAATTGCTGTTAACTGATAAGTCTTACTTTGAGTAACAGGAGTAGCTACTTGAGAACCATCACTCTTGACATAATTGATAGTTCTCGTGGTTTCACCTGTTAAATTACTTGCCCATGCTTCTTGTGGCATTTTCAACGTAGTGCTATCACCTACTGGGGTATTACCATTAGCGTTATCACCAGCAGTTACTGGGATTGTACCAGTTGCCATGTTATCAGGCGTATAAGTGACGGTCACTGTTAAAGTATTCTGATTAGCAGCAGCGTCACCGGCAGCATTTTTATCAGCATTACCATTTAAGACCGGTGCAACATTTTCAATCACTGCTTTATCAGGTTTATAGCCAGTAACGGTTGGCGAAGTTACAGAAGTAAAAGTCTTATCTCCAAATGATTGCCGAATAGCATCTTGCTGGTTCGTGGTATCAACTTTACCATCAGTATCAGTATCGTAACCAATAAATTTTCCCGTAACAGCATTGACAATCGCCGTCAAATGATAAGGAATTTCCTGCGAACTTTCTGCAGCAACCTCCGTACCATCAGCTTTAACATACTTAATTACCAATTTGGCAGAACCAGTCAAGTTTTCCTTCCAAGCAGCCGCCGGTGTCGGTAAGTTACTGCCGGTTTGCAATGGCGTATTTTTATCATGATTATCGCTATCTTTAATCGTAACAGTTGCTTGCGGTGTATAAGTGACTGTTACGGTTTCAGCATCCAAATTGGCAGCTTTTGAATCAACAACTGATTGATCAGGTGTATAATTAGCAATTTCTGGCGATTGAGCTTCATAGAAAGTTCGACCACTAATTGCCTTTTTAATAGCCTCGTTCTTAGCATCAGTAGCATTAGCTGCAATATCAACGTTACCATCACCGTCGGTATCATAGCCCAAGAAAGCCCCGGTAAAGTCCACAATAGCCGTCAAACTGTACGGTACCACTTGAACCACTGGCGTTGCTGCAGGGCTACCATCAGCCATGACATACTTGATCGTCCGCGTCACGTTCCCTGTTAAGTTATCCTTCGTAGCTTCTATTGGCGTAGTTGCTTTACTACCTGGTTCCACTGGTTGCCCTACGCTATGAGCTGCCCCGCCAGAAATCGGTAAAGTCCGATTCTTAGTGTAAGTGACTATCACATCTGGAGTAGCATTAGCTGCTGAACTTGCTTCTACAGTTGGTGTATCTACTGAATAGCCTAATTGTGTTGGTGAGGTTACCGCTGCAAACTCACTCTTGTTTTTTGTTAAATATTCATCAATCGCATAATCTTTATCTTGCGTATCAGCTTGCCCATCACCAGTCGTATCGTAGCCCATGAAGGCACCAGTGGAATCCACAACTGCTGTTAAATGATACTCAATACTCTGAACGTGATCTTCAGCAGCTGTTGAGTCAGGTAAGCTGGAGCCGTCTTTGGATTTATAATGAATAGTACGCTGAACAGTTCCATTTAATGCTGCTGGCTTAGCTTCATCTGGTAAAGTAATCGTTGTGCCTTCATGATCAATGGTCGTAGCATCACTAGCTAACTCTTCACCCTTAACCGGAATCAAATCATTCGCGGTGTAATAAACTTTAATATCTTTTGTATCACGGCTCGCAGCTACTTCTTTCGTACTTGGAGTATAACCAGTTACGGTTGGAGACGGTTGGTCATAAAAGGTCCGATCTTTTAACGCAGCCGCAACCGCCGTATCTTTATCCTGAGTATCTGCCATTTTATCACCCGTGGTATCATAGCCAAGGAATTTGCCGGTAGTGGCATCCACAATACCAGTCAATTGATAATTAACTGTCTGCTTAACTATCACATTATTTGAATTATTAGGATCTGGATCGACATTTAAGCCACTTGCAACTTCATTAGCCACGTCCTTATTTGGTGTAACATAAATAATATTCCGAGATACTGTACCATTTAAGTTAGCCCCTGTAGCTTCTTCTGGAACCTTATACTGACTACCAGGTTCAATTAAATCATCAGTAGTTTGATCACCACCAGTAATGGCAATCGTACGATTCTTTGCATATTTGACGGTTACGGTCAAATTATCCATATTTGCGTCAGTAGCAGCGACAGTTGCTTGATCAGGTGTATAACCTGCAACCGTTGGTGTTGGTTGAGCATAAAATGAACGCTGATTTTGATTAATATAGGAAGTGACAGCAGCTTTTTTATCTTTAGTTTCGGCGGTACTACCATCGCCATCGGTATCATAGCCAACAAAAGCACCAGTATTCGCATTTACCACGGCTGTTAAATGATAATCCACCAACTGCGGCACTGAAACGACCGTATTACCATCATCATCAGTTAATATTAGATATGGCACACCGACACTACCATCAGGTTCTTCTTGCTTACCTAAAGCCTCCTTGATCTCACTCAAAGCAGCTGGATCATCAGCTGGTACTACATAATTGATTGTCCGTTGCACATTACCCGTTAAGTTAATTTTCCAAGCTTCTTCGGGCATCTTCACCGAACTGTCAGTTTCTACTGGTGTATCACCCTTCGCATTAGCAGAATCCTTCACTGGGATAAAGCGATTTTTCGTATAGTTAACTGTTACAGTTTGATCGCTACTATCATAAGGAATTGCTACAGCTGCTACAGTGCCCACATCGGGAGTTCCATAATCTTGAGCACTTAAGTTCGGCGAAACAACAGCTGCTGCCGTTAATGATTGTGGATAGTTCTGATTGATAGCTGTCTGCTTATCAGTGGTTAAAGAACCATCTGGTAAAACGTAACCATCAAAGTGAATGCCGGTAACTTTACCGTCAGTCTTCTCTTCGGTAAATTGTGCAATCACCTGGTAATCAATAATTTGCGTGACTGGCTTAGAGACTTGAGCTCCTGTATCTTTATCAACATAATTAATCGTGCGCGTAATTTTCTTTCTTAAATTGCTTGCCATGGCTTCTTGTGGCCATTGAGGACTATCAGAGTCATCTTGATCAACAATATACCCCGGTTGTAAATCCATTGCAGCGTTTGCTTGAATTGTATCTTCACTCAAAACTGGTAATTTAGAATAATAAACTGTCACATCTTTTGTTCCAGGCACAGCCGAACTAGCAGTCACAAATGGTTGATCTGGAGTGGAATAACCTGATACACTTGGAGATTCTTGTTGTTGGAAGTTTTTAGCGACTTTCGTCACCGCCGCGTCTTTCGCGTCAGCAGTAGAAGCAAAATCACTTAACAAGACGTCAGCTTTGCCATCGTTATCGGTATCATAACCTAAGAATTGATCATTATTCCCTTTATCAATGACCCCCGTTAATTGGTAATCAGCCTGTTGGACAACATCCGGACTAATCGGAATCCCCGGTTTAGCTTGATCTTGATAATGAATGGTACGATGAACGGTATCTACTAAATCATCAGCTTTTACTGTATCGGGTAAATCATCGCCGGTCGTCACCATTGCTAAACCAGTATCGGGAAGCTTAGATTGAACATAATAAACATCAACATCATATGGTTCATCTTCTTGGCGCGCAATGGCTTGTTCTACCACCGCTTGACTGGGCGCATTGTACCCATCAACATTCGGTGAAGTTACTGCCGCAAAGCTCTTAGCATTAGGATTCGTTGTCGAGCCTGCTGCCCCAATGGTCTGCAATGCTTGGTTTTTATCTTTCGTATCCGCTTGGCCATCACCATTAGTATCGTAGCCTAAAAAAGTTCCATCATCACTCACAACTGCTGAGAGATAATAATTAACAGTTTGCGTCACAGTAGGCGCAATTGATTGATTAGTTGCACCATTTAAATAATTAATCGTCCGCGTAATTGGGACAACTAAGTTGGATTTATAAGCTTCTGCGGGGGCCGCAACACTGGTTCCTGGTAAATTACTACCTTCTACTAAATTATCTTGATCAGTAATGACTTGTTGGCCGGATTGTGCTACGGGTTTATAAACATAAGTAACCGTCTTACCACTCGTACTACTGTCTAAAGTTCCGGTTTTTGGCAGTCCCGTGGAATCTACAGCTACGTATTGATAACCCGCAATCTCTGGCGGTTCTTGGGCAGTATAAGTCTTACCATCTGCACTGATCGTAACTGTTTGAGAAACTGTTCCTTTGCCAATAGGATTACCGTTCAGATCAACATAATTCAAATTGACAAATTGGGCAGGTTTGAATTTAAATTGATCAATTTGGAATTCTTGTAAGTTCGTATTCCAACCTGTCGAAGCCGCCATCATTAAGGATACTGAACGATACATATCGGTATCTGGAATGTCTTTCGTCCAAACCATGGTGACACCATTAGTGGTCTTGAACGTAATTTTTAATTCACGAGTGCTGGCGGTATAAGTTACCGTAAAATCATGTAGCGAATTATTTAAATTATTATCGGCCAAACCTTGAACAGACTTTTGGTCAACAGTAGCCCACCAACGTGGATAATCTTTACCATCAGTTCCTTTGACATTTTTAAAAGAAGTCGTGACAAAGGCACCATAAGCGTAATAACCATTTGGCTGATCAGCATCCCAACCAAACTCATTATCAGAATTACTTGGATCGGGGGCTTGATAATCTTCATTTGGATAAGTATCTAGCTTAAAGCCAAAAGCATTTTGTAAACCACCAATCCCGAGGTTACCACCAAAGGCTCCAATATCATCGGTATTACCAGTATGAATGGCAAAGCTGACACCATCAGCACCACCATAATAACTGGGCTTATCGCCCAAACGAACTTTGCCACTTAACGAAAAATCATTACTTAAGTCAATCTTTTTCTTTAAGCTAAAACTGCCGACATGAGAACGATCATCTGGTGTAAAAGTAAATAAACCGGTACTTGGATCATAGGAACCACTACCACTGTAATCAAAATAATCTAAAAAATTATCTTTGGTAACGGTGGCAATCCCATTCTGGTCAATCCCCGAATCTCGTAAAACATCTTGATAGGAAACTTGTTGGGGTGCTGTTGCAGTAGTGCTACGTAATAAAGAATTAGTGGCGTTCGACTGTACAGCGGTTGAACTTGCTGGAGTAGTAGTTACTGGCTCATGAATAGCAGTTTGATTATTAGTTGTAGAATTAGTAGTTGACTGAACTGTATTATTCGACTGAACTGCTGTTGCTGCCGGAATTTGATTAGTAGTTGTTGTATTCGAATTAACTGTCGCAGCAGATTCAGCAATAGGAGTGGCAGATGCTGGCGTTTGCGCCACTGGAGCAGGCTTTTCTTGCTCGGTTGGCACCGATGGTGTAACAGATGAAGTAGAACTATCAGAATTGCTGCTAGCCAGTACTTGATCGACGCTTTTGGCATCATCACCACTTACGGTTGCCGCTTGCGTTGTCATATTATTTAAATTAGCGCCAAACAAGAAAATAGTTGACGTCGTAATTGCTGCAAACACCCAGTGCTTCTTAGCTTTGTACATTTTATAATGAACTTTTTGGTCTTGCGTATATTTTGTATATTTCGACATCATCCAGCCTCCATTATGTCTATTGTTCAAAAAATAAGAACATTCTTAATACGCATTCATAATATAGCGTTTCCACCCAAAATAAAATTAAAACGCTTGTGAACAAAAAGCCAACTTGATCTTTTTTAGACCAAGTTGGCTAATAATACAGTATTAATTTTTTAAATCTTATTTTTAAACATTCAAAACTTTATCTAAAAAGTCCTGCAAACGTTGATTTTGTGGATGCTCAAAAATTTGTTGGGGTTCGCCTTGTTCCTGAATCTTACCCGAATCCACAAAGACTACCCGATCGGCAACTTCTTTGGCAAAACCCATTTCGTGCGTCACCACAATCATGGTCATTCCTCTTTTGGCTAAATCTTTCATAACTGCCAAAACGTCCCCAACCATTTCCGGATCTAGTGCTGAGGTTGGTTCATCAAATAACATGACATTCGGATCCATCGCCAAAGCGCGGGCAATCGCCACTCGCTGTTGTTGTCCACCTGACAAAGACTGCACAGTCGCATCAAATTTATCGGACAAACCGACCGTTTCTAACAATTGTTGGGCACTCTTTTGCGCCTGTTCTTTGGTTTGCTTTTTTAATTCGACTGGCGCCAACATAATGTTCTGGCCCACAGTTAAGTTATGAAACAAGTTAAAATGCTGAAAAACCATCCCAATATTTTCCCGCACTTGATTCATATTCGTCTTGGGATCAGCAATATTAATACCATCAACTAAAACACTACCTGAAGTTGGTTCTTCTAACTTATTGAGTGTCCGTAAAAGCGTACTCTTACCAGAACCAGAAGGACCAATGATGACCACAACTTCATTATCTTGAACCGTTAAGTCAATTCCTTTCAGCACTTCATTAGTGCCGTAGGTTTTAACTAAATTTTTCACTTCGACTTTGGTACTCATCCTTGTGTCCTCCTTTGCACCCAATTAGATAACCAAGTTAATAGAGTAATTACAACGACGTAAATAATCGCAATAATGGTCCAAACTTTAAAGCCTTCTAAGTTTCTAGCAATAATAATTTTTCCGGTTTGGGTTAATTCCAAAATTCCAATAATAGATAAAATGGACGTATCTTTTAACGTAATAATAAACTGATTAATAAATGACGGAATCATAATCTTAATTCCTTGCGGCAAAATAACTTTACGCATTGCTTTACCAAATGGCAAACCTAAACTACGAGCCGCTTCCATCTGTCCCACATCGACTGCTTCAATTCCGCCTTTAACAAAAGCGGCAATATACGCGCCTTCGTTTAAGGTTAATGTAATCGTTCCAGCTAAAAAGGCGGGAATTTTTTGGCCAGTTAAGCTAGGAATTCCAGTATAGATAAATAATGCCAAGACTAATAGCGGCATGCCCCGGAACAGATAAATCACTGTACTAGAAATCCAATGACAGAATTTCATTGGCACAACACCTAATAAACCGATAATGACGCCAAAGATTGTTGCAAAAATAATGGCAACTACGGTTAACCACATGGTTTCAACAAAACCGGACCACAGCGCACCTTTATTTTGTTTCAACAAACCGATAAAGCTCCGATCTTCATGATCAGCTCCTGCTTTAGCAACGCCTTTATCTGCCTTACCACCAAGATATTTAGCTTTAATATCATCATAGGTACCACTAGCCTTAATATTGGTTAGGCCTTGATTGAAAGCTTTCAGTAATTCTTGATTTTGGCCTTTTTTAACAGCAAAACCATACGGTGCTTTTAATGCCGGCTTGGTAACAATTTTCAGATTAGTGCCTTTTTTAATCGCATATTGCATGACTGGCTGATCTTCAAAACAAGCCGCCGAATTACCAGTTAACACATCTTGGTACATGTTATTGGAATCATCAAACGTGACTGTCTTAAAACCATATTTGTGTTTAATACTATTAGCGTATTGCGCACCAGCCGTCCCCGTCTTAACTGCTACTTTTTTACCACGTAACTGGCTCAAACTAGTTACTCGACCCTTATCCGAAGTAGCCATGACGACCCCAGAATGATAATACGGATCGGAAAAATCTAATTTGGCTTGACGTTCTGGTGTAATTGACATGCCGGCCATGACCCCGTCAATTTGGCCAGATTCAACGGCTTGCACAGCAGCATTAAAGCCCAGCGGTTTGATCTTTACCTTAAAGCCTTGATCCTTAGCAATCTTCTTGACAACATCAATATCAATACCGACGTATTGATTATTTTTATTGGCAAATTCAAACGGTGGAAAAGTCACATCAGTCCCAATGGTAAAAGTCTGACCTTTAACTGCGGAGTGCGTCTTACCGCCCAAATACTTGGCCACAATTTTGTCATAGGTTCCATTAGCCTTAATCTTTTTAAAGCCGGCATTAAACTGCCGGAGCAATTCCTGATGCGTACCCTTTTTCACACCGAAACCGTACCAACCACCTTGTGCTGGTTTGGTAACAATTTTTAATTTCATACCTTGATTAATCGCATATTGCATCACTGGTTGATCTTCAAAACAGGCCACCGAATTGCCCGTTACAACGTCTTGGTACATGTTGTTAGAATCATCAAACGTGACTGTTTTAAAGCCGTAACGCTTCTTCAGCTTCGTAGCGTATTGAGCAGCCGCTGTTCCTGTTTTAATCGCTACTCGTTTGCCTTTTAACTGTTTAAAATCTTTGATGGAGCTATCTTTACCAACAGCCATGACAACCCCAGTTTTAAAATAGGGGGTTCCAAAATCAAACTTGGCCTGTCGTTCCGGAGTAATTGTCATTCCGGCCATGACACCATCCAACTGTCCTGCTTGTGCGGACTGCACAGCAGAATTAAAACCAACTTGTTTGGTATTGACTTTAAAGCCCTCTTCTTTAGCGACGGCATTAATAATATCAATGTCAATGCCGATATATTTATTTTGATCGTTTGCAAATTCAAACGGCGGATAAGTAACGTCGGTTCCAATTTGGTAGGTCTTAGCCTGGACATGATGACTAGTAAGACTAAAGCATGTCCAGAAGCTAAATATCAACACTAACCAACTACTTAGTGTTTTTAAATGACTTTTCATCAATATCACTCCATTTATTAAATAAATTTAAACCCTCCATTAATTCCTAAAGACTCAGTGGTAACTACTTCAACATCTCCTTTGCTAAATTATTCTAAATTAAAGTTTAATGATACACCATTAACGCTTCTTCAGCATAATAAATATTAAGTCATAATTTTACTCTAAAATAATTAAGTTGTCATTTATTTACCCGCAAATCCGCTCAAGAATAGGCAAACGCGCCGAGCTAGTCTAGACCAATTAACCCCATTCTTGAAAAAATTGCACTTTTGAGTTTAACTCGCCCGTCGCCAATCAGAATCCATCAAGACTCGCGCTAAGATTAAACCTAGTGGTAAAAAGATGACAATCATCATCGCATTCAATAGCCATTGAGAACCTTGTGAAATCGCACCGACGCCTAAATAATACATTGCTCGATACATATATAAACCGGGAACCATAATTACAATAGCAGGTACGGTTAAACTAATCCGCGGATAATGAAACTTTTTATGGATAATTGATGCTAATAAACCGGCCACTAAGGCCCCGACAAAAGCGGCCGCAGCGGGCGGCAAAGTAGTTAAATCAACTAATTCTAAGCGTAAAGTATTAGCAATGGCACCATTAAAAGCGGCCAGAGTCGCCATTTTTTTGGAACTGTTAAACATCACAGAAAAACCGAATACTCCACAAAAACTCGCTGGAAACCGAAGCACTGCTAACAACCACGGATTCAACCCTAAGGGCACAAAATTATCGGGCCGTAAGTCACTGGCTAAGGCGACCATCCAGCCGACTAAGGTCGCGACCATGATAATCGTGACAGCATGAACAAAGCGTTCAATGCCCGAGCGCATATCCAATTTAGCAATATCTAAACCACTGGTAATAAACGGAAATCCCGGAATAGCGAATAACATCGAACCAATGTAACCCGCTTCATGCGCCACATTGATATGCAAACTAAATTCTAAGGTTCTGGAAATGACTAAATAAGTTAAACAAGCCACCGCCACTCCTGCTGCTAGACCTGCAAAGAGTGTTAAATGCTTACTATTCATTAACGACCGGACATAATTACCTAAACCAGCCCCGACAAAAGTACAAAACATTTCGACTGGACCACCGCCCAACAAAAAGACGAAGGCACTACAAGCTACTGCCGCGGCTAGCCCCAATATCAAAGGAGAATAATTTTTGGGTCGCTGTTGAATTTTATCCAGTAAATGATGAATTTTGCCAACACTTAAAAAAGCGCCTTCTTCTTCAAAAAGCGCTACAAAATTTTCCATGGCTGCTAATTTAGTCGTATCTACCCCACTGCTAGCTAACGATAAAGCTTCTGTCACACTGCGGTACTCATCTTGCCCATCAAAACAACTGTACGAAATCGAAACCAAACCGATATCCGCTGAACACGTCACTTTTAAAATCCGCGCAATCGTATTCATTGAGTCGCGCACGCGCCACGCTCCCGTACCGGAAGCTAACATAATCATGCCCACTCGTCCAATAATCGTAGCTTTTTCCATCAAGGAAGCATTGACTGCAGTTTGCTTTAAATGCTGGGCCACAACTCGGGACCAGGGAATATCCATATGATTTTTCGCAGCTAAATGAAAATGGGGTTGTAATTTTTTATCATTAGGCACTAAATTCGCCAACCTTTTTTGTACAATTTAAAATTTAATCAACTGCTTTTCATTATAGCATACCTGTTTTCAGTAAAATGCTTCTACCAGTCGTGAGACTTTTAAGTAGCAAAATTGATCAACCATTAATATTTTAATTTAAGCTAATTCTACAATCCAATTATGTTGCTGATCAGTTTCATTTAACAATTCTGGATGCTCTACCAAAGCTTGATTAAACTGAACAACTCGGCCAGCGCAGGGCGTATGCAATTCCGTCACTGCTTTATCACTCTCCACTGATAGTAAGAAATCGCCGACGTTTAATTCGCTAACTTGCGGCAAATCAACAAACCCGACACTTCCTACTTCCTCTTGTCCTTTAGGCGCCAAACCAACGCGTGTATGCCCATTAGTTAGCTTTTGCTGCCAAAAATAATCCGCTTCTTCATTATCCATTTGCTTACCTCCATCATCTTTATTAAACATATTTTAATTATACTGCTCTTTTTAAACTACGCATCCCAAACTTCATGCGCCACGTCTTGAAGCAGCTGAATTTTAGCCCATTGTTGTTGTTCGGTTAAAATATTTCCTTCCTCAGTTGAAGCAAAACCACATTGAGGACTCAAAGCCAAGTTTTCTAATGGATGATACTGACTAGCCACCTGCAGCCGTTGAATTAATTGGGCTTTGTCTTCTAATTGCCCCGACTTGCTCGTCACTAAGCCCAAAACCACGCGCGTATCCGCTGGAATAGCTTGAATTACTTCTAAGCTGCCAGCTCGCTTTGTATCATATTCCAAATAAAAACTTTGAACCTGCTCTTTTTTAAATAAAAAATCTGCCACGCTCTCATAACCTCCGGCCACAAACCAAGTGGAATGATAATTACCACGACAAATATGCGTATTAATAGTTAACTCTGACGGGGCACAAACAATCACTGCATTATTTAAATCGACAAATTGTTGCTTAATTTGGGCAATACGAGCTGGAGTTTGTGTTTGATGCAGCGTCCAGTCAATGATCTGCCCCCAAGAACAATCATCAAACTGAACTAACTGACAACCTGCTGCGGCTAAATCTATTAAAACCTGTTGATAGGCAGTTGTAATAGCTTGCAGTAATTTGTCCTCATGAGGATAAAACTGCCGCACACTATCCTGATTTTCTGGTCGACTTAACTCCGCTAATAATTGACTCGGTGCTGGAATGGTTTGCTTAACTAATAAATTATCCGGCGTGTGCGCCTGCGTAAATTTAAAGTGCTCCACAAACGGATGTTGTTCTCCACTAATCGGACCGTTCAGATTAACGGTCTCATTTCGAGTTTGTTCACCATGAAATTGGTAACCCGTTTGCGCTTGAGCCTTTTGTAAACCATTTAATCCCCAGAAAAAGTCTAAGTGCCACCAACTGCGGCGAAATTCGCCATCTGTCACGACTTTTAAGCCCGAATTCGCCTCTTGCTTTAATAAGTCAATAATCGCTTGATTCTCAACTTGTTTTAAATCCTGGGCACTTATTTTGTGTTCAGTAAAAGCCTGGCGCGCCTGTTTTAAATTTGCTGGGCGCAAAAAACTACCGACGATATCATAATGTAATGCTGCTAATGGATTAACCTGTTGTTCCATAATTATCCTCCTTAGATTACTGCGAAATCGGCCTTGGCGAAAATCAAAAAAAGCGTCCTACATGAATTCATGCAGGACGCACTTAGCGTGTTACCACCTTTTTTTAGCAGTATCTCACAATACTACTCTTAATCAGTACCTTTCATACTGAAACAAGTTATCAGTTGTTAACCGCAAGTTAAACTTGAGATTGCTCCCAGACCATCTTCAATATCCGTTTTAAATCACTTTTCAGCCACCGTGACTCTCTAAATTAGCGTGATATTTACTCATCTTTTCTCAGCAATTTTTAATTATTGCAACTTTAAAACAGCAACAACTTTTTGTCAACCTTTTTCTTAAAAAGCAGAAACCAAATTTCTGAGTAATGAAACTTAACACAACAACTATTGTGAAGTGCTATTTTTAATTCATTTGCCAAAAATTTTGTGCCAAAGCTTGATAAAATTGGCAGCCTAACAAATAATTTTGGACACTGACCCATTCATTAGCTTGGTGATCACTCACTCCTTCACCTGGACCACAAATGACAATCGGAAATTTACCAACTTGAATATATTCTGAAGCTTCAGTTGCTCCTTGACCGGCGATGATTTCGCCTGGCAAATGCAGTTGCTTTTGTAAAACAGACTGGGCTATAGTCACTAATTTACTTTGCGATTGATCCGGTAACGGTAACTCCGGATAACGATACTCAATGGTTAAATCGGCCCCTTGAGCATTTAATTGTTGAATTTGCTCATTTAAAAATTGATAAATTTGTTCATGAGTGTAAGCCGGCGTTGTCCGAATATTTCCCGTTAAACTTGCTTGTGCGGGGACGGAGTTAATCTGTTCACCGCCCTGGATTTGGCTCAGAACATGCGTCATTTTACCTAAAATAGGATCCGCTAGCTCAGCTTGTGCAAAATAGGCTTGCACTTTTTGGGCAAAGTCTATTAATGGCCAAATCGCATTTTTGCCCGCCGCTGGTGTCGAAGCATGAGCCGCCTTTCCCCGTGAAGTGACACAGTAATCAATGACGCCCTTATGCGTAACTTCCAGCTGCAAATTGGATGGCTCACCAATAACTAGTCCGGATAAATCATCGACTAAACCCAACTTGACTAATTGAGCTGCACCATATTCGCCCGTCTCTTCACCAACTGTGGCTAATAGTCGGACTCGTCCTGCCAACGGCTGTTTGGCCGCTAATAAATCAAGCATGGCCACAATCATTGCTGCTAAGCCGGATTTCATATCACTCGCACCGCGACCATAAACTTTATCATTACGAACAGTTCCTGCAAAAGGCGGCGTTTGCCAAGCATGAGCATCAGCTGCAACGACATCTTCATGACCACTAAAACCCAAAATCGGTCCGGTTTGTCCAATTGTAACTAATAAGTTATCGCGTCCCGGAGCAAAATTAACGCGTTGAATTGCTACTTGATCGGCATACGGCTGAAACAACTGTGCAATATAGTCGGCGACCTGGCTTTCGTTTTGATCAACGGTCTCGATTGCAATTAAATCAGTTAAAATTTTTAACGCTTGTTGTTGTTCCATAAAATAACCCCTAAGACTCTAAAATCTTATCTAAAAAGTCCTGTGCCCGCTGAGTTTGAGGATGTTGAAAGAATTGTGCTGGTGTAGCAGACTCTTGAATGCCACCATCGGCCATAAACCAAACCTGATCAGCAACGTTACGGGCAAAACCCATTTCGTGAGTAACGACAATCATCGTCATTCCTTTTTGAGCCAGATCCTGCATTACTTTCAAAACTTCGCCCACCATTTCGGGATCTAAGGCCGACGTAGGTTCGTCAAAAAGTAGCACTTGCGGATCCATCATTAAGGCCCGCGCAATGGCCACTCTTTGTTGTTGGCCCCCTGATAAATTAGCCGGATAGGCCGTTTGTTTATCACTCAAACCTACTTGTTCTAACAGTTCTTGTGCTTTCGCAGTCGCTGCCGTTTCTGAAATTTGCTTAACTTTCAGCGGTGCTAAGGTCAAGTTATCCAAAACTGTCATGTGAGGGAACAAATTGAATTGCTGAAAAACCATCCCCATTTGCTGACGCAACTGATCCAGCTGTTTATCCGCTAACTGTGTTAAGTCTTGCTCTTTGAAAAGGACCGCCCCCGAAGTTGGTTGATCCAATAAATTTAAACATCTTAAAAAGGTACTTTTCCCGGCTCCTGAAGGTCCAATTAAACAAATTACTTGACCTTCGTGTACTTGTGAATCAATATTTTTGAGCACTGTATTGGTGCCAAATGCTTTTGTTAATTGTTTCGTTGCTAACAAAACTGGCTGTTGTTTAGTCGTTTCCATGGCCCATTTTCCTTTCAAAATATTTCATTAAACGCGACAAACTGAACGTAATGATAAAGTACAAAATCATGGTGATGACTAAAGGCATTACGCCACGATACGTATCCGCCTGCACTAAACGCGATTGATAAATTAAATCTTTAACTCCAATTACAGACACAATCGAACTTTCCTTAATCAAAGAAATAAATTCATTACCTAAAGCGGGCCAAATGTTTTTCATTGCTTGTGGAAAGACGACATACCGCATGGTTAAAACCCGTGACATTCCTAACGAACGGGCAGCTTCTCTTTGCCCAACATTAACCGAATTAATACCGGAACGAATCACTTCAGCCACATAAGCTGCCGAATTTAGCGAAACCGCAATAATTCCCGATAATAAAGCGGGAATATTAACAACCACACCTAAACCAAAATAAATAAACAGTAATTGCACCATCAACGGTGTGCCCCGCACAAATTCAATATAAGCTCCTGCTAACTTTTGCGCCCAAGAACTCTGACTTAACCGCATTAAACCTAAGATGATTCCTAATAAGAACCCAAAGAAGACCGAAATTGCGGAAATCATTAAGGTATAACCCACACCAGCAACAAAGAAATCTTTATAAGCCCACATGGAGTTAGCTTTTTGCTTGGCTTTCTTAGATTTATTATTGGTCATATATTTACCAACTTTGGGTAAATAGACTTTATTAATTAAATTATCCTTGTGAATCGTATCAATGGATTTATTGGCTGCTTGTACTAAAGAATTGGCCCCTTTAGGAAAAGCAATTGCAGAACCCGCTGACGAAATCTTAAAACCCGAAGGAATCCGAACCAAACCATTAGTATTTTTGACAAAGGCTTTAGCGGTTGCCGTATCAACTGCCACTGCGTCAATCTTATGTGTTTGCAACGCCAAAACTAAATCATTGTCTTTATCCATGCCTTTGAGTTTCGAAGCTTTAGCTTGTTGTTTAATCAATGAATACTGAATAGAACCTGTTTGTGCGCCAATAGTTTTGCCTGAAAATGATCGGTAATTATGATACCTATGTACATCAGCTTGCCGAATTAATAAATCTTGCCCTGTTTGATAATAATCCTTGCTAAAAGCCACACTCTTCGCCCGTTGTGGCGTGTTATTCATACCTGAAATGACCATATCAACCTTGCCAGTCTCTAAAGCCACCAACAACGAATCAAAATCCATCCGCTCAATAACTAATTTCACACCCAAGTCCGACGCAATTTTTTGACCGACTTCGACATCCATTCCGACAACTGTTGATTTGCCATGAATATTTTTAACGAATTCATATGGTGGAAAATCAGGACTAGTTCCCATCACTAGCTCTTTTTTAGCTTGCACTTTTTGCAAATAGTCATCTTGCACTTGACCATTTGTTCCCGCGGCTTGCGCTTGTGTGGTCGCCGTCAATCCTCCCCAAATGACCGTCAAAATTACAATTAATACTTGTAACCAAGACTTATGCTTGTTCATAAATAATACCTCCTTTATTTAATAACTCACATTATAAAATAATAAGCAAAAATTGCAAGATTTTAATTAAAATTAAAATTAAAAAAATAACTTTGAAACTATTGTTCCAAAGTTATCATTAGACCGCAGTAACAATCAATCACCTATTACATTTTTTAAACGTAATTAATTGATGAGAAAAGTCTCAATTACCTTGGCTCACCAACGTAGTGAAGATTATTACTATTCGGTTGATTAATTTCCAATATTTTAGCAATTTTAACGAATTGGCCGCGCAAACGTTAACGTATAATTACCTTGTAATAAACTCAAAAATGACGTAGCAAAGCCATCTTCATTAACACCCTTAGCAGTAGTGCGACCACCCATCTGAATCACTGGTGTCATGTTACTACCAGGTGTCACATTCTGCCACGGTCCTTCTAAGATCGCAGTATGTCCATTTTGTCCAAAGCCATCATTGGTATTAACAATAACAATATCCCCTGCCTGAGCTTGACTAGGATCAATCGCTTGTAAATATTGGTGAGCACCCTTAGCATCGTTTTCCATGGTTTGTGTGTACCAACCCATATTAGCCGGAACACGATAACCGGCTTTGGCTAAAGCTAGCCAAACAAAACCAGAACAATCGGTAACACCATTAGGATTAGGATTGGCCACGGAACCGATGTTACCAATACCATGAGTCGCACCATAATTAAAGTAACCCAGCATACTCTTAGCCGTTGTCACTACATCACCATTATTAACTGGCGTAGCAGTGGTGGCAGGAGTATTGGTCACACTGGCAGCATTAGTAACTGGTGTTGGGCTGACTGGTGTTGTCACGCCGGTATCCAAATTCTTAGTCACTACGTTAGTGGGCGTGACGTTTAAAGAACTATCTTGAGCGCGTAACCACTCGTTAGGTGCAACCTGATACATCAAAACATTTTGTAAGTTTTGACTTCCACCTTGAAAATAAGCAACTTTACCAACGCGCCATTGCGTATTGGCCGGTAGTTGTCGATTAGGGATTACTTGCCCTTGATTATTATATAAATTAACCGTACTCGTTTGCGCATTAGTTGTGGCAATCTTGGCATTGTAAGTATCAGCTTTAGTCGGTGAAGTTTGAGTCGTTACCGCCGCTACACCAGCCGCCATCAAAGTACCAGCTGCTAAAACTTTATTTAATTGTTTCACCATAAATCATCCCTTATCTCCACTCAATTCCTGTTGTAATTTACTAATACTAATTTACAACGAATTGTGCCAAATGTGAAGCAAAATGTTTAAGAATTTCTTAAGATGCTACAAAGCAATTTGTCAATTTCCATCAGTGTTGCAATAGTCGCCATTATTTAAAAAATAAAATACGCGTAATTAAAAAATCACACGTACTTTGTTTAAGATTAAGTAAGTGGTACTCCTAAATGTTAACGTTCATCGACAACTGGTACGCGACTAGCAATCATCCCCGCATGCGCCCCGGTCAACTGTAAAACACCACCGGCGGTAGCTTTTAATTGCATTTGTTCGTCTAAAAAGTCCTGTGAATAAGATTTGATTAAAAAGTCGCCGACCGAGGTTGTTAACATCTGTTGAAAATCATGATGATCAGCACTCTTTTGAATCACAGTCAAGTTAAAGTTCACATTTAAGGTACAACTAGCTTGCGTATGCGAATAATCACTTACCCCGTCATCAAAGTTTAATAGTATCAAAGCATTTGGATCATCCAAATACGGTTGCAATTTAGTTTGTGCAGCTGAATCAACTTGTAAAAACATTCTACTTAACTCCCTTTCCTTTGAGCCTCATTGATTATGATAGTTAAAAAGCGGAGAATTGCCAAGCAATTAGAATTATAATCTGTTAAGCAGAGTTACTTTTGCCAGCTAGCAAAAGCTTTAACTTTACGATATTGTTGCACTTGCCAATCTGCGACTTTGTATGGTGAGTTAGGATTTTTGAGTAACTGCACTGGTAAAACAATAATTGCAACCATTGCCACAATCAATACTCCAACGCCTAACAACCAGTCTAATGGCACCACCAAGTTATTTTCTACAATATAAATGAAATAGCCCACACTGACTGGCATTAACAAACAAATCGCGGTAGCCATGCCCGGATTGTACCACGTCTTTAACGCTTTATTCATCATCAAAGCATGCCCGGGTAATTGAATCAAATTAAAGAACATAATCCCTAGTCCTAACCAAATCCAGTGGGGAAAAATTATTCCTAACAAGTAAAACAACCATGAAATGACATTAACTAACATGGAGGATAAAGTATTTCCCGGGAAATTGCGATAATTCTGCGGCTCATGATAAATTCCTAAATTAATCACTAAGGCTGCGCCACCAGGCAAAATGTATTCTTCAGATTGGTGCGCTAATAAAGCCATCAGACTCATAATCATAAAAACTTGCAGAGTGTTTAATTGACGGCCACCCCAAAAACCCATATAAAACGCCAATCCCACAAACATTATTGCAGCTAAGTGCTGCCAGTGTCGACATAAAAATTTCATTGCTATTACTCCTTATTCATTTTCTTCATATAATACTGCGCACGGTTCACTTCTTCAGTAGTAAAAGAATATTGTTTCAGCGATCCTAACTTTTTATAGATTGGCGAACGAAAAGCGACCCAATAATTAAAGGCAATCCAAATCACAGCCATTACTAAATCGAGCCATGAATATTGCCCCTGTGAGATCGCACGCCATAAATAATTAACCGAAATAGGTAATAGTCCCAATAACGCAGTTAATAAGCCCGGATTATACCAAACTTTCATGGCCCAATTGAAATAAAACAAGTGCATCGCAATTTCTGCAAAAGCAAAAATCACTGCTGCCAATGCTAAAAAGTGAACTTGTGGTACAAATAATGGCAAAAGGTACACGACCACAGCGAACCATTCATTGCCAAAAAATGATGAAGCTTGATTTAAATCCCACTGACGAGAATCATCATCAGTTAAATGCAATTCAATTTTCATCCCGATCCAGGGAAAACCACCGGGAAAACCCATTTCTTCATAAAAATGTAGATGTAAAACTACTAAAGAAGCCAATAACGTTTGTTGCAGCAATGTCCAGTCGCCACAAACCAAAATGACAGTCAACAAACCTGCCACATAAACTGCCCATTGGTACCAATGTTGAACTAATCGCTTCATTTCTGATGCCTCACTCGTTATTGTTTAGCTAGTCACTTTAGATTATAATAACTGCAAATAATTTTGCATAGTAACTTAATCCAATGAGAGTGAGAATTGCACAATTGTCAAATAATGAGCCAATTTATCTTGCTAAACAAACTACTAAGGCCCGCCAAACGCAGGCCGATTTTATCAGCGCATTATTAGCTTTATTAACAGATCATTCTTTTAGCTCTTTAAGAGTCATTGATGTGGTCAACAAAGCCGGTTATGCCCGCCGGACTTTTTACCATTATTTTCAATCTTTAGAAGATGTTTTAATGACCTATTTGAATCAGCTAACTTGTACCTTATTCAGTCAATTAGCCCAAGAAGATCACCAACAATTTACTGAGATTGTTTTTTACTTTTTTAACTTTTGGCAACAACATCGCCAAATTTTGTTACTCTTACAAAAAAATAAATTACTTCATTTGTTAGAACGTTCTTGGTTAGATAATTTACAACAGAGTGCCTTAGCTAACCTTCCCACGGACAACGCCAGTTATTTACAAAATTTTGCCATTGGGGGTATGTTTGCGATGTTAATTAATTGGTTAAACCGCGGTGCTACCAAGTCGCCCACTGAAATGGTGCAAATTGCCTTAGATATTAAACAACATCTGACTTAATAATCAAAAAAGCAATGTCATCAAAAATAACTGATTACATTGCCTTTTCTATTCAACAGATTAACAAATTTTATTCCCACTCAATCGTTGCTGGTGGCTTAGAAGTAATGTCATACACGACGCGGTTAACGTGGGCGACTTCGTTCGTAATGCGCGTAGAAATTTTGGCTAACACGGCCCACGGAATTTGGGCAAAGTCGGCTGTCATGCCATCAATGGAAGTTACTGCGCGAATACCAACAGTATAATCATATGTGCGCCCATCACCCATCACACCAACACTGCGCATACCTGGTAACACGGTAAAGTATTGCCAGATCGATTCCTGCAAGCCCGCTTTTTTAATTTCATCGCGTAAAATCCAATCACTGTCCCGCACAATTTGGAGTTTATCCGCTGTGACTTCTCCCAAAACTCGAATTCCCAGTCCGGGGCCGGGAAACGGTTGCCGCCAAACTAAATCGTGGGGCATCTCTAATCTTTCGCCGAGTTCACGCACTTCATCTTTAAATAACGTCCGCAAGGGCTCAATCAAGGTAAATTGCAAATCCTCAGGTAAACCACCGACATTATGGTGGGACTTAATTGTTTGCGCCGTATTAGTGCCACTTTCAATTACATCAGTATACAAAGTACCTTGCGCTAAGAAATCAATGCCATCTAACTTACGTGCTTCATCATTAAAAACTTGAATAAATTCATTACCAATAATTTTCCGTTTTTGCTCTGGATCAGTAACACCTTTTAATTTGTCCATAAACCGTTGTTGGGCATCAACCTTAATAATATTCAGACCGAACTTACCCTCTAAGCTCGCCATTACTTCCTGCGCTTCACCTTTGCGTAACAAACCATGATCGACAAAGATACTAGTTAATTGTGAACCAATGGCCTTATGTAGCAGGACACCAGTCACTGAAGAATCAACGCCGCCAGACAAGCCTAATAATACTCGGCGCTTACCCACTGTGGCACGAATTTTAGCAATTTGTTCAGTGATAAAATCTTGCATGCTCCAATTAGCCGTAGCTTGGCAAATTTGAAATGTGAAGTTGCGTAAAATATCCAAGCCATACTCACTATTACGCACTTCCGGATGAAACTGGACACCATAAAATTGACGTTGGGTATCAGCAACTACGGCAAACGGGGTACTATCGCTCACGGCTACTGCCGTAAACTCTGCCGGGATTTGGGTCACCCGATCGCCATGGCTCATCCAAACAAATTGCTGTTGGGGCAAGTCAGCAAATAATAAATTCGTGGTATCTGACACTTTAATTTGCGCCCGACCATATTCTGGTTTGCCTGCGGCTTGCACTTGCCCCCCCAAATCATGCATCATCAATTGCATCCCGTAACAAATTCCCAAAATGGGAATTCCTAATTGCCAAATTTGCGGATCAATCGTTAAAGCATCATGATCATAAACGCTATTGGGACCCCCAGATAAGATAATACCTTGCGGTTGTTTTGCCTGGATTTCCTGCGCACTGATGGTGTGTGGTAATAACTCGGAATAAACCCCCATATCACGAATCCGCCGGGTAATTAATTGATTGTATTGACTACCGTAATCTAAAACTAAAATACTATCAACTTGTTTCGACTCTGTCATGCAATCACGTCTCCCTTTTTTAAATCAAAATCACTCGTAAAATAGCTACAAAAATTCCTAATAACAAACTAATCTGAAAATTTTGTGTCGCTAAGTAAACCACGGCTAATAAACAACCAATTGCACAGTAAATAAAGAAATTAATAAAATGAAAGACTTCCATATTCAGTAGTCCATACAAAATACCACTAATAATAATGCCTAATAAAGCATTGGTTAAAGTATTTTCTCGAAAGAAATAATTAAAGAAAAAGCCCGTGACAACAAATTGTTGTTCCACAGCCACTATAAAAGCAGAGGCCAACAAATCAAACCAAAAAACTAACAGTCCCCGATCCAGATAGTCTGAGGAGACCCTTAATGATGGTAACCGCCCTTGCGCTTTTAAATAACTAATCAGGAATAAGAAAATACCAATAATGAGCGCTATAAAAGTCACAAAGCCAAAAAACAACCCCAATCCTTCGAATAAGTTGGGGGCTGAGCCTTCAAACGATAGCTGCTCATGGCGATAGCGCCCGACCATCATTAACAAAAAAAATGCTGAAACAATCAAAAAAAGCACGGCATAAGCCCAACGGATCGACTTACTACCAATACTTAATTGTTCCAAATGCTGCGAAATTACAACCATTATTAACCAGATGACATACCAAATTCCACGTAAAGTTGGTGATTTTAAAACATTCATATTATTCTCCATTTGTAACAGTTATCCTTAGCGAATTATACCATTATCAAAGTCGCGACTACAACTTAATTATCAAAGTCAAAAGTTTTGTGACTCATCATAGGACTAAACGTGAAAAACTGCTATAATGTGATTGTTAACAAATAAAATGAAAGTGTGGTTAGAACAACAATGTTTAATAAAAAATTAACTGTTGCTGTGGCAGGTTTTGCATTCTTATTAGCAGGCTGCTCAAATTCAAATAATAGCGCAGATAATAAGCCCTTTAGCGCACACAATACTACGGGCACTAAAGTTTTTAAACAAGAAATTACAGGTAATTCCAACAAAGGTAGCAAAGTTTATTATCAAGTTGCAGATAATCCTAAGCAAAGTGTGACTGTCAAAAACGATAAGTATACGATTTCTTTACCAGCAGCAACTAAAAAGCGTCAAGTGAAAGTTAGTCAAAGCAAAGCTTTGAAAAAGCCAATTAAAGTAACGGTGCAAAAGCCGAAGAAGATTTTATCCTTGCAAGATTTTGCTAATAACTTTAATAATTCAAAGCAACTACAAGCTAAGATGGCTGCTAAATTGCCAAAATTAAATCAACCAATGGAACTTTTATTTAGTCCAACAACGACTTATAAAATGCTCAGTAATGGAACGAACCTCTATCGGGTTGCTTTAACTTTCAACGATTATAAGAGTAACGAAGTCAAAGCTAACGTCAATGCTTTTGCCAGTGGGTTGAAGATCAAACGGGCTGACTTGAATAACCTCGTTAAAAAAGCTAAAAGTAATAAAGGACAACAACAAAATCAGAAGTTGAATCATTACCAAGTAACCGCTGTTGTTCAAGGCAAGAAGTTAAGTATCGGTGTACTTAAATAATTAGTTAAATTGATGCCGTTTAAAAAAGATTGTGACCAAGTTTGAAACAACTTTGGTTGCAATCTTTTTTTGTATAATCCAGCCCCGCTCAACTAAGTTAGGAGTTGCATTTTTTAAACACAAAAATAGGATGAGATCAAAAATCTCATCCTATTACCTTAAGCCATCTATCGGGTTTGAACCGACGACCTCCACCTTACCACGGTGGCGCTCTACCTACTGAGCTAAGATGGCAATTGAGCACTTATTTATATTAGCAAACAATTACCTATTTGCCAAGCCCAATTTGTATTTATCGCAAATTTATTTTTATCTCCGTGTCCTTAATTCTGTTCACCTAAAGTCGTCCGTAATTTTACAATCGACTCCCATGGTCCCGTCAAAATTAAGTGATCATTTTGCTGCAACAACGTTTCGCCATGTGGAATTAACGGCTTGCCGTTGCGAATAATGCGACTGACCACCACATCTTTCGGCAATTGCGCCACTGTTGTTCCAGCAAAATTAGGGTTAACCAATTTAAATTCAAAGATGCGTGAATGCTTCGAAGTAATTAACGGTAAAATTCGTGAAGATTCAATGGCTGAACGCAAAACGCCTGCGCCCACATCAAAGGTATTGAAGAACTCAACATGCGCTTGCGTCAATTCTTGGGCCATCGTGCCAGATTTATCAGGATCTGGATTATCTAATCGAACCAAGACTCGCGGGACACCATATTTTTTAGCCGCTAACGCTAATTGAAAATTAATATTTGAATGAATGTGTGAAATCACCAAAATATCAGTATCAAAAATGCTGGCGGCAATTAATTTGGAAACATCTAAGTCTGGCAGTAAAGTAATGTCATAACTAGCTTTAAATGTGTCATAACTATCCTGATGGTTGGTATAAAGCGCCACTTCATACCATTCTTTCGGCAATTGTTGAGCGGCGGCTACTGCCAACGCAGTTGTGCCAATAATATGCACATTCGTCTTCGTCACTTTTTGTTCTTGGGGTTGATAATATTTCTTAAACAATAACGGTCCCAGTAAACAAGTGATAATTGCCGCCAAAGTAAAAGCGCCACTTTGCTGACTGGTCAAAGCATGAATATCTTGGGCAATGGCTACGCCGGAAATCACTAGGGTCATCGTCGTTTCCACTAACCACGTTCCCGCGATCGCATTCGACTTAGAAAATAGACGTTTGAAGCTCCAATAAGCTGGTAATTTAGCTACTAAGAAGGCCACTAATAATAGTGGAATCAAAATTAAAGTCTTTTTCGAACTTAATAATGTTATCAAATTCAGCTTAACTCCCGTTAAGATAAAGAAAAAGGGAATTAAAAAGCCATAACCAATGGCATTCAACTTCACTTCCGTGGCCTTCTGTGGCTCCAAAAGTTTGATCACAATTCCTGCTAAAAAGGCCCCCAAGATATTTTCGGCCCCTACTGACATGGCAAGCACTACCAAAATAATAATTACCAAAAAGGCAAAGCGCATATCTAGTTGTGTCGTCGATTTATTGAGCTTAATGACACTTTTAAAGAAATTCCGAAAACGTGCTAACAAAAAGGCTGCTGCTAGAAAAACTAAGGACAATAACCACAAAGTCGTACCATGGCCACCTTTAATGGCTGAGAAAATCGTCAACCCCATTAAGGGAATAATTTCTCCTAATACACCAAACAATAATAACGTTTGACCATAAGTATTACCCAATAAATTGTTTTCCTTTAAAATTCCAATCATGACGCCTAGAGAAACTGTCGCAAATAGGATTGATGATAAGAAAACGTCCTTAAACAAGCCACCCACGGCAAATAAAATCCCTAAAACAATACAAGCCACTAACGTTGAGACATAAGCGATGGCTGCCGTTTTTAATGGTGAGACATTGTCTGCTGTTTGGGCCCGCTTAATTTCTAAAGTGGTGGTCGGTTCCGGTTTTTTAAATAATGAAAAATCAATTTCCATCCCGCTTAAAAACAACAACATGATGGTTCCCAAAGTAGCGAGCGTATCTAAAACGGAATTAATGTGAATCACATTCAAACAACTTTTGCCTAAAATCACCCCAACAATAATTTCCGCAATGTTAGACGGTATCAAAGAAACTTTGAACCGCGCCAAAATCGTTGGTGTCAAAAAAGCCGCCAACGCCACAATAACTAATGAAAGATCCATGCTAATAACTACCCCTCTGTTGACTAATATGTAGTACCATCAATGATTTGCTGAAACAGCAAAATTGACAGCATTAATTATACTATGAATTGTCAACTGTCGGTAGTCTCATTAACAATTTAAAAAGCTTCCACGATTTCTAATATACCAGCGACAAAGAAATAAGTTGCCGCCAACGCCACGATCAATATGGCAGCTAACATTGGACGAAATAATAAGCTGACGCCCGCAACGATACTCAAAATTGCCAGCCCAATAATTAGCCAATGATAACTTTTGCCCATAGTATGGTATAAAGGCGCAATACTAATTTCTGCCAGACCATCAACAATAAACCAAATGGCAAAAATATAAATTAAAGTAGAAACTGCCAATGGTAAATTGAATAAGAAGATAATGCCCAAAATGATATCTACAATGGCTGCAAAAATTAACCACCCCGTCTGCCGTTTTGTCACTTTCCTCAAGCGGTAGCTTAACCATAATTGATAAACGCCACGCACGAACGCAAAAATACCAACTACGACAATGATGGACAATAAGCCGGTCAGAGGATGGCTCATAATCAAGTAGCCAACATACAAAGAAAATATTCCAATAATTAGACTAAAGAAATCAAACTTCCGGGTCTTCATCAACTATTTGCCTCGATTTTTAAAATTAAATTGCACGTTTTTTACGAACACTTTATAATGAGCATAGTATCCTAAATTATAGGGGGTAGCAAGAATTTGTCACCCAGTCAAGAAAATTATTTAAAAAACATTTTTGAATTACAGCAAAGCGCACAAAAAGTTACGAATAAGCGCTTGGCAGCCATGATGAATGTTAGTGCCCCATCCGTTACTGAAATGCTCTTGACCCTCAGTCAAAATGGTTTTATCGAGCACACGCCATATAATTCCATTGCCTTAACTGCCAAAGGTCAAGCTTTAGCAGAAAAGTTAGTCCAGAAACATCGACTTTGGGAAGTCTTTTTAGCTGACAAATTACACTATCCATTAGTGGAAGTTCATCCGGAGGCCGATGCTTTAGAACATGCGACTGATGCCCAAATGACGGCTGCTTTAAATCGTTATTTGAACTTTCCGCAAAAGTGTCCACACGGCGGTATCATTCCGGGCAATGGTCAAGGCGAAACCGATGCCGATGATCTCATTTTAAGTCAGGTGAAACCTAATCTGCCCGTTAAAATCGTGCGGATTTTTGATAACCGCGACTTTTTGGCACATTTTGCTAGCTTAGGCTTAAAATTAAACCAAGTCATTACCGTTACGGAACACTCCAGCTTTGATCACTCAGTTTTAATCATTACTGATGAGCAACAAAAGATTTCTTTAAGTCAAAAATTAGCTAATTACATTTTTGTCGAACCAGTTGATGAAGCATGAGTAAGGTTGCTTACCAATTAAGTATTTCTTCAAATTACAATGAACACAAAAAAAACAATACCAGTTCAGACTAATGGTCCTTTCTGGTATTGTTTTTTGTTACTTATTATTCAGCTAAAATTGAGATTTCATGCGAACAGCCAAAATATCTTGATAAAAGGCGGCATAACTAGCTGCTTTATAAGGTGCTACATATAAGTTAGTCAACCCGAAAGTTAAACCATTCAGTATATCCCAGCCTAAAAAGCTCAGATCCAACATAAATAACCGCCATTTATTGCCCCGCATCATTTGCCAACTAAACCAAAGAGTTTTCAAAGTCTGGGTCCAAGATAGTTTTTGAACTTGAGAAAGATCTTTCAGGATAAAGTAAACCATACGTAAACCATAACTAAAATAAAGCCCGAAAATCCATAATAGTTGCAAACCTAATTCAAAAATGCCATAGCAAATCAACCATAAAAACAAAACGCGAAAGAAATACACTCCCGAAAAGACTTGTAAACTTTGCGATACGCCGCCTTTATAATTCAGACCACGCGTCCAATTTAAAGCTGCGAACTGAGTGCCAATCGCTACTAAAGCGTAAGCTAATTGTGCTTCAAGGCTATACCATAATAATTTAGGGCTGGCACTAACGAACTGCTGCACAACACGATATAATTGCTGTGAATCTAACCCACTAGGTAATTGATTAGTTATTTTTACGGCTAAACAAAAAATTAAATAAATAATCAATATTAATACTAGAGTTGGTACTAATCCTAAATACAACCAACTGCGCGGATGTTTCGCTAAATTGAGACGGGCTTGACGCTTAATTTCATAAATATTTTGGGGAAGTCGCAATCTTTTTTACCTATTCTTTCTAACTACCCTTGGATGCGAACCAAAGTGTACTTCTTTTTACCTTTACGAATAATCACAAATCGCCCATCAAACGCCTGGGTTGGATCTAATTCATAGTTAACGTCTTGTTGACGTTGACCATTAACATAAATTGCTCCGTTTTGAATATCTTCACGAGCTTGACGTCTTGAAGGTTCAATTTGGGTTTGATCAACCAAAAATTCCACCAAGTTACTAATTTGACCAGTAACACTCACTGATGGCACCGAGCTAAAACCTTGTTCAATTTCTTGCGCAGATAAAGCAAGTAAATCTCCACTAAACAAGGCAGCTGAAATTTTTTCTGCTTCATCAACAGCCGCTTGACCGTGCACAAAGCGGGTAACTTCTTGAGCTAATACGCGTTGGGCTTCCCGTTTTTCCGGAGCTGAATGCATTTGTTGTTCTAATTGCGAAATTTGGTCTTGATCTAAGAAAGTAAAGTACTTCAAGTACTTAATCACATCTCGATCATCAGTGTTAAACCAAAATTGGTAAAATTCGTACGGGCTAGTTTTCTTCGGATCTAACCAGACTGCGCCCCCTTCCGTTTTACCAAATTTAGTCCCATCGGCTTTCAGTAAGAGCGGAATAGTTAAGCCAAAGACTTGCGTATCATTGCCTTCAACTCGGTGAATCAAATCAATGCCCGCAGTAATATTGCCCCATTGATCACCGCCACCAATTTGCAAGCG
Organism: Bombilactobacillus sp. ESL1097; assembly: GCF_058107205.1. Lineage (NCBI taxonomy): Bacteria > Bacillati > Bacillota > Bacilli > Lactobacillales > Lactobacillaceae > Bombilactobacillus > Bombilactobacillus sp. ESL1097. The sequence continues at coordinate 339,157 of NZ_JBYLUB010000002.1, read as the reverse complement.
AACTTGATGTTGGCGATAAAGCGTTAAGAAGTCAATCGCCTGTAAAATTTGATAAGTAAATTCAGTATAAGAAATCCCTACTTGTAAGCGCGAAGAGACAATCTCTTTATTCAACATTGTATTGACATTAAATAATTTGCCGTAATCTCGTAAAAAGGTGAGTAAATCAATTTTTGACAACCAATCATAGTTGTTAACAATTTCAAAGTTATCAGTTCCAAATAAAGCCACCATCTGCTTAGTTAAAGCCGCTTGGTTCTTTTGCACTTGCTCCATTGTTTGTAGAACACGTTCAGATTTTTTACCCGACGGATCGCCAATTGAACCCGTTGCTCCGCCAATAACGATCACTGGTTTATGACCTAATAATTGAAATCTCTTTAAAATCATAAAAGTTACTAAATGACCCACATGTAACGAATCACCGGTCGGATCAACCCCACAATATAGTGCAATCTGATGATCTTGAACATAAGACTTTAAACCTTCTGCATCAGTTTGTTGATTAATGGCACCGCGCCAAGTTAATTCATCAATAATATTTTTAGTCACGAACCTCACTCCTTTAGCAAGTATTTATCTTTCATTATAGCTAATTTTAACTAGAAAATTGACCCTAATTTTTTACTTTTGTGTTAGCTGATTCTTTAGCATGGTACAAATCTTTCTCAATTGTAAAACGCGGTCGTTGTTTTACTTCTTGAAAAATTTTCCCCACATATTCACCAATCACACTAATGCAGATCAGTTGCACACCACCTAACGCCCAGATTGAAATCATTAACGACGACCAGCCAGATACTACGGCGCCCCGTATTTTCTGCACAATAGTATACAGTAATAATAACAAGGCTACTAGCACAATAAAAAAGCCTAGACCCATGATTAATTTAATCGGCGCAATTGAAAAGGAAGTAATGCCATCAATAGCTAACTTCAACATTTTACTTAACGGATACTTGGATTCCCCTGCGACACGCGCTGCCCGTCGGTAATAGACTTTAGCACTCTGAAAACCGACTAATGGTACCAATCCCCGTAAAAACAAATTGCGTTCGGGATAATCTAATAGTACTTGAACAGCTCGTTGGCTCATTAATCGAAAATCTGCCGCATCCGGAATCATTTTAACTCCTAAAACACTCATCACTCGATAAAATAGTTCGGCCGTTGAACGTTTAAACGCACTATCAGTAGCGCGATTATTGCGTACACCATAAACTACTTCGTAGCCTTGATGATACTTGCCTACCATTTCAATGATGGCTTGGGGGTCATCTTGTAAATCCGAATCAATCGACACTACCATAGCGGAATCATGCACCACAGTACTTAAGCCAGCTAGTAGCGCACCTTGGTGCCCAAAATTACGGCTGAGCTTAACTCCGGTGACATTTTGATCCTCAGTACTATATTGTTCAATTAACGACCAAGTTTGATCTTTACTACCATCATCTACCAAAACGATTTGACTATCAGTCGCAATTTGGTGTTGAACAATCAGCTTTTGTAAGACTTGTTTTAAAACCGGAATGGATTGCGGCAAAACCGCCTGTTCATTAAAACAGGGCACCACAATACTTAATTTATTTGTGCTCACTGACCGCACCTCGACTCTTTTATCCCCATCCAAAACTGATTAACACCCACACTGGCAATGATCGCTAATATCGGCACGAACTCTAAGCGATAACGCCCTTGCACTTCGATGATTAGTTGCGCGCAAACGTAGGCAAATAACACCAGTAATAAGAGATTAAACTTTGAATTACTGGACTGCTTCAACCACAATACCACAGCTCCCAGCAACACTAATCCCATCTCAATCACACTAATCCCGTAAGCAATAATCGTTACCCACCAAGTATGTCGTGGCGTATGATTTTGGTCAAAAAGGGAAAAAGACAGCGTGTTAGACGGATTAGACCATAGAACAAAAAATTTCTTTACAAATAATTTCAGCCAGAGGTGATGCTTGTTCAAATAACGAATATGCTGCTGGGTGACATTTTTTTCTTTGTGTAACATCACTTGCCGGCTATCATGTAAATTAAACTGGTGCCGTACTTCATTTGAGTAAGCGCCAGCGGTCGGATAATTTAAGCCCATGACAAATTTCCATTCACTATCTCGATTACTTAATCCGTACGCGTTTAAACCAGATAATTTAATGGCAGAGCCCAAACTAGCCAGTAGCAAAAAATAAACTGCGACTAAACCCAATAGCTGAGCTATTGAAGATTTCCAGTTGCTTGGTACTGTCCACAACCGATAAATAAGCCAAAATACGACAATCCCAGACACAAAGACGACCCCTAAGGGGCGTAAGACATTGCCGAGTGCTAAGCAAATTCCCGCTGCTAACCAGTGAAACGGTCTAGCATCAATTAGCAGAATAAAGGTCAACAAGAAAAAGATTAACGCCAAATATTGGCTGGTCACCCGATTGTTCAGTGCCCACCATTCCAGATTAATCCCAATAAAAAATACACTAAGACGACTAATTGTTACTTGGTGGAATAATTTTTGTGCCAACACATAAGTTAAAGCTAGCACCACAACTTGTTGTACGACCGTGAACCATTGAAACAGTCGCAAATTAACACCAAATAATTTAATAAAACCCATTACGTAAACTAAAAAACCGGTTTGATAAGCCCACTTAGAAAAATAACTGTTATCAGTATGATAAATCGGGTGTCCGTGAACTGCTTGAGCGCCCAATTGCCAAAATTTATGATAGTCACTAAATTGTTTAGTTGGTGTTTGATAAATCCAAGCTAAAAAAAGCCCCGCAAAAATAATTAATAAAAGTGTGACCACCACTAAATTGTTAATTGGTTGATCGGGAATTTTGACTAATAACCAGGTGCAAACTGTGATTAAGCCTAGTAGCAAACACCAACTCACTACCAATAGCCACCGATCTGTACCTACCTGTTCTTTTAACAGCGTCCAACTATTTAAAATGGCTCCGACAACCATCAAGCCACTAAAGCCAATTAAAACCAATTTTAAAACTTTAGTCATCCATGATTGGAAAGTTGCACCCATCAAGCAATAGAACCTTCCTTTTTCTTCAAGTAATCAGCTAAACGCGTGACCGTCGTTTGGATTTTTTCCATGCTGGCAGCATAACTAATCCGCAAATAACCAGCACCTCCTAAACCGAAGAAACTGCCTGGTAATAAAGCCAACTTTTCTTGTGCAATTAACTCTTGCGCCACTAGGACGTCATCTTGCGGCAAACTGGCTGGCAATTTAATAAACAGGTAAAAAGCTCCCTGCGGTTTAGAAGTTTGAAAACCTAACTGTGTTAAATGTTGATACAAGTAATCCCGCCGTTTTTGATATTCCACTTTCATAGCTTTTGTATCATCTTGACCAGCTGTCAAGGCCGCAATGGCCGCATCCTGACTAACTTCTGGAATGGAAGTGGTAACTAATTCATGCACATGTAACAAATGAGCCATAATTTTTTGGGGACCACAAACATAGCCCACGCGCCAACCAGTCATCGCATGCGATTTAGATAAACCGTTCATTAAAATTGTTTGCTCCGGTAAAAACTTCGCTAAACTAACGTGTTGAACATCATAAGATAGTTCACTATAAATTTCGTCACTCAAAACAAAAATTTCAAATTGCCGTAACACATCAGCTAACGCTTGTAGCTGCTGTTGATCATAGGTTACCCCTGTCGGGTTATTCGGATAATTCAAAATAATAGCCTTAGCTTTCGGATGTTGTTGTAACAACGTTAATAAAACTTGAGGATCAATCCGAAAATCAGTTTGTGAAGTATCTAAATAAACTGGTTTTGCTTGGTTTAATAAGATATCCGGTTCATAAATAGTAAAACAAGGTGTCGGTAAAATTACTTCATCACCAGGATTTAATATTGCTGTTAAAGTGGTATAAACACTTTCCGTCACACCAATTGTAGTGACAATTTGTGTTTTGGGATCATATTGTAGATCATATTTGGTCTTTAAAAAGTCCGCAATTGCCTGTGTTAATTCAGGTTTGCCTTCCGGAATTGTATAGTGCATCTTATCATTTAAAATTGCTTGACTAGCCGTTTCACGAATATGCTGGGGCGTAATAAAATCTGGTTCCCCGACTGTCATATTCACAATGCCTGGTGTTTGATTAGCTTGAGCATTAAACAAAAAAATATCTTGTGGTTTTAACTGCAATGCAGCTGTACTCATTTTGGATTCTAAATCACTCATGTCAATCTTCCCTTCTTGGATTACCTAGAACAATTAGTTGTCTTTTGAAATTCTTTACCATCAGACTCTGCTTGCTAACTTATTAGCAAACTCTGTAAGCTTTCATTATACAGCTAAACCCGTTTTTGAACCAATAACTCTCAAATTACCGTTTGCAAAAACGTTAATACCCACTGATTAAACTGCGACGCTTCTTCTAAATGCGGTAAGTGCCCCGAATTTTGAAAAATCTGGGCATAACCTTTGGGAGCTAACTGCAAGCATAAGTCGACATAACCGGGGTGCCAAATCGGCGAATGTACACTACCTAAAAATAATTGCGGTAACAAACAGGTAGCAATCACATCGCGCCAATCTTGCAACAAGTGATTAGTTAATAAGGGCGCATTTAATTCTGGATCAAATGGATGCGCCTGCTGTTGTGCTTTCAATGCTTGCCAAATCGACGTGGGTACTTGTTGATAAGTCATTTTCGTTTGTAAAATGCGCTGTTGCTGTTGCCGCACAGTTTCCCAAGTTAGATCTAAAGCTCCGTATTGCCAATGCGGCGTATTCAAAGCTTTAGGGGATTCATCCACATCAACTAACGCTTTTATGCGCTGCGTTCCAAACAAACTAACATAACACCACATCACGGCTGCGCCCATGGAATGACTAATTAAAACTGCATTATGTAAGTCCAAGGCCGCAAATAATTCCGCCAAATCGGCGGCCAAGCGGGCAATTCGTAAATTATGCCGCGTCCGTTGTGATTGACCGTGATTGCGTTGATCAATCGTCACTACTTGGTAGTGTTGTTGCACAAAAAAATCGACTTCTTGTTGCCATTCTAACTGCGTTCCAGAATAACCCGCAACAAAGACTAAGACTGGTCCCTGCCCACGGACTTGATAATTTAACTGGATTCCGTCACTTGTTGTCAGCCACATCCTAAGCATCTCCTAAAATGTTCAGCATTAAAATTAACTAATTTTAAACTACACTTTTTTGGAAGGGGGTTCAAGTCCCAAATAACGGACTACACCACCGGATGAACAAAAGCTGAGCACTATAATTTTCACCACTAAAATAAGACTGCAACAAGCCGAAATGGTTCATTTTTGAACACTAACTTTGCTTGCTTCAGTCTTATACTTTTACTAAAAATTATTGACCAAAATATGCCCAATAGCACTGATCAACTGCTAATTTTAATTGCTCTAAGCTATGCTTTTGCTCGCGACAACATTGTTGAGCTGGTTGCGAACAAATTAAGCACTGTCGTTGTCTACGACCAACATCGGTCCGTGATAAACACTTGTCTGAACCATACGGCCAAATATCAATTTTAAATAAACAGCCTAAAGTAAATTGATCTTCAAAGCGAACCATTCGCCGTTTAATTAGCACTGAGCTTTCTGACAAAATCAAAAAAGCTTCTGGCCCGGTCAGTCGATGTAAATAGTTCTCAAAATAAATTATAGGCAGTTGTTCTTTGGAACAAATTAATTCTAGTTCTTTTAAACCTGCAATAAAAACTCTACGTAAAGCTTCATTATTCTTGACATTGCCAGGAATTATCAACCGAATTGTTAAAAGTACATCCATACGGTAATTTTTTGTCAGAGTTGCTTGTTGTTGAGTACGCCAAATTTGATTCTGCTTCATGGCAGCTAATGTAATCGGCGTCCCGTGGTCAAGTATTGTCATCGTCTACTACACCTTATCAATTATCTGAAATTACAGATATGCTTTAATTTACTCGCGCTAAGTTTAACATAATGTTCATAAGACACAAGTTATTTTAATGATTAATTTGGAAGGCTAAAAGTCTCAGAAGTTATCAAAACTCTAATTAATTGCCAAAACTCTCACTTCTCATCATGTCCTAATTTTAGCACGCAAAAATTAGTGGTATAGACAACTACACTAACATTTTGCAGTTAGTTTATTCAGCCGGCTTAGTTGTAAAACGGTGCTGTAATTTGCTAAAAATGTGGTGATCAGCCCAGCCAATGACAAAACCCTGGCAAAACAGTGAGAACAAAGTTCCGATGCCCACGGACTGCAATTGCCCTGAACGTACCCAGCAATAAATCATAATTAATACTGGAATAATATAACTAACAATTTGCCCCCACGCGGCATTTCCGTGAAAAAAATGAAACCGTAATAAAAAACTAAATTCATCATTAGGATGTAACATCACATTCACACGTTGATACACGGACACTGCCGTGGCAATTAAGCAAACACCTAAAATATCGAGAATTAAGCGCCAAATTAATGGTAGTTGGGGAACTTTCAATAAAGTAAACCAATGATTACTAAATTGCACGAGATAACTAAAGCACAGTGCAAACAACATATTACTGATAAACATGGTCAAATCTAATTTTTGACTAATCAGGGTGTTTAAGCACTGAACTAGCAATGCGTAAACCAACAAAATTGTACCTAAGCTCCAAGAAATCTGACCTTCGAGATTAACCGCTGAGGCCGTCCAAACAGCACTACCTAAATGAGTAGCAACTGTTAAGCCATTGGCCAGTGAATTTAAAATAATGGAAAAGCCCAAATAAAAAATCATTTCGGAACTTTTAAGACGTCTTCTAGTTCCATCAGCTAATTCAATCATATAATTATATTTTCATCCGTTTCAATAAGGTTCGTTCCAATGCTACATAAATTAACGGTACTATGATAAAAGTCGCAATCGAATTAATCAAAGTCGCTGGCAAACTAACAAACGCATTAATCATCGCTACGTGTAATTGCGTTCCAACCATTAACCCTTCAATAATCCCCGTACACCAAGAAGTTAACAACTTAATAGCCCCCGCGGCAAACGATACTACATACAACTTACTGATCCGCTTGTCAGTTGAATAATGTACTCGTTTAAAGACCCAGGAAGTGACAAAGGCTAAAATCAAAGCTTCCAAAATGGTTAACCACGATGTTGCCGCATAACCATTGAGAATATCAAATAGTCCCAGACCAATCATCGAAGCTAACGCACCTGCTCGAAAGCCTAGCAACATGACTGAAATAACCGCAAAAGTATTGCCAAAATGAATAAAGGGCCGCCCCGTTGGTGCTGGCAAATAAATTCGAAACAGACTAATTCCAATAAAAATAATTGCGGCACACAAACCGGTAAAAATCGTTTTCCGTAATGTTTTTGATGTCATTTTCTCATCCTCAATTGTTCTAAATCGGCCGCGATTGTCGCTACTTGGACATCACTTTGCTCTATTGGTGTTAATGTTACTGCCTTCGTCGTTAATCGTGTTGCTGTTTGCACTGCTGATAACCAATCCATTTGCTGTAGTAAACAACCAGCCAAAATACTGGTAAATAAATCACCACTACCGCTCACAGAATGATAAGCTTTCGGATACGCTAAATATTGTAATTTTCCTGCTATGAGATAAGCGCAGCCAATCTTGTCCTGCTTAGCAACACCGGTAATCACCACTTGATTGCCTTTAATTTGTTGTGCTAATTGCTTCAATGCTTGAACTAATTGGTCTGGAGTCGTAATTGTAGTATTTAATAACAGCTGCGCTTCTGTGAAATTGGGGGTCAAAACATCAGCGAATGGTAATAACTGGCGTTGCGCTTTCACATAATCATGATTCAATAAACCGTACAATTGGCCATGATCAGCCATCGCGGGATCAAGCACGACTAACGGCAAGCGATGTCTTGCTAAATATTTTTGCCAAATAGTAACTAATTGCTTCGTACCCAAATAACCAAGTGCCAAACCACTAAACGCGACTTGATCCCAATAAGTTAGCACTTGCTGGAGCCATTGACTCACATCTAATTTAGGCGCCTGCACATCATGTCCTGGATGCGTTGCCAAAATGTTAACTGGTAAACTGACACTAGGTATTCCCAAATTTTGCAAGACAGTGGTCGCTACCTGCAAAGACATACTGCCCCAACTGGACCAATCTTCAGCTACTAAGAAGTGCTGATCTGGTCTACTTATTGGCACGTTTGACATAACTTCCGTCTTGCGTATTAATTTCCAGTTTTTCACCAACATTAATAAAATCAGGAACGGCGACCACCAAACCTGTATTCATTGTTGCCGGCTTATTCGAACCCGCTGCCGTAGCCCCTTTAATTAAAGGTTGCGTGTCCGTCACCGTCAATACAACAGTTGTTGGTAAACTAATTCCAACCACCTCAGAACCATAAAAATCAATTTTTACTTCCATATTTTCCATTAAAAATTTCATTTCCTGGGAAATAATTGCCAAAGGAACTTCATATTGATCATATGTTTCCAAATCCATAAACACCGCTACATCATCTTGCGTGTATAAGTATTGTGCCGCTTTTGTATCAATAACTGCTTGCTCCAATTTAACATCTGGATGCATGGTTGTGTCGACAATTGAACCACTGCGCAAATCCTTAAGCTTCAAGCGCATTACAGTATTGCCCTTACCTGGCTTATGATGATCAGCCTTCATTACCTTGATTAATTTTCCATCTTGAATAAATGTCATCCCAGCACGTAAACTTACTGCTTCAATCATAATGTCTCTCCTCCAAATCCTTAATTACCTATCATTGTAGCAGATCTAGCCAAATAGTTAAGTCTAGAACCATTAATTAAGCGGGATTCTTTCTATTCGTTAACAGTTAATTATAATAAATTTAAATTATTATCCCAAAACTAAAATAATCCTCTATAATCTTATCCAAAATAACAGTACAAAAAATGTTCACAATTTTCACTTGTGAACAGCTCCTGCAGAAACGTTATTTTTAAATTAATTGAAAAACCTACTCATGCCATTCCTTAAAAGCATCCGTAAAGTTAAGCGTTGGCAACAGCTTAACCTTAGAATCATCCAAAGCCGTAATCATTGACACGATCATTCTAACATACGGATAAAGCATCGCAGATCCATTAATGGCTAGATATTTTTTTATTTTTTCTATTTCTTTTAGCTCCTCACTAACTTCAAAAAAAGCCTCAACTTCTAAATAACATTTTCGATAAAGTTCTTCATCACTATGATTACCAAAAGTAACTTTAATTTGAACAACACCTGTATGCTCTTTGATTTTGCTACCTATACCTAACCCAACCCTAACGTTGGCTTTCCCAAACTCCTTTTTATACTGCTGTTGATCGATCACTTGATAATCTATTCTATGAATTTTATAATTTTTAAATCTAATAATCGGTTCAGAATTGGACAATTTATTCACACCGCTTCCCTTGTCAAATCATTGATATCACTGTCATTTTGATGTTTCAATAAATCATATTCATTAAATTCAGAAGATAAAGACTTAAAATTTTCATTAGCCACCATATCTGACAAATATAATTCAGCAGAGTACTCATATTTACCATGATCCGACGTCATTTCTATGAAATTGGTCAAATCTTCAACTGTTAATTGTTCCGCTATTTCATCATTATGCTTTAGTAAGGCATCATAGCCCTTTAAATATTTAGCCATGTTCTCAATCCTCCTCCAATGATATTTCTTCAACATTATAAATGCTGTTTCTATTTCGAATACAATACTCTATCCCATTAGGAATATAACTATGAATCGTCTGATATAAGTTAGTTGTTGTAGCACAACAAACATAGTCAATACAAATATACTCTTTATTACTTTGTATAAAGTATTCTAACAAAGCTCCATCTAATTCATGCTGAGTAATCTTATTTTTATATTTGTTATTCAATTGGCCTATTATTAATTGCGTTTTGGGATTCATCAAAAATTCTCTAAAAGCTCTCATATCATTTAAATCATCGACAAAGTTTAAACATTTATCCTCATCTATATCAACCTCAAGTTTTAAAATTGAGCAATTTTTACTATCTTGTAAGCTATCCCAATAATTTCTTGCTAAATTTTTATCATTATAAAAACCATAAACGCCATATCCTAAACTGCCTGGCTGTTTCAAGTATTTACGATATGTATTTCCATAAAGATAATTCCAATTAATTTTTTTAATGTTAAAACCATTAACTAATATTTTATCCTTACTAAAATTATCGGTTGCATGATATAAGACAACTTTACTCATTAGACTTTCCTTTATTCACAAAAATAAATAGTACTAGTACTATCATTTAGAATAGTACTTAACTTTAAATTTCACAACAAAAAAAGAAACCTCCCATTAAGGAAGTTTCTCTTAAAATTACTGATTTCTAGCCTAATTTAGTCTTGCTAATGATATTTAATTGATCATCTAAATCATAAACTACAGGTTGACCAGTAGCCATCTCAACATCCATGATGTCTTCATCAGAAATGTCTTCAATATACTTAGTCAAAGCCCGCAAAGAGTTACCATGAGCAGCAATGATCACATTCTTGTTGTCTAACAACTTCGGCGCAATCTTATCTTGCCAGAATGGAATAACCCGTTCCAAAGTAACCTTTAAGTTTTCGCCACCAGGAATAGCCCGTGGATCTAAGTCAGCATAACGCCGATCTTGTGCTGCAGAACCTTCATCACTAGCATCCAATAATGGTGGTAAAGTATCGTAAGAACGCCGCCAAATATGGACTTGTTCATCACCATATTTATCAGCTGTTTCTTGCTTGTTTAATCCTTGTAAAGCACCATAATGACGTTCATTCAAACGCCAAGATTTTTCTTCCGGAATCCATAATTGACCGGCTTCTTCCAATGCATAGTGCAACGTCTTAATAGCCCGTGTCAAGACAGAAGTATAAGCTTGATCAAACTCAATGCCTTCAGCCTTCAATAACCGACCCGCATTTTTAGCTTGTTCAACGCCTTCTTCACTTAAATCCACATCAACCCAGCCAGTGAATTGATTTGATAAGTTCCATTGGCTTTGGCCATGACGAATAAATACTAATTTTGCCATAATCGCAATACCCCTTTTATTAGGTTTACATTCTCACAAGATATTATATGTTTTCAGTAAACTAGTGTCAATAAGACCACTTGACCAAAAACCGCAACCGCGTGTGCTGTAAACCAAGTATCAACAAGTAACAAAGCACAGCTGCAATAACGACTAAGCCATAACGTAACGTTGTACTATGAATTTGATAATACAAAAAATTGTAACCAATTTTCATTAATAAGTAATGACTAAAATACATCACCGTACTTAAATTGCGCCACCATTTAGCATGTGGCAAATGGAGCGGTATTTTCAAAGTTATCATAAATAACACGGGAGCTAACAATAAGTAGCTCACTAATTGATCGCTGTGACCATGTCCTTGTAAGACAAAATGTAACTCACAGTAAGCTATGATAAGCGCGGCAACCAACGTCGTGCCCAAGGTTTTCCAACTTGGCAAAGTCGTTAAATGGGCAATAAATTGGCCCAAATAAACATAAATCGGACCGACAAAAAGTGTGCAAGCGATTAAAATACCGGTGTTCACAGGTACATAGGCACTAAAGAACACAATCGTCAAAAAAATAATTAAGGCAATGCTAAAACCCAATTTAGGTCTTTTACGTCCCCACCAATAAACAAACCAAACTCCAAATAAGAGTGCATTTAAATACCAGCCTACTAACATGGTCCAAGGACCCACCAGTAACCATTGACCACAAGTATATAAAAAACGTGGCAAATTCCAACCATATATGCGAAAGCTATCCCACGCATCGCGCCCAATATAATACCCGTATAAGATCAACCAAAAAATATACAGCTTACCAATCCGCATCGTATAATTTTTTAAAGCTGGCAAACGATCATGATGGACATTAATATGACGCGCCAATAAAAAACTTGCAGCAATAAAAAATAATGGCACAGCCATCCGAACTGTCAAAGTAAAAAAATGACTGTGACTCAAGCGGTCTAAAACATCAACAAAGCCCGTATGAATACTAACTACTGCTAAAGCAGCTAAGATTTTCATTGCATCCAGACTATCAATTTGCTGCTTGCGCATTAATCAAAAGATCCTTTCCTAACTTATTTAACAAAATAGATATCACTTTATATTTTAGCATGGATTGCAACAGCAAAAAAAAAGCTGGCGACTTTCGAATTAATGACCAACTAATGCTGCTTCATTAATCGCCTTGTCTCAGCTTTTATAAATTATAATTTAGTATTCTTACTGTTCATCATCCGCATTCACAATGGAAACATTAACTTGCCCTTGCGTCAATTCACTTAAACGTTTTTGATCATCAGCTGATTTAACCAAAATTCCAGCACTCAAACGTTCCGTCAACGGTAATAACTGTGAAACTTCAGTTTGTTGCTGTTTGAAGTCATCAATATAAGGCATTACTTGATAATTAGCATCCGGATATTCTAGCAGAATCATGCAAACCGGTGAGCTCAGGGGAACAATAATCGTCGTCTTATCATTTAAGACCTTATTGACCAGCCACCAAGCTGCAAAATCTTGCTCCGTTTCAAAAGCTTGGACTAAAGAATTATTATGATTGAAGACCTGAACCCGCGGTTGGGATTCTTGATAATTCAAAATCACCGCCAACGTGCCATCTAAACGATAAAAATTCTTACGCAACAATTGATCTTTCGCCTGACTATCAAAAAACTCTGTTACCAGATTAATTCCTGCTTCATTTAAATAGTCTAAGCTTAACAATTGACCGTTATAGTAGTGGTAGATATTAGCTGGTTGCCCGTCTTCATCCTTGACCACCTTCATCACTAAACTATCTCGCTCATAAATGCGATCAATATTTTGTTGCGAGTCCGTTTCTACACGTGCATGAGGGCTAATTTCAATGCCCATCCCAGAACGCTTCACATTGGCTTTGGCGTCTGCTTCAGTTTGAAAATATTGGTACAAGTTTAATAATTGTGATTCGGGATTAACAACCCCTGCGTCCAGGTTATCTTGCCAATTGGCCGCTAATTCTTCATCAAAGTTTAACGTCACTAAATTAGGCAACACATGAAATGAATCTAAATAAAAATTCAAATTAGCTAAATCATCAGTACTTTCATCATCCGGTTGGGCCAAACGTTCTTCTAAAACTAAATACTGTTGTCCTTTTTCAAACATAACCTCACCAGAAATAGCATCGGTTCCAAACCAGCGTTTCAAAGAATCATTAATTTGTTGAATTTGTTGCAAGTCGTAATTAACATTTTGGGCGTACGGGTCATCACTCTCTTGCTTTCTTTGAAGCGTTTGATGATAAAAAGTCCGACTGCTCAGTAATTGCCCCTTCAATACGTGCTTCAATTCTTGTTGTTCAGACTTGAGATTGGTTAATTGTTCTTCAGTTTGACGCCACTGATCCCAACCGGTATTCTTCGAAGCCGTTTTTTCAGTGACTTCATTAACTGTCACATTGGGCTTATTAAAATTACTGGAGTGATATAAATTGGTATCATTATTCTGAGGCGCAGGATTTTGCACGGGATATTCAGCAACATCTTGAAAATAACCCGAATTATTGGCGTTAGCCGCGTTTTGATCATTGGCCGGCGGATTTTGAACTGGCATCTGCTGAGTCGGTTGGCCCATGGAAGCATTCGGGTCCTGGACGGGCATTTGTTGTGTTTGCTGATTCAACGCCGCGTTGGGATCTTGCACTGGCATCTGCTGCGTTTGTTGATTCAAAGCTACGTTATTCGGGTTTTGGACCGGCATTTGCTGTGTTTGCTGACTAGCACCACCATAATTGTTATTATTCATCGCCTGATTCGGCATCATATTCGGATTAGGTTGTTGATTATTAGCCATTTGTTGTTCTTGCGGCTGATTAGAATCCGATTGTTTATTAGAATGTTGCTTATTAAATAATGACATATAAAATACCTCACTCTATTACCAACTAATATCAGTTTAACATAAAAGTAATATACAGAACACTAACTTTCATCAGACTTTAATTGTTTTAACTTTTAGTAAATCCAAAAAGAAAGTAAAAATTGGAATACCCACAATTAACCCCCAAGTACCCCACATTTTTTGGGCAATGAGTAACACTACGAAGGTCACAAAAATCGGCAAGTTGGTGCGACTAGACATTAACTTGGGATTTAAGACATAGGTTTCTAGCGTATGAATTAATAAAACAGCAATCCAGATATAAATCATTGGTTGCCAACCACCCACGGAGTAAGCCACGATTGACAATGGAACCAAGGAGATAATTACACCCGCTACCGGAATCATGGACAACACAAAAATCATGACTGCTAAACTCGGAATACCTGGAAACTTCAAAATAATCATGACAATACTCGTTAAAATTGTATTGACAACCGAAATCACCAACTGGGCTTCTAAAACTACGCCAAAGGTGTTCACAAATTTTTGGGCAAAATAATTAATATCTTGAAAGAACCATGCCAAGTGTCCCTTTTGAAAAGAACGCCCAAAATCATTCATTTTATCCGCATCAAAACTATAAAAATAACTCAATAAAAAGGATAAAACGATTGTAACACCTAAAGCCCCGACACTAGTCAAATATTTCACTACTTGAGCAACACCTTTTTTGAGCTGATCATCTAATTTTAAACTTTTCAGACTATCGACGATGTAAGCCAAGACCGAATTATTTTGCACTTGATTACTATTATAAAAACTAAATAATTTTTTGGATAATTGCACCGTGGAATTAATGATATTAGGAATATAGTGCGTTGCAAACAGATAAATCACCCCGATAATAATTAAGTACAACGGAGTGACAATCCAAAACGGCGACCAGTGCAGGCGTTTTTGCACCCACCGGACAAAATTAATGGACAAAAAAGTAAAAATAAACGTTAACAAGACGATACTCATGATCCCTCGCATTAACCAAATAACAAAAATGCATAACAACAACACCACACTCCGGCGCAGTTGCTGATTTTGTAAAAACTCTCGATATAATTTCATGTGGTCACCTCATTAATTCCACGTAATATTCGCAATTGGTAATTTTAATTTTAGATTCTTAAACCCCGTCCACGTAGTGGTCGTGGAATCACTATCGGGTTGTTGTAATAGATATAAACGCTGTTGATAAACACCAAAAACCAAGAATTGACCAGCGGGGGTATTCACGGTGTGTTTACTTTTTTGATCTTGCAAAATAGCCGGTTCTAATAACGCCACGTATTGGCGAGTTGGTTGTTGATGGCCTTGACGATCAATTCCGGTAAAGCTTTTAGCATCTTGTGTAATGCTAAATTTGCCCGCCAAATTAATACCAATTCCCGCTAACGTATTATCATGTTGACTAGCATTAACTGCAACATATTGCCTTAAATCTGCATTCGAGGTAACTGGCGCTTTCTTTAAATCTTGATAATGCTGATACAACCTATCGTACTGCTGCTTTAAAGTGGGGCCTGCTTTGGCGTTTTCATAGAGCTGAACACCGTCAGTCGTGGACTGCTTTTGATCAGTCCATGCTGCTAAGTCTTGATTATAAAGCATTAGCCCCTGATCCGTTTTTTCAATGCGGTACTTGGCCAATTTAATATTTTGACCATATCTCTTGGAATTAGTCGTCAAATTAAACGACTTAATCGCCGGATTTTCAGGATTTTGCCCCGCTGTAAAGTATTTGACACTTAAAACATTAGCCGGCTTAAAATATAATTTACCATATAAACTTGTTAAAATTCCAGAAATTGTCTGTTGTTCTAACATCACTGGATTATCTTGGTTAGGATTTTTCACGCTTTGCTTGGCGTGAACATATAAAGTATTCGTAAAATGCCCTTTGTTATCAATACTTAAATGCCCATAAACCCGACTCATGCCTAACAGGGCGCGATAATTATACTCGCCCGCAATTGATTGATTATTTAATTGGCTACTTGCATTTTTCAAAGACGGTGTCACCAAATGCTTTAATAAAGTTGGCCCTAATTGATCTGATTGCTTCGTCGTTAACTGTGCTTGACGCTGTTGCTTTTGATACTGACGATACTTCTTATTTTTAGCGTGATTAACTTTGGTAATCTGGCCCAACTTCCACTTTTCACCCTGATAAGTCACGTCAAAGCCGGTTAGTGTGTAACCAGCTTTTTGTTCATGGTAGGCTTTTTTAACAGCTAAAATCATTTTCGGATGAGTCGTATTAATCGTGATTTCTTGACCATCTTGATTGAGCTGATAGGTAGGATTCGCAAACTTAGCATTCAACACGCTTGAGCCATGGCGATCGCCCAATAAGCTAACATGTTGCACCCCTACTGTCTGATTGCGATAAAAACGCAAGCGTTGCACATTTTGATTGGGCTTTTGGTATAAATACCAAGCTGTTTTCGATTGCGTAATTTGTTGATTAACTACCTGCTTGTGACACCCAACTAACAGCAGTCCCAACAAACTGCAAATTATTAGCAATCCTGTTCCCCAACTTCGCTGTTTCTTCATTAAATAATCCCCTCATTATTTGACCAATGAATTGCGCTTTAATGCATATGTAGATAACAAGCTTCATTATAGCAAAATATGAAAAGTAGGGATAATTAATATTCGAAATTTAATAATAGAAAAGTAATCTCAAACTCATCAATACGATCCTTTGACATGAAATCTATTTCCAACTATGTTATTATTTGTATATAAGAAAAGGTCAGTGCTGTAACACTAACCTTTCCGTAAAGTTACCAAAGCGGTGACTATTCAAAATTTTAAATCTACTTTAAATAGCTATCTAGCCTGGTGATATGCCCCCAAAAATTAAGACAACAATCTTAATTTTTGGAGGCATTTTTTATGAGCAGATTATCTAAACAAGACAAAATTGATATTTACAATTTATGGAAAAATTATTCATACGGAATTAAGGAACTGTCCGAAAAGTTCTTGATTGAGCGATCTACTATTATATATTTGGTGGCTTTACTTGATCGACACGGTATTGAACTGCTGGATCGCCCATATATGCCCCATTCTGTAGAATTTAAAGAACAAGCAATCAATCGTGTATTACTGAATCACGAAACCATCTACTCGGTTTCTATTGATTTAGGATTAAAAAATCGATCGATATTACAATCTTGGATACGCAAATACAAAACAGACGGGTATAATGTGATTAATCATAAGAGAGGAAGACCAACTCATGAACGATCAAGCTCAACAAATCAAGCTTCTCCAACAAAAAATCCAAGACTTAGAGCAGCAGAACTTGAAAATGCATGTCGAGATCGAATTAAGAAAAAAGTTAAATACTCTGATCGACCAGTCCGATCAGAGGAACTAGTTCAAGCAATTATCAAGGTAAGAAAAGAATTCCGCGTCAGCGTTGAGTATGTCCTTAAAATCATTAATGAATGTTCTGATTTACCCAATTTATCCCGTAGTAACTACTACTACACAATCAATAAAACTGATAAAGATACCAAAAACCAAGCTTTAATGATCCAGATTAAAGAGATTTATGAAACTAACTGTCATCGCTATGGTTATCGTAGAATTACTTGTGAGTTAAGACGCAGAGGTATTATCGTCAATCATAAAAAGGTCTTACGCCTAATGAACAAACTAAAAATTTCAGGAATAGTTAGTAAAAAGCACAGTAAGTACAACAGTTATCGTGGACGCCAAGGTCATATCAAAGACAATTTAATTCAACGCAATTTTAGTGCAAATAAACCTAATCATAAGTGGTATTGTGACGTGACTGAGTTCAATCTTCATGGTCAGAAGACATATCTATCGCCTATCATGGATGGGTGTACGCAAGAAATTATTTCCTACACCATTTCTCGTAGTCCTAATCTCCAACAAACAATGACTATGTTGGAAAAAGCAGAGCATAAATATCCAAACTTGAAAGGTATCATTATGCACTCTGATCAAGGCTGGCAGTATCAACACCAAAGATTTCAATCATGGTTAAAACAACGTGGAATCAAACAATCCATGTCACGTAAAGGAAATTCACTCGACGATGGCTTAATGGAGGGCTTCTTTGGTATACTCAAGCGAGAAATGTATTATGGCTTTGAGAAACAATTTGAAAGCTTAGATGACTTAGAGGTAGCAATCAAGGAATATATTCATTACTATAATCATCAGAGAATCAAGATAAAATTAAAAGGACTAACACCGATTGAGTATCGGAAATTAGTCCTAAGTTAAAATTTAAAAACTGTCTTACTTTTTGGGTTCATATCATGGCGTGGCTAAGGACAGCTATTTTTTCTACCATTAATCAAGTAAAACCTTAATTAATTAGGATCTATTTTTATCTTTATCCTTAGTTTCATTATTTTAAAATGTTAAATTACCTGCGTAATATGATTTTTGGCAATAACTAACTAACACCTTAAACAACAATTTTTAAGGTGCTTAATAAAACCAGAGCTTAATTCTTTATTTTAGTTGATAATTATATTTTTGATTTGTTAAAATAAGGTGATATATCGTTCTGATAAGGCGGTTTATCGCAGCTATGGCAATCTTCTTGGTCTTTTTTGTCCCTGAGGATTGCTTTTTGTTTTGATAAAAATCACAAATATGATTCTTGCCAGACGGATATGTTCCCGCCGAAACAATATTCATAATCGTTCGATATAGAATCTTGCGGGCATAACTATTTCCTCGTTTACTAATGTGTTCATCTGCTAAATATTTGCCTGATTCATAATGCCGTAGGTCAATGCCAATATAGGCATTGATTTTATTAGGTGATTTAAAACGTCTAATATCTCCTAATTCGGCGATTATTAAATTAGCACTTAATTCATTAATTCCAGGAATACTACATAAAATCTCAAATTCAGGTAATGTTTGCGCTAATTGACTCATCTTCTGGATAATTTCAGCTTTTTTGTGCTTTGTTTGACCATCCAAACGAAACTTGCCACATCAATAATCGTATTGATTATTTGGCAAAGATCGTGGACGTTCAAATGAAACAATTTGCTATTCCTTTCTTTAGGATCTGGGTTTACAGTTTTTACACCATAAGCACCACTCCCTTTCGGAATAGCCACTGCCTTAGCATTTAACTTTACTTATTAAGTATACCATCAAAAGTGGCTAAATCCTTGATTTACAAGGATCTAGCCACTTTATTGTATCTCTTAAATTAATTTGGTGAACTATTTTGAACCAACAAACAATTACTATGGTGAAAACTAAAAACAATGCTATTATGACTCGAACCAGAATTTTAAAAATCTAGCTCCTAATTGAATACTGATTTTTTTACGCCAATATTTTCTAAAACTTAACTCAGTCCATTTACTGCTGTCCAAGTGATAGTACCACTGTAATCACTATTTTGAGGGCGAACCTTAGGAACTGTCAATTTCCACTGGCCCTTCCCGACTTTGTTAGTTAAATCAACAATGCCATCCGTCGTAGTATTACCGGTAAATTCAGTCTTTTGGCCCAACTTCGTTCCAGTCTCCACTGGCAGCCAGTCTTGATCTGTTTTCAAATCTAAGCTCCAATTTTTAGTAGTTTTTTTGTTTTTACCGACTAAAGCTTGATTAAACGAAACTTGAACGTTAAAATTCTGCGAACCTGTGGCCGCATTAGTACTGTCAGGACTAAAATGTTGAATTTTTAAATTCCCCACAGTCGAAGCATTTGTCCCACTATCTTTGGGGATACGAATTTTATCAAACTTGATTTCCGACGGTACTTCCTTAATCGTCAGCACGCCCGTCCGTGTCAAAGTTACATTAGCTTCGGATGATTGCTTAGTACCATCACTACTAGTGCCACTTAATTCACTGTGATTGACGAAATTAATAAAATTATCCTGTGCGGAAGTTTGCGCTTGAAATGTAATTTCAATTGAACTGCCCGGCGGAAAAATCGTTCCAGAAGGGCTGTTCATACTAAAATCTAAGGGCTGCGTTGCGTCAGCAACACTGGGCGTCAAATTATATTTGGTACCGCTAGGAGTAGTCAAACTGATTTTGAGACTGCCCGAAGAGTAAGTTAAACCTTTCGGCAAATGATCACTAAAAGTAATCGGTGACTTCAAGTTTTGACAGGCGTATGACTTATCATCCATTTGATAATCCATTTTAAAATTGATTCGATCACCTGGTTGAAAAGTCGTTGTAGTATTATAGCTTGTTTGTTCTGCTCCTTGAGTTGCTTGCGTTAATTGTCCTTGATACGGCGCATTATAACTATTCAGATTCACCGTTTTAGTTGTGGAAACATTGCCTGCCCGATCAACGGTGGCAGCATGCAAAAATTTTGAATGTCCTAGTGAGCGTTGAGCGTCAAAACCAACATTCAAATTATTGATATTTGGTACCAGATGTTCACCACTTCCGTCCGGCCGGTCCACATTTGTCAAAGTCACATTACCATAAGCATCACGCCGCGGCGTGAGTGTTTCCGAAGCTTGATCATCAATTTTGTATAGATAACCCCAGACACCACTTTCAACTTTTTGGTCAATCCCATTCGATTCAATTTCACTATCTGAAAATTGAGAAACATTGGCTTGAATTTTAAAACAATAGACCGACCCATTGTCACCATCTTGAGTAGCATAAGAATTATTGTCATTTACATGCTTATCTAGCGTAATATGGATTTTGTCTGGATCAGTTGGTTTAGTAGCATAGATAGTAGGCGTGTTCGGTGCGGCCTTGTCTTGAGCAGTTTTAATCGTCGCTGAATTAGTCATTGACAAAGATGAAACGTAGTAAATCGTATTGACAATAATCTTCGCTTCGTCCGGTGTACAAGCTCCTGTAGTATGGCCAGTTTGAATCATGGCATAGTTATTTTTGGTAATTAAATAATGATTATTATCACCCAAGTCAGTTTTAGCCGGAGCTTGTCCCACTGCTAATTCGTACAAATTATTAGCACTATTAATCGCAAACGGATGACTATTTTCCGCATCAGAATACGGCTGATCAAATTGCATCCAGCGCTCTGCTTGACCACTATACATATAATATTGGCCAAAAGTATGAGAATTAGAAATCGTATAATCGCGATCAATTGGTAATTCATTAGGGTACTCGGTCAAAAAACCGGTATGAACAAATTTTACTTGTTGTGAACCCACGCGTGGTTGCACTTGCCCATCGGCCACTTGAACAACTTTAATCCCTAATTTATCGGCTAAATATTGGTTAAAGTTGGTATGTTGACCAATTGAGTGATTACCCGCCACGACATCATGACCAATAATGACCGCCCGACCAGCATTACCAAACTTAGCCACCGCCTGACTAGCAGTAGTACTAATATCTTGGTGTAGATTACTATCTCGTGAGCCAAAATAAATGGCATCATATTGGAACGCACCCGAACTATGATTAGTATACAAATAATAATCAGGATTACTGTTAAAGTTAGGCAACGACACTTCCGTTACATTTAACATACTTTCATGATCTGAAGCAGGATCGGGATTTTTATCATAACCGGTCAACCAACTTTTCAAAAAACGTCCGTTATGTTTACCGTCATCAGGATAAACGTTCAAGACTTTCAAACGGCGCCCATAATTAATGGGCTCAATAGTCCAAGTCTTCGCACCTATTAATGCCGAATTCACCTTATAACCGCTATTTAACGTATATTCTGAAGAATTGCTTAAATCATCCCAATTCAAAGTAACATCACAACTTTTCGATTGTGAATTCCAAGTACTATGTCCAGTTAAACTAAAACGAGGATGAGCACCAGGAGTAACATACTTCGTAGAGTTATAGACTGGCTCGGGAACTGCTGCATCCCCTAAATTAGAAGTAGTTTTGGCGGGTGTTTGAGCCACGCGAATCGCTTTGGTAGGCGATTGTTGCGTTGTTGGAGTGGACTGAGCAACTGGTTGTCCCAAATTTTGCACTTGGTCAATCATAGATTTTAAATCAGTGCCTGTTTGCTTTTTAGCGGCAACTGCAACTTGAACTGGTTGGGCACTAACTGGTTCTACCCCAACATTAATGCCTAAAAATCCGATCGCCACCACTATGATTGTTTTTTGAATTAGCTTTTGTAATTTAAACATCATTACACCTTTTTTCATCGCAACTGACATTTAGCAACTAAAACCAACCAACTCTGAACTCACATTCGATTCCAGCAAGATTATTTTTTACAATAATTAAAAATATTTTCCGAAAATTATTTTCAAAATAGCATTTATTTAATAAATAAAGCCTAATTTTAATTAAAAACACGTGAATTATTTACGTAATAATTTTAATGCAAAACAATCATTAAAGTCAATAAAAATCCAATTACTACGCAAACGTTGATTGAAAAAAATAACTTTTTTTGATATCGAAGCAAATTTAATTTAATTATCATTTAGAATCCACATATTCTCGTGCGTGAATTTACTTTCTTTCACCAAATAGATTCTTAGTGCCTCTTGTCAGATCTTAGTTTTTAAAAACTATGTAAATTGCAAATGAAAAAGGTTGGAACAATAACGAGGTTTAAGGCACTATCAAAAGAAAATGTCCGTTGAAATTGACGAACAATCCTTTTTACCTCAACCTCTAATTATTTTGTTCCAGCCTTTGCTAAAATGTCGTTCACTTAATTGATTCCATTGACCACGCTCCAAGTGATGGTTCCTTGATAATCATCACTCTTCGGATGTGTCCGGGGAATGGTTAACCGCCATTTACCGACTCCAATTTGCTTAACAAAATCGACGATGCCCCCTTGCACATTACCACTAAACTGCGTTTGTTGACCCAAGTTTGTCGCAGAAGTGACCGATTGCCAACCATTGTCCGTATCCAACTGTAAATTCCACCCCGTTACCGGCGTGAGCAATGAATTACGTAATTGCTGATTAAACGCCACTTGCACATTGAAGTGCTGACTAGCAGCAGTAGTCGAACTAAAATGCCGCACTTTCAGATCACCAATCGTTTTAGTATTATCATTGTTGACTGGTGCGCTCTTCACAGTCCCAAAGGCAATCTCTTGGGGCACACTCGTAATTTCTAACACACCAGCCCGCGTCATCGTTAGATCACTAGTGGCCTTTTGGGATAGTTGATCACTACTCTTGCCCGTCACTTCGGCATGATTCATGATTTGGACTAAATTATCTTGCGCTGACGTTGCAGCTTGAAAAGTTACTTCAATTAAACTCCCCGGTGGAAAAATAGCCATTCCATCTGGACTCGACAAACTAAAGTCCAGTGGCTGATTAGCCTGTAATTGCTGTGGCGTCAAAGTATAACTTTGTCCACTAGTTGTTCGCAGTGTTACCTGTAAGCTGTTAGGCACATACGTTAAGCCGACTGGTAAATGATCACTGAAGTGGATGGGTGCTTGTAAATCTTGATAACTATAAGCTTGATTTTGCATCTGGTAATCACTCTTCAACTGGACAGTCGCGCCAGGACGAAAAGTTGGTGTCGTTGAAGCAGCCTGTCCATCCACTTGCCCTGTTGTCGTTAAGGTGCCTTGATACGGCAAATTATAACTATTCAGATTCACCGTTTTAGTTGTGGAAACATTGCCCGCCCGATCGACGGTAGCAACATGCAAAAATTGCGAATGGCCGAGTGAACGTTGGGCGGTAAAACTAACTTTTAAATTATTAATATCTGGTGTCAGGTGTTCACCACTCCCATCACTGCGGTCAATGTCGGTTAAAGTAACATTCCCATAGCTATCATGATTGGGCGTCAAAGTGGCGGTAGGCTGATTATCAATTTGGTAGAGATAACCCCAAACACCACTTTCAACCTTTTGATGAATGGCATCCGAATCTAGTTCTTCATTCCTCCCGGCAACATTAGCCGTAATTTTAAAATTATAGAGATTACCATTATCGCCGTCTTGCGCGTTATAACTCATTCCAGCAGCCACATGCTTATCTAAAGTAATATTGAGGCAGTTCGGATTACCAGGATTAGTATTAGCCAGGCTCACGTCGGGTTCATTGGGCGCTGTTGTATCTTTGGCGGTTTTAATATTAGCGGTATTCGTCGTCGTTAAGGACGAAACATAATAAATGGTATTCACGATAATCCGCGCTTCATCAGGGGTACAAGCTCCTAAAGTGTGACCGGTCTGAATCATCGCATAATTATTTTTGGTAATTAAGTAATGATTGTTATCGCCTAAATCGCTTGCCGCTGGTGTTTGACCACTGCTTAATTCATAAGGATTACTGGCAGCGTTTAAGGCAAAGAAATGACTATTTTCAGCATCTGAATAAGGTTGATCAAATTGCATCCAGCGTTGGGCTTGCCCGCCATAGAGATAGTACTGCCCAAAAGTATGCGATTTGGAAATCGTATAATCTTGATCCGTAGGTAATTCATTAGGATACTCAGTTAAAAAACCAGCGTTCACAAATTTAACTTTGGTCGAGCCTACCCGCGGTTGCACTTGCCCATCGGGCACTGCCACGACTTGAATTCCTAATTTATCGGCTAAATATTTGTTGAAGTTAGCATGTTGTGCTAGCGAATGATTGCCTGCGACAACATCATGACCAATAATCACTGCGCGACCCGTATTCCCGAACTTGGTCACAGCTTGGCCCGCCACATCACTAATATCTTGATTCCCATTGCTATCTTTGGAGCCAAAAAAGAGGGAATCATATTGATAGGCACCATTTTGATGATTTTGATATAAATAATAATCGGGATTTTTATTAAAAGTCGTCAGTGGCACTTCAGTGATATCTAACAAACTCGAACCGTCAGAGGGATCTTTATCATAGCCAGCAAGCCATTTTTTCAAAAAATTTCCTTTATCCGGATACACATTCAAAACTTTGAGGTGCTTGCCATAATTGATTGGTTCCATCAACCAGCTCGCATTACTCGCTGATGAAGAATAAACTTTATAGCCACCATTAAGCTGATATGGTGCCGCTGGTGCTGTCAAATCATCCCACTTTAACGCCACATCACAGCTTTTCGACTGCGGATTCCAAGTACTCGTACCAGTTAAGCGAAAGTTTGCTGGTTGATAAACCTGCGAGTTATATACAGGTTCACTCATCCGCATCCAAGGCTCTGTTGCAGTTAAACTGGTAGTTGGCGCTTTGCCGAGTTGCTTGCTAGTCCAAGGCAACAATGACGAAATTTGCGCGGCCACCACTGTGGGATTACAACTTTGCTGATTAAATAAAATAACGCTCACTAAACTAACAGTTACCAAACCCATGAAAATTTGGAAAACTTTTTGCCTTTTTAACATCACTACACCTATTCTCACTGCATCTCTCATGGTTCTCGATGCAAAATTAAACAATTTTTCCAGTAAAGATTTACTTGAAAAATAATACAAATTATCAGTGTCTTTGATATCAAAGAATTTATTTAGCTATAGCATTTAATCAAAAAATAATTAATTATTTTGTAAAAAAGTTCAATAAACTGTTTGTGCATCAACTACTACGTAACAATTGATACTCCATTTTAGTGCTCATTAATTCACCAAGTCAATGAAACTTTCCCCTTTAAAAAATCACTTTATTTGATATTAAGGCAAACAAACTGAGTATATATTGGCAGTAAACCATAATTCATTTAATCTTAAAATCCTTAATAATATTTATGTTATTCTAAGCAGGATAATTATTAGAAAAATATTAAAAAAACACAATTAAAGTTATTCAAACGTCTTTAAACTTTAGTTGTGTTTTTTCAATCGATCACTTTATGATATTAATTTCTGACGAACTTGGGCGCGAATTTTACGTAAATACCGCGAACTTTTATGAACTTGTTTCGCCAATTGCGTTAGTGGTACTTCTAGAATACAGGCTTGCAAGACTTGCCGTTCTAATGGTGCTAATTGCCGAGCCTTTTGGTGTAACACTACCTGCCAGTCGCTAAGTGCCGTGGTCGTCTGATCTGGTAAATAAAAGAGTTCTTCCACCGACTCATGTTGCTGGCGGTGACTTTGGCGCAATTGATCTTGCGTGCGCCAGACAATCTTTTGAAAAATATACGGTGCAAATTGACCAGCTGATTGCTCAAATTGGACCCACGTCGTGGCATACAGTACTAAGGCATCCTGAAAATAATCTTCATAATTCAGATTATTGCGCCAAACCCCAGCTTGTTTCAAGGCGCCACCAATTAAGCGTTGATTAGTTAAGGCTAAATCAAAACCTTGCTGTAACGAATGTTTCACTAGTTCAAACTCCCATCTTAAGTTTGCACAAGCGCTTGTGTAGCTTTAAGATAACAAGCCTGAACTTCCCATAAAACACGCGTTAAACACGACTACCAAAGGATTGAATACACCTTTTTTGAATTAATTACCACTGGTTGCGCGCAACTAATCTGCAACCGCGGGCGCAATTACTACCATAAATAGTGCGCCGCATGTAAATTACTTTGCCAAAACCGCAGTTGCTCTTGCTGCAATTGCTCATTTAAATCCAAGTCGGGATCTTTTAATAAGTGAGTTAAAGACCAGGTTTGAAAACTTTGTAAAAAGTCTTTGACTTCTAAGTATGTGGTTGGTAATTGGCGATGTAAGGAGCAGTGACAGTTAATCACCTGCTTCAATAAGCTACTCCAAACGATCGGTTTAAGTTCCAAGCCTAACTCTTGAGCTGCCAGTTCAAATGCCCGCACATTATATTGCGCGTAAAAGCCAGCTTGATGAATTGCCGTCCACAAATCATGCCGGCGGCTATAAGTAAATTGTAATTGTTGTCCGGACTCATCATAAAAAGTTGCTTGTTGGTGTTGAAGGTCTTGTGCACAATCAATCTGCCCGTGCAAACCAATCCAGTCACTGTTGCCATGACCAATCGCCCCTAATGGAAAATACACCAATGAACCTAAGGACAGCGCCAATAATCGTGAGTGCCCATGATATTGAATCAAGCGACGGGTATGATACAAATCGAAGATATGTTGGTGAAAATAGTTATTCCAAATTTGACGAGTCGTTTGGCGAAGCCCAAAATAGCCCAATTGTCGGTCAAAAATGACGGTTGGATATGCTGCTTGACCTTGTAAATCAAACAAAGCAATGGTTTGTGCCGTTAATTGAAATTCTTGGCGAATGGGTAATTGTTGGTGCGCAATCGCTGCTTTTAACACCTCTTTATTCATCACTGGTACTTTGGTTAAATCGTAATCTTTCATATCCCAATACCTCTTCCTTATGATTGGAGCAGCCGTGTGTTAACGGTTGCAACAATAACAATTTAACGCGAATCACTTAAAAAGACTACTCTTTTTGGTAAAAAAGATCACAAAAAAAGACTATTAGAAAAAAATCACTAATAGTCTTTAAATAATTATGATAGTTCTTTTTAGTGTGTGGAATAACGTAAAATTGTTGTTTGAGTACTAATAGCCCATTCGGTTGGGTCAACTTTGTAGTACGTAATCCCCTTATCAACAGCAGACTTGTTGTAAACCCACTTTGTATTAGCAGGAATTACCCGTGCATCACTCTTAGTAAAAGTTCCATCAGAATTGCGTGTATACAAATTGGAATAAGTTTGATCAGAATTTACTTGAATAATACCATCTTTACTGTTGCCAGCAGCAGCATTATTGGCAGTATCGTTCAACTTATCATATTGGCTTTGAACCAATTGATAGAATTGATCCATGGAGTAACCCCATTGACTAAACCAACCAATTGGGTCAGTATGCCCACCAGCAGAAGGGTGATACTGATTAACCGCATTATGTGACCAGATCGTACCACTACCAGTATGATCAGCCAATGACGGCTTCAAGCCATATTTCTTCAACATATAAGCAGTAAAGTAAGCTTGATTATTCACTGAACGAGCAAAACCATCATAAGTGTTTTCTTCACATAATTCAATTTGGATAAAGCGTTGGTTCGCCCAATAACCAGCTCCCCAAACCCCATAGTCAGTATTATGAATTTGTAAAATGTGGTTAGCATCCGCAAACGCATGTACATAAGTTTGGGCGGTTTGCCATTCGCGGTTGAAGTAGGTCACTTCATCCCAAGCAGTAGCATTTTTAGTAGCTGTTTCGTGGATAACAACCCCTTCAGGCTTACCAACACCATTTTCATAACCAAACATTTGGTCAAAAGTCCCATTGACCTGTTGAATGTTACTTGGTTGAATATTATTGCGCTGAATGTATTCATTAACAGTTTCAGCTTTTGTGTTTTGACTGGTGAAGCCAAAGCCAATAACTAAACCAAACATCAACGAAATAATTATTTTTAAATTTCGTTTCAGCATTTTTATTTCCTCCATTTTTAATCTTGTAATCATTTTAACAATAAATAAATTTCAGAACAATATCTTTAACATTTGTGTAACATAAACGCAAAAGACTTATAATCTCGATAATAGTCATTGAGATATAGATGTTAGATTTTGACATTGAACTAAACCATCATACCATTAATATTGATTCGTACTCGGAGGAAAATAATTAATGGAACATTAAGCCCTTTATTTTCAATTAATTATCCTTTAAATCCAGATCCAACTTGATACTTCGCTGCGACATATTCATTTGCTGCCACTTTATAACAATAGCCAACCCCAGCAATATTATACAGTTTATCATTCGTTTTCCATTGTGTTCCCCCTTTAAAAGTTAAATTTGAATTGGCAATTTCCTTACCAGTACTATCGACAGCATTGGGACCATAACCGTTTAAATAATTAATCGTCAGTAAGCCTTTAAGATTAGTATTTCTTTGTGGTAGATAACTATCACCGCCGACTAAAAACATCGGACGATTATTGTTATCAGGTATTATCTTAGAAGCTGCCCAACTAGTATTATTTAATAACGGCGTCGTATCAAAAGCAGAACTATCACCGTGAAACATAGTTGCAGCATTCTTATCCGTGGTTTGAGTGGTAACAACATTATTAATAGTATTAACAGTCTTTTGTCCAGCAGTGTAAAAATCATCATATAAATTAGATACATCAAACTGCCCATAACTACCAGTAAACGACATATCTGACGCAAATTGCCAAGCATGATGATTACTATAAGAAGTTAAGTTCCAAGGATTAGCAGGATATTGAGCGATCCACCCTTTAGATACGGGAAATTTGACCCCTACCCAACTAGCCATCGTATAGATATTCGGACGATAACCATATTGCTGAACAACATTCTCAAACGCTTCATTATTGGCTTGATTTTGCGAATAGCTCAGTGCTTGTTGTTCAGAAGCTTCAACATCTGCTACCAAAACAGCCCCAACAGGTAAGCCATCAGCCTTAGCGGTTTGACAAGCATAGTCTGCCTCGTTTTTAGCTTGTTGAACCGTTTGATAGCGGGCAAAATGATAACCATTAATATATAGACCTGCTTGCTGGGCAGTTTTAATATTATTAGCTGCCGTAGGGTCTTGATAGTCAGTTCCCTCACTAATTTTGGTGACCACTGATTTAACGCCATAATGGTCGCGCATATCTACAAAATTAGCATAAGTCATATCGCCATTATGATTAGAGACATCTACCATATCGGTATTAGCAGCTTGAACTGACATAGTAAAAAAGAGTAGTTCCATAACTACTCCCCAAAACAAATTCACATAAACTTTTTTCAACATCATCACTCCTTATCATCATCTAAAATTTTTAAAGCTAGCACTTTATTGTAGAGAGTTTTACCAGTTCCATCGCCGCCGACACTTGCATAACCTTTATACAAGTGCTCAATATTATCCAACTCCGTTAAGGAAATTGAACCTTTACTAATAAAAAAAGTACATCGTTTATACAAAGAATCATGCAGAATTGCTTGAATAGCTTGTTCTGTATGGGTGACGCGCGCATCCATTTTAGAGACACGTGAATTATCATGCATAGATTTTAGTGCTTTTTTACATCCCAAATAGGCTGCTGGAATTGGTAATAAGGCGATAATTATTTCAATCCAAGACCACAGACTCATTCAGATCATCTCCTTTAACTCCTAAAACAAAAAAAGCGATCAAACAAATAGAAATGCAATTCTATTTCTTTAATCACTTTTTCTCCTAATTTAATTCTAGTCACTTGATTTACCTAATTTAGATAGGTCGAGCCAATACTTGCGATGCTCCAGCATTTAATAAACTATAAAATGCATTACCCACCGTCCAAGTATTGACACCATTGGCATTAGGGTTACCCCCCATTTCAATAATCGAAGTGGCATTGCCATTCCAGTTGCTAGTTAAGATCGCAGTATGTCCGTTGTTACCTGCTCCCGAACCAGAATTCATAATAATAATATCACCTGGTTGAGCTTCACTAGTTGAGACCTGCTTTAACCAATTGTGATTATAACGAGCATCACTTTCCATAGATCCTGTGTACCATTGCATATTGTCCGGAACACTGCAGCCAGCTTTTTTAAGAACTAACCAAACAAAACCGGAACAATCGGTTTGACCATAACGATTAGGATTAGCAACCGAGCCAATATATGATACTCCGTGAACTTGACTATAAGTGAAGTAACCTAACATGCTTTCAGCAATATTGACAATCTCACTACCAGAACCACTCACCGTTACATCTAAACCGGCAACCCAATTAGCGTATCCTACATGGTACCAACTATAATTCCAGTTATCAACAACTCTCGTATCATATTTATAAGTTAAACCCGCAGTCAAATTATGTCCTGAACTAGAACCATTCGGAGCAAAACGAACTAAAGCTCCATTTGAGTTTAAGGTTCCTTTTACATGAGTAGCACTTTGGATTTGATCGCCCACTTCTGTTTCACAAACCCATTGGCCACCGCCAACATGATACCAATTACGTCCTTGCTTATCCACGGCGGTAGAATTATATTTCCATTGCGTATTAAAGGCTAAGGTTTGACCAGTTAAACTCCCATTAACAGTAGCATAGACTTGTGCTTTACTCTCTAGCACAGTAACAACTCCTGAAGTTTTTAAGGTAATATCCAAGCCGGCAACCCAATTAGCGTAACCGACGTGATACCAAGTATACCCCCAAGCGTCAACCACTTTAGTATCATAAGAGTAAGGTTCATTGGCTCCTAAATTAAAACCAGCTCCCGAACCATTAGGAGATATCCGAACAAAGGCTCCACTAGAACTTAGTACTCCTTTCGTGTGTGTAGCACTCTGAATTTTCACGCCAACTTCTGTTTCACAAACCCATTGGCCACCACCAACATGAAACCAGTTGCGACTTTGGTCATCTGTAGAAGTATTATTATATTTCCATTGCGTATCAAACGCTAGAGTTTGTCCTGTTTTACTACCATTAACAGTAGCATACACTTGAGCCTTGCTTTCTAAAACTGTTACAATTCCTGAACTATCCATAATATCTTTCCTCCATTATTTTATAAACTTAAAGAACATAAATCGTTGCATAAGTGACGCCATAAGCTGGAATTTGCGAATTAGGCAAAGCAATATCAATTTGATTTGGATTTTGATTAACAAAAGTTCCAGTATCATTCACCTGGCGATAAAGTACTGTTTGTCCATTAACTGGTTGATCCAAAACAATCTTCAAATTAGTTCCTTTAGGATAAACATTTAAGTTGGCCGCAACACCACCATATCCCATCGAAGATCCCAAAACTGCTGGATCATAGAAAGTAACTTTCACACGCGCTCCATTACCTGGTTTGGAACTAGCCAAGATGACATCGTTAGCTGACACCCAATTAGCAAATCCCACGTGATACCAAGCATTACCATTAACATCAATGGCCTTAGTATCGTATTTATAAGATTCTCCTGCTGTTAGGTTAAAACCAGCTCCCGAACCCTGAGGCGCATGATAAACAACGGCGCCATTGGAGGACAAAGTTCCACTAACATGAGTTAAACTTTGTAACTGATTGCCAACCTCTGTTTCACAGACCCATTGACTACCACCAACGTGATACCAATTACGTCCTTGACCATCAATAGCCACCAAATTATACTTCCATTGCGTATTAAAACTTAAAGTTTGACCAGTAGCACTGCCGTTAACAGACGAATAGACTTTGGCCTTGCTTTCCGTAACCGTTACAACCCCCGAAATGTTTAAATTGACATCCAATCCGGCAACCCAATTAGCAAAACCAACATGATACCAAGTGTAGCCCCAAGCATCGATTACCTTGGTATCATATCGATATGACTCTTGAGCAGTTAAATTAAAGCCTGCACCAGAACCATTCGGTGAAACCCGCACAAAAGCACCATTAGATTTTAAAGTTCCGCTAGTATGAACGGCGCTTTGAATTTTCACGCCAACTTCTGTCTCGCAAACCCATTGACTGCCACCAACATGAAACCAATTCTTACCTTGACTGTCAGTAGAAGTAAGATTGTATTTCCATTGCGTATTGAAAGCTAATGTTTGGCCAGTTAAACTACCAGCAACAGCTGAATAAACTTTGGCTTTACTTTCTAAGACAGTCACAATTCCTGAATTATCCATTTATAAAACTCCTTTCTACATCCAAATTATTTAAATATATAATTAATCCATAACAATCACCCCCTTTCTGGGTACAAAAAAAGCACTTCATTAGAAGTGCTTTAACTAGCTATCTTTTCTACGCTATCATTATGCAATGATTTAAATATCATAGGTGTTTCAAACTTATCTTAAATTTGTTTCACTTGTTCATTGTAAACTACTAATTCTTGAACAACAGGTGGCCAAAATTCGGCAAAGTCACACAAAGCTAACTTACGATGACGATAATAACTAGAACGTTCATAGTGTAGACGCTCCATTATTTCCTGGTCACTATCTAGCGGAGTTAAATAAGTGTACTTTAAAATTTGTGCATGCTGCTTGTCATTAATCATCTCGTTAATAATCTGTTCACACCAACCACAAAAAGTTTTTTCATCAATATGTGACACTAATCGATCTTCTACATGATTCTTAGAATGATCATTTTGGGTAACGGTTTCAAAACTAGGCGATTGAATACCAAAGTTCCATCTTTGAAGTAAATCCTTCTTATGTTGATATTGACTTAAAATATTATCTGCATTAATAGCTGTTTGTTCAATATTAAGTAATTGTGACTCTCTTCTTCTTCTCATTGTTAACCTCCTTGTAATGTCTTTCAAAACTTTCAACAATACTATTATGCAATGGATATTATCCCAAGAGTGTTCCTTTAATGTGTCAAAAATATCCCAACTATTATCAATGTTTAATCATATACTTTTAACGAATCAAAGCGATTGGGCCAAAATTCCGCAAAATCACATAGGGCTAACTTTCTGTGACGATAGTAACTAGAATTACTATAATTAAGTTTTGTCATGATAGCCCTATCATTCTTTAAGGGTTTTAAATAGGTATATTGAAGTATTTGGGAATGTTGTTGATTAGAAATTCTTTGCATAATTATCTCTTCACATATATTGCAAAAGCATTGATTGATAAAATATTTTAACATCAAGTATTCTGATAATTTTTGCGAACGAGATGCATCAATCAGATAAGAGTAAATCAGATTATACCTAATCACAGCAGCTCTTTTAGTCTGATATTGAATTAACAAGTTATTAACATTAATTGATGTTAAATTCTGATTTAAAGAATTATTATTTACCATAGTTATATTCATACCTTTCTTACAAAAACCACCAAGCTGTTTATATTAGTAATTAAAGTAATTAAATTGAATAAAAAAGACCCCTTTTATGTAAGAGGTCTTTAAAGCTAATAAGTAAATTGTGATCACAAAATTACATTACAGTTTTTAATTAATAAGAGAATACTACATCAGAAGCGGACAACCACTTATTAGGAGCAATTCGAAAGAATTCTTCACCCGTGGATGAGTTATAAGCGATTTTATCAGTTTTCCAAGATGATTGATAATAGACACCACAATCAGGCACCATTTCTAGATTATCCTTATAAAAATGAGCAAAGTTAGAAGTTACAGTAACCACGCCCTTAGTTGGGCTAATCGTGATATTTCGAGTGCTAACTTGTGTTACATCGGGGGCAACCGTGTCTGCTGAAACAGCAGTTAATCCAGTCGTCACAACAGGGGCAAGCATGGCTGCACTAGTTACTAACATAATCAAACTTGACTTGAATCTCATTATAAGCTCCTCCTTACAAATAAAACTTTACCAATTATTATGAAAAAACAACGTCATAAGAATTAACCCATTTATTAGGTGCTACGCGAAAGTATTCGTTACCAGTAACCGTATCATAGGCAATTTTATCGGTTTTCCAAGATGATTGATATTTGAAGGTTAACCCTTGGACAAGAGCAAAACTATCATTGTAAACTCGACCATTTGCTGCAGTTATGGTTACCGTACCTTTGGTTGGACTAATAACCATATTACGGGTGCTAATTTGTCCTGAAGTGCTGCTAACAGTAGCTGCATTAACACTAGTTAAACTAGTACTGATAGCAGGTGCTAACATCAACATACTTGTTGCCAATATAGTTAAATTTGATTTTAACTTCATAATTTTTAGCCCCTAACTCTATCAATCAAATTAGTAAATATAACAACTAAATTATTAAGAAAATACTACGTCATCGGAAATTACCCACATATTAGGAGCAATCCGAAAATATTCTTCTCCTGTTGCTGAATCATAAGCAATTTTGTCTGTCTTCCATGCAGATTGATATTTTAAAACCCTACCAGGTTCCACTTGTAAATTATCATCGTAAATTCTACCCCATTGTGCCGTAATGGTAACTACACCATTAGTAGGACTAAGATTCACATTGCGGGTACTAACTTGCGTGGAATTATCATTAACCGTATCAGCACTCACACTAGTTAAACCTGTACTAATAACAGGTGCTAACATCATAGTACTAGTCATTAACATCATTAAACCTGACTTTATTTTCATAATATTCATCCTCCATAAATTTAATTTTACTTAAAAAATATCAATGCTAAATATTAACTGCAAAGCTGCAAGTATAGCAGAAAGCCTTTTCATCTGAAAATAGTATAAAAATATTAAGAAAATACTACATCATCAGAAATTACCCACATATTGGGAGCAATCCGAAAATACTCTTTTCCTGTGACTGAATCATAGGCAATTTTATCTGTCTTCCATGATGATTGATACTTAATATAACGCAATGTAATCTGTTTAAAATCATCAGTATAGAGACGACCATTTTCTGCAGTAACAGTTACTACACCTTTAGTGGGACTAATAACAACATTGCGGGGACTAACCTGTTCAGAATTATCATTAACCGTGTCCGCACTAACACTAGTCAAACTAGTACTAATAACTGGAGCCAACATCAATACACTTGTTGCCAACATCATTAAATTTGATTTAAGATTCATGATTTTTTAATACCTTCTAACTTAAAAGAAATATTCCAACCGTCAATAACTAAATTAGTATGAAAATACTACATCGTCGGAAACTAACCATTCATTCGGTGCAATCCGAAAATATTCTTTCCCTGTTGCTGAATCGTATGCAATTTTATCAGTTTTCCAAGCTGATTGGTATGTTACATAACGCTCAGCTACCAGCTCAAAATTATCCGTAAACAGACGTCCTTTTGATGCAGATACGGTAACTACACCTTGGGTTGGACTAATAACAATATTACGAGTACTAATCTGTGCAGAGTTATCATTGACTGTATCCGCACTAACATTAGTCAGTCCTGTACTTATTACCGGGGCAGCCATTGTTAAACTTGCAGCTAGCACTACTATCTTTGATTTCCAGGTCATTACTTTTTCCTCCTTATAATACCTTTATTTTGAAACCGATTAAATTATAACACCAAAAATTAAAAAATTAATAAAATCCAATCAAACGCTATGTTTTTATCTCTTAACGTTTTTGTTTTTAGTAAAAATTTATAGTTTAATAATTTTAAATCAAAAAATAAAAGAAAATATTTATGGTTAATAGAAAAAATAAATTATAGCTAGTTTAATTTGTCAATTAATATAATTCCATTTTTTTGACGTTCAAATCATAAGCTTAAGATCCTACAATTTCATAACTGATATTTCAGGTATAAATAACAATTAAAAAACCAAAATAAAAATATCAGTTTGGTTGAAATTTGATTATCATTATTCAAAAAAGTTAATCCTTTATGTCAGATAACACAATCAAGAATCTTTCAATATTGAACTAATATCTCTCGAATAATTTTGTATATTTTGATATTCAAAACCGTAGTAATTTCCATATAGTCATACTGTTACTACTACTTGATTAGACTTGATTGGATAATATGGAAAAATCCTTTTTTAAATTTGCTTACATAAAAAGGATCTCCGAAATTATAATAAATTCAGAGATCCTTTTTACAAGCATTAATTATACATAAATATAAACAAATAAATTAAAAGACAAAATTACTGCATTATAGTTACATCATTAGCTAAAACCCATTCATCACCAGCTACTCGATAATACCGATAACCATTAATATTTTTAACTTTATCAGCTTTCCAATCGGTATTCTTAGGCAAAACCCGTGCTTCTATTCTAGTACCATTTTCATCATATAACCAAGCATACGACACAACGTTCGTTGTCCGTACTACGTGACGAAAAGTCTGAACTTGACCTGGCTGCAAGTTATCACTAGTATTGTCAGTCGTTGTAGAACTACCACTTGGTACTGTGGCATCAGCAGCAGCTGTATTATCATATTGCGTCAAATTATACGTATCAATAATGTCATTTAACTTGCTAGCATAAGTTGGATCCGTTGCATAACGTCCTTGCAACCAAGCTGTTGCATCGCGATAGCTAGTTGTATTCTCACGCCAAGTACCACTGTAATAGGAGCTATCCCAACTGACGCCATAACGTAATTTATCCCCATTATCATTAAAAGATTCCAAATAACTAGGATATTTACGGAAATAGGCATCAACTGAAACATACTGACCGTTAATCCACTCTAAAGTCGGCATATCCACTGAGGCACCATTATAACTCCCCTTAATGCCAAATAAATTGTAATTGGGGGCTTGGGACAAAGCTGATGTTCCCCAACCACTTTCCAAAATAGCTTGAGCCATCATGACTGATGGATACAAATTGCGCGAATTAGCAGCTTGTTGAGCGTAAGGAGCGATTTGTTGAATAAAGGCTTGCTGAGTACTAGTTGTCGCAAAAGTCCCTTCAGTGACCATCTTAGGGCTAATAGCCGGGGTTGCTGCTGGTGACACTGGACTAACCGTTGGATCACTATTTTGTGTCGAAATTGCATGACCGCTATCTTGTGTTGCTTGCGTTGCCTGTGCAGCCGTTTGATCAGTAACTTGTGAATTATTAGTTACTTGTTGTTTTGAACTAACCTGCTCATCACTAATAGTTGATGAGTTATTGTCAGCTGCTTGCGTTAAATTAGCTACACTTGGTAAAACGGAAGTAGTTAACAAAGCAGCTGTTAAAGTTGAAGTAATGAATGTTTTCTTCAAGAAAATCCCTCCAGAATTGATTACACTTTGATATTAAAGTTTTCACTAAGTGATTGCAAGTCATTAGATGATTTGTAACTAAAATAAAACATATATTTAATGGCCGCTTCATAGAGAGTTGTTTTGAGATCAACATTCATTTATTGTACAAAAAAAGCCTCTCAATCAGAGAGACTTTCAAAATTGAAATTAATTCAATTATTTAGCAGGAACTGCTGTACCTTTAGATGCAGAAGAAATCCATTCTGTAGGTGAAACTTTATAATAAGTTGTACCACCAACAACGGCTTTCTTATCATAACTCCATGAAGTACCACTTGGAATTAAACGTGCTGGATTAGAAACAAATTTACCATTTGTTAAGTTAAAGAGAACAGTGGCAACACCATCAGTAGCAGTGTTAAATACACCCTTTTCTTTAGTTGTTGTAATAGCTGATGAAGTGTTATCAGAATTAGATGTTGAAGAATTGTCAGTATCTGAACCAGCAGGTGTAAATGTTACATCAGTAGCTGCAACATATTCCTTAGGAGATACTTTGTAATATACTTTATTATTAGCTAATTTAGTTAACTTACCATCAACTGCCCAGCTTGTGTTAGCAGGAAGTACACGAGCAGCAATGGCATTACCCTGTCTGTCAACCAATTGAGCATAAGTTACATCAGAGTTAACTACAGCAACACCCTTAACTTTTTCAAGAGTTGTTCCTGTTGTATCTTCAGCAGCTGAGCCATTAACATTAATAGGAGTTGTTAAAGTGTAAACTGTTGTATCTGCTTTAGTAACATTAGCACCGTTAGCATAAACTGTTGATGGTGTCATTCC
The DNA here is from genome assembly GCF_058107205.1 of Bombilactobacillus sp. ESL1097. Classification (NCBI taxonomy): domain Bacteria; kingdom Bacillati; phylum Bacillota; class Bacilli; order Lactobacillales; family Lactobacillaceae; genus Bombilactobacillus; species Bombilactobacillus sp. ESL1097. The sequence continues at coordinate 300,792 of NZ_JBYLUB010000002.1, read as the reverse complement.
TGTAGGAAGAGATACTGTAGCTAATTGACGATAACTATAAGTTACTTTATTACCGTTGGCATCTTTGCCATCTTTAGCGAAGTGACTGCCAGCAGCAGTTGTATCTGCATCTGTCCAAGCAGTTGTTGTGCCATCGGCGTTGTTAACCTTGTATTGAACAGAAGCTTTCACATTAGCACCATTAGCAAATGCAGCAACTGCTGCACCGTTTTGGTCTTTAGCAGCTACTTTAGCAGAGTCACTGTAACTAAAGTCAGAAAGTGATTCGCCAAATTTAGCATCAAGAGAAGCAGGTGTTGTCAAGTATAATGCAGTTACTTGACTAGCATCACCAGCAGCAGCTTTAACATTCATTGTGAATGTCTTAGAAGCAATTGTTGAAGTATTCTTAGCATCTTGAATAGCATAAGTAGCAGTTAATGAACCACCCTTGCTTTCAATTTCAGCAACTTTATTATTCAACTCATTTTGAGAATTTAATGTTAAGTCACCTGACTTAAAAGTAACCTTAACTACGTTATCTGCAATACCATTGGTCAAAGTTGAACCATTAGGAGTAGCAGATTGGAAATATTGTAAAAATCCTTCAGCTTTGTTGTTAGCATCCATGATCTTAGAAACAGTTGTATCACCATAAGCAGTAGACAAAGCTGTCTTAACATTCTTGAATGCTGTAGCATTTGAAGTAGTATCTGTGTTAGAACTGCTCAAATCGTAGTTAGCACTTGTATTTTGGATTCCTGCAAAAACCTTGTTTGCAGCAGCAGTTGCATCTGATGTAGCATCAGCTTTAACAACTTGTGTACCAGAAACGGAACTAATTGCTGGGGCAGCAACTGGAGCAACAGCTAACAAAGCAGCTGCTACAACACTAGCGCCCATTAATGAAGTTTTCTTCATAATTGGTATTCCTCCTCGAACTATTATATTTATAGAAGATACTGATATTATAACATAAAATAAACAACTGTTAAAATGTACACTAAATGATAGTAATTGGTAGTCGTCGATGTACCATTTTATCAATTATCTATGATCAATATCTATCTTTACCAACAATGCTATTTTAACTCATTTATGGGGTTTTGCAAGCGATATTCTTTCATCTACACATAATATTATCAATTCGTAAATATTTTGTTACACAAATAACATATTTAAGAAGCGTACTCATCTCAATTTAATAAGTCTAAAAATGAAATCACTGTAAAAGCCTTATTTGAATGGGAAAGCAAAAAAAAAGCTCAAGACAATTTCTAACAAAAAATTATCTCAAGCTTTTATTAAAAGCAAGTTAAACTAATTAACTAATCTCACAATCTATTATCTAGGAATTGCTGTACCTTTAGATGCAGAAGAAATCCATTCTGTTGGTGATACCTTGTAATAAGTTGTATTGCCAACAACAGCCTTCTTGTCGTAACTCCATGAAGTACCACTTGGAATTACACGTGCTGGATTAGAAACAAACTTACCATTTGTTAAGTTAAAGAGAACAGTGGCAACACCATCAGTAGCAGTGTTAAATACACCTTTTTCTTTAGTTGTTGTAATAGTTCCGGCAGCTTCAAAGTTAACATCACTTGCTAAAACATATTCGTTAGCAGCAACTTTATACATTTGACGTCCGTCAGCTAAGGTAATTAATGCATTTGTCTTCCATGCACTATTATTTGGCAATAAGCGAGCACTTACAGCATTACCAGCTTTATCATAAACCTGTGCAGCTCCAGCTTTAGTAATTGTTACAACACCATGCTTAGCAACTGTCGTGCTTTCGTTAGTATTTGTTGTTTCAGATGTTGTTGCTGAACTATCAATAGGTGCTGAAGGTGTAGTGTTACCTGGTGTTGCTGGTGTTGTATTATTGCCACCTTGAGCAACAGTTTGGTCCACAATACCCTTGATATTACCAATAGCAGTAGCTTCAAACTGATTTACTTGGTCAATTGATGTTGCACGATCAACATCGTTTAAACCAATTTCATAAGCCTTCTTAACTACATTATGAGCAGCAGACTTCAAAGCATCAGAAACATTCAAACCATCAATTGATTTATCTGTTCCATCGGCAACAGCTTTCAATTCAGTCTTAGCCATCTTTTGAGCATCTTCCAATGAAGAAGCTTGACTAATAACACCCTTTAAATTAGAAATTAAATTAGTTTCAGCATTTGTAACATCATCTAAAGTCTTAGCTTTATCAATGTTGTTAAGGCTCATTTGATATGCTTCTTTAGCTGTCTTTAAAGCTGCACTCTTCATCTTATCTGATAAGTTAGAAGCGTTAATTTCTTTGTTAGTGTTGTCAAGAATTTGCTGAGCTTCTGTCTTAGCTTGATCTTTAGCATCATTTAAAAGACTATTAGCACCTTGAGTATTAGTTTGATCTACAATACCTTTGATGTTACTAATAGCAGTTGCTTCAAATTGATTTACTTGGTCAACAGTAGATGCCCGATCAAAGTCATTTACACCAATTTCATAAGCTTTTTTAACTGCATTATGGGCAGCAGACTTATAACTGTCAGAAACTTGTAGGCCATCAATTGCCTTATCTGTTTCGTCAGCAACAGCTTTTAAGTCAGTCTTAGCTTGATCTCTTGCATCACTTAAACCTGTTGTTTGAGAAACAATAGATTTAATATTATTAATAGCAGTTTCTTCAGCTTGATCTACTTGAGCTTGTGTTTCAGATTTATCAATATCTTTTACTCCGATATTGTAGGCATCTTTAACTGTAGCATGAGCAGCAGACTTCAAACTATCCGAAACCTGTAAACCATCAATAGTTTTATCTGTTTCATCAGCGACAGCTTTTAATTCAGACTTAGACATTTCTTTTGAACTATTAAAGTCGTCGGCTGTTTGTGATTGAGTATCAATACTATCTAAGTTGGATTGTAAAGTATTCTTAATATCAGTAATGTTATCAGCTGTTCTAGCCTTCTTCAAATCATTTAAAGATTGGTTATAAGCAACCTTAGCAGCATTATGAGCAGCGGACTTCATTTTATCGGAAACATTCAAACGATTGATTGCACCGTCTGCTTGATTGTAGATTTGTTCTAATTTACCACTAGCATTATCGCGAGCACCGGTAACATGTAGTTTTAAAGTAATAGTATTAACAGTTGCGCTAGGATTATCGTTAGGATAAATAGCGATCTTTTCTACTACATCACCACCAATTGCTAAAATGCCGTTTACGGTATTAGTCATCTTTGATAAATTAGCATTCGTAACTTCATAAGTATTAGCTGAATCGTTATTAAATTCAACTGTTACCTTTTTACTATACTTATCAGCAATCTTCCAAACATTTGTTGCGTCCACAGTCGCACCGTTATAAAAACGTTGAGACATTCCACTTAGTGTTCCAGCTTGATCAACTAAGCCCTCTTGACCATTAGCTACTCCTAAAGCACCACTTCTATCTAAGAATGTTTCATTAAGACCCATAGCAGCTGCTTGTTGGGTAGTAATAGTAGTCGTATCTGTAGAAAAATCACTTACAAATTTGTTAATAGTTGTTACATCACTAGCTGCAGTATCTGTAGCCGTTGCATTACTATCAGCGCCTGTTGCTGTCGAAGTTCCGTTAGCATTAGTTCCTGTTGTTGTAGATGCTGTGTCACTAGCATTAGTATCAGCAAAAATACTTGTTGCTTGTGTAGCAACTGGAGCAACTGCTAATAAAGCAGCAATAACTACACTAGAATGCTTTAACATATTTTTATTCATGTTAAATTACCCCTTCACAATTTAAATTTAAACACATCATAAAATAATTAGTTTCAAATTTAATTATAACCACTAATTAATTTTTAGCAACCGCTTATTTTAGTAAATTTTCTAAAACCGAAAAATATTATGTTAATAATCGATATCATTTCACAAGAAATATCTTTTGAATTATTTATAATAAGATTCATTTTCTTGCATATTTCTAATTTAAATTACAAAAATAAGTTTAAAATTTCTAATATTATTAATATGATTAACCAAATGAATCAATGATGATCAAACGGTCCCATTTCGATCATCAATTGGCTCAATTCTTCGGGGGTAATATCTAAGTCATTCTTGAGCCACAGTTGCACCATGGCTAAGCCCCCAGCGATTGTATAAATCTGCTGGTAAACATTCCCCGTATAGGTATTATTCTCCTGAGACAAGTTCAGTAAATCGGTATGAAACTTATCATTAATTGGATAAGTAAACATCACTTTCATTGCTTCTTTATTTTGTTGCACAAACGTCAGAATTTTTAAATACAATTGATCCATCTGTGACTGATATTCGGCCATTGATAACTGCTTTTGTTGAAACAAATATTCTATGAAGGCATGCATGACGTGATCTTCAACTTCTAACAACACATCATACGTTGAATTATAATGCGCATAAAACGTCGACCGATTAATCGGAACCTGATCACATAGTTGCGTCACTGTAATATCATCTAAGTCATTTTTTTGCATCAAATTAATCAGTGTGTGTTGAATCTGAGTTTTCGTCCGTTGGACGCGCCGATTCTCTTTTGCCATAATATGTCTCCTTAATTGTTATTTATTGATCATACTACGATCTATCATACAACTTATCCAACAAATAGTCTAAAAGTGTATGAAATCTTTTTTAGCTTTTCTGAAACCTCATTTTATGTTTTCATTTGATTAAAAGCTTAATTTTCATTCTAATTAAATAACTCCTGACAGCTTAAACTATCAGGAGTTATTTTCATTTTAAAGATTCAAATTAATTCAAAAGTACTTTGTCAGCTTCTACCCATTCATCAGCAGCCACCCGATAATAAGTATGGCCGTTAACGATTAATTGACGATCATAGCGCCAAGGGTTTTGGTTGGTAACTGTGCGACTATTGGACTTCACCATCAAACTGCGAGCCGGATCATAATGATAAACGGGCGCGCTGGTTTGATTAATGACTAAGGCACCCACTTTGCGATTCAGAATCATCGCCTGTGGTGTCCAAGTAACATCGTTGACTGAGACAAATTCATTCGGAGCCACTTGATAATAAGTTTGACCATTAATTGTTTGCTGATTATTCGTCAACCATTGCGTATTATGACCTAAAGTCCGTTCGGCAATCACCTGCCCTTGGGCATTATAGACTGGCACTTGGGCTTTATTAGTTGTTACAACGCCATCTACAATTTGGTTATTGCCAGCTTGCTCTGGAGTCAAATCAACATCACTAGCTTTGACATATTCATCAGCACCAACACGATAATAAGTTTGACCGTTAATTATACGCTTATAATCAATCTTCCAAGCAGTATTCGCACCCAATACTTGACTATCAATCTGGTTGCCATCTTGATCATACAAAACAACATAACCATTAGTAACATTAGGTTTCACTGTGACCACACCTTTTTGCCGCTCCATTGTTGGTTGTGTTGGCTTTGTAGGTTCAGAACTAATAGTCGGAATAGTTGGTACTGTTGGCTGCCAGACTGGCATATTTTCCAGTTCATCATGCAAGGCTTTGAGTCTAGCTACACCATTATTTTGTGCTGCTAGGATAGCACTTAAGTTATTACTATCATGTGCCGTGATAATTTGTTGTTGAGCAGCAGAGTAAATATCATCAGCCTTCGCTGTCAAAGTAGCTTTATCTGTTGGTGAAATACTTGCTGCTGCAATATCCTGCAAAATCTGTTCATGAGCCTGATCCAAGGCTGCCATTGCACTTGCTTGGGCTTTATCTGCAGTCTCTTGATTAATAGCAGCGTCTTCGACTCCATTAATCTCTGTGATACCTGCCAATGCCGCAGCATTAGCTGTATCCGGCGTCGTAGCATTCTCAATCTGGGCCTTTGCAGCTTCAAACTTTTGTTCTAATTGATTTAACAACTCAGTCTTTTGTTCTTGCGTTAGGGCCATTGCATGGATATCTTGTTCTGCTTGTTGTCTAGCACTGGTTAACGCTGCATCTGCATCCGTTTTGGCTTGTGCTAATTGTGCATTCGTTGCTTGTTGCACGATTGCTGCAATCGCTGTGACACCCGTAGAGCTAGCTTGTTGTGCTAATTGTGGCGTCTTAGCCTGTGCAACATTAGCAGCAGCTTGAGCATATTGATCTTGAACTTGTTGTTCAAGACCAGTTTTATCAGCAGTTGGTAACGTCATGTTTTCAATTAATTGTAATGCACTAGCTTGTGCATTTTGTAAAGCTGTTAAAGCATTTTGCTGAGCATTAGTTAGATCAATGCCAGCATTTGCTTGATCAATCACCGCTTCAATCGCTGCTACCCCAGTTTGTGCTGCTTGTTGAGCAGCAGTAATTGTATTAGCCTGCGTAATATTAGCAGCAGCAGTATCATATGCCGTTTGCACTTGTTGCCGCAAAGACTGCTTTTGAGTAGCCGATAAGTTCATGCTATTAATAGCATTTTCAGCAGTTGTTTTTGCCGCTTGTAGAGTTGCTAAGGCGGTTGCTTTTGCCTGAGCCAAATCTTTATCTTGAGCCGCAGTTACAGCTTGGTTAATTGCTGCTACGCCCACATCTTGTTGGGTTGTTACATCAGCAGGAGTTGTAGTGGCCTTGACCTTACCAACGGCCTGATCATACGCCGCTTGAATGGCTTGTTTAGCTGCCGCTTGTTGACTAGCATCTAAACTAGCAACCTGACTATCAGCATTCTCCTTGGCCGTTTGTAATGCTGCGAGGGCTGAGTCTTTTGCAGATTGTAACTCTTGAGCGGCATTTTGGGCATCTGTAACGGCTTGATCAATGGCAGCAATGCCGGAATCTCTTTGCGTAGTAATCTCCGCTGCATCATTGGCAGCACTGATCTTATCTACAGCATGGCCATAAGCCGAAAGAATGGCTTGTTGGGCCACAGTTGCAGCTGCAGGATCCAAATGGGCGTCAATAATCGCTTGTTGGGCGGTATCACGTTCATCTGCCAAAGCCGCTAATGCTGTATCTTTAGCAGCTTGTAAGGCTTGAGATGTATCTTGCGCATCCGTTACAGCTTGATTAATTGCAACCACACCCGCATCCTGTTGGGTTGTGACATCAGCTGCAGTCGTAGCAGTCTTGACTTTGCCAACAGCCTGATCATACGCCGCTTGAATGGCTTTTTTAGCAGCAGATTGTTGACTGGCATCTAAACTAGCAACCTGACTATCAGCATTCTCCTTGGCCGTTTGTAAAGCAGCTAAAGCTGAGTCTTTTGCCGTTTGTAAAGCTTGAGCTGTATTTTGTACATCTGTTACAGCTTGGTTAATCGCAGCTACGCCCGCAGCTTGTTGGGTTGTGACATCAGCCGGAGTCGTAGCAGCCTTAACCTTGCCAACGGCCTGATCATACGCCGCTTGAATAGCTTTTTTAGCAGCAGCTTGTTGACTGGCATCTAAACTGGCTACTTGACTGTCCGCATTTTCTTTAGCCGTTTGTAAAACAGCTAAAGCTGAGTCTTTTGCCGTTTGTAGTGCTTGTGCAGCAGTTTGCGCATCCGTCACCGCTTGATCAATCGCAGTTATTCCGGCATTTTTTTGCGTATCAACACTCGCCACATCTTGTGCATTATTAACTTGGTCAACCGCATGTCCATAAGCAGCAGTAATTGCTTGTTGCGCAGCAGCGGCAGCGTCCGGATCCAAATTAGCAGCAATAATCGCTTGTTGGGCAGTATCACGCTCATCTGCTAAAGCGGCTAAAGCCGTATCCTTGGCAGCTTGCAATGCTTGTGCATCACTTTGTGCTTGATTAATCGCAGCCACACCCGCAGTCTTTTGCGTATTAACCCCGTCTACATCACTAGCGGCGGTAACAGCAGTGACTGCTTGATTATAAGCAGCAGCAACTTGAGCTTTTGCCGCCTGCTTTTTAGCATCAGTATCTAAACTAGGATCAGCATCAATAGCAGCATCAGCAGCTTGCTGAGCATTATCTAAGTCCTGTAAAGCATCATTTTTAGCAGTTTGTAAAGCTTGAGCAGCAGTTTGCGCATCGCTTAAAGCTGCTTGAATAGCTTGCTTACCTATATTCTTGGCATTAATCACGGCTGTGGCAGAATTAGCATTTTGTACATTGCTTATAGCGTCATTATAAGCAGCTTGGGCAGCTTGAGTAGCGGCAGCTTTTTGAGCGTCATCTAGATTAGAATCAGCTGCAATTGCTGAATTCGTTTGGTCTAAGGTCTGTTGTAACTCAGCTAAAGCCGCTGTTTTATCGGCTGCTAATTCACTAGCACTCGTATTAGCGGCAATGACAGCCCCAGCAATAGCGGTCACACCATCAGTTTGTGCTGTATCAACTGCCTTCGTCGTGGTAGCGTCCTCTACCTCAGCTTGACTTTGCTTAAAGGCTTGGTCAACCGCCGCCAAAGCAGCTTGCTTCTGAGCGTCAGTTAAATTAGAATTATTAATTTCATTATCTGCATTATCTTTGGCCGTTTGTAAAGCTTGTTGGGCCGAAGTCTTAGCAGCTGCTAAATCTTTAACGGCTTGTTGAGCTTGCGTATAAGCATTAATAATGGCCGTTTGGGCAGCTTGTTGCGTCTGCGGCACATCATTGACATCACTCACGGCATTAATACCACTGACACCTTGATCGTAAGCTTGTTTAACGGCTGCTCTAGCAGCTTGCTTTTGTGCAGGTGTCCAATCAGCTTGGTCAATCTTGTTATATTGATCAGCCTGTGTTTGCGCAATAACCAATAAGGCCTGATTTTTCGCTTGTTGTAAAGCATCCGCCTTACCTTGGGCATCAGTCACGGCTTGCTCAATTTGTAATGTCGCACCGTCTTTAGCATCTGTAATATCAGACGTCGTAGTTGCGGTCTGAATGGCTTGCTTACCAGCGTCATAAGCGACTTGGACATTAGCTTTAGCAGCAGCTTTTTGATCAGCATTTAAATTGTCATCCGCATCAATTTGATTATTAGCATCCGCTTGCGCCGTATCTAACGCGGATAAGGCAGTAGCTTTCGCATTTGCTAAATCAGCGGCCGCAGTTTGTGCATCCGTGTAGGCTTGATCAATTGCACTAATGCCGGCAGATTGTGCGCTGGTAACTCCCGCAGTATCGCTAGCCGCATCAACTTGCGCTACAGCTTGATCATGGGCTTGTTTAACTGCTTGTTTCGCCGCCGCTTTTTGGTCAGCATTTAAATTAGTATCATCGTCAATAGCCGTATTCTGCTTAGTTTGTTCATCATCTAAGGCTTTGATGGCGTCCGTCTTCGCTGTTGCTAAATCAGCCGCAGCCTTCTTAGCATCCGTGACTGCTTGGTCAATCGCAGTGACACCATCACCTTGAGCAGTTTGAACAGCTGTCGGCGTAGCCGCTTGATCAACATTATTAATTGCATTGTCATATTTATCGTCCACCTCAGCTTTAGCGGCTTGCTTTTGAGCTGGCGTTAAATCAGAATCATTAATTGCTTGATAAGCTTGATTTTGTGCAGTCATCAAAGCATGCTTAGCAGCACTTTTATCATCTAATAAATCTGCCGCAGCTTGTTGGGCATTAGTTAGTGCTGCATTGATTTGGTCTAAAGCTGGCGTTTTAACATGATCCACTTCCGTCGTTGATGTGGCACCGTTAATTGCGGTTACTCCATCTTGATAAGCGGTAGCGACAGCTTGATGAGCGGCAGTCTTTTGGGCATCGCTTAATGAACTATCATCAATGGCTTGATCTGCTTGGTCTTTGGCTGTTGCTAATTCGGCAATTGCGTCATGTTGCTTATTCTCCAAGTCTTGAGCCGCATTATTAGCATCCACAACATCTTGTTGAATTTGTTGCACCCAAGTACTTTGTGCCGTTGTCACGCCAGTAATATCACTCGCAGCATTAATGGCCGCTACCCCACTGGTGTAGTCAGCTGCGACTTGTTGATGAGCAGCTTGTTTTTGAGCCGCTGTTAAGGAACTATTATCAATATCATCGTCGGCCTTGACCTGAGCAGCTGCCAACGCTTGAATCGCATCTAAACGTGATTGTTTGAGGTTTTCAGCATCTGTATTGGCAGCAATTACGGCAGCGTTCATGGCCGTAATGCCGTCATCGCGGGCAGTATTGACATCAGCAATCGTTGTTTGATCGTCAATATTAGCTTGCGCCGCCTTATAAGCAGATGTGACTTGTTGGTGTGCCGCCGCTTTTTGCGCAGCCGTCAATTTCGTATTCCCATCAATCTGGGCATCGGCTTTTTGCTTAGCAGTCGTTAATTGCGTTTGTGCATCAGCTTGTGCTTTTTGTAAATCGTTTTGGTCAGCAGCCGTCGTCACGACATCATTGATTTGCTTAATACCAGCATTAGCAACATTTTGCACCGCACTAATCGCCGTTTGGCTAGCCAAATTATCATTAGCTTCTTTAAAGGCTGATTCAATTTGCTGGATATAATCTTGTTTTTGTGCATCCGTCAAATTAGCATGCGCATTAACCTGCTTTTCAGCGGTATCTTTAGCAGACTCTAATTGCTCCTTAGCCAAATCTTTAGCTTGCTGCAAGGCCGTCGCTGTACTATTGGCATCGGCAACCGCATTATTAATCTGCGTCACTCCATCTGCTTGCGCTTGGGCAATGCTTTGCACATTACCAGCTGCTTTGACATTAGCCACCGCTTGGTCAAAGGCAGTATTCACAGCAGTCGTAGCAGCAGTTTTTTGATCCGGTGTTAAATTCAATTGGTCTAACTTAGCTAAAGCCTGCGTCTTAGTTTCTTGTAAAACAGCAATGGCGTTGGCTTGATCATTAACCAAATTCTGGGCATCCGTCGCTGCTTGTTGCATTTGGTCAATACCCGTTTGTTGTTGAGTCGTGACAGCTGCGGTGGTGGTTGCATTATCAACAGCCGTTACGGCAGCATCATGGGCTTGGTTGACTTGTTGTTCAGCCGCCGTTTTTTGTGCTGGTGTGTTCCAATTTAATTGGTCAATTTTAGCTAAAGCAGCTGCTTGTTCTTGGTCTAAAGCTTGTTTGGCACTAGTTTGAGCAGTCGTTAATGCGGCTTTATTTTCTGTTTGCGCCGTGGTCAAAGCGGCTGCAATTTGCTCTTCGCCAGTTGTTTGTTCAGTTGCTATTTGAGCTGGATCAGTTTCCTTGCTAATTTGGGCAAAGGCCTGATCATAAGCAGCTTTAGCTTGATCTTGATAGGTTTTCTTTTGTGCACTTGTTAAATTAGTCAAGCCATTAATAGCCGTGGTGACCGATTGTAACTTATTAGCTAACGCTTGTTGCGCATTGGTTTTAGCAGCAGCTAATTGGGCAGTAGCTAAAACTTGGTTGATGGCTTTGACGCCCGCGGACGTTTCCTGATCAGCAGCTGTTTTTGTCTTAGCTGCCGTTAAATTAGCTGAAGCTTCATTATAAGCAGCTGTCAAATCTTGTTGTGCTGTTGTCAAAGCAGTTCCTGTAATGCCAGCACTCGTCAATTGGGCTTCCACATTAGCTTTTGCGTTATCTAATTGGGCTTGATCTTGTAATTTATTAATAGCTAATTCACCAGCAGTTTGCGCCGTTGTAACATCATCGTTGGTGGTAGCAGAATCAATGTTTGATTTAGCACTGGTTGCAGCATTGTCAACCGCGTTTTTGGCAGCAGTAATTTGTTCTGGTGTTAAGCTCGAATTACTTTCAATTGCCGTTTTGGCAGCCGTAGCGGCGGCATCAATCGCGGCATCGGCATTATCCTTAGCTTGTTGTAACTGGTGCGCACTGACAGCAGCCGTAGCAGCTTGCGTAATTTTGGGCAAATCAGTACTAATTACTTGATTAACCGCACTTTGTTTAGTTGCTGCCGTCAAATTGTCAGTAGCTGTTTGATACGCTTGACTGATGGAAGCTTTCGCAGTACTTAATTCTGGATCTTCAGTAATGCCAGCGTCACTTAATTGCTGCAAAGCACTAGCTTGAGCATTATCTAATTGCGCCTGGGCTTCTAGTTTATTGATTGCTAACTTACCAGCGATTTGCGCAGAATTAACAGCGGTTGTAGTTGTAGCAGTATTAACATTATTCTTAGCTTGATTGGCAGCAGTCGTAATTTGATTCTTAGCCGTATTACGTTGAGCTGATGTCAAACTCGTATCATTATCAATTGCCGTCTGAGCAGCATTAGCGGCAGCATCAATGGCCGCATTAGCTTCATCTTTAGCTTGTTGTAATTGATGATCATTCACAGCAGATGTGGCCGCAGCGGTAATTTTTGGTAAATCAGTACTAATGACATCATCAACACCGGCTTGATCATTAGCATTCGTTAAATTCGTATTTGCTGTTTGGTAAGCTTGACTAATTGCAGCTGTTGCATTATCTAAGTCTGTCCCCGTTAGCCCAGCATCATTTAATTGCTTCAAGGCGCTGGCCTGGGTGTTATCTAATTGTGCTTGCGCTTTAGCTTTACTAATTGCCAATTCACCGGCTGTTTGGGCAGCGTTAATGCCATCGGTGGTTGTAGCAGAGGCAATATTGGTTTTAGCATTGGCTGCAGCATCGTCAACCGCCGTTTTTGCAGCAGTAATTTGCTCCGATGTTAAGCTGGAATTACTTTCAATCGCTGTTTTTGCGGCACTGGCGGCGGAATCAATCGCGGCATCAGCAGCAGTTTTGGCTTGTTGTAATTGATGATCGTTCACAGACGTTGTGGCCGCAGCGGTAATTTTTGGTAAATCGTTATTAATAACGGCATCGACACCAGCTTGGTCATTAGCATTCGTTAAATGATCAGTAGCCGTTTGGTAAGCTTGACTAATGGCATTTTGTGCAGTAGTTAAGTCTGTTCCCGTTAGGCCAGCGTCACTTAATTGCTTCAAGGCGCTTGCTTGGGCGTTATCTAATTGTGCTTGCGCTTTGACTTTACTAATTGCTAATTCACCGTCTGTTTGAGCAGTGGTAATGCCATCGGTGGTCGTAGCAGAGGCAATATTGCTTTTAGCTGCCGTTGCAGCATCATCAACCGCTGTTTTGGCAGCAGCAATTTGCTCCGGTGTTAAGCTCGAATTACTTTCAATCGCTGTTTTGGCAGCCGTGGCGGCGGCATCAATGGCGTCATAGGCCGTATCACGACTGGTTTGTAAAGCAGCGGCCACTTCAGGATCCACATTCAATGGTGTCAAACCGTCAACAAAATCTTTATTGGCACTGAAGGTTAAAGTATCACCAGGTTGTAATGTATCAGCGGGGATATCAAAACTAAAGTTACCAGCAGCATCAGTCTTCGCCATATATTTAGGAGTAGTATCGCGCCAATAATCAGCAGCGACAGTACCTGTCATTGGCGTCTGCGTACTACCGTGGTTCACAGTCACGTAGACATAAGTGTTGCTGAGATCAGCACCAGCAGTCTTCGAACTAACATGACCTGTAACGTGTGTCTTATCAGTATCAATAGCTACATTGTCCACATCAATAAACGGACCAGCGGAAATAAACTCTAACTTCTTACCTGTCAAACTTTGATCACTTAACCAACCAACAACTTGTTGTTCAGCGTCAGAAGTTTTACCCACAATATCACTCGTCGCACTAGCATCACTAGGTGCATTAATTGTGCCAATAGTATTGTTATTAACTTTTAAAGATAACTTATCTAATGGACCGGAAGTTTCTGTGCCATGAACAAACTTCACATCATTTAATGTTAAGGTACTATTGTTAATCAATTTAGCATTGGCGTTATTGCTGGCATCTAAGACAAAGTCTTTCGGGTTATCAATATTGACCTTGGCACCAGAAATATTCAATAAGGTCATGGCACCAGTACCATCAACTGCCACCTTGAAAGTTCCACCAGTTAAATTGATAGATCCATTATTCAAATTAACGATTGAACCATTAAAAGTGCCCATATTTTGGCCGTTAATATTAAAACTAGAGCCCTCATCGAGACCTAAACTACCACCGACAGTTACTAAAGCTGTTCTAACTGTACTATCGCCATTAATATTAACAATAGATCCTGAATTAAGATTAATAGCTGAACCTGTACCAATATTAATTGCCTGGGCAGTATCGTTAGCGGCATCACCCGCGACATTAACATTTAAAATAGAACCATCATCAGCTGTAATAGTACCAGAATTTTTAATGTAGATACCTGCTAAAGTTAAACCCGAATTAGAAGCATTATTGCCATGACTATGTGGGTTCAAAGTAACAGTCGCATTCTTTTGAATATTGACAGTACCAGCACCTTGAATATCAATAACATCATCTTTATAAGTAGTTCCTGTGAAGTTGGAGCCTTCTGCAAAGGTAACAGTGCCACCACCATTAATTTCAATAATCTGTTGCATTTGACTACCAGTTACTGTGCCTGATCCATCAGGTGCCTCATAATTAGGAACTGATGTAGCCTTAACAGTATCTTGGATTAGTACGGTTTGACCTGTATTAGCGTAAATCATTTGCGCGCCAGTATAAGAAATATTATCTAAAACAATCGTCTGATGACCATGAGCGTTAACGATTCCCCAATAAGTGGTACCATAAAAATCAATATTTTTAAAAGTAATTGTATTGGTGCTGTTACTAAAGGCTGTATTAAAGCGCATATTGCGCATATCCAAATAATAGCGATTAGTTCCAGCTGACTCAATTGTGACATCCCGATCAGCTATAAGCATATCGGTATTACCAGTTAACGTCATATCATTGTCCAAGATAATCGTATTAACATTGGCATTAGCGGCGGCAGCAGCTAACTCTACTTGATTCGTGACATGTGCAACTGTGTCATCAAAATTACTAATTTGTGGCTTCGTTGTGGTGTCCGTTGCTGCCACTGCAGCAGGATTAACTTGTGGTTCACTATTAGTAGCTGCAGTTTCATCTGGTTGCTCATTGGTTCCTGTATTGGTTGACGTGTCCGTATTACTACTTGATTCGTCGTTAGCAGTAGTCGGGGTCGCGTCAGTAGCACTTGCTGTCGTAGTTTGAGCAGTATTGGTGTCATCTTGAGTTGGTGATGGAGTAGTTGTTGTATTGTTTGCTTCAGCCTGATTATCGACAGTTTTAGTTTGTAAGCTATTAGCTTGTTGTACAACGGTTTGAATTTGGGCTTTCGCCGTCGTTTGGATATTAGTTAAGTCAGCACTAGTTTGTGCTTGGTCAATTTGAGTAGCAAATTGCGTACTAATCTCCTGTAATTTTTGTTGCAAGGGAGCTGTTTGCTCTGCTGCTAATTGCAAATCAGTAATTTGATTCTTGGCCGTTTGAACATTCAGTTGCAAAGCACTATTGGCCGCTACTTTACCCGCTGCTAAATCAGTTGTTTGATTCGTGGTAGACGTAGAGGTCTTTGGTGTTGCTTGGACATTTGCTTGACTAGCGGCATTAGTATCATCAACATTGTCAGCTGCGGCGTTAGTCTTATTAACGTTCAACCATAAGGTTGATGAAAATAGTGTCACCCCTAAGGTCATAAGTAATTTCTTTTTCTTCATTATGAGTCCCCTCAATTCAGATTAAGTAATAATTGTCAGCTAATTGCTTTTTATTAGTTGCCAAAAATCGCAAAAATTATCGTTAAAATAAGAATATTAACTAATTTAATACTTAAATTTAACCACTTTTATATAAAAATAGCCAATTATTCGCATTATTTTTATTGATATATAACTTTATAGCAACAAAAAAACGACAATTGTTGGAGTAATTGTCGTTTTTTAAATATTTTTAATTTAAATTAATTAGTTTTTTAGGTAGTAAATATCCACAATTTGATTAGCATCAGTAGCTACAACATCCTGCGCATCAACCTTAGACTGATTGGCTTGATAACCGTTAATTGTAGGAACAGTAACTGCAGCCCATTTGCCGGTATTCCAATCACCGTAAACTGTCTGTCCAGTATTTACATCAAGATCAACACTGCGATTGAGAACAACTACTTGGTTTTGTGTCTTGATAATGCCACTGGGATAATGAATATTGATAGTCCGCACCACCGTCTTCGTTTGCATTTGCGTTTGTTTAGCGACTGCAACTTGCAACACTTGATCTCCAGACGCATCAACTGTTACTGTTGCTTGCGGAAAATCAATAATATCGTAACCAGCAGGGGCATGATAATTGATATTCAATACATCACCAAGATAACCAGTTAATTTTTGAGTACCAACTACTTGACCAGCTAAAACATATTGAATTGTAACAGTTTGTTTAGCTGGTGTGTAATAAATATCCACAGTTTGATCCGTTGAATCAGCTGTAATGTCAGTTGCTGGCACTTGTGTGATAGTTGCTTGATAACCCGCAATTTCTGGAACATCATATTCTGACCATTGAACTTTAGACCAATCACCATAAGTTGTGGTGCCATCATCATGCTTAGTAACAATCCGTTGAATCATGCCTGTTTGCGTCTGCGTTTGAATCAAACCATCTGGTTGATGAAGATTAATAGTACGTGTTACTGCCTTAGCTTCAACATCTCTTGGAACTGGATTTTCAGTATCCCAATCATAAGTAGTAACTTGATCCCGTCCTGGCATATTCATCAATTCACGAGAAGTGTATTTTGTGCCTTGATCTGACCCACTAGTTGCTATCCAATATGGTGATTGAACAACCAAATTGGTACCTGCTACTGGTGTTCCTTGCATAGGAACATCTGGTAAATTAGTGTTACTAAGTGCACCTCTATCAATATCAGAATTATTAAAAAAACGCAAGTTACTTCCCAATACTAAATGAGAAAGATTATTATCCAAGCCAAACATATGCTCAAATTTATAATTGTCTAAATTATTCATTTTAAAACTGCTGAAATTGAGACTTCGTAAAGAATTGTCATCATAAAACATTCCTATCATATTATCAACTTTATCAGTATTAAAAGTACTAAGATCCAGTTTTTTAAGACTTCTATCTTCAATAAACATATAACTCATATCAGTCACATTGGATGTATCTAAATAATTTAAGCCATTAATTTCCTGTAGATTAGTCAAATCAGCAAAAAAAGATGATAAAGAGTTATTTACTGATACGCCCTGATCAAAATTTATTTTTGTTACTAAATTATTATATGCATCCAATAATTCATTAATTCCTCCTCCCTGATTTTCTATCTGTCCAGCATGAAAAGTTAAAGTATAATCATCGCCCTGATGAACAAAATCCCAATTACTGGTTCCCCAAGTGCCACTAGTAATTAACTCACTATTTGATGGGGAATTATCTGAAATAGAATTACTGCCAGAAGTAGCTGGAGCAGTAGACTCCTCCTGTTCACTAGTTGAATCAGTAGCTGCACTATCAGCTTGTAAAGCAGGACTGTTATTAGCATAGTTAATATCACTTGGCTGCAAACTATTATTAGCCGCACTATCTGAAAGTACATTACTATCTGAAGTATTGGCAGCCACCTCAGTGGTCGCGTCTGGCGTTGTTGCCACAAGATTTACATTAGTAGTGGAATTTGTTGGAACTTCTTGAACTGTGGTTTCCGCAGTGGCATTCGTATCGGCATAGATTCTTTGCTGCGTCAATAACAAACCACAGACTAATCCCAAAAAGACCCCAGCTGTTGTTATTTTTTTCTTCGAGTTCATTCGTAGATTCCTCTTTGCATATTTTTTAAATTATAATTAAATATTAAGGCTATTAATTAAAAAATCAAGTATAATATTTAAAATAATGTAATATAAAAATCAAACATATTAAACACCGATGAATTAAAAATTACATTTTAAAGCATATAAAAAAGCAATTCTTCACATTAGAAGAATTGCTTTTCTTTGGTTCTAGTCACTTAAAACATTTTGTTGTTCAACCCATTCGTTAGCGGCAACTCGGTAATAAACATGACCATTAACAATTAATTGGTAATCGTAACGCCATGCATTAGTATTCGCTAAGGTTTGAGTGGTCGATTTAACCATTAAGCTTTTGGCCGCATCATAAACATAAACTGCAACATTAGAATTATTCACTGCTAATGTGCCCACTTTTTTATTAATAACCATAGCTTGTGGTGTCCAATTAATATCAGAAGCTGCCAAGTATTCATTTGGTGCAACTTGGTAATAAGCCTGACCATTAATCATTTCTTGAGCACCATTAGTCAACCACTGAGTACCAGCAGTCAAACTGCGGTTAGCAATGATTTGTCCTTGTGCATCATAGACAGGAACGGTCTTTTGTGCTAAGTCTGAGCGTACGGTCAAGACTCCATCAACTACCGTTGCTTGCTTAGCCGTATTAAAGTTCACGTCACTCGCCTTCAGATATTCGTTTGGTGCCACGTGATAGTAAAGTTCACCATTAATCATAGTACGATTATTGGTCTTCCAACTAGTCTTTGCTCCGACTACACGATCAATAGCTTGACCATTTTGATCATACAAAGTCACAAAGCCCGCACTAACGTTTGGTTTAACCGTCACTACCCCCGAAATAGCAGTATCCGTTGGTGTCGTAGTTGGTTGTTTATCTGCATCCGAATCATCTGTGCTTGGCAACGTAATGATTGGTGGTTGATTATCTAATACCATATCCCGTAATAAAGAATTAAAGTTTTCAATACCAGCAATTCCATTCAAGGCCGCACCCGTATTCGTAGTACTATCATTCACTTCTTGTTGCGCTGCAGCATGGTTATCAGCTAACTGTTGTTTTAACTGATCCTTCTTAGCTTGAGAAATATGCAAATCATCAATTTGCTTATTAGCCGTTGCTAAAGCCTGATCTAAAGCTTGGTTGGCATCGGCCTTGGCTTGATTGACATCACTAGCAACATTTTGAACGGTCACCACATGAATTGCTTGAATACCTTGATCACTAGCGATATGCACAGCTTCTGAAGACTGAGCTTGCTTGACTTGCGATTTGGCTTGATCAAACGCACTTTGGGCATTGGCCAGTAAAGCTTGCTTTTTATCATCGGTTACTGTCATAGCATTGATTAACTGATTAGCGTTAGCCAAAGCATTTTGTAACGCTGCAATGGCATCAGTTTGCGCTTGCGCTAAGTTGTGATTAGTATTGGCTGCTACCAAATCATTGAGCGCTTTAGAGCCTACAGTTTGCGCCGTTGTTGCGGCAGTAGTTTGTGTAGCCTGATTAATTGCCGTCAGTGCTTGATCATAAGCTTGTTGAGCTTGCTGTATTAAAGCAGTCTTTTGCTTAGGTGCTAAGTTCATAGCATTAATAGCCTGATTAGCCGCATTCAACGAAGCTTGCAAATCGTGTTGAGCATTTAACTTGGCAGTTGCTAACGCGTCAGCGTCAGCCTGTTGGGCGCTAGTCACAACCGCCGTCAATTGTTTTACACCGTCAGTTTGCGCTGTCGTTACAGCCGCTGGTGTTTGAGCCGCATTTACTGCTGAAATTGCAGCATCATGCGCTTGTTGAGCTTGACTCTTGAAGTCTGCTTTTTGCTTAGCCGTCAAGTTGGATAATTGATCAATGGCCGCATTAACTTGAGCTAGCTGATCAGCTAAAGCTTGTTGGGCAACAGTTTGGGCATTAGTCAATTCAAAAGCAGCAATGGCAGTATCAGCAGTTGTAGCAATTTGCTTCGTACCATCAGCTTGGGCGGCCTGCAAATCAGTTGGATTATGTGTGTCATTAACTTTGGTTTTTGCTTGCTCAACAGCAGCTTGCACTTGTTGTTTTGCTGTGGCTTTTTGCTCGGCTGTTAAGCTGGAAGCAGCAATTTTAGCATTGGCCGCCATTTGCGCATTGGTTAATGCTGTCACTGCGGCTGCTTGAGCTTGACTTAAAGCATAGGCATCAGAACCTTCTGCAGTGTCAAAGACTGCATCCATCTGATCCATACCATTTTTTTGAGCACTTGTCACATCAGCAACCGTCTTTGCCGCATTAACTGTCGCTATTGCAGCAGAATGTGCTTGTTGTACTTGGTTCTTCAAGTCACTCTTTTGTTGATCCGTTAAATTCTTGAGATCATCAATTTCATTTGTAACCTTGGTCAATTCAGTGTCTAAAGTAGACCGAGCTGCTGCTTGGGCATTGGCTAATTCACCAGCGGCAATGGCATTATCACCGGCTTGGGTAATCGCAGTCTGACCGTCAGTTTGCGCAGTCTGCATATCAGCTGGATTAGTAGCTGCATTTACTTGGGCCGCTGCCGCATCATAAGCAGCTTGTACTTTTTGCTTAGCAGCTTGCTTTTGCGCATCACTTAAGCTGGAAGCAGCAATCTTATTATTAGCAGCTTTTTGTGCAGCAGACAAAGCAGCTAAAACGCCGGTCTTACTATTTTGGAGTGCAGTAGCATCAGAAGTATTGGCAGTATCCAAGACTTTGTCAATGTTCGTCTTACCTGTATTTTGAGCGTTTGTCACATCGCCCACACTCGTTGCCGCGTTAACTGCCGTCATCGCATCATCATGGGCCTTTTGTGCTTGCGCTTTAGCAGCAGACTTTTGATCAGCTGTTAAGTTCTGTAATTGATTAATTTGTCCGTTAACTTTATCAAATTCAGAATCTAAAGCACTTTTGGCTGCAGATTGTGCATTCGCTAATTCACCCGCGGCAATGGCATCAACACCGGCTTGAGTAATCGAATTTTTGCCATCAGTCTGTGCTTTGTTCATATCAGTTGGATTAGTAGCACTATTAACTTGAGCTGCTGCTGCATCATAAGCGTCCTGAACTTTTTGTTTAGCATCTTGCTTTTGCTCATCTGTCAATCTGGAAGCAGCAATCTTATCATTAGCAGCTTTTTGTGCATCACTTAATGCAGTTAAGGCATTAGTTTGGCTTTGACCCAAGGCGCTAGCGTCATCACTCTGAGCCGTTGTTAAAGCAGCAGCAATCTTAGTAACACCCGTAGTTTGTGCACTAGTAACATCAGCTACTGTGGTTGAACTATTAACCGCGTTGAGCGCAGCATCGTGGGCCTTTTGCGCTTGAGATTTAGCCACGGCTTTTTGGTCAGCTGTTAGATTCTGTAATTGATCAATTTTACCTTTAACCTTATCTAGTTCAGAATCTAAGGCCGCTTTAGCTGCTGTTTGCGCATTCGCTAATTCACCCGCGGTAATGGCAGCATCTCCGGCTTGCATAATCGCATTTTTGCCATCAGTCTGTGCTTTGTTCATATCAGTTGGATTAGTAGCACTATTAACTTGGGCTGCTGCTGCATCATAAGCAACTTTAACTTTTTGCTTAGCAGCTTGCTTTTGCTCATCACTTAAGCTAGAGGCATCAATCTTATCATTAGCAGCTGTTTGCGCATCACTTAATGCTGTTAAGGCAGCTGTTTTACTTTGACCTAAAGCATTGTTGTCATCAGTTTGAGCAGTCGTTAAGGCTTTGTCGATGTTTGTCTTACCTGTCTCTTGTGCACTGGTGACATCAGCTACTGTTGTCGCAGTGTTAACTGCTGTAACGGCATCATTATAAGATTGTTGCGCTTGCGCTTTAGCAGTAGCTTTTTGCGTATCCGTTAAATTCTTGAGTTGATCAATTTCATTATTAACTTTATCCAATTCATTGTCTAAAGCATCCTTAGCCGCAGACTGCGCATTCGCTAATTCACCCACAGCAATGGCATCAGCACCGGCTTGCGTAATCGCTGCTTGGCCAGTACTTTGTGCTACTTGTAAATCTGCGGGATTCGTCGCCGACTTAACTTGTTGTGCTGCTTTATTATACGCAGCTTGCACTTGTTGTTTAGCCGCCGTCTTTTGCTCAGCCGTTAAACTAGAAGCATCAATCTTGGTATTAGCATCGTTTTGTGCCGTCGTTAAAGCAGTTAAGGCATTAGTTTGACTTTGACCCAAGGCGCTAACATCATCACTTTTAGCTGTCTCTAAAGCAGTGTCAATCTTGGTAATCCCGGTATTTTGTGCACTGGTTACGTCAGCAATGGTTGTTGCCGCCTTCACGGCCTTAATCGCATTATCATGGGCTTGCCGTGCTTGATTCTTAGCAGTAGCTTTTTGCGTATCCGTTAAATTCTTAAGTTGATCAATTTCATTATTAACTTTATCTAATTCAGAATCCAAAGTATCCTTGGCTGCTGCTTGGGCATTCTCCAATTCACCCGCGGTAATGGCAGCATCACCGGCTTGCGTAATCGCCGCCGTGCCAGCAGCTTGTGCTGCTTGTAAATCTACGGGATTCGTCGCTGCTTTAACTTGTTGTGCTGCTGTATCATAAGCATCCTTGACTTGTTGCTTAGCAACCGTCTTTTGCTCAGCCGTTAAACTAGAAGCATCAATCTTGGTATTAGCGTCGTTTTGCGCCGTCGTTAAAGCTGTTAGGGCGTTAGTTTGACTTTGACTCAAAGCCTTATTGTCATCACTCTTAGCTGTCGTTAAAGCAGCGTCAATCTTGGTAATGCCCGCAGTTTGGGCACTAGTAA
This sequence comes from Bombilactobacillus sp. ESL1097, assembly GCF_058107205.1. Classification (NCBI taxonomy): domain Bacteria; kingdom Bacillati; phylum Bacillota; class Bacilli; order Lactobacillales; family Lactobacillaceae; genus Bombilactobacillus; species Bombilactobacillus sp. ESL1097. Next base: position 278,461 of record NZ_JBYLUB010000002.1, on the reverse strand, counting down.
CATCAGCTACCGTTGTGGCCTGATTCACAGCTGTGATTGCAGCATCATACGCTGTTTTTGCTTGGGCTTTAGCAGCCACTTTTTGCGTATCCGTTAAGTTCTGCAATTGATCAATTTGATCATTTACTCGAGATAATTCAGCAGCTAATTTTTGTTGAGCTGCTGTTTGCGCGTTTACTAATTCACCCATCGCAATAGCATCAGCACCCGCTTGTGTAATCGCAGCCTGACCGTCAGTTTGCGCTTGGTCCAAATCAGTTGGGTTAGTAGCGCTATTAACTTTTTCTACCGCAGCATTATAAGCAGCTTGCACTTGTTGTTTAGCAGCTTGTTTTTGCTCATCGCTTAAGCTAGAAGCCTCAATTTTGGCATTAGCATCGTTTTGCGCAGCAGCCAAGGTATCTACAACATCACTCTTACTACTTTGAAGGACTGCAGCATCAGAAGCACTAGCAGTATCCAAAGCTTTATCAATGTTCGTTTTACCCGCATCTCGTGCAGTTGTCACATCAGCTACCGTTGTCGCCGCACTAACCGCCGTCATCGCATCATCATGGGCTTTTTGTGCCTGCGCTTTAGCGTCGGCTTTTTGATCAGTGGTTAAGTTCTGCAATTGAGCAATTTGATCGTTAACCCTCTGTAATTCGGCATCTAAAGTGCTGTGAGCTGCAGACTTTGCATTGGCTAATTCACCAGCAGTAATCGCATTATTAGCAGCCGTATTGATGTCATTAACGCCGTTGTTTTGCGCAGAAGTTAACTCAGTTGGACTGGTAGCTGCTTTAACATTATCTACTGCTACATTATAAGCAATTTGCACTTTTTGCTTGGCAGCTGCTTTTTGTTCATCTGTTAAAGTAGAATTATCAATTTGACTATTAGCCGCAGTTTGCGCAGTTGTTAAAGCAGCAGTGGCAGAGTTTTGACTGTTTTGAAGATCACTGGCGTCATCATTATTAGCCATATTCAGTGCTGCATTAATATTTTCAATTCCCGTCTTTTGAGCATTAGTGACATCAGCTACTGTTGTCGCCGTGTTAACTGCCGTTACAGCATTATCATGCGCCGTTTGTGCTTGGTTCTCAGCGTCGGCCTTTTGATCAGCCGTCAAGTTCTGTAATTGATCAATTTGGCTCATGACATCGGCTAAATCTGTGTCTAAAGCAGTTTTAGCAGCATCCTGAGCATTGATCAATTCACTAGCGGCAATCGCAGCAGCGCCAGCTTGTATAATCGCATTTTTACCATCAGTTTGTGCCTGGTCTAACTCGGCTGGATTAGTAGCAGTATTAACTTGGGCTACGGCTGCATTATAAGCTGCTTGAACTTGTTGCTTAGCAGCAGTCTTTTGCTCGTCTGTTAAGCTGGAAGCAGCAATTTCATCATTAGCAGATTGTTGAGCAGCAACCAAAGCAGCCAAAACATCATTCTTACTATTTTGGAGTGTTGTTGCATCAGAATCATTGGCGGTCTTCAAGGCAGCATCAATATTCGTTTTGCCTGTCTCTTGGGCAGCTGTTACGTCAGCCACCGTTGTCGCCGCATTAACCGTCTCAACCGCATCATTATAGGATTTTTGCGCTTGCGCTTTGGCGTCAGCTTTTTGGTCAGCTGTTAAGTTCTGTAATTGGTCAATCTGATCCTTGACCTGAGATAATTCAGCAGCTAATTCTTGTTGAGCTGTCGCTTGCGCATTCGCTAATTCACCAGCGGTAATGGCATTATCGCCAGCTTGGGTAATCGCATTCTTACCATCAGTTTGTGCTTGATCCAAAGCAGTTGGGTTATTAGCACTATTAACTTGGGCTACGGCTGCATCATAAGCGTCCTGAACTTTTTGCTTAGCGGCCGTCTTTTGCTCATCACTTAAGCTAGAATCAACAATCTTAGCGTTGGCATCGTTTTGTGCCGTAACTAAAGCATTTAAAGCGGTAGTTTGATTTTGACTCAAGACATTATTGTCATCAGTCTGGGCCGTTGTTAAGGTAGCATCAATATTGGCAATCCCCGTATTCTGTGCACTAGTGACATCAGCTACCGTTGTCGCCGTGTTAACTGCCGTTACAGCATTATCATGCGCTGTTTGTGCTTGATTCTCAGCGTCGGCCTTTTGATCAGCGGTCAAGTTCTGTAATTGATCAATTTTACCTTTAACTTTATCTAATTCAGAATCCAAAGCCGTTTTAGCTGCTGTTTGCGCGTTCGCTAATTCACCCGCGGTAATAGCATCAGCACCGGATCGCGTAATCGCCGTCGTGCCAGCAGTTTGTGCCGCTTGTAAATCTGCGGGATTTGTCGCTGCTTTAATTTGTTGTGCTGCTGCATCATAAGCGTCCTGGACTTTTTGCTTAGCCGCCGTCTTTTGCTCAGTCGTTAAACTAGAAGCCTCAATTTTAGCGTTGGCATCATTTTGCGCCGTAGCTAAGGCAGTCAAGGCCGCAGTTTGGCTTTGACCCAAGGCACTAGCATCATCACTCTTAGCTGTCTCTAAAGCAGCGTCAATCTTAGTGATCCCGGTATCTTGTGCACTGGTTACGTCAGCAATGGTTGTTGCTGCATTTACGTCTTTAATCGCAGCATCGTAGGCCTTTTGTGCTTGTGTTTTAGCGGCGTCTTTTTGATCAGTGGTTAAGTTTTGTAATTGATCAATTTGATCATTGACTTGCGATAATTCAGCAGCTAATTTTTGTTGAGCTGCCGTTTGCGCGTTCACTAATTCACCCGCGGTAATAGCATCAGCACCGGATTGCGTAATCGCCGTCGTGCCAGCAGTTTGTGCTGCTTGTAAATCTGCGGGATTTTTTGCTGCTTTAACTTGTTGTGCTGCTGCATCATAAGCATCCTGGACTTGTTGCTTAGCCGCCGTCTTTTGCTCGGCCGTTAAACTGGAAGCCTCAATTTTGGCGTTGGCATCGTTTTGTGCCGTAGCTAAGGCAGTTAAGGCATTAGTTTGGCTTTGATCCAAGACGCTAGCATCATCACTCTTAGCTGTCTCTAAAGCAGCGTCAATCTTAGTGATCCCGGTATTTTGTGCACTGGTTACGCCAGCAATAGTTGTTGCTGCATTCACGTCCTTAATCGCAGCATCATGATCCGCTTTTGCTTGAGACTTAGCAGCCTGCTTTTGATCAGCTGAAAGGTTTTGTAATTGATCAATCTGATCATTAACCTGTGATAATTCAGCGTCTAATTTTTGTTGAGCTGCTGTTTGCGCATTGGCTAATTCACCTGCTGCAATAGCATCCTCACCAGCTTGCGTAATCGAAGCTGTACCCGCACTTTGTGCCGTTGCTAAATCAGTTGGATTCGTTGCTAAATTAACTTGTGCTGCAGCCGAGTTGTAAGCAGCTTGCACTTGTTGTTTGGCAGCTTGTTTTTGCTCATCACTTAAGCTAGAAGCCTCAATCTTAGCATTAGCGTCGTTTTGCGCCGTCGTTAAAGTAGTTAAGGCATTAGTTTGGCTTTGCCCCAAAGCCTTATTATCATCAGTTTGAGCCGTTGTTAAAGCAGCGTCAATCTTCGTAATACCCGCAGTTTGGGCACTAGTAACATCAGCTACCGTTGTGGCCTGATTCACAGCTGTGATTGCAGCATCATACGCTGTTTGTGCTTGGGCTTTAGCAGCAGCTTTTTGTGTATCCGTTAAGTTCTGCAATTGATCAATTTGATCATTTACCCGAGATAATTCAGCAGCTAATTTTTGTTGAGCTGCTGTTTGCGCGTTCACTAATTCACCTGCCGCAATAGCGTCAGCACCGGCGTTCGTAATGGCTGTCTGGCCAGCAGTTTGTGCTGCTGCTAAATCAGTCGGATTCTTAGCACCATTAACTTGTGTTACTGCTGCATCATAAGCAGCTTGCACTTGTTGTTTGGCAGCTTTTTTTTGCTCATCACTTAAGCTAGAAGCTTCAATCTTGGCATTAGCGTCATTTTGTGCCGTAGTTAAAGCAGTTAAGGCAGCAGTTTGACTTTGACTCAAAGCCTTAGTGTCATCAGTCTGAGCCGTTGTTAAAGCGGCGTCAATCTTACTAATTCCCGTTTTTTGAGCAGTTGTGACATCAGCTACCGTTGTGGACTTATTAACGGCCGTAACAGCAGCATCACGAGCTGTTTGCGCTTGGGCTTTAGCAGCAGCTTTTTGTGTATCCGTTAAGTTCTGTAATTGATCAATCTGACCATCGACTTGCGATAATTCAGCGTCCAAAGCTTTTTTAGCGCTAGCTTGCGCATTGGCTAATTCACCCGCAGTAATCGCAGTATCTGCTGCATTGGCAATAGCACTTTGACCATTCTTTTGGGCCGTTTGTACAGCAGTTGGGTCAGTCGCAGCATTGACTTGCGTCTTGGCTGAATCAAATGCTGTCTGTACCTTTTGTTTAGCGGCTTTCTTTTGGGCAGCACTCAAACTTGAACCATCAATTTTGGTATTGGCTGTCGTCTGTGCTTGAGTTAAAGCTGCTAAAGCGGCTGTTTGCGCCGCATTCAAAGCATCACTATTATTAGCAGTATCTAAAACTGCATCAATATTAGTAATCCCTGTTTTTTGCGCTAGAGAAACTGAGGCGTGATCAGCAGCGGCGTTCACATTCGTTACAGCGTCATCGTGAGCTTTTTGTACTTGCGCTTTTAATGCAGTGACTTGAGTGGTTGTCAGGTTTTTCAAACCGTCAATTTGATCATTAACCGTTGCCAACTCAGTATCTAAAGCTTGAGTAGCAGCTAATTTATCGTTAGCCAACACACCAGTATTAATTGCGTCCATGGCTGCTTGATTCATCTGTGTTTGACCAGTTTTTTCAGCAGTCGTGGCTGCCTGGCTATCAGTAGCAGCATTAATTTTCTTTTCAGCAGCTGTATATAAATTATCGACTTGAGTCATGGCCGCTACTCTTTGCTCAGCTGTTAATTTCGACTTGCTCAATTGATTATGTGCTGCCGTTTGCGCAGTCTTTAACGCCGTAATGGCATCCGATTTAGCCTTCGTCAAAGCGGTAGTGTCATCATCTTGCGCCGTCTTAGCCACGGCATCAATTGCGGTCACACCAGCTGTTTGCGCATTAGTTATATCAGTTGTATTTGTAGAAGCTGTTACTTGAGCAACAGCTGTGTCATGTGCTTGTTGGGCTTGGGCTTTTAAAGTAGTTTTTTGCGTATCTGTTAAATTCTTAAAACCATTAATCTGACTATTAACTTTCGTCAATTCATCATCCAAGATCTTTTGGGCAGCAGACTTTGCGTTATCTAAAGCACCCGTTGCAATGGCGGTTTGCGCCGCCGCATTAATGGCTGTTACCCCGTTAGTTTGAGCAGTGTTAATCGCATCAGCAGACGTAGCCAAATTAACATTTTTTGCTGCCGTTGTATAAGCGTCAGCAACGGCTTGTTGAGCAGTTTGTCTTTGGGCATCAGTTAAGTTAGCTTTAGCGATTTGGTCATTAGCTGCTGTTTGGGCGGCTTGCAGTGCTTGAATAGCCGTATCTTTGGTACTTTGTAAAGCAGCGGCCGCGGCGGCGGCGGCCTCTGGATCAAAGTCTAAAGGTTCAATACTATCAACAAAATCCTTATTAGCTGACAGCTCTAAATGATCACCTGGTTGTAATGTATTAGCCGGGATGGCAAAGGAGAAATTACCTTGCGCATCACTTTGCGCCACATACTTAGGTGCACTATCACGCCAATACTTATCCGATGTGTCAAGTGTCCCCGGTAATGGCGTCGTTGTGCCATTACTATGTTTCACTACCACATAAATATATGCATTGGTGTTATTGGTATGACCTGATACAACCGTCTTATCTGGATCAATCGTTGCTTGGTCAACGTCCACAAACGGTCCTGCCGACACAAATTCGATTCTAGAGCCAGTTAAATCCTTACCACTTAGATCACTCACTACTGGTTGTTCGGAGGCATAATTCTCACCGACGATATCACTCGCTGCACTGGCATCTGCAGGATCGTTAATCGTACCAACTGTATCGCTACTGATATTCATGTTTAACTTATCTAGCGGACCAGAAACTGTACCATCAGCACTAATATATTTCACATCATTTAAAGCAAATTGCCCGTCACTAATTAAATGGGCATTACTATTTGTAGTGGCATCTAAGACAAAGTCTTGGGGGTTATCAATATTCACATGGGCACCCGCAATATTTAACAGCGTCGTCGCCCCCGTACCGTCAACTTGAGCTTTAAATGTCCCACCAGTTAAGTTAATAGTACCGTTAGTGATATTCAAAATAGGGCCATTGAAGTCCTTCATATCTTGGCCGACAATTTCAAAGTCGGCTCCCTTACCGATATTTAAATTACCACCAATTTGTACCAGACCAGAGTTATTAACAATATAACTATTGGTTATAATATTTACCTTAGCTCCTGCCAAGACATTCATAATCGAACCACTCTCTAAGCGAATAGCTTGTGTCAAATCTGAGTCATCGGTTCCTGCTACTTTAATGTTCAAAACTGCATTTTTGTTTACTGTGACAGTCCCTGAGTTGGTAATTTTAATTGCACTCGGATAACCACCCTTTTCCGTACCAGAATTTCCCGAACTATGCGGTTCCAGATCAACTACTGCTCCTTCATCCAAGACAATACTTCCGGCACCAGTCATAACAAGAACATCTTCTCGAAGAGTTTTACCTGTGAAATGGGACCCCGCTTCAAATTCGATTTTCCCATTACCATTAACTTCCATAACCTGTTGAGAAACCGAGCTAGAATCTGAAGCTTGAACTAAAGTCCCACTACCATCTGGTGCCTCATAAGAAGCGACTGACGTGGAAACAACTGTTCCTTTAATGTGGATATCTTCTGCACCATTAGTATGAATCATCTGGGCCCCGGTATATGTCATATTATCAAAGGTAACGATAGCAGAACCACTAGGACTAGTTACGCCAAAGTAATTACTGCCATAAGTATCAATGTTTTGGAATGTGATATTACCACTGGTATTAATATAATTTCCTCGTAAATCTAAAAAGAACCGCTTGCCATCTTGCGATTTAATTGTCACATTGCGATTATCTTCAACTTGAATAGTACCATTTAACTTATCAGCCGCAGAAATCGTTATATCGTTTAACAAAACAATGGTTGAAATATTATCACTATTAGTTAACCGATCTCCACCCGAATTAAAAGAGTTCATCGCAACTAAGAACTGGTGTGCCGTGCTGACATAAACCGTTCCGGTGTCGTCCGGTTGTAAGGCAGGATCAGACGTTGGTCCGGCTAAATAATTTGCAATGTGCGGTTTTGTATTTGTCGTAGAATCGGACGCACTCGTCGCAGGCGTAACTGCAGTTGGATTACTAGACGTGACTGATGTATTTTGACCGGCATCCGCTGCTGGCGTTCCGGAAACATTCGCTACACTGGTTGACGTTTGATCAGTATTAGTAGTTGAAGTGGTATCCGTAGTATTAGTCGTTGCTGGTGCAGACGCAGAGTCAGTTGTGGACGTAGTAGTCACATTTGTATTTGTTGTAGATGTATTATTAGCATCTGACGTCGTATTAGTTGTGGTCAAACTCGTTGCTTGTTGCACAGTCGTTTGCACTTGAGCTTGCGCCGTAGCTTGAACTTGTGTGAGCTCAGTGGTGGTTTGGGCTTGTTCCACTTGAGCGGCAAATTGGTCGTTGATTCCCTGCAACTGTTGTAACAAGTTGGCTTTTTGCGTAGCATCAATGGTTAAATTGTTAATCTGGCTAGTTGCCGTCTGCACACTTAAATTAATTGCATTTTTGGCCGCAATTTTGCCAGCTGCTAAATCACTTGTTGTTGCAGTAGTATCAGCAGTATTTTGATTATCCGTCGTAGGCGTTAATTGATTAACGCTATCTGGCGTGGCAGTTTCATCAGCTTGCACGCTTGTTTTATTCGTAGCCAACCACAAAGTGGACGAAAATAAAGTCACACCCATAGTTGCTAAAATTCGTTTCTTATTCATTAGTACGTTCTCCCCAATTAAGCAAAAACTATTTCAAACAATTGACAAAAATAAATTACGTTAAAACTGACTTTTCATTGTTTAACGATTGGAAAATTCCATTTGTTTATCGGCAAATAAACAAAAAAAGATACGCGCTTTTTACATTAGCACAATTAAATTCAAAATCCAACTCAAAAAATTGTGACAAATGCAACAAACACATATCTTGTTAATTAATTTTAATTTATTTTTTATTTAAATAAGAAACGTTCATTCAGCTAACTAATCATGACCTAATTGCGCTAATTCTTTACTTAATTGCTCCACTGGCGTTTGCATATCTTCTTTAAACCACATCTTCACCGCCGCTAATGTGCCAAAGATGATATAAGTCACTTGAAAATTGCTTAACTCATTGCCCTGCAAGCTACTAATCTGGTTCGCCAAGCGTGCTAAATCCCTTTCAAATTTTTCTGAAACGCTAGAATTGATCAAGATCAAACTGCGCTTCGGGTAACGCTTGATATAATTAAAAAAGCGCACGTAATAGTCATACATTGTTAACGGTTGATTATGATTATCCACTAATTGCGTTTGAATAAAGTTATCAATGATCGCAATCATCTCTTGTTCCATTGCTTCCAACACTTCGCTAGTATTGCGATAATATATGTAAAAAGTTGAACGATTGATGCCCGCTTTTTCACATAACTTCTTCACAGTAATTGTCATTAAATCACTATGTTGTAATAGTTCAATTAACGACGTTTCAATTGCTTTTTTTGTATATTCCACACGCCGATCTTGTGTCCTCATTTACTCTATAATCCCCTTAATTGCCAACAGATTGCTTCCCATTCAGCATTCAACTGGACTAGTAACTACTTTCATCCAGTTGTCGAATCCACCAAGTATCTAGCTAAACACTACTATTAGCTAAATTGTTCTTAGATTCCTGATTTTTCAACTACCTTTTTGCAAAATTTCCTATTACTTGTTAAACACTAATTGTTTTGATTGACATTACATTAGAATTCATTGAAATATCTTCAATGATATCAGAATAATTCATTTTACTAGGAATTTCAATCTCATATACATTAGTGTAAATGTGCTCGTCAGCATCTGCTTGTTGCACGTTAAAATTAACATCACGCACCGTAATATTATGCTGATTAAAATACTCCTGAATAAACTCTTTGGTTTCTTTCTTGTGATGATACTGTATCATAATTTTCTTAACGGGTGTAATATGCAAAACACGTTTTAAAAAGCCTAACACAATAAAGACCACAATCGTGCCCGCAATGGCAATATCATAATTCCCCATTCCAATTGCCAAGCCTAAACCAGCAACCGTCCACAAACTAGCTGCAGTGGTTAAACCACGTACTGTATGATGATGCACCAAAATTGTCCCAGCACCTAAAAAACCAACCCCACTAACTACCTGCGCAATCAAACGCGCATCATCAGCGCGTAACACGCCCGCATAATGCGGATATCTAGCTGCCATGTTCAAAGCATTAAACCCAATCTCTTTTTGCATCATTGCAATTATACAAGCCCCAACACAAACTAAAATATGCGTTCGCACACCAGCGGAATGATTTTTTTGCTGGCGATTATAACCAATTAACCCCGCACAAAGCACTGCTAGCAGTAACCGCAAGATGATTTCGGTTAAAGGTAAATGTAAATCCATACGATTCTTCCTTTCTTCTATAAAATTTAGGTACAATGCTTTTAATTATACTCATTTTAACTGTGAATTTAAAATATTTATTATCGATTACATAAAAAAACGCTTTGCAAATTTTTTCTTTTGCAAAGCGTTCAGTTTAAACTTATTGATTTAAAACAACGGTGTTTCGATTGTTTCGACATATTCAGCCGTCGCCGGTTGATGGTAAAGATCCACACCATCTTTTTGACATAACTGTGCTTGGGCAATCTGTTGCATTTGACTTAACACAACTTGTGAAGTCAAATCTTGGGCCACATTCTTCAAAGTCAAAGAAACAATCTTACCTTCTTGGGTAGTGAAATTCATTTTTAATGCTTTCATCTGCTAACCTCCTAATTTGCCTGATCAAAAATTAATTGCGAATGGACTGTTAAAGCGGCATCAATTAAACTTGCCCCTGGATTTAAGGCCGCTAACGCCCGACCGACGGTTGCGATTTGGTCATCACTCGGATCAGCAATCACATTCGTTAAATTTTGTTTGAATTGTTGATCACCATTACTTAAGTTAAAAACGAGACTACTATCTTGCCAATTACGTTGTTCTGCCATATTAATTCTCCTCCCTATTAATAGCAGTGGTTACCGGCCGGTAATTACTTGCTACACTATTAATAACGTTTCACCAAATAAAAACGGAACCAAATTAGTCAAAAGAATTTCCTTTTTGTAAAATTTATTCTATAATGTAAAAGGTAGTTATCTTATAGCTTCATAATTTTGGTTTCTAACTCGAAATTTTCATCAATAAAAAAGCCTACTTCAATAAGTAGACTTTTTTTATTGATGAAAATTATTGTTTGATTCCACCATTATAATAGTGGATTAGCTAGCTTTCTCGCGCAGCTGTCGTTACTGGCGATCTCTTGTCACATCAATATGAATACAATTAACCATTACAAAAATCAATAATACTAAACATGAGACTTTAAAGCTCCACCGGTCAACTTTAGTTGGTTGATAAGTTACTGTCACTTGATTAGTGCGTCTAGTGGTCTGGACTGTCAATAATCCGTGTGTTGAACCATACGCAGGCACCAAATGCTGGTTAAGTCGCACTTGATACAATGGTCCATAATAAATTAGCGGTAATTGTACTTGTGCAGTTTTCGGTTTCGTTTGAAAATGATACGTTAATTGATTTAACCCACCAACTGGGTGAAATAACTTTTTCTGATCATTCACGTATCCTTGCCCCCAAGGTAACATCTTAATGACCCTTTGTGCGGATTTAGGATAATAATCATTCGGAATTGGATTGTCAGCGTACTGAGCAAAATTAGCATCCGTTAAATTAATTTTATCCCAATTAAAACGGTAATTAACTACTTTTTGCATAGAATTTAAAGTGGCACCACAACTGAGTAGCAACACCAACGCAGTCATCACTAAGCGCCCGTTACGGGCCGTGATTTGTCCACATGCTTGTGCGGTACACCAAGTAATGCCGAGAGTATAAAATAAATTCAAGCGAAAAGGAAATTGCAACGTATTAATCACCGAATTTTTAAATAAGAACCAAGGAAAGCTCGGCGTCGTTAGCCAAAAGCTCACTAAGCTTAATGCAAAAATCACTTTCCAAGCGCGGGATAATTGGCGCCAACGCACAATTAGATACAGCAGTAGTAGCAAACTCAGGCCGAAAATAACAGGACCCGCGGTATGAGCCGGAAAGGTTAAATTATGCCATAAGGCCACTTTTTGCGTTTCCCAAGAATAAGCCTTCATTTGGGCAGGAGCTACTTGCGTGGCTTTTAAACCACTGGGGGTCATTAAATAATGCTGGATAAATGGTCCCCAATACCAAACGCTTAGCCCCAAAGTCCATAGCGTCGCCTTGAGATAAGTTTTGGTTTGTGCCCAACCAAGCGTACGCCGGATTACTAGTCCGACATACCAAACAACCAAACTCACGATGACTAACAACGTGGTCAAGACATGGCTAAATATTAAACCCACCATTGCCAAAATTAGAGCTTTCTTGCCACCTTGTTGCCAAGCGATACAATAAAAGCTGGCAAAAGCGAGGGGCACAAACATCGTTGCCAAAAATTCGCCCAAGTCAAAGCGCGTATACAACACTTGCATGCGGTAAAAAGAAAAAGTATACAAAATGGCAAAACTGACGCTAACTAAGCGTTTTTTAGTGACCTTATAAGCCGCAAAATCACACAAAATTAAGCTCAATAAATTACAGAGTCCCACGTATACATAAAGCGCCAAGACCGGATGATGGGTTAATTTAATCAAAATCACTAGCGGATACAATAACTGCGCTGGGTAAAATAGATTCACCAAATTACCGGTTTGCCCAAAAGTATGAGTCGCTAGGTAGGGAAATTGCGTGAGCTTCACTTGTAACAATTCACTCAAGCGTGCCATATGAAAACTAAAATCGTCGCCCCAAATAAATTTGCGGTACCGAAAATAAATATAACTAAAAACTAGCCCTAAAACTAGATATAGTAAACCGATCCACCAGTTGATGAACCCTTTACTTTTAGTGGTAGTTATCGTTACGGTTGTATTCATTATTTTAAGACAACCCGATTGGCTTTAATCCAGGCGCTATCAACAATATGATAGAACAAATCTTGGCCTATTTGGATTTGCCGATCAATTTGCAACTCCGTGCCATTATCCAATAATTGCTCTGGCAAATGATTAGCCACCGACTGATTTTCATCAATTTGCCATAACGTCACTTGCATATTATCTGGAATATTTACCGTGGCAGTGGCGTTAATTTGCTGTTCACTGGGACCATAGTCTTCTTCAATTTCTGGACGCAACTCTACATCACTAGCTCGCAACCATTGGTCACTGCCAATGTTATACAAAGTGGTATCGCCAACTTGCTTTTGGCGCAAATAATTTAGATACATCTTCGACCAAGCCGTGGTGCCTAATAACGGATGGTTATTTTCATCGACCACCGGGACACTATCACCTAGCTCGCCCAACACTTCCAATTTATTGCTCATTTTACGGGTGCGTAATTTCGAAACATGAACCATCTCTTGAAACTGTTCCACTGTTTGATAGCGTAGTTCAATTTCTTGCACTTGATCGGCAATAAAGACTGGTTGTTGATCCGCTTCAACATCTAACTCTAATTTGGAAAAGTACAAATAGCCTTCAATTTGCGGGATTTCATATTCAATCACCGTTCCGACTTCACCTTGCAAAGTTTTGGCCGGCAATAATTCTTGACGTTTTAAATCTAAATACTTCACGACTGCTTGACCTTGTGTCATTAATTGGTCCTCCATTACAGTTTTTCACTATGGCAAAAGCTCAAAGTCACGACACCATCCCCAGCTAACTGAAACTGAGACAAAAAGGCTTTTCCGTCAATTGAAACGAATATTTGCTTTTTTTAGTGTCCCAATCCTTTGAATTTTTAACCTTAGTCTCTTTATTATACCAAGCACAATTTATTTGCGTGCAAGATTATGTGGGAAATCTGAAAATTTTTCCCATAATCAAAAAATTGGATTCTCGACTGCCGCCAACATCACTGCTAATTTTCAACCTTAGCTAGTTTTTCAGCCGTCTACTAAAACATGGTATAATGTGCTTATCGGAGGTTCATATCATGAAAAAATATTTAACGTCGGCTTTAATTCTAAGCGCTAGTATTTTAACCTTAACTGGCTGTCAAACCAAAGATAATAGCACCAATAGTCAGCCAGCCTATCACAATTTGATGACTAAAGCTGATCACGCCGTTCAACAGCACAATTACGCTGCAGCTGATGCCTACTATCAGGCCGCCGGTGCTGTCAAAAAAGGTGATAAACAAGCTAATACCAAGCAACGCCAAGCTCATTATCTCAAGCTGGCCCAAAGCTACCAAACTAATTATCATTTTGCAGACGCCAAAAACGCCTTAACCAAGGCCAAACAAATTGACGCTGGCTCACAAAAATTGCACACCATCGCTCAAAAGCAATTGACCAAGATTAAGCATGTGCAAGCCAAGCGCCAAAGTTTTAATCAACAACTCGAACAAATCGAGCAAGCTAATGATCACAATCAATTTAATGATGCCTACCAACAAGCAGTTAAATTGTTAAAAACCAACGAATTTCACCAAAAGTATTATAGTGATCTGTATAAGCAAACTGTTGAAATTTTATTAAATAGCTCACAAAAACTGCAACAAAAGACTGGCGCAACAACCACAAACAACAATCAGAATACCAATTCAGCTAGTCATGCCAATTCTTCTAACGCTAATAACCAACAGGCTAATAATAGTGCAGCTCCCGGCGAAACTGATATCGTTAAAAATAAAACAGCTAACGGTAAACAAATCACCGCAGCTGATATTCAAAAAGCTCGTCAAGAATTAAGTTCCCAAGGCATTCAAGAAAAAGCGGCTAGCGATAGTGATATTATCCGTGCTATTCAAAAAGCTGCCGCGGATGGTCGGAGTAAAGTCACACCGAAAGATATTGATTCCTAAATGGAATTAAACGTATGTCAAAATAAAAGAGATTGCAATTACCAAAATGCAAGTTTGTCTCATGACAAATCTGCGGTTGGTTATTCCAATCTCTTTTTTAGTCTTTAATTTATTTACGTCCTAAACCTTCCATCGGAGCTGGATGATGTAAATAATCATTAGCCGCCGTTTGATCAGTAAAATCAATCACCTGTAAAAATTCTGTTAACAAGGAGCGTTGCAAACCGCGCGGAATCTTGAGTTCATCCATTTCTGCTGGGTCTAGTTGATAGCGAATATTCTGTTCTTCACCTAACTGCACTTTATCTAGCCATAATGGTTCCCGAATTAATTCTCGACCGAGCGCCGCAAAACTCGCGCCACTCGCTAAAGCTTGATCAGCATCTTGCGGTGTCGCAATCGATCCCACTTCAATTAACGGCTTGCGCCCATTAAGCACCTGCAAAATCTTTTGGTTCAATGGCTCTAAATCCGCAGTATCATTTAAAGACGTTCGTTGATAATTACCCATCGAAGTATGAATATAATCAATTGGTTGTTGGGCCAGTTGATCAATCAACTGCAATGTATCAGCAATTTGAATACCAGGTTTTTCAATTTCTTCCGGCGAAATGCGATAACCCAAAATAAATTGCTCATTACCATAACGTTCAATTACTTGCCGAACTTCTTGGATCACTGCTAGAGGAAAATTCATACGCTTAGCTAACGAACCACCCCAATGATCTTGACGCCGATTAGAATGTGGTGAAAAGAATTGTTGTAGTAGATAAGTATTCGCACCGTGTAATTCCACACCATCAAAGCCTGCTTGAATGGCGCGCCGTGTAGCCGCACCAAAGTCTTTAATCACCGTATCAATTTCTGCTTCACTTAAAGCCCGTGGCACTTGCGAATCACTGCGCGTGGCAGCGATGGCACTAGCACTGACTGGTTGTTGACCCCGCAAAATCTTACTATTAGTCATCCGCCCAGCACTAAAAATCTGCAAAATTGCTTTCGAACCTTTGGCTTTAATGGCACTTGCTAGTTGTTGTAAACCAGGGATGAAGCGATCATCAGCGACCGATAATTCACCTTCAAAACCTTTACCCAAGTCATTAACATTTGCAACTGCGGTAATGACCATTCCTGCTCCTGAACGTTGCCGGTAATATTCAATTTCATCATTCGACACGGAACCATCATAAAAACTAGATTTCGTTGTCATTGGCGCCATGACAATGCGATTTTGAATCGTTACCCCAGGCTTCAAGTCCATTGGTTGTAAAAATAAATGTTCTGTCATCATTAACCTCCTACATATTCACATCTCTCATTATGCAAGCAGTTTTAGTTAAAACAAGTAGGCACTTTTTTGTTCCTATCATTTTTTACATTTTTTCAAACCCGGTCGGCTCTGGATGCAGTAATTCAATCTCTTGTCCTGCCTGAATTTGCCGTTGAATTAGCTTTTCTCCCCAATCTGACATCGCCAACAAAATGGTCCGCAAACTTTTGCCTTCAGCAGTTAAACAATACTTCACCTTAGGGGGTACTTGATCATAAGAACAGCGTTCAATTATCTGATCTGCTTCCAACTCTCGCAATTGTTTCGTCAATATTCGTTGTGAAATTTGCGGAATTTTCCGCCGTAGTTCACCCGTTCGTAGTGGTCCCATGCCCAAATGACATAAAATAACGGGTTTCCATTTACCACCAATCACATCAATCGTCGCTTCTACTGCTAAATTGTAACTTTTTTTCATCTTGACGATTCCTTTCTATAATTTTCAAGATGCATCTCAAAATTATAATAACTATTTTTAATAAAATGTCTAAAATGCTGGATTTTAGCTATACAATAGCAAATAACTATCTTTTTTAATTATTTTTTGAGCTAAAAATTATATTTATCGTTTTAATTGTACTAGCATAAGGTCTGAAAAGGAGATCAAGGTTTGAACTATTAGTGATTGCTGTTGGCCGCGATGACGCTGGCTTGTTAGCGGTCAGTCTTGTTTAACTGGCAGACGGCTTTGGATAAAGGAGATCTTCTTATGCGACGTTTCAAACATTGGTTATTTTGGCTAGAATTTATTAGTACCTGCTTTTGTCTCATCAGTCATCCCAACACCATTTTAGCCGATAGCATTGGTGAAGAAGATCCTAATCAAGTTGATTTTTCGGATAATGATTTAACACAACTCCCGCCAGACTTTCAACCGTTAGCTAAGCTCAACAACGCACACGAAGTTTCACCAACCAGTGCGCCTATTGCTGATGATACTTATACTTTTCGTCCCACCTTTACCCAACAAACACAAACTGATTTTACCGCCGATTCCGATACTGATGCCCAAATTTCTGAAGTATTCAATGATCCTCAAATGAATGGCAAGCCATATTTGAAATTAACTGCTCAAAATCAGGCCACTAAAATTGGCGCCACGACTACCTTTAGTCACGTTGGAACTTTTCAAGGTCAAGCTTTAGATTTGAAAATTCATTCAACTTTTAACTTGCCGGGTACTAGCAGCGAACGTTATGGCGCAATTGGAATTGCCGCCAATGATTTTTTGAATGTTCATCTCAGAGCCCGCGGAATCGGTTGGTCAGCTACTAATCAAATCCGTTTTTATAAAACTGGCACCAATCAGTTGGTCAACGTTCAAGGCTATTGGAACTTTTTAGGCATTAATAAAGCTAAAGTTTTAAATATTGATAGTGATGCCTTAGATAATCAGCAAGACCAACTTTATTATCCGGCTAACTCCACTTTCGGCTACCGCCATCTAGCTGGGCAAGCCTATCAATTCATGAGTCAGGAAAAAGCGGGCAAAATGGATAATCCGTTAACTTTGCGCTACCGCGCCACCCCCAGTACCAGTTTCACTTACAGTTTTGCTGATCCCACAGGTAATGAAGAACGGGCTTCAGTCGGGATTGATTATACTAATCAAAATTTATTTTCTTATGCGCCACCCAAACCCACCAAAACTGGGCTCACTGCAAGTGACTTTAGTGCGCCCAACAATGCACTTTATCGTGTGCAACAAAATATTCCCAATGCGACTACGGTCGCCAAAGCTTATAACAGTTTCCAAATTCAAGATCAATTAAACTCCCATTTAATCATCGATCAACAAAATACTCGCGTGGTGGACCAAAATGATCACGTCGTTTCCGGAGCTGGCAAACTATTTCACTTAACTTTTGGTCCTCATAATCAAATTATGGCCACCGCTGATCCCACAGCTTTACAAAATCTCACCGACCCCAGCCAAGCCAATTATTTTTACGATAACAAGTATGTACTCAAAATTTACGGGCAACTTGATCCTAAGCAAGCTCTCGATGATTTTCCCAGTAGCGTCGGCACTGATCAAAACACTTACTATGGTGTACCTAATACTGCTCAAGTGTTGCTGAATCAAAACGCAACTGCTACCCCACAAGCCACCGCACAAGTTCTGAGTCCTAATAATTGGTGGTATATCAAAGATCAAACTCTCTATATTCGCGATAATGCTGTGGGCCAATACGCGGGAATGCCACCTTGGAGTCCGCAAAGTTATAATGTGACACAAGTTCATTTCGGGCAAAATGTCACTTTAAATAATACCCAACAATTTTTAGCCCAGATGCCCCAATTAACCGCAGTTACTTTGCCTAGTGATCTGAATACTAGTCAAGCTACCAATTTTTCTCAATTTTTTAGTGGCGACCGTCATTTGGAACAAATCAACGGCCTAGATCATTTAAATTTCACTCAAGCCACGAATATGGCAGGGATGTTCGCGCAAACAGGCCTGGATACTTTAACTTTGCCTAGTAACTTTCAGCAAGCGATCCAAGTGACTAATTTTGATGACTTTTTGACCAATAATCCCCAGCTCACACTCTTAAATTTAGCAACTTTAAAGATGAATCCGGCAGCGACTACAGTGGACTTTTTCGCGAATGATACAGGTTTAGCCAGTTTGACTTTAGGAGCAGACAACAACTTTTTACCTAACGCACAAACTAACTTAGCTGCATTACCGCAAGATGACCAGGCGGGCAGCCTGCAAGGTAAAACCGGGAAATGGTTGCACCTTGCTAGTGAGCAAACGTATCATTCTAACGAACTCATTGCCCAATACCAAAGTGACAATCCCCAACATACAAAACAAGCTGCCACTTATATTCCCCAAGTTGGCAACTTATTATACTTGACCCAGATTCCCGCTGATTTAACTTTTGGTCCGATCATCGCTGACAGTAGTTTATTAACCAAGCAATTAAAGCCTAATCAACACCCGCAGCAAAACGTGAGTGTCACAGATTTACACGCCAGTTCGATTCAAGGTCAAAATTGGAATGTGCTCATTACTGCTACTGCCTTTACACCTTCGTCCCAATCCTTACAATTGCAGCTCAATCACCACAGCTTAACAACAGATCAACAATACGAGTTAAATCCCCGCAAGCAAACTATTCACAATCAAAAATTCACTTGGGATTTAACGGCTGATTCTCAAGCTGGTTTTACCTTGCAATATGTTCCCGCTACTTTAACAGGTGGCCATTATCAAGCGACGATTCAATATACTATTAATAATAGCCTCTATTAAGACTCAGGAGTGAAGTGCAATTTTAAAGACGTATAATTTAACAATACTGAACTGGTGACAACTGATAGCGAGCTTAAAGCCATAGCCAAGCCAGCCAAGACAGGACTTAAACTCAGCCCCCAAAAACTAAAACAACCAGCCGCAATCGGAATGCCTAACAAATTATAAATAAAGGCCCAAAATAAATTAGCCTTAATCCGCCGAAAGATTTTTTGACTCAACACTAAAGCGCGTACCACGTCTTGCAAGTCATTTTTTAATAACACAATCCCTCCAGCCGCAATCGCAACGTCCGTTCCCGAGCCCATGGCAATCCCTACATCTGCTTGGGTTAAAGCCGGAGCATCATTAATACCATCACCAATAAACGCTACCGCGTTGTGCTTTTGTAACTGGGCAATAGTTTGCGCTTTTTGTTTGGGCAACACTTGTGCAATCACTTTTTGCACTCCTACTTGCTGACCAACAGCTTGGGCAACACTGGAATTATCTCCTGTCAGCATTACAGTTTGGTAATGATGTTGTTTCAACCAGTGAAAGACTGCTTGGGCATTGGCTTTTGGTGGATCTTGTAGCGCAATCACGCCCTGAACTTGCTGGGAAGTGCCGACTAACACCAAAGTTTTGGCTTCTTGTTTTAAGTGATTGATCTCTTGTGACCACGGATTTTGGGCTTGAGTAAATAAGGCTCCACTGCCGACTAACACCGTTTGATCTTGTACATCACCCTGCAATCCTAAGCCTGGTAATGTCTTAATAGCCGTCGCTTCTAAGGGTGCTATTTGCGCTTGATGGGCTTTGGTAACAATAGCTTGCGCTAGTGGATGGTCTGACTGCTTCTCTAAAGCCGCCGCTAACTGCAATACTTGCTTGTTATTGCCTAAAACGTCAACGACACGGGGCCGTCCTTCTGTGATCGTCCCCGTTTTGTCAAAAACTAAGGTCTGCACCCGATTGACAGCTTCCAAAACAGTACCGTTTTTAATTAAAATACCCACTTTAGCGCCTAAACCAGTACCGACCATTAATGCCGTTGGCGTCGCCAAACCTAACGCACAAGGACAAGCAACGATAATCACGCTCACCGCATAAGTTAAAGCTTGCGTGACACTAGCTTTTAGTCCAACACTCCAAACCCAAAACGTCAATAACGCAACAATTAAGACGACAGGGACAAAGACATTGGAAATTCGATCCGTTAATTTTTGAATCGGTGCCCGGCTAGTTTGCGCTTGTTTCACTAAAGCAATAATTTGGGCTAAAAAAGTTTGCTCTCCCACTTTTTGGATTTGTACTTCTAGACTATTATTGCCATTAATCGTGGCCCCAATCACTTGATCACCGACAGTTTTAGTAATCGGTAAACTTTCACCCGTAACCAAAGATTCATCTATAGTTGAAGTTCCTTGAATGATTTGACCATCTAAAGGGACCTTGGCTCCCGGCTTAACTAAAACCACGTCCCCCACTTGTAAGGTGGCTAGCGGCACTTCTTGCCAGTGACCATTTTGCTGTAACAAAGCTGTCGGTGCTTGCAAGTCGAGTAACTGATCCACAGCACTAGCGGCTTTTTGTTTCATATGCTCTTCTAAGACTTGGCCTAACAAAATAAAGACCACGATAAAAGCCGCGCTCTCAAAAAAGACCGCGTGCTTCGTTAAAAGCGCATAGACACTATATAAATAAGCTGTCGCTGTCCCGATGGCAACCAACGTATCCATATTGGCATGGTGCAACTTCAATGCCGCCCAAGCACTTCGGTAAAAAGGCCCCGCCGCAAATAATAAAATAATGGTCGTGCAACCAAAGCTAAGCCAGTCAGCTCTGTCAATCATAATGTGTCCCAGCATGAGAAGCATCAAAATTAACAACGGAATTGAAAAAACTACGGCTATCACAAAGCGTTGTCTTAGATTCAACTTCATCTTTTCACCCCAGTTTATTTCACCACAATCTTGCCGTGAAACATTTGCATCCCACAGGAGTACTCAAATTCCCCAGCTTGATCAGTATTAATGGGAATCGTCACCGTTTGATTTTGCGGTAAATGTTGCTTAATACCCCAATCACTAAAAATCACTTCTTCTAAACAGCTGGACGGATCTTTACGAACAAATTCCAGCTGTGCTGGTAAATCTTTTTGCAAAGTGACTACTTCGGGTTGGAAGCCGCCGTCGACCTTAATTTTAGCAACCTGGGTCTGTCCCTTAATTTGTGCCGTTTCTTTAGACGTGGTTCTTTGCGCAAAGAACCACCAACTAATTAAACCAATTAAACCTACGACGATGATTGTAATGATTACTTGTAGCATAACTTGCACCTCCAACTTTAATTTACAAATGTAATATAGCACTAAAAACTACAATTGTAAATTTTTAAAACTAGTCATTTGCTCATTGTTCAATCCTATTATTTTCCCCCCACTTCTCACTGACAATTCATACTCCGGCTTAATTAAACTTTCGTTTAGTGCTAAAATGAGTTGGATACTCAGATCAAAGCATGCGAGGTTAATTATATGATTAAAGCAACGCCGATGACTGATAATTTAAATATTATTGTTACCAAAAATTTAACACTGGATGACCGTAAGCAACTCCAAGAATTTTACCAAATCAAACCGGATATTATTAATTACGTCACCGACTTAGATGAAAATCCCAATTACGACTATGATCCGTTATATCATACGCAATTAATTATTATCCAAATTCCCAAATTGTTAGAAGCCAAAGATTTACAATACACGACTCAACCGGTTGGTTTGTTATTATTCCGCGAAAATTTGTTTACTTTTAATCCAGACAATAGTATTTATTTCGATCAGGTAATTCAGCAAGTTGTTAATAACCGACCCCAATTAGAACCCCAACAATTAATTTTAAATATTATTTTAAAGTTGATGGATAGCTTCGTGCCGATCATTCATAAAATTACCCAAAAAAGAAATCAATTGGCACATACCTTACGCCAAAAGATTAAAAACAGTGACTTAATCGCGTTATCTTTCTTGCAACAAACCTTAAGTTTATTCTATAGTGGCATTTCCTTAGACGTCAGTGTGATTAAACGCTTGCCTCAGACCCAATTTGTCAAGCACATCAATGAAACCAAAGCCGTCAATGCCGCTTTAATTGATGCCTTAGTTGAAGGTCAACAGGTGCAACAAATGGTGGAAACCGAATTGGGCGTTGTCGAACAAATCTCGAGCACTTTTAATGTCATTGCCAACAACAACCTGAACAGCACCATGAAACTATTAACCGTCTGGTCACTGACCTTAACGATCCCTACGGTAGTTACCGGCTTTTACGGGATGAACGTTGAATTACCTTTTGCCAAATTACATAGTGCTTGGTTACTAATCATTGGCATTATCATCTTGTTGTCACTCTTATTGTTACTGTTATTAAAACAACACAAAAAATTATAAGCTGTGCGCACAATTGCTGGCTAAAAGCCCTTCATAACAAGCAAAAAGGAAATGTTCTGGTAAATTTTGAACAAATTTACGAACATTTCCTTTTTTTATCTTGCTCTTGAGTGAATAGGTAACTCTCAACTAAAATTTTTTAATTGTCCAAATTATCGCCTGTTGTGCCATGACGAATGCCATAGCCTAAATAAATGATCACGCCAATCGCAAACCAGATTAGAGAAGCAATCCAAGTAATTAGTTTTAGTTTGGTCATCAAGTACAGGCACAGTAATAACGAAATAATAGGCAAAATAGGATACAAAGGTACCTTAAAGCCATCATTATGAATATCCTTGCGTTTTCTTAACGGAATAATACCAATGGAAACAAAGGAGAAGGCAATTAAGGTTCCAATGTTCACTAACTCAGCTAAATGGTTCAAATCAACCACGCCACCCATTACCGCAATAATAATCGTGACTACTAGTAAACTATGATTGGGTAAATGATGTTCGTTCACATCACCTAAAAAGCGTGGCAATAAACCATCGCGCCCGATAGCGTAAACTAACCGGGAGCTACTATAAATCATGGTCACCATCATCGTAAACATACCAGCCATCGCGCCAATGGAGATAATGCCAGCTACCCCGTTCAAGTGGAAAAATTGTAAAGCAAAAGCCACAGGATCCGCCACATTTAACTTGGTGTAAGGTAACATTCCTGTTAGAACGGTCGAGACGGCCATGTATAAAATTGTGGCCACAATCAAAGTCCCGATAATCCCAATCGGCAAATTACGCTGCGGATTTTTCACTTCTGGTGCTGAGGACGAGACTGCATCAAAACCTAGATAAGCAAAGAAGACAGTGGAAGCTCCCGCCAAGACACCGTTAGTGCCAAATGGTAAAAATGGTGTCCAGTTCTTAGGCTTAACATAAAAACAACCCACAACAACAAACAGAATAATAATGGCAATTTTGATAACCACCATCCAATCGTTAATCTTCATGGACGTTTGCATTCCGTGCGATAACATCAAAGCAATGAGGACAACCACAATCATGGCTACTAAATTGAAATAAGTTCCTTGACTCGGATTATAAGCACCCGAAATGGCTTTCGGCAAATGAATATTAAAACCACTCAAGAAGGAATTGAAGTACGCTGAAAAACCAACTGAAACCGTCGCAACTGCTAACATGTATTCCAAAATTAACGCCCAGCCAATTACCCAACCGATAAATTGGCCAAAGACAATATTGCCATATGAATAAGCACTACCAGCCACTGGCAGTGATGAAGCAAACTCCGCATAGCACATCGCGGCGGTCGCACAAACAATCGCGGCCAATAAAAAACTCAAAATTACTCCCGGACCGCTCAGCGTTGCGGCAACTGTCCCCGGCATAATAAAGATGCCCGTGCCAATTACCGCCCCAATTCCTAACGCCATTAAATCTTTAGCCGTCATGGTTTTTTGGAATTGTTGATCAGACTCGAGATATTGCTGTACATCTGCTTTTTGGGTCATTTTTTTCCAAATTGACATTTTCACCATTTCCCTTTAATCAAAAATTAATTTTTAGAATAAATTAAATTGTCTGGTCTGTCAAATTTCATTTTTGCTTGGCGGCTAAATTTGATAGGCACCAAAATAAAAGCTTAATTAGTCGACAGACCTAAGCACCCATTATACCAGTTTTTAAAATTAACTATTTTGAAATTGCGTGGTGCTAAATTTATGATTCTAAAAATTACTAGTGCTTATTTTAAATTAAAATAAAATGAGAGCAAGTCTTGACAGTTTGTTCAAAATATATTAAATTAAGTTTATTCCAACAGTTAGGAGTTTTGACCATGAAGTCATTTACTTATCAACAGTTGAATACTTGGTATTATAACTTTCGTTTCTTTAGGTAGTGTTTGCAATCTCCAATACTGGCGAGTGCAAACACTGAACTGTTCGCACCCGCGAGAAATGAAGGCTTATTTGAGATTAGCCCATCAGGCCTTGCAGGTAAAATTGAAACTGCTAGGCCGATATCAAAATTAAATTGAAATTTTTTGAGTCTAGCAGTGAGATAACAACTGCTAGGCTTTTTATTTGGCATTATTAAGAGAGGAATGAATCCTAATGGACATGACAGACTATTTAAATCACAATTTGGCCCAGGTGAAACCATCTGCTATTTTAGCTTTTTCCACCTTTGCACAAAAAATTCCCAACATCACTAATTTTACGGTAGGTGAACCGGATTTTGATACTCCGGAACATATTAAGCAAGCGGCCATTGACAGTATCAACGCTAATCGTAGCCACTATGCCCCGTCTAACGGTACCAAGGAACTACAACAAGCTGCGGTTAACTTCTTAGCTACTAAATACCAACAACACTTTGAACCGGGTGAAATTATTATTACCGAAGGAGCTACCGAAGCCATTTATACAGCTATTGTTTCTGTACTAAATCCTGGCGAACAAGTGATCATTCCCACACCGACTTTTCCGCTCTACATTGCCGATGTCACCATTGCTGGCGGACAACCAGTCCTCGTTAATACTGCTGCAACTGGCTTTAAGTTAACTCCGGATTTATTACGCCAAACTTTAGCACAAAATCACAACGTGCGCATGCTCGTCTTAAATTCACCGGCGAACCCTTCCGGTGTAACTTATAGCCAAGAAGAACTACACGCTTTAGCGGAAGTTCTGAAAGATCAACCAATTTTTGTCTTGTCTGATGAGATTTACAGCGAACTAAATTATGATCACGAGCACGCTTCGATCGTCAATGAATTGCCACAGCAAGCGATCTTAATTACGGGGGTTTCGAAGTCCCATGCCATGACCGGCTGGCGGATTGGCATCATGGCTGCGCCGCAAAAAATCACTGATGAATTGAGCAAGATCCATCAGTTCACAATTACGACGACTGCTACCGTCACACAAGATGCCGCTTACGAAGCCTTGTCTAACGGTTTGGATGACGCTTTAGCTATGAAGGTTGAGTATCAAAAACGCCGGGACTACTTAATTGAGCACTTACAACAATTAGGTTTCACTTGCGCACAACCGAATGGAGCATTTTATGTCTTTACCAAGATTGCGCCCGATCTTAATCAAGACGATGAAGCCTTTGCTTATGATCTGGCTCAAAATGGACTCGTAGCTGCGGTACCCGGCTCTTATTTTGGTCCTGGTGGTGAACATTACTTACGCTTCAGCTATGCAACAAGCTTAGACACCATCAAAGCGGGTATGCAAAACTTAACTAACTATGTACAACAACAACGACAAGCTAAAGGAGAAAACTAATGAAAATTTTATTATTGAGTGTTCGTGACGATGAAAAAAAGGCAATTAACAATTGGCAAGAACGCCATCCAGAAGTCCAAGTGACAATGTCTGATCAAGAACTCCATCCGGAGACGATTGACTTAGTGAAAGATTATGATGGTTTAGTTATTCAACAACGCAGTCCCATTGAATCCAGTGTTTATCCCGCTTTGAAGGCCGCGGGCCTTCAGCAAATCACTACCCGCACCGCTGGCGTTGATGTCATTGATTTAGCATTAGCTAAACAAAATGGCCTTCAAGTCAGCAACGTTCCTGCTTATTCGCCCCGCTCCGTCGCTGAGCTAACGCTCGCCCATACTTTACGTTTAATTCGGAAGCAAGAGTTGGTTGATCAACGAGTTGCTCAACAAGATTACCGCTGGGCCGGTCTACAAGGAACAGAGATTCACACTTTAACCATCGGAATTATTGGTGCCGGTCGGATTGGTGGCACGTCCGCAAAATTATTTAATTTGCTGGGCGCTCAGGTGATTGCTTATGATACCAAACCTAATCATGAGTTGGATTCGATTTTAACTTTCAAAACGAAAACAGAAGTACTGCAAGAAGCCGATGTATTATGCTTACATGTGGACTTAAACCCCACCTCCGAGGACTTGATTGATGCTCCCGAGCTCAAATTAATGAAACCGACGGCCTATTTAATCAATGAATGCCGTGGACCAGTCGTTGACAACGATGCTTTGATTGCTGCTCTACAAGAAAAGCGCTTAGCAGGTGCTGCTTTGGATGCTGTTTCTGGTGAAGAAAAATTCTTTAACTTTGATTTACGTAACAAACCATTACCAAGCAAACAATTAGAAATCTTGCAGGCCATGGATAATGTCATTATCACCCCTCACGTGGGTTTTTACACTAATGTAGCGGTCCAAAACATGGTGGATATTAGCCTAGACGATACTTTACAGCTCATTAGTACTGGCACATGTGAACACCTCATCAAGTGATAAGGCAATCCTATTAGATATAGTTTGAGTCACATAAAAAAGGTTCATCCAAATTTGGACGAACCTTTTTTAAAATTTCTATCTGCTCATTAATCCTTTTTATTGTACAAAAAAAGTCACATCCAGCAAAATGAAAGTGACTTCGCAACAGTCCCCGCAAAAAATGCTAGAGATATTGTAGATTTTTCTTCCTGTCCTTCTAAACTTAATAATTATTTTTTGTCAACAATCTACTAATTTTTGTCTCAGCTTCTATTAATATAGTAGATTTAATTTAATTTGGGCACATAATTCCAACTACCATCAGCCGCATTAATCACTAGCCACGTATAGCCTTCAGCACTGACGGTTTTAAAATAATGCACCGTTTCGCCAGGATTATAATGACCTAAAATCTTGCTTTGCAAACTCGGCGTTAGATGAATACTCGATAAAGTCTGCACCACATAGGTTTGCAAAACATTCGTATCTGCCGTTGGTTCAGGTAATAATAAATAGCAGAGATTCCCCGAAGCACTGCGATATTCTAACCACCAATGATCATTTTGATAAAATTTGCGTTGATATTTAATCAGCGTATGTTCCGGCAATTGACCAATCGTATCCGCCTGCGAATTGGGTTGATCATAAACTGGGATCGCTTTTAAAATATGGTATTCGCCGCTAGTATTAATGATGCGTTTCGATGCAATTAATAAGTAACGCAAATCTTTTGACGCGGAACGATAAGCTAACCAATCACCCGCACTATTCGTGAGTTGTTTTTCATAATGAATGACTTTGCCTGCCGCTAGCGTTCCAATTTTTTTGGCCGTAATTTCGGGCTGATCGTAGACAATCGTCTTCTTTAATAAAGTATAGGCGTGACGTGGTGGTTCATGTTGCACTGGTGTTTGATTAGCTGCTGCTTGACTGGGGATTAATACATAACACTTTTGCCCCCGGGGATTGTAATAAACCAGCCAAGTTTGGCCGGCAATTTGTTCCGTATTAACATAATTAATTGTTTCACCAGCCGCGTACTCACCTACAATCATGCCATCTTCATCAGGTTGCAAGCGAATCGGAGTAACTTGATTGACCGTATAATTACGTGGAACAGCTGCTGTTTCGTTTTGAGGTTGTTGTAAATAATGATACCAATACTGAGCTTGTGTCCCACGTTGCAGTTGCAAAGTAGGCGCCACTCCCCGATAGCTCTTTGCAAAAACCTCCGCTAAAACTTCTGGTTTGGCAGTACTTTGAATATATTGCACCCCCGTCATTTCATAAATGGTTGATGGTTGAAAATGTTGACTGATTTGTAATTCGTAATTTAAAAAGGCACACTGCCCTACAACCGTTTGATAATCCAAGTGCTGGTGCTGACACCAACCCGCTAGTTCCGCTAATTTGGTCCACTGCAACAAACCATAACCTTGATTTTGCAGATTAACTTGCAACTGGCTGACAACAGACATATTGCCTAATACTCCCGCAATCGCCTGTTCACTCCAATCCTTAGCTAATAATTCTTGCCGCACTGTCCGTGCAGTTTTAATTTGAAAGGGCTGATAATCAGCACTATAAACCAAACTGGACATGCGGTAAATACTCTGAGCTGTTACCAATTCTGAGGCATTGTCAGAAGTAGAACTGGTATCAGGGTGATCGTTGGCAGCCGCTGCTTGTTCAGGAGTTAATTTAGGTAAAATGGAAGTTTGAAAATGACGCTTAGAAAAATGCGATGAATTTTTTTTCTTCATTAAATTAAGTTCCTTCAATTAAATTCCTACAAAATAATGAAAGCTCTAGATTTATTTTAATACAAAACAGCAGAAATTGCTGTGCAGTTAAAACAAATAATTAATTATCTAACTAGCAATCATTTCATCAATCCAAGTTTTAAACTTATTTTGACCAATCAAAATCCTAACTGAAACTAATGCACTTCGTTATACTCAACTTATGACAATAATAATTGAGAGGAATGTGGCCCCATGCAACAACACAAATTAGGATTTTTCAGTATTGTTTTACTTGGCGTTAATGGCATCATTGGTTCTGGAATTTTTCTACTGCCACAACAAATCGCTCATTTGGTCGGCAATGGTAGCTTTTTAGTCATTATTTTTGACGCCTTTTTAGTCATCAGTCTTGCCCTTTGTTTCGCCCAAGCGGCGACTTACTTTCATGAAGATGGCGGCGCTTATTTGTATGCCAAAAGTGCCTTTGGCAATTTTGTGGGGTTTGAAGTCGGCTTTATGACTTGGGCCATTTGCATTATTGCTCAAGCAACTATGGGTGCTGCTTTAGCCACCGAACTTCAAGCAATCTTTCCCACTATTTTGCACCCAAAGATTATTGTTACCCTCCTGATTATCACTTTAGCTTTATTAAACATTGGCGGTGTGAAAGTTTCCAAAATGTTGATTAATTGTAGTTCATTAGCTAAATTAATCCCCTTAATCCTTTTTATTGTCGTGGGTAGCTTTTTTATCCACGGGACTAATTTGCACACTCAATGGCCCGCTTCACAAAAGCTCATGCAAAATTTTGCGCCAGCAGCAGTGACCATGTTTTATGCCTGTACCGGCTTTGAAAGTATGGTCTTAGCTGCTGGAGAGATGCAGCACGTCCAAAAGAATTTACCGCGGGCTATTATCGTCGTGATCGGTTGCGTTACTAGTATTTATTTACTCATTCAAATCGTGGCTACGGGCATTTTGGGAGCTCAATTATCCCAAGTTGCCGTACCGCTACAACAAGCTGCACACCAAGTTACCGGTTCGTGGGGACAAGCCGTAATGGCTAGTGGGACTCTGCTGTCTATGCTCGGGGTTCTAATCACTTCGAGTTTTGTCACACCGCGCGCGGCCGTTGCTTTAGCAGCTGATGGTAGCCTGCCACATTGGTTAAATTGGCGCAACCATCACCAAGCGCCAGTGTTGGCCATCATAATTGGCACTGCCTTGACTTTAATCATTACTTGGCAAGGATCCTTCAACTTGTTGGCACAAATTAGTGCCGTTTCGCGTTTTGCTCAATATCTGCCAACTTGTCTGGCCGTTTTAGTTTTTGCTAAAACCAAAACCTTAACCGCTCAACAGTTTAAATTAAAAGGTGGACCCTTTATTCCCTTACTGGCTATTGGCGTTAGTTGCTGGTTACTAACGCGAGTCCCTCATCACCAACTATTGTTAGGCTTAGGTGCATTACTCTTAGGCGTTCCCCTTTATGTCGGCATGAAAATTTACCGTCATTGGCAAGTACGAACTAAATCATAATTTTAACCATAAAAAAAGAAAGCGGCTGGGACACAAATCGTTTAATTAACTAATGTTCACCCTGAACATTAATTTTATTGTCCCTACCTCTTTCTTGACCGTTCAATTTAATTACGCACTACTTTATGATACAAAGCGGCGCCCAGATACAAGATGGTTTCAATAGTAGTAATAAAAAAGGTCACCGGTAAATTGGTCCAATAACCGAGCATTAAACCCAACCACGTTCCCATTAAGGCTAAAACAATGCTTATCATGATTAAACTGTGTACCGACTTGCCAAAGAATTGCGCCGTTGCTGCTGGCAAAGTTAATAATGCAAAGACTAACAGTGAGCCGACAATTTGCGACACAATACTAATCGTTAACGACATCATCACCAAAAAAACTAAATTAATTAACCAACTCAGTCGCACACTATTTTGAGCCCCGACTGGATCAAAGGCATCAAATTTTAACCGTCGATAAATCAACAATAAAACAACACATTCGATAATGGCAATGAGTAAAATTTGGTGTACATCGTGCGTACTGATGCCCACAATACTACCAAATAAAATATTGGTGGCATAAGAAGAGCTGGCTTTGGAAATCGACAAAAACAAAACTCCTAGACCCATAAAAAAAGCGGAAATCAAACTAATAATGGTGCCCTTCAAGGCCTTGGTTTTATTAAAGCAACCCGCAATCAGTGCACTCAAAACTGTAAAACAGAGCATGCCATTTAAAGGACTCCAATTGAGCCATAAGCCAAAACTAGCCCCCGAAAAACCAATTTCAGACATCGTGTGCGTTAAGAAAGATAATTTTTTGGCAGTCACAAAAACGCCAATAATCCCACATAATAATGAAATGATGGTGGCGACGATAAACGCATTTTGCATAAATTCATACTGAAACATTCTAATCACGTCCTTGTAATTCTAAGCGTTTAGCTTGACCGTAATGCTGTAGTAATTCCGGATCATGAGTAATAAAGATAACGGTCGTGCCTTGGTGATTCAACTCTTCAACTACATCCATTACTTCAAACTTAGCTTGTTGATCTAAACTCGCCGTGGGTTCATCCAGAATTAGTAATTGCGGTTGATCCACAATTGCTTGAGCTAAATAAGCGCGTTGCTTCTCACCACCGGACATTTGCCCCATCCGTAATGTTTGCTTTTTCAGTAAATGCACCCGTGTTAAAGCAGTCTGCACTTGGCTCTTTTCTTGAGTCGTCAACCACGGACGCAAAGAATGACTGAGCTTTAGGGTAACAAAATCCTTAGCTGCTAAAGGGTAATCTTCATCCAAATTACGAAATTGCGGAACATAACCAATTTGGTTTAAACTAATACGTTCAATTAACTGTCCTTTAGTTGGCAATAATTGTTTTAAAATCACGCGTAATAAGGTGGTTTTGCCCGAACCATTCGGACCAGTAATACAAAAAAAATCTCCTTGCGTAATCGCAAAAGATAGATTTTGAAAAACAATTTTTTGTTCAAACTGAACACTTAGTTGATCTGCTTGAATCAAAACTTTATTCATGTGCTTGCGCCTCAATTTTTTGAACTTGACGATATTGCCGCTGCATCCACTCTTGGTAAGTTAAATGCGCTGGCTGAGTTTCAGTTACTTTGACAATCGGAACATGATGTTTCTGCGCTAATTGAACTAAATTATCAACCACCGTATTGGTTGTTTGTTGATTAACAACAAAAAAAGCAATTTTGTGTTCGGTAATTAACCGCTGTAACTCTTGCACAGCTTGAGGAGTCGGATCAGAACCTTCTTCAATGGCTTTAGCAAACTGTTTATTAGCTACTTGATATCCCATTTGGTGTAACGAGTAATTAAAGACGGGTTCACTGACCGCCACTAACTTTTTAGTGCGTTGTGCTTTAATTTGGTGTAACTGGGTTTGTAGAGGTGCTAAGGTTTTTAAATAGCGGGTTTGATTGCGCTCAAAATTATGCCGATATTGTGGTAATTGGTGACTCAACTTTTTGGTTAATACCACGGACGTTTGTGCTAAAGCCTGCGGGTCATACCAAATGTGCGGATTAGCTCCGAGCGACTTGTGCATCACTTGCCCCACATTAATGGCTTGCACTTGCTGGTTATCTACCAATAATTTATCCATCCAACTGTCATAGCCTAAGCCATTATACACGGCAATGTTTGCTTGACTGGCAGTTTTAGCATCCTGCGTTGTCGGTTCAAAATCGTGCGGATCAGCATTGGGATTAGTAATTAACGATTGAACCTTGGCATGGGAACCAGCAATTTGTCGAGCTAACTGAGCATAAGTCGGCGTAGAAGTAACAATCTGCAGTTTTTGCTGTGTCGCTTGCGGCTGTGAATCTGGCTTTTGACAACCAGTAACGATGAACAAAGTCAAAACTAAAATCAGCCACAACCATCGCCGCTGTTGAACCTTCATCAAAGTAATTCCTCCACTACATAAATTAGTATTAGCTAAATAGTAATAATTACTTTTTAGATTGTATCATACTTTATTTTAGTCGTCTAACCAATCACTAAGCTCTAACTTCTTCCTAATTATGTAACAAATCAGACCTCAATGAATCTAACTAAATTTAAATTGGTATTTTCTGAGAAAGATGTTAAAATACCCTTGTGAAATTTTGCCCTAATTTTAAAATAAGTTTTTAGTTATTTAAAATAATGTTACCAAAAATAATTAAATATCATTTTGTTAAAAATCGTTTTTAATTAGTAAAAGGGTGCTGCCAATCATGAATATTCGCAAAAACTTTCTTTTAAAAGTATTTAAAATAATTGTGCTGCTACTTTTTGGCGAAGTAGTAAGTAACATCCAAATAACTATCGTCAAGGCGCAAGTCAATCCAACTAGTGGTCCTCAATCCTTAACGAAAATAGTAGGACCGGTTACTTTGCCGAACGCTCAAGCCTTTCAAGCACCAGCTATTCAGGTAAGTACTCAAGATAATACCCCCCAAGCTACCGACATTAATGATGGTTTATCTTGGCTGACTTCTTACAAAAACCGATATCTTGGTCAAACAACACCCATTATTAGTCAAGGAAAATCCGTCAACATGGGCTTTACCTTTGGTGATTGGAGTGATACGAGCTTTTATAACCTAAATGCTTATTATCGCGAAGCTAATATTTTTTTACAAGATGGTTCTAGCAAAATTCAAGCCTTCTATGGTAGTGGTGACATAGGACCAAGCTCAAGTTTAGACTATACCGTCCTAGATAGTAACTCTTCGTATTGTCCATCTGGATCTATTTATGCAATGAAAAATGCTACTTATTTTATTTCCAAAAATGCGCAAGGTACTGTCCAAGCTGTTAAAATCATGGGTTATTTGAATTCCAATAATTTAGAGGTTGAAGAAGTTTTACGGCCATCGCGTTATTCTAATGGTAACGTCGCACAAGAATTTTACGTCAAAAATATTTCAACAGCTCCCCAAAGTTATACGGTTGCTAACGAAGAAGATACCGAATTAGAAAGCTCTTCAAATAATAATAATGCTTATGATAATGATCACGTACCCATTTATGCCTTAGGTAATAATCGTGGTATGTATATCAAATCTCCCTATCATCGTTTAAATATCAACACTGATATTAAAGATGGTCCCAATCGTTGGATCGCAGAATACTTTCAAGATTATTTAACGGTGAATGCCTCTGGAACTAGTTCTAAAAATGATTATGAAACAGGTGCTCCTGTTAATACTCGCCTTTTTAAGGGGTCTACTTTTGCTAACGCAACTGGACAAGAAACAGCTCATTATGGTGCTGGCGTCAACTTGCTTCCGATCAGCTATACTACTAAGTACTTATATCCCGATTCGGCCTATGCTTTGCTGTGGCCTAATCAATCCAACCTACCTGTGGGTCAAACTAAGCACTACGCTGTCGAACTGGGTATTAATGCTAGCTCCTACTCGAAGCCTTGGCTAAAGGAAAGTTGGAGTAATCAAACACGCAGTACCGGTAAAAATAATCCGAATGATCAAATCAAATTTACCGTGCAATTGGGTAATGATGGGCAAAACAGTGAATATAAAACGACTAATTTAACTAATTTAGTCCCCACCGGTATTAACGTTGATTCATCTTCTTTACGTCTCAGTGTTAATGGCAGTAGCAAAGCTGTTAGTTATAATGCTGCCAATCATGGCGTTGTATTAAGCACTGCTGATGCAATTGACTTAAAAGACAATCAAACTGCGACGCTAACATTCACGGGTACCATTGCTAATTCAGCTAATGGAACAACTTTAACCACCACTCCGCAAGCTAACTATATGGAACAACAATTAAGTGACCATACCAGTCACAACTTCTCCACAGATGCAATTACCATTCCCGTTGCGAGAAGTATTTATTCAACTCCATCTTTACAAGAACTTTGGAGCAATCAAACACGCACTGATGGCAAAAATTATCCGCAGAACCAAATTAACTTTACCGTTACTCTCGGTAATAAAGGGAGCAATAGTGAATACAAAACTACCAATATCGCTAATATTGTTCCCACAGGAATTGATGTAGACTCAGGAAGTTTCCAACTAACCACGCCTAACGGCAGTAAGAAAACCGTGAGTTACAATGCTGCCAATCGCGGTATTGTATTAAATAGTAGTGATGCCATTGATCTGAAGTATAATCAAACTGCCACACTAACTTTCACTGGCAAAATTGCTAATTCCACTGATGGGCAAACACTGTCTACTACGCCTAATATGTTAATTGTCGAACAGCAAGTTGATGATAATCCCAGCAGTTATTGTTATGGTTCAGCAATTAACTTAACAGTAGCCCAAGATTTTCCTTCAAAACCCTTTTTACAAGAAACCTGGGTGAATCAAACCATAAATGATGGCAACAATTATACGCAAAATCAATTAAAATTTACCGTTACTCTCGGTAATAGTGGTAATGGTAGTGAATATCAGGTAACCAATATCACCAATATTGTTCCCACTGGTATTGATGTGACTTCAGGAAGTTTTCAACTAACTAATCCTGATGGCAGAACTAAAGCAGTAAGTTACAATCCTGCTACTAATAGTGTGAAATTCGGGGCCAATGATGCTTTGAAGATAGCGTATAATCAAATAGCAACCGTCACTTTTACAGGAACAATCAATGATTCCGCTAATGGTAAAACACTGACTATGAGCCCTCAGACAACCATTATCGATCAAAAAGTTGATCAACAGCCTAGCTCAACTTGTCAAGGAACAGCTTTGACCATTCCAGTTATTAATAGTAAATTTTCTGCAACTTTAACACACAGCGCTTTAGACCGAACTGCCCAAAAACTTAATCGAACTTTACCACCTAATTATTACATTCCTGGTGATCAAATTGATTTTTATATGGATTATGCAATTTCGTCAGATAGTACCGATACTGTTTCGACATT
Organism: Bombilactobacillus sp. ESL1097; assembly: GCF_058107205.1. Lineage (NCBI taxonomy): Bacteria > Bacillati > Bacillota > Bacilli > Lactobacillales > Lactobacillaceae > Bombilactobacillus > Bombilactobacillus sp. ESL1097. The sequence goes on along the minus strand of NZ_JBYLUB010000002.1, from coordinate 243,290 downwards.
AACTTTTACTACTAGGTGTAGTTCGGGTTTAACATTTGATAATTATGCGTTGGCAGATGTTGACGGCAATTCCGATAATTTAAAAACAACTTTTCAAACTGATCATACAACGGCGAATTGGCCCACCAAAGTCACCGTGACTAAACGCAATGGTGAACCGTTTAAAGCTGGCGATCACTTGCGCCTAACAATTACTGGTATCTCTGGTAACTCTCCTGATGGTACGCACAGTAGTAGTTACCAATCCGTTCAACATACGGCAGATGTTTCCGGCACTTTAGCATCCGGACATCAAATTCCATCTGATCCGCAAACGGTGACCGTTACACGCCAAAATTTTGCCTATTTCACTAAGGTTCCTTTAAACCTGGATTTTGGCACAGTATTAACTTCTGGCAAATTGATGCCCAATAAATCCACTAGTGGTAAGTTATTGGTGAACAGTTATTTTCAAAAGAGTACTGATAATGGCATCGCATTGCGAGTCGCTTACGACAATACTGGTGCTAATCGGCTCATAAATAGTACTGATAACTCCAGTATTAATTCCGACCAAAATTCTATCTTGTTCTATCAATATTCACCCGTGCTTAATAGCGGCACTACTGTCACAACCATTGGACCAAGCTCAGGATCTAATAGTGACTTACATGGCTATTATGATCATTTAACTGATTTAACTAGTCTAGTTAATGAAGGAAGATGGCAACTCAATGCAGTCAAAGGTACTAATCCTGGCACCTACAGTGGCAAGATCACCTGGTCTTTAACCAATTCTTTGTAAACCAATTTGCGACCAAATTCATTCAGCAGTTCAATCCTAGCAATGTGCTTTTCTAAAGTGCCACTCTGCCTTTAGTTATCTACCTCGTTAGGTATCAACTGCTGTTTTTATTGCCAACTTGAACAAACCATTCACTATTAGCTGTATGCTATAATTAAAGCGTTTGAGAAAGCCACTACATAATTTTGAGCAACATAATTATTATCTAGGAGTAATTCAATGGAACCATTACAACTAGCTTTTCAAATTCTACAAGACAATCATCTCAAACTCACCAAGCAGCGCCGCAGCTTATTAGAATATTTAGTTCAACACAGCAATTACTACATTTCCTTAGCCCAATTAGATCAACACTTACGAGCAACTTTTCCAAAAATGAGTCATGAAACCATTTATCGTAATGTCAAAGAAATGCAAAACTTGGCGATCGTTGAAACTAAAATGTTCACCAATGGCTTGCGCGTGAAATTCCAGTGTGACTTCACTACCAAGGAACATAGCCACTTCATTTGCCAAATTTGTGGTCGCGCTTATGAAATTCCCTTACCCGATTTTGAAGTAGCTTTACAGCAACTAAAAAATGCCCAAATTGACTCCTTTCATGTGGAAGTCTTGGGCATTTGTGAAAAGTGTCAGCACCAAAAACTTTAGTACTGCACTCAGATTACTAACTAATTAACCGCAACTATTTGGCCAAAGCTTGCAGAACTTTGATCAGGCGTTGCACACCTTGTTCTAACGTGGCTCTGGAAGTAGCAAAATTCAAGCGAATAAACAGCCCATCAGCGTCAGTTAAACCAAACTCACTGTTCGTTTGGACACCAACGCCACCTTGATCTAAAGCTTGTTGTAATTCTTGTTCAGAAACCTTTAAATAACTGACATCAATCCAAGATAAATAAGTGGCTTGACTGCGCGTTACCTTAGCTGGCGTTTGTTCTTCAATTTGCGTCGTCAAAAACTGTAAATTGGCTGCTAAATAACGCAATAACTCACTCAACCAGTCTTGACCGTTCGTATAAGCAGCTTTTAAAGCGGGCAAAGCAAACGCTGTCGGTAAATCCGGATTCGAAGCATACGCTGCTACTTGTTGCATTGCTGTTTGATAAGCTTCATTTGTAGTGTAGTAATAGGCAAATTGTAAACCTGCCAAGTTAAACGTTTTGGAAGGTGACTTAAAAGTAATAATGTGATCTTGATATTCAGGACAAACTGTAGCCAATGGCGCATAATGATTGCCGGGTAAAATCAAATCACTATGAATATCATCAGATAAAATAATCACGTGGTACTTCTGACAAATTTGGACAAAATTTTTCAATTCCGCCGTTGTCCAGACCCGCCCGGTTGGATTATGCGGATTACATAAAATCGCCATTTTGACCTGGTTAGCTTTGATCTTATCTTCAAAATCCGCCCAGTCAATTTGATAACCCTGCATAGTCTTTTTCAAAGGATTAGTGATTAATCGGCGTTTGCTCTCCTCCACTGCAATTTTAAAGTGACCGTACAACGGCGTTTGCGTAATAATCGCATCACCTTCGTTAGTTAAACCGCGAATGGCCAGCGACAATCCATTGACTACGCCAGCACTATAGCCTAAATTATCTGGATCAATCTGCCAATTGTTTTGTTGTTGCAACCACTGCGCAATTACCTGGGGAATATCCGTCATGTTTGGTTCCACATTGTAACCATAAATTCCTTGCGCGGCTTGTTTTTGAATTGCTTCAACCACGGCCTTGGGTGATTGAAAGTCCATATCTGCAATCCACATGGGAATTACATCGGGATTATCGTAGACATCTTTTGCACCGTCCCACTTAATACTATACGTATTTTTACGTTGATTAACTTGGTCAAAGTTCATATTAATTACTCCTTTTTCTCAACATTATATGATTAATTTTACTACAAAGATTAGACCATTTTAAAAAAATGAATTGCTTAAGTCAACATTCATCAATAATTATTACATTATTTTATTTTTAATAGCTATTTTTCATCCTAGTCAATCAAGTGTCCGCTTGAATGGCTATTTATTTTTGTTCGATTTTAAACTATCATTAAAAATGATTAACGTTGCTAGTTATTTTTTAACAATAAAGGAGAAAACATTGCGTTCCAATAATAAAATTTTAGGAACTTTATATGGTCAAGCGATCGGTGATGCGCTAGGCATGCCCACTGAACTCTGGACGCAACAACAAATCCAGGCCACTTTCCCTAATGGAATTAGTGATTTTGTTGCCGGTCCTGCCAACAACGACATTGCCAAATATTTTCAACGCGGGCAATACACCGATGACACTAACCAAGCCTTAGTTATTTTAGAATCTTTGATTCAAACTAATTGGCAACCCGAGACGGACAATTTAGTCCAACATCTTTTAGCCTGGGCAAAAGATGTTAATGCTTGGGAAAATAATATTCTCGGACCTAGTAGTAAAGCTGCCTTAACTTTAGCGCTACATCATCAACCTACAGCTTCTGTGACCGCCACCGCTTTGACCAACGGTGCCGCCATGCGAATTGCGCCGATTGGTACTTTATTTACCCCTGATCAGCAAAATGATTTGGTGCAACTGGTTGTGCAAGTTACTCAGGTTACCCATTCGAGTGATGTTGCTTATAGTGGTGCGTGCTTAATTGCTGGTGCCGTCAGTGCGGCCATGGTCTACACTGATTGGGAACAAATTGTTGATTTTGCGTTGCAAACTAGCGCTCTAGGGTTTCAGCAAGGAGCTCCGACTTGGGCGGCAAACATCAACCAGCGTGTTAAATTAGCCATACACTGGGCCCAAAAATTTCGGCAACAACCACAGCAATTTCGCCAAGCAATCTATGAAGTGCTGGGGACCGGCACAATGCTCTCGGAAAGTGTACCCACAGCGTTTGCCATTGCTTATTATTGGCGTGATGTTCAAAAGTGTGCACTCTTCTGCACTAATTTAGGGGGCGACACCGATACCATTGGTGCCATGGCCACCGCCATTTGTGGCGCTTATCAAGGAGTTGAGGCAATTCCTCCTAACTGGCTTCAACTGATTGATCAACAAAATCCCCAGCATAATTTGCAGAGCATTGCACAAGCAATTAACCAGTTTCGCCAATAAGGAGTAAATCATGACTAAACAAGAACAAATTATTATTCCAAAAAAAGAACGTACCTTGAAACCACTAGCTTTATTTTATAATTGGTTTGCCGCTAACATTGGTATTATGGGATTCGTTTATGGTGCCATTATTGTTAGTTACCATTTGTCAATGTTTCAAGCCGTCTTAGCCGCTTTAATTGGTTCTTTGTCCTTTATTTTCCCGGGTTTTATCGCCATGATTGGGCAAAAAAATGGTATCACGACTTTTAAACTGAGCCGCGCACCGTTTGGTATTAATGGCAATAAAATTCCTAATATCGTAGCGTGGATTAACATGGTCGGTTGGCTCGCCGTTAATATTATTACCGGAACTTTATTATTCGTTGCCATGTTGCAGACTTTGCACTTACCCAAAAATCCCGTCACCATTTTGATTTGTCTGTTGATTTTCACCAGTTTAATTGTCTTATCCGGCTTTTTAAAAGAAGACCTATTAGCCAAAATTCAAACGTGGCTAAGTTGGATTTTTGGAATTTTAACCTTTGTAATTTTTATTTTCTTCTTATTAAAAACCAATTGGCAAACTGCCTGGTCTATGCATCATGGTTCTTGGATCAAAGGTTGGTTGCCTGCAGTCAGCATCATTGCTGCGGGTTCGGGCATTTCTTGGTCTATGGCTGCTGCTGATTGGGGCGCTTACGTCCAACCGCAAACCAATTTGCATAAAACTTTTTGGTCGACGACCCTTGGCGGTGCTTTGCCATTGTTTGTGTTAATGATTGGCGGGATTTTCTTAAGCACCAGTGCCCCAACTTTGGCTAATAGTAGCGACCCTTACCAAGTAATGTACAGCGTCTTACCAACTTGGATGGGTGTCTTATACTTCTTGATTGCCGCTGGCGGTTTAGTGCCCCAGTGTATGGTTTCTTTTCGCTCCGCACGGATTAATCTGCAAACCTTTGGCATTAATCTCAAACAATCGAGTTCCTTAATTGTTCATAGTTTGCTCGTTTTTGGAATTGCTATTTATGTTTTATTCTTTTCTGCTGGCTTCTTAAGTAACTTCGAACTTTTCTTAAATTTCTTAGGTATTTGTTTAGTAACTTGGTTGGCCGTCTTTTTAAGTGACTTTTTGTTTAAACGCCAACACGGCTATGACCTCAAGTTGATTCAAACTCAAACTGCTCCCAAATATCGCTGGTTTAATATTCTAACGTGGTTAATTGCTACTGTAAGCGGATTGTTATTTACTAATAATGCTGTTTGGCAGGGACCCTTTGCTTACGGTATTTTTAAAAATAATAGCTTAGGTGTCTTTGTGGCCGCCTTAGTGGCCTTAATCTTAATCGCCATTGAACAGATCTTCAACCATGGAGGAAAACAAAATGCAGCCTAAAGTCTTAGTTATCGGCGCTGCCTTAGTGGATTTGCTGACCCAAGTATCTAGTTTACCGACTTCCGGCAGCGATATCGGCGCTAGTTCGCCTCAGACCACGGTCGGGGGATGTGCACTCAATGTTTACAGTGCTTTACAACAGCAACAAATTGCCAGCGATTTACTCGTGCCGCTTGGTCAAGGACCATTTGCCCAAATTATTCAACAGCAATTTCAGCAATGGCACATCGAGCCTTTGTTAGCGCAAGGTCACCAAGACAACGGCTGGGATTTATGTTTAGTTGAACCTAATGGAGAACGGAGCTTTTTAACTTTCGCCGGGATTGAATTACAATGGCAAGCAGATTGGTTTCAGGCTTGTGATTGGGCCAGTTACCAATATATCTATCTCAGTGGCTATGAGTTAGAAAATTCATCTTGTGCCCAGCTAATTTTGCACCAATTACAGACCCATGCCCCGCACACACCAATTTTATTTGATACCTCGCCACGCATTGGCACCATTGAACAAGTTACTTTACAAAAACTCTGGCAATTACCAACTATGGTTCACGCTAATCAAGTTGAATTACAGACCTTGGCGCCCCAAACCACCGATCTCCAGCAACAATTAGCGACTGTTTTTGCTGTCACCCAACAGCCCGTTATCGTAACGTTAGGCGCCCGTGGGTGCGTCATTTACGATGGTCAAACTTATCAAAGCGTTCCTGCTCCAAAAATTAAAACTATCCAAAATACCAGCGGCGCTGGTGATGCTCATTGTGGCGGTCTCTTAGCTGGTTTAATGCAGCAAAAATCGTGGCCTGATACTTTACAACAAGCTAACCAAGTTGCAGGCACTATTGTTCAAAAACTAAACAGTAATTTTTATTAACCAGCTGCGAGCAAAACTGAATAAAAGCTGAGTACTAACCTAGATTAGACTTTGAAGTTTGCTTTTTAACTTGAAAGTCTAATTGTAGTTAGACGCAAGCTTTTGTTTTGCGAGCGCAATTATAACCAACCACGAGCAAAACCGAATACTAACTGCAACTCATGAAACTAGTCAAACACAAATTTATATTATAAAATTAATGAAAAATGTTTAAATATTGAGGGTTATTATTCTATGTTCAATCACAAAACCAGAAAACTGCTACTCGGCATTGTCATTCTAGCAATTATTGCGCGCCTATCATCATCAACCTCGCCCGCTATTGCGGCCATTGGACAAGCTTTTCCACATGCCAATAGTACGGCTGTAGAGTCCATCGCCACGATTGGTGATGCCGCTGCTGTGATTTCCGCTTTAGTCTTTGGTAAATTGTTAGACCACTGGACTTTTAAACAAATTGCTTTAATTAGTGTTAGCATTTTAACGTTGGGCGGCTTATTACCACTTCTTTTTCATCAATCAGTCAATCAATTATTGCTTTGGGGCTTTTTAGCAGGACTAGGAACCGGCGGGATCACGACCATCTTACCTAGTTTACAAGCTTATACCTTCCAAGGTGAGCAACTCGCCACCATGCTCGGCAGCGTTGTGGCCTTAGAAAATGGTTCATCAATGGTGATGGTCTTCTTTAGTGGGCTGTTAGCGAGTCACAATTGGCTACACGCTTACTATCTTTTCTTTTTAGCAGCAATTGCTTTAATTATTATTAGTTTTGTCGTACCTAATAAACGTCCAGATCAAAAAGCAGACACCGACGAAAACACTCAAGTTACTCAAACTAAGTTTGGCTCAATTGTCTATTATTTGATTGTGGCCAGCGTCATGATTGCGTTAGAAGCCGTGCTCTATAATAAAAATGCTGTTTATATTCAACATTTCCATTTGGGAACACCCGCTTTAACGGGCCGGATTATGATGTTGGATGGCTTGGCTGCTATTGTGATGGGCCTTGTTATTCGTTGGGTGCGCCAATTATTTAAACAATATCTTTTAGTGGCCAATTTCTTTCTAGTCGCCCTCGGCGGTTTTTTATTACTAAGACTGCACACCACCACTAGCATTGCCATTGCCACCTTTTTAATTGGGAGTGGCAGTGCCCTTACCTTAATGACAGTTCCTTATCTACTCTCTGGCTTAGCCACCGCCAAACATTATCCCCTAGTCATGGGCTGTTTTTCCGCGATTACCAGTCTTGGATTTTCCGGATCCGCTTTATTTTTCAACAATTTAGTTCCTAAATTTAGTCCCAACTTACTAACCGGAACTTACCAATTACAAATTATCATCGCGTTAGTAATGGGCGTCATTATTTTTCTACGCACCTTTTTTCAACAACGGTTAAAAAATTAATTTTACAATCAAGAGTTTTCGTGTCATGATTAAAGTATGTAATTAGAGGAGGATGAGATATTTGGCACAGCCATATAGTGAAAAAGCGGTTGCTGCATTTTTACAATTTTACGTACATCACTTTCAGGATGATGATTTAGAGGTTATTTCTCAATATGATGTCGATCATCATGTCACTGAATTAAATGCTTTTATTGCTCATGATCGCAGCTTTCGAATGAAAGATATTGTTCCAGTTTTAATCAAACAACATTCAGATATTATCAACGCCTTGTTGGAAGACTTGTTAAAGAATGCTGGACTAGAGATGGAACAACTCAATACACCACAATTGTGGGAAAATTGGTATCGTGAAGAAAAAGCTAAAATCAAGGAACCAGAACGTTAAACATAGCTTAAATAAAAAACTGTCAGTGAACGCCGTAAAAAGTGTTCACTGACAGTTTTTTTTAATGAGAATTATTCCAAAGTTGCCACGACAGCTCCTGCATTGACTGTTTGCAAGTCATTCAATTGAAGTTGTTCTTCTTTTAAATTAGTAAAGATAACAATGACACTCGGATTTTTCTGCTGCTGTTGAATCATGGCCAAATCCATCTGTGCTAAAGTTGTGCCTGCTGTCACAATTTGGCCGGCTTGCACCTTAATCTCAAAAGGGGCACCATTTAATTCGACCGTATCAATCCCTAAATGTAATAAGACTTCATGATCTTGCTGATCCTTTAGAGTAATCGCGTGCTTCGTAGGAAAAATGGATACAATGGTACCATTAACGGGCGCGACTACTTGACCGTCGCTAGGAATCACTGCATAACCTTGCCCCATCATGCCACTTGAGAAGACTCCGTCCTTCAAAGCAGCTAAAGTAATTAATTGCCCATTGGCCGGTGCGACTATTTCATCTGCTACTCTTTTTTTCTTTTTCAAGCCAAACATCTTAAAACCTCCCGTCGATAAATTGCTTAATCCGCGATAAAGCCGTTTTGATTTGAGAGCGCGGCATTGCTAAATTAATCCGTGTAAAGTCTTGACCGTCACCGACAAAGTCCGTCCCCGCTTCTAAGATAACGCCTTGTTGCGTAGCCAACTCTTGCGTAAACTCTGCACCACTAATTCCCAAATCGCTAACTTTGACCCACAAGAGATATGATGATTCCATAGGAATCAATTGTAGCCGCTGATCTGTTAACATTTGTTGGGCTAATTCATAATTCTGTGAAACATAATCGACCATCGCGCGCCGCCAATCGTTCCCCGTTTGATAACCGGCAACAATAGCTGTAATTCCGAAAATATTCGGTGACGTAATCGAATTTTTTTGATAGTTAGCGCGCAAATGTGCACGTAATTGTGGATTAAGAATAATTGAATATGATGTTTTTAAGCCACCGAGATTAAAGACTTTATTTGGTGAAGTCAAAAAGATTAAATTTTGTAAATACTTATCCGGCAAACTCAACGCTGAAGTGTGGTGACCATTATTTAAAATGTGTTCACTATGAACTTCATCGCTAACCATAATTACTTGATGATCCAAGCACAGTTGGGCCACGCGTTCAATTTCTTGTGGCGACCAGATCCGTCCGGAAGGATTATGCGGATTACAGAAAAATAATAAATGTGGTTGTTGAACCTGTAATTGGTGCTCTAAGTCATCCCAAGCAATTTCATAGCGATTATTTTTTAAAATTAACGGACTCATTCCAACCGGCACGTGATTATCGCGAGCGCAGCGGCCAAAAGGACCGTAAGTGGGTGTCAAAGTCATCACACCATGTTGGGCGTCACAAAATTGTTGCACTAAATTATACATCGTCGCCACACTACCATAGCCTAACGTAATCCAGGCTGGATCGACAAAGACTTGGTGTTGCTGTTGTTGCCATTGTACTACGGTTTGATAAAATTCCGGATACGTGTACGTATAACCAAAGGTTCCCCGCTGACTAGCTTTCATGAAAGCATCTAAAATTCCTTGGGGGGAACGAAAGTCCATATCAGCAATCCACATGGGAATAAAATCGTCCGGAATAGGACCAAATTCGTGTTCAATAATCGTCCGATCCCACTTGCGACATTTTTCATCATGACGATCAATAATTTCATCAAAGTTATACTCCATCAGCTTGTGTAGTTTCTCCTTTACCGATTGATTGCTCTTTTAATACCGCGTCAAATTGTTTACGCACTGTGGCAATTTGGGTGCCAATAATCACTTGCACATTTTGTTTATCTAAAATCATAACTCCTAACGCGCCAGCTGCTTTCAATTGTTCTTCATTCACTAAATCCGTATCCTGAACAATCAAACGTAAGCGGGTCACGCAGTTATCGACGTTCACAATATTAGCGGCACCACCAACACCTGCCAAAATTTGTGGCACATCGAATTGCTCACCTGAATCCTCTGTATCTGTTGCACTAGCGTGCTTTTCACGACCAGGAGTCTTTAAGTTATACTTTTCAATGGCCCATTTGAAAACAAAGTAGTAAATGGCAAACCAAACCACTCCGACAATTGGGACAATCCACCAACGAGTAGCGGGTCCTTGCAAGACACCAAAGATCAACCAATCTAAAATACCACCATCAGTATTGCCAATCCCAACATTTAATAAGGCCATCACCATATAACCTAAACCAGACATAATACTATGGAAAATATACAAAGCTGGTGAAATAAATAAGAATAAGAACTCAATTGGTTCCGTAATTCCCGTTACAAACGAAGCAATCACTCCCGAAATCAACAAGCCTTTAACTTTCTTCCGATTTTCAGGGAAGGACGTTTTATAAATCGCTAATGCGACTGCTGGTAAAGCAAACATCATCGTAGGCATATAACCTTGCGATAAGAAGGCGGTCGCATGGTGGCTAATCGGCAAGCCGTGTTGCAATTCCTGATAAAAGATATTTAACGCTCCGACAACGTGATGACCGGCCACCACTGCGGTCCCACCAGCTTGCGTAAAACGAATCATCGCTAACAAAATATGATGCAAACCTAGTGGAATCAATAACCGTAAACAAGTACCGTAGATAAATGGTCCAAAGACACCGGCTTTTTGAATCAGCCAGCCTAAGCTGTTAATAGCTGTTGAAAAGATCGGCCAAATCATAGGAATTACTAAGCCCACTAAGGCCATAACCAAGGCTGTCATAATCGGTACAAAACGCGTGCCACTAAAGAATGCAAACGAATCTGGTAACTGCGTTTGATAAAAATGAATATGAATAACATACACAATTAAACCGACAATAATTCCACCTAAAACACCCATTTCAATAGTTTGAATCCCAAAGGTGTTCGATTGACCAGCAGCTTGCATTTTGCTGACGGGAACTAGTTGATGGGTAACTTTTAAATAAAAGTTAATGGACATATTCATCACAAAATAGCCCACAAATCCTGCAAAAGCAGCGATGCCTTTTTCTTCACGGGCTAAACCTAAAGGAATCGCCATCGCAAACATAATTGGTAAATAAGTAAAGGCAAAACCACCAATTGTCGACATAAACTGAAAGATCAAGTGAATTGGTGTGATCTTTAAAAATGGTAATAATTTAAGCATACTCGGGCTGGAAAAGGCACTCCCAATTCCTAATAACAAGCCCATAAATGCCAATAACGAAACTGGTAACATGAAAGTTTTACCTAAACCTTGGAAAAACTCCCAAGCAGTAACTTTTTTCTTTGGTTCTTCTTGTTCCGACATCTCGTTACTCCTTCTCTTTTTTTGAATACGATTACAGAATAAAACAAATTTACTGGCGAAAATAGCCCTTTCAAGGATAATGTCGGAATTTACACTTTTTGTAAATGGTTACAATTTTAACAATAAAAAACGAACGACCTAGTAAAACTGGTAACTACAAACAATATTGGTAAATATACTCGTCAATAATTAACTCCACTAACCGTAAAAGTGGAATGCGCGTCGACAAATCCAAATCTTGATAATAAATGTTCGGAACTGGCAGCTCAAAAGCTTCAGTGACTTTCCCCGCCAAAGAACTCTGAACATTGCCAATAATGCCAACCGTATTAACCAACCGTTGCTGTAAAATTCCCGCACAACGCCCCATCACCGCGGTTTCTCCGGAACAAGAGATCAAAAATACCAAATCACTGGGATCAATCGTGGAGACCACCCGATCAATCTCATCCCATTCGGAACGACTCGAAGAATTTTTACCTGCAAACATTAAGCGCCGCGCACCATCCACTGCCACCGTATAAGACGGTCCCAATCCTAAAAATTCAATATGGTGCGCTTGATTAATTAATTGCGTCACCCGCTTTAACTGTAATAAATCTAAGTCTTCGCGCCCAATCAGAGGAATTGCACCCGAATGCTTTAAAAAATCCCTTTTGGTGATTTGCTCTGCTTGCTCGCCTTCCAACGCTTTACGCAAATAAAACTTAAATTCCGTTAAATTTTGATAACCTAATTTTTTGATCGTCCGACTAACTGTTGCTGTCGACACATAAGTTTGCCGCGCAATTTGGGCAATATCCTGCTTTAAAAATTCAGGTGCTGCGCGTTTCAAATAATCAAACACTTGCCGTTCTGCGGTACTTAAAGTTGCACTTTGTCGTTCAATATTTTTAAAAAATAATGTCATCGCCGTCTCCTTTTGGCCATTGTAAAAAAATTCACTTGTTTATTATAAAGATTTTGAGCTTTAACTGCAGCAAAATCAATTATTTTATCACTAAAAAAGTCTTCATCATAATCAGTAAGTTCCTAACTATGATGAAGACTTAACAATGATACGAAAATTAATTAATTACTACTCATTACCTGTTAAGACAGCAAAAGCTTCTTCAGGATCAGAGTTTTGTGCGACGGCTATAAACTCTTCAAAGCTATTAAAAGTTCGAATTTTTTGATGACTCAGCAGATGAATATAACAATCAGCTTCTACCAAGTGTTGCAAATCATGCGTAGTAACAATTACTAATTTCTGAGGATCTTGAGCTAAAGTTAAAAGTTGATCGTTGATTTGTCTATTAGCTACTGGATCCACGCCGCTTGTAGGTTCATCAAGTAGAAAAACATTCTTTTGTAAAAAACTTTCCAAAAAGATTAACAACCAGCGCTTTTCTCCCACAGACATAGATCCTAATTTACGATTCATTAAACCAGAATATAACTTTTTAAAGTGCGGGCTTAATTGATTAACTTCAATCTTTTGATAGCCAGTAGCAATCCCAAAAATAAATTGCTTTAAATCATTACCATTTAAGGAACCAAAGAAGATTGGATTTTGCGTTTGATAAACAATTTCGTTAGTCTTTATCGATGACACAATTGTTCCATTATCAACTTTTTGAACACCACTGATCAGGTCAAACAACGTGCTCTTTCCGGAACCGTTATACCCAATTAAATAATTAATTTTTCCAGGCAAAAATTGACAATCACAGTTTTTGAAGATTGTATGATCCTGATAACTAAATGAAATATTATCCAAAACAATTTTCATGTCCACACACTCCTAATTTCTAGATGTTAAGGAATTGATTCTAACTTTAGCACTGGCCACATAACCAATGAAAAAATAAATGATAAATAAAACAAAAATCGACAATACTTGATATAGGTTAATCACATGTGGAGTTTTAAACAAATTAAGTATGACAACAATAACTTGTGTTACATAATCAGCTGGATTCATGCCAAAAAGTAACTCTCCCCAAAAGGAACCCGTATCTTGACGAACAGCCGATAACCAGATTAACCCTAGTAGTATTAAATTAGCCAAGATGCTACTTGTATTCACGCGCATTGGAAAAATGGTTAGCAATACGCTAAATAACATGACTGGTATGGCCGAACAAATATAAATCAATGTATAGATCAAAATAATCATAATTATTTTGTTAAAATTAAATATTGCCATAAAAATTCCAAACATCAAGACACACAAATATCCAAAAATAAATTCACTCACTAGTAGGCCATAGACTGGAAATTTGCGATTTCCTCCAGATATCATCGTGACAGTTTTTAAAAAACCACTTTCGCGAAAACTAATTATTTGTAATGCAATTCCATTGATAGCTACTGAAACAATCATATATGCTAGATAATCACTGGTTGAAGCTAACAATTTAATTATGGAAATACCTCCTATAGATAATCGTCGAAAGTTAGAAAAAATATATAAAGCAGTTGGTAATAACAAAGTATATATAAGTGGTATTTTTTCAGACCAAATAATTTTATTAAAGGTTTTAGCATAATTAAGAATAATTTTCATGTTGTTTAACCTCACGGAAAAGGAATTGACTTGCCCATGTTAGGAAAGTCTTGTATTCCAAACACATTAGCTATCTTATATTTATGTGGATCAATTATTTGAGTATTCATGTGTGGAAAAGCATCAGGGGAAAAAACTTTAACTATTCTTAGGTTAGTTTGACTAATAGCAGGAGGTATTGAAAGAGCATAATAATCTATAGGAACTTTTTGTATAACTTTTTTTAAATTAATCAAATTGCTGTTTTGACATTTTTCAGGATAATAGTTCGTAATATCTCCCTCCAAAAAAGTATATTTTTGAATAAATTCTTTAGAAGTTTGATTTAAAAAATTTCTCTTATATAACTCTTGTTCATTTAAATTGGGGTTGTTTTGGTACAATAAAATAGATTCATAGCTTTGACAAAATTCATCCAATGCACCTTTTAAAGCCTCACTAAAAGATAGGTTTGCATCCAAGCCTATAGAAAATGAATCTTTATTACCTCCTATTATTAAAATAACAAAAATATCGCTATACAAAGAAATATCATAGACTTTAAAGTAAGAAAAAATACTACTGAACCTTTTAATTAAATGCCTACTTTCAGGATAATTATTTAATAAATTTATAGGGTACTCTCTTCCCCTTTTTTTAGATAACCAAGTCAATATTAAAGACTGTCTCTCCACAAACTCCAAAATAGCAGCATAAAGTGCTAATTCAGAATTAGTATGCGAAGCAACGCCACACGAATCAGTAAATATTTTCTTATATCCATTTAATCCTCTTAGTGAATAATTCATATATACTTCAGCTGGATTAACATTTAACACACTGTCATCAAATAACGAAAAAGCAGGTATTTTAGAAATTTTTGAATTAATATTGTAAAACATGGACAATCTTTCATTATATTCTCCAAAGCATGCCATTACTGCATTTTTTTTATTAAACGTTGCAGAGTTACCAGTTGCGTTCTTTATCTTTAAGGGTAATATCGAAGTATGACAAAAGTTTGTTTCTAAGAATTTTTTATCCTCAAAAGATATATTTTGTATCAAAAATGAACTATCTATATTTGCATTATTATTTTTTATATACATGATAATATGTCCTTACATAATTGGATTATCAGGAAAATCATTTTTTAAAACATCTCTACTTATTCTATGATATATCTTTCTATCAAATTTAAGATTTTGCTTAAATGGTACATAATTGATCAATTCAGGAGAAAAAGATCTTATACAAATCAATTTTTTATATGAAACGCTCAGTGAATGAATATATAAATGATTTGTAAATCTACGTAATGACAATTTTAAGTCTTTAATAGAGATATTATTTTCATTACGCCAATTGAAAGATTCTTTTTTTGAGTATGATGATAGTTTCCTTTCGGTATTAATATCATCAAAAGACTTTTTCTTCATTGAAGTATAGTTATCATAAAGCATTCCCTTATAATCAATAATACTATTATTATCATTTTCTATTTTGGCTAAAAAGACCGCTTCATTAACAGCTTTTTCTAAAGAATACTTTAAAGAAAGACCAGACCCCGTACCCACAACAATTGGATGTCCATTTACGTATAAAAATACATAAACAACTAAAACAGGATAAAAACTATCATTGATAAAAACTTTATGATCATAATTTTCCCCTGTGATATTAATCAAAATATTTTTCATTGATTCAGAATACAATTGATATCCTTCATTGTTATACCAGAAAAGCATTGTAGCATTCTTTTCAATCAATTCTAATATGGAATTATACACAGCATAGTTACCATTAGTATCTGCTGCTGTAGAAGTTGTATCTAGACATCCTTTATCAGCAAAATAGAAATTATTTTTGTTTATTTCTTTTACACAACCGCTAAAAATGTCAATAGTTTGAACAAGGATTTCGTTGCTTGAACTTCCAGACAAACTTCTTCTTTCTACTGATTCCGAAAATGCTTTTTTTGTTGCTAATAATTTATTAATTCCAAAGGACCCACAATCATTGGGTGAATAGGTATCTTCATTTAATAGAATGCCTATTCTAGAAGATGCAAAAAAAGATTTTGTTTTATCACAACTAAACATTGTACTATAGATGTGGTTGTTATCATCTGGATAGACAGTAAACATAATATTCACCTATTAGTATCTTTCAATCCAAACCACTGTAGAAGAGTAACAGGCGTCATTTTCGCATTCAATCCACAGGCACGAGTCAACGCATTATCATTAAATCCAGACCAAATACAATCCCCGAATTCCTTATAACACGATACATGAGATAAGTGTAAACTCTCTGCAATTAATCCTGATTCTATTAGTGCATGCCTATATCCTCTACGACCATATTTTAAAATAGCTCTTTCTAAATCTATTGCATATGCAAAACATATATTAGACAAAAGTTGGCCAGGAAAAGCCGAGTTAACATTTATTGATAACATTTTAAAATCTTTTTTATTGGATATCTTCTTAATCAATTGAAGTGAATAATGCTCTGAATCATAAACATATACACCTGCATCAATATCTTGTATTTCATTATTACTAAAAACAATCATAACTGGAATTACTGGATACAGCCCTCCTGCTGAACCATAATTTTTTGAGCCTAATCCCTCATATCTACCAAACGCCTTACCTAATATATCTGCTATTTTACTTTTATCAATATATTTATCTTTTTTAAAATGTCTCGTAGATTGAGGATAATTATAATTAGGTATCTTATAATTAGGAAACATTTCTATAGTATCTAAAGGGTTATCTGGAAGTATGTCTTTATACTCCACAAGTTTTTCCCATTCTATAACTCCTGAATTGAAAGTCCAGTTATAAGGAACCTGCCAGGTCGTTGATTGATGAAATTTTTCAATATCATTTAATGTTCGTTTACTTAATAATTGTTCTGACATTTTTTTTGCAATTAAAAGTTCCTTTTCAGAAGATGCACTTTTATCATTATTTTTCATAACAATCACATAACTCCCAATATACAGAAAAGTCTTTATATACTTTGTTATTATTTAAATCTATTTTTGTAACTAACGAAAGCGACTCTGGATTAATGCTAGAATATTCACCGTCTCCTATAAAATTATTTATTATGGAAAACAATGACAAGGAAATAAAGTCTTTCTGGTAGTCTGGTAATTGTGTACTTATAATCATTTCACTATCTGTTTTATAAATATCATCAATTATTTCTTGATAACTTACATCTCCGGTAGTGTTAATACGTAATTGAGCTTTTATATTCTCCAAATTACACTGATGACAAGGATTATACCATTCGGTTTTATACAAATTATCTATATAATAATTGCCAGCATAATAATAACCAAACAATGATATGCTATTGCTATCAATGATTTTTTCTCTAATCAAGTTGGCATCCTTAAAACTGTATTTCGTTAAAGAAACTATTATCATATCATCAGTAGATAAATTCATGTTTAAAAATTCTTGAACCTCAGTAACACTAATACTTTCTACATTTAAATCTAATTTAGATCTTAAATAAGAAAAAACATTGGATTTAATATGCAAGTCATCTGATACAATCACAATATTTTTAATTTCAATTGAATATGTTGTGATGCTTTTTTTTAAAACTTTTTTATTTATTAAAAATGATATAAGCTCATCAGTATCTTCACAAAAAACACTATATATTTCATCATATGAGACAAGCTTTCTTGAATCTCTATCCCATTTAAATAAAAGGTTTGACAAATCTTTATCATTGATAACAGTTATACCATATTCATTTTGAAGTAACTCATTTACACCACTATATAAGAAAAAGGGTAATATTTCATAACTACCTTTCATTTTATGATTCCTCCATATGGCCAATTTATTATAATCTTCAATATATTATTTAAGGCCACATGTGATACCATGCGACCTTAAAATAATATATTTTTACCTTTTGCTTACAGTAGAACTACCACTACTAGAAGAACAACAAAAGTAATTATTACCATCATGTATTTCGGTTAATTTATTACTTTTAAGACTTCCTCCATATCCAAATTTATGTTCTGAATTTTGTTCCAAAGATCTATTAAGTTTTGCACTTGCTTTTTTGTCTCGAATTTTCAAATAATCTTTTGTTTTTAAAGAATCCTTGGCTTTAATAGTTTGCATATTTTAATCCTCCTATATGAATGTAATTAGAATTATATTAATATAAGATTAAAAGTCAATGGCATTTTTTAATTTATTATTGCTCAATATCAAGATTAACTACAATCTTGTATCAAAGTATTACTTCAGAATAGCTTTAACTTAATAAATAGTTTTTTTATGTGCCAAAATTGTTAGCTTAATAGAATTTTTTAAAATTCAATTCTGGAACCTTTTAAAGTTGACTTTCCAAATCACCAGCCCAATGTTAGCCTTTTCATTTTTTAACAATAAAACTATAATAAAGTTAGATTAAATAAGAAGAAGGCTAAAACATGAACCAAGAGATGATTAATTTTTTAGTAGCACGTAAATCCATTCGTAAATATGATCCGGCCCAAACTATTTCCGATGAAACTATTAATAAAATGTTGGAGTTGGCAGCCACGGCACCTTCTAGTAACAACGCGCAGCCCTGGAAAGTCGTGGTGATCAAAGACAAAGCTAAGTTAAAAGTTTTACGTCAGTTGGCTTCCGACCAAGAGCAAGTCGAAACAGCCTCAGCACTGTTCTTTATTTTAGGCGATTTATCTGCTTATCAAACCGAAACTCTAACCGATTTTTCCATTAATCATGGCTTGTTAGATGCCCATGATCAAACGGCCATTACTGCATATCAACAGGGCTTAGAAAACTTTTATCAAACACACCCCGAAGATAAAACTGCGCAAGGTGTTAATTTAGACACTGGTTTATTTGCGATGAATTTAATGCATGTGGTGCGGTGTTTTGGCTATGATTCCGTGGCAATGCGTGGCGTTGATTTTCCTAAAGTCATGGATTGCTTAAATATTGATTCCCATTTAATTCCGATTATGTTCTTATCCGTCGGTATAGCCGCCGAACAAGGTAACGATAAACAACGCTATCTTGTATCGGATTTTGCTCGGATTATTGAATAAGTTTCAAAACTAATTTATCATATAAAACAAACTATAATACTCAGGGAAGTGCAAGCATGATTACTTACAGTAACCAAGTCAACGTGACAGTTGAAACCTATATTGATCTTTTAAAAAGATCCACTTTAGCTTTGCGCCGCCCAATCGAGCAACCTAAAAAGATTGCGCAAGTCTTAAAGGATTCTGATATTCTCTGGACTGCTTGGGATCAAGACCAACTAGTCGGGGTAGCCCGCGCCTTAGTTGATTCTGGCTATGATCTTTGCTACTTAAGTGACCTAGCCGTAGATGCTAACTATCAAAAACAAGGTATTGGTAAAACATTAGTTAACAAATTAAATACACAAATTGGTCCGCACACCAAACTTTATTTATTAGCGGCACCCAAAGCAATGGAATATTATCCAAAGATTGGTTTCGAGAAAGTGGAGAATGCTTTTCAATTAAGAAAATAATCCTTAGTTTATTTAGATTGAAATGATTCATTCAATATGTAAATAAAATAAGATTTTAACTCTAGGTTAGTTGAAAAAACTTGGTTAAAATCTTATTTTTTATTGTTATCCATTTTCTAAAAATGGTTATACCAAAAAAGCCGTTTTCTCTCGAAAACGACTTTCAGCAAACTATATTTTATAAAAATTGCCGTAAGATTTCACGTAATGGTGGCATCTTAGGGATTTGGAACTTGTCTTTGAAATATTCAAAACCAAACTTCAAATAACCTTCAGCTTCATCTTTAATAATCTTACCTGGTAATGGAGCTTCATCATAAACCGCAGCATTAATTAAAACTGGCTTAGTAGGGTTCTTGTATTGTTCCATAGCTTGAGCAAATTCTTCATCGTTAGTAACATTGATGCCAATACCACCACAAGCTTCAGCAAATTTAGCAAAATCAATATCTGCCAAATCAATGCCGTAATTTTGTTGGCCCGCAGATTGTTGTTCATATTCAATGAAGGCTAACAAATGATTATTTAACACAACAACGACCATTGGCAAATCATATTTAACTGCAGTAACAAAGTCTTGCATGACCATGGCAAAAGCACCATCGCCGCAAACTGCATAAGTTGGGCGTTGTGGCATCGCAATTTTAGAAGCAATGGATCCCGGTAAAGCACAGCCCATAGTTCCTAACCATGCAGAAATGGTATATTTTTGCGTGGACTTAACATCAACAAACCGGGCACCAAATGAAGTTGAAGTCCCCACATCAACGGACCAAACCGTATTAGCTGGTGCCACTTCACTCATTTTAGCAAACATCTTGGATGGTAAAACGCCATTATGCTTCTTGTTCTTAACGTCGTTCATCCAAGCGCGCCAAGTTTGCATATTCTTTTGACAAGCTTTTAAGAATGGCCGATCGCTGATCACTTCGCCACGGGTATTTAATAAGGTTAATGCATCTTTGGTATCTGCCACGATCGCCAAATCAATATTATGACGGTGACCAATTTTACTTGGGTCATTATCAATTTGAATTGTTGGAATCTTTTGGTTGATATAAGGTGCATAAGGATAATCAGTTCCGATTAACATTAATAAATCGGCGTTAAACATTGCTTCATAAGCAGGTTTCGTACCTAATTTACCGATTTGTCCTAACGCATTGGGATGATCATCATCAATGGTTCCCTTAGCGGGCATTGTTTGAATAAATGGAATGGAGTAACGTTCCACAAATTCTTTAGCTTGTTCTTGCGCTTCTTTAGCACCGACACCAATCAAAGCTACTGGCTTTTTGGCTTTTTTGATCATGGCTAAAGCTTGATCAATATCTTTCACATCAGCACTAGGAGCATCCAAACGGAATTGATCAGCCGTTGGTTTAAACGTATCAGAAATTTTATGATCCGGTACATCATCTGGAATCGTCAAAACTGCAACGCCTTTATTCGTATAAGCGGCCCGAATTGCTTCGTCCATAACTGCTGGTAAGGTTTCTGGGTTAGTTACCAAACGATTATAAACAGCAACGTCTTCGAACAATTGTGGTGTATTGACTTCTTGGAAGAAACCAGTATTTAATAAATGAGATTGAATTTGACCCAAAATAGCCACAACTGGTGCGTGATCCATCTTAGCATCATATAAACCATTTAACATATGAATGGCACCAGGTCCACCAATGGACAAGCAAACACTCACTTGACCAGTTAATTTGGCATGCGAAGCAGCAGCTAACGCAGCAACTTCTTCATGCCGAACTTGTGTAAATTTAATTTGATCGCGTTTGCGATACAAAGCTTCAATGGTTGTATCTACAGAATCCCCAGGTAAACCATATACATTATCAATGCCCCAAGCTTGCATAACTTGAACCATTTTATCGGCAGCATTAATTTTCATTATATCTCTCCATCTCCGATTAAATCTGAACAACATCTTGAAATTACATTATTCTACTCTACCACGAATCAATCACAAACAAAAGTTAAATGCCCAATCCTAATTAATTAGGAAAAATTTAATATTTTCACATTCATTTGTGAAGACAGCTACAATCTCCCCCTTCCTGCAAAATTTGAACCACCAATTCTAAAGAATCAACTTAGCACTTTTCCTCAACACCAAACTTTGATATGCTAAGATGTTATTTAGAGGATTTAGCTACTGCCATCAAGGTGACAGTACTGATACTAGTTGGCTCTTGGATTGAAGTTTGATAAGTACTAGCTTGCCAAACTTGAATCCGCCGACCAATTTGAATCGGGTGTGCTTCTGCAAATAATTCACCTTGCTTCACCGAACGTAAATGATTCGTTTGAATTTGTGTGCCGACGGCTACTTGCTCAGCTGGTAAATTTAAATTAGCGCCTAAACTAGCCGCGGTTTCGGCTAAAACACTATTCATACCTCCATGCAACTGGCCGTACGGTTGTAAGACTTGTGCTGTAATGGGTAATTGCAATAAAACCGTTTGGGGAGCTTGGTGTAGGATTTTGATCCCGAGATATTGAATTAAATCGATTGTTCTGACCTCCAGAAAGGAAAATTTTATGACGAATTGGCAAACTATTAAGAATTATTCAGAAATTTTATTTGAGCGACAAGATAAAATCGCCAAAATTACAATTAATCGCCCCCAGGTGCGTAACGCCTTTACTCCGGACACGATTCAAGAAATGATTGAGGCCTTTAACTATTGTCGCGATGACGCAAGCATTGGTGTAATTATCTTAACCGGTCAAGGCGATTTAGCGTTTTGTTCCGGTGGTGACCAAAAAGTGCGCGGCAATGGTGGATACGTTGGTAAAGATAAAATTGCCCGGCTCAACGTCTTAGACTTACAACACTTAATTCGCGTGATCCCGAAGCCCGTGATTGCCATGGTCAAAGGCTGGTCCGTTGGTGGGGGTAATATCTTACAATTAGTCTGTGATTTAACCATCGCGGCTGATAATGCCCAGTTCATGCAAACAGGACCAAAAGTTGGTAGTTTTGATGCCGGTTATGGCTCCGCTTATTTAGCCCGAGTCATTGGCCATAAGCGCGCCAAAGAAGTCTGGTTTTTATGCAAACCTTATAGTGCCCAAGAGGCTTTTGAAATGGGTTGGATCAATAAAGTCGTTCCGTTGGCCGACGTTGAAACGGAAACGCTAGCTTGGTGTCACGAAATTTTAAAGAAATCACCAACCGCCATTCGCTTTATTAAGGCTGCTATGAATGCTGATACGGACGGCCTAGCCGGTCTGCAACAAATTGCTGGCGACTCCACCATGTTATTTTATGAGACAGATGAAGGTAAAGAAGGTCGTGACGCTTTCTTAGAAAAACGCGAACCCGATTTCGATAAGTTCCCCAAGTTCCCATAACAAGCTGTGAACAAAACTGGTTAAAAGCTGAAGACTAACCTAGCCCAATTTAAAAGTCGTTTTTTGACTTTGAATTTGGCGTAGTTAGATACATTCTTTTGCTCTTTGGAGCGCAATTATCAAGCTGCAAACCTAAACATTTGATGATCTTCATCGCACACCTAGTAACCAAAGACTGAAATCCAACAGTGGTTCCAGTCTTTTTTGAGGCTCAGCCTTTAGAAAGAAGTTTTTTAATGCAAAACTGGTTAAACAAACGAACGCAATTATCACCTAACAAAATAGCCTTATATTATCAAGACCAGTACTATACATTCCAACAAATTCAACAATTAGTCAAACATCGTGCCCAAAAATTGGCCAACTTATCCATTCACCCCCAAGATCATGTGGGGTTATTTGGACACAATACTTTAGATACTTATTTGAATATCTTAGCATTGCAACAATTAAATGCGACCATTGTCTTTTGCAATATTCGCTTAGCCGCGACCGAATTAGTCCAACAATTACAAGATGCTCAAGTAAAGTTCTGTCTGAGTGATCAAAACGACTTACAATTGCCAACAGATAAGGTTCAAATCATTACTCCACATTCTTTATCCACATTAGCGCCCCAACCCTATTCCACTTTCAGCATTCAAAGTGACGATGTGGCTAGTTTGATGTATACGTCGGGAACCACGGGGCAACCGAAAGGTGTGTTGCAAACCTATGGTAATCACTGGGCCTCTGCCATGAACACTTTATTGAATTTTCAAATTACGGCCAGTGATTGTTGGCTGTGCGTGGTACCATTGTTTCATATCTCGGGCTTTTCTATTTTGCTGCGCTCTTTAATTTATGGCATTCCGTTGTATCTAGCAGATAAGTTTGACGCTACCAACGATAATCAATTACTTTGTCAACAACCAATCACGATTATGTCAGTGGTCCCCACTATGCTCCAAGAACTCTTGCAAGTTAAAACTACTGCCTACAACTCCCGCTTTCGCTTAATGTTTCTCGGAGGAGCCCCTATTGATCAAAAAACTTTACAAATTTGTCAAGCCCAACATGTCCCGGTAGTGCAATCTTATGGCATGACTGAGACCTGCTCCAACGTTGTAGCCTTAAATCCTCCAGATGCACAACGTAAATTAGGCTCTTGTGGTCAAGCTTTATTCAGCAATCAAATTCGCATTGCGCCAAACGGTGAGATCCAGCTCCAATCCCCGGCATTAACCCCGGGTTATTGGCAAAAGCCAGAATTATTTCAACAAAAATTAACCGCTGATGGCTGGTTTAAAACGGGCGACATTGGCTATCTGGATGATGAACAATTTTTATTCGTACAAGGCAGAATTGATGATATGTTCGTTTCTGGTGGTGAAAATATTTTCCCCGCCGAAATTGAAAATCTGTACCAACAATTACCCCAAATTCACAATATTTGTGTGACCCACCAGTCTGATCGTCACTGGGGTAGTGTTCCCGTTGCTTATGTCGAATTGAACCAGCCCGTCACCGCCGCACAATTAACCGCCTATGGTCGCCAATATTTAGCACACTATAAAGTTCCCGTGGAATTTCGGCAAGTCGCAGCTTTACCAAAAACCAGCAGTGGTAAACTAAAACGGCAGGGACTCCAACAACTAAAATTCCAATTGCTTTAACAAAAATTGCCCTTAATTATGAACGTGATTCACACAAAGAGGAGTTATTGACTATGAAACAATATTATCGCCAATTTAATTGGTATCGCTGGCTCAGAATTATTTTTCTCGCAGTCACCGGAGTTGTTATTTTAATTAATCCCGATAAAAGTTTAAACGCGATTTTATATTTAATTTCTGCTTACCTGATCGGTCTAGGATTAATCGCTTTACATGATGGTTGGCTCTTATCCAAAAGTCATAGCGACAATAATAGCCCGTACACCACTGCGGTAGTTTCTTTTTTACTAGCAATTCTCATCTTTCCCATTGCCCACCTCTTACTTCCACTCTTACCAGTTATTTTAGGCATTGTCTTATTAGTTAACGGCGTCAATCAATTTTTTAACGCCCGCAGCAATCGCAAATATATCAATGTGACTCCGTGGTGGGACTACTGCTACTCTTTGTTATTAATCATTTTAGGTATTGCCTTAGTCTTTAATCCCTTTGATATGTTGCGCTTTTTCTTTCGTTTATTGGGCGGCGGTTTAATCGTTTTAGCCGTCATGGAATTTATCAATACCCGTATTTATAAAAATAAGTAGTAAAAAAAAGATTCGCCAAAGCAGGCGAATCTTTTTGATTACTTCAATTTTGTAAAATTTATTTCTTTGGTTCAAATACCAAGTGCTCATTAACAAAGGCATTTAAGCCCAAATCGCTTAATTCCCGACCATAGCCAGAGTTTTTGACGCCACCAAATGGTAATTCTGGTAAAGAAGCCCAGCCAGAATTAATAAAGGACATCCCCGTTTCAATTTTCGCAGCCACAGCTTTCGCATGCTCGACATCACCTGAAAAGACCGTATTGCCTAGGCCGTAACTTGAATCGTTCGCCAAATCAATTGCTTCTTGTTCAGAATTAACTTTATAAACCGAAGCAACCGGACCAAACATTTCTTGATTAAAGATCGGATTATCTTTGTCAATGTCAGTTAAAATTGTTGGTTGGAAGAAGAAACCTTTGCTGTCAATTGGTTCGTTACCATAAACTAATTTGGCACCATGTTCGATAGCCGTATCGACTTGTTGCTGTAATTTTTCTTGCGCACTCTTTGAACTCAAAGGTGCTACAACCGTTGTGGGATCCATGGGATCACCAATTTTAGCATTCGCAAAAGCTTCCTTTAACATGGCAACAAAACTGTCATACTTATCGGCCATGACAATGAAACGTTTGGAAGAAGTGCAGACTTGTCCCGCATTATACAACCGTGCATCCGGGGCAATCTTCTTTAATTCAGCGTCATCAGCATCACTTAAAATAATGAAGGCGTCGTTACCACCTAATTCCAAAGTCGACTTCTTCAAGGCGTCACCGGCTTCTTTCGCTACTGAAGCGCCACCACGTTCAGAACCAGTTAAGCAAACCCCAGCTACGCGCGGATCATGAATGGCTTTTGACACCAAGTCATAACTAATAAAGAGGTTGGTTAATGCGCCTTTCGGGGCACCAGCTTTTAAAACTAAGTCCGCTAATTTTTGGGCTGAAGTTGGGCAAATCGAAGCATGCTTCAAAATCATGGGGTTACCAACAATAAAGTTCGGAGCAAAGACCCGCACTACTTGATATAGTGGAAAGTTCCAAGGTTCAACTGCCACAATAATTCCAGTTGCTTGTTTTAAGTAATAAGCTTTACCAGCAGGGGTTTCTAATGGAACTGACTGCATTAATTCTTCACCGTGCTGCGCATAGTATTCGGCAATGGCCGCACACAATTGCACTTCGCCTTTAGCCTCCGTCAATAACTTACCCATATCATAGGTCATTGCCTTTGCTAACTCATCTTCATTTTCTGTGAGCGCTTGCGCAATTTGGTGTAAAATTTGGGCACGTTCAGCCACTGGTTGGTCGCGCATTGTTTTGTAGAGTTGGTGACCAGTAGCTAGTGCTGCTTCAAGGTCAGCTGGTGTTGCATCATCATACTGTTTTAATAGTTCACCTGTATAAGGATAGATTGTTTGATATGCCATAAGAGACACTCCTTTCAAAATTCACAATATCATTATAATACTATCTGTGCTATTCAGCGACACTAAAGCGTTTATTTTTAGGTCATAATATCGTTTACTAAGTTTTAACTTATAAAAAATATAATCAAATTCAATTCACAAACTTGAAAAACCAGCTTTTATTTTCAGGATATCTTAATCAGACTGAGCCCCCGAATTTTTTTGTAAATTTAAACGTACAATGTCACAGCGTATTTTATCCTTAACTCTAAATAAGAACATAAAAATTAATTTTGATTATTTTTAGTGGACAAAAGCCACTACTTGTTATTATAATAAGCCAAAAGGGAGGTGATATGGGAATGGATCCCAACTCAGCTGCGTTAATTAGGCATTTCAACCGACATTATACTTTACTATTAGGCATCCTAGATAAGCAAGTTTTTGATACTGACTTAACTTGGCCCGAGAGTCGAATGCTTTTAGAGATTAGTTTTCATTATCCAGTCACGCCGATGAAGCTGTCCCGGTCGTTACATCTGGATAAAAGCTATACTAGCCGTTTAATCAATCAACTTGTGCGCAAACAGGAAATCACAAAAGAACCTTCTTCAACGGATTTACGTTCAGTGGATATCTTCTTAACTTCCCATGGTCAGCAAACTGTGGCTTACCTTAATCAAAAATCGGATGCACAAATCCAAAAAATTATTGCTTCTGTTCCTGAACGACAGCAGACCCAATTGTATCAAGCTTTTAAATTAATCAATACGATTTTGTTTGAGAAATGAGGTAAATTTTATGTGGCAGGCAAAAAATTTCGAGACATTAACCCCTTACGAACTATACCAAATCTATTTTTTAAGAACTAAAACTTTTGTCGTTGATCAAAAACGAATCTATCAAGAAGTTGATGCTCACGACTTAACGGCTTGGCATGTCTTTAACATTGTTGATCAGCAAGTTATCGCCTATGCGCGCATTTTTTCAGAAGGCGACCATCTTACTTTCGGCCGTGTGGTAACTGATCAAAAATATCGTGGTCAAGGCTTAGGACGAGAATTAATGGAACAGATCTTCCAAACCATTACAGCACAATTTCCCGGCAAACCAATTGCTATTGAAGCACAACAACAAGTTGAGGCTTTCTATCAAAAATTCGACTTTGTCAGTCAAGGACAACCGTTCATCTTTGAGTCAACACCACACATTAAGATGGTTCATTCAGCATTGTCCTAACACCATCGAATTCCAGACCAAATTGCAACTAATATGACCCCCGAAGTTATCCTAGCTTCGGGGGTCACAGCGTTACTCACATTTAGTTATTGTATTGAAAAGCATTTTTAAAAATTATTTTTGACCGTAATATGCATTGTCACCATGTTTTCGGTAATAATGTTTATCCAACAAATATTGCGGCAAATGACAATTAGCTCGCGTTAATTGCATCGTATGATAATCTTCAGCGGCCACTGTTTCCAGCACTTTGGCATTATAGACAGCATTTTGAGCA
This sequence comes from Bombilactobacillus sp. ESL1097, assembly GCF_058107205.1. Lineage (NCBI taxonomy): Bacteria > Bacillati > Bacillota > Bacilli > Lactobacillales > Lactobacillaceae > Bombilactobacillus > Bombilactobacillus sp. ESL1097. Next base: position 215,382 of record NZ_JBYLUB010000002.1, on the reverse strand, counting down.
TCATTTCCCCAAGCAAACGGTCCGTGTTGACTCACTAATGTTCCCGGAGTCGCCTGATAATCCAAGTGACGCTCCTTAAAAGTTTCCACAATAGCTTGACCGGTATTTTCTTCATAACCCGCTTCAATTTCTTGTTGGGTCAGAGCCCGCGCTGCCGGAATATCATTGTAAAAAGTATCCGCATGGGTCGTATTTAAAGCTGGAATATCCATTTTAGCAGCCGCAAAAGCAACTGCCCACGGTGAATGGGTGTGCACAATCCCACCAATTTTGGGAAAAGCATTGTACAAAACCACATGCGTAGGAGTATCGCTTGAAGGATTCAAGTCACCTTCAACGACTTGCCCTTGCAAATTAACCACCACTAAATCTGCTGGTTGCAAAGCATCATATGCTACTCCCGAAGGCTTAATGACAAAGAGACCTTGCTTACGATCAATGCCCGAGACGTTACCCCAGGTAAAAGTCACTAAGTCTAATTTTGGTAATTGCATATTGGCTTCATAAACTTCTTGTTTTAATTGTTCTAACATGTTAACCCCCCTCAATTAAAAATCTGCTGACAACTGGGATTTCACTAATCCTCAACTTTTAGCACCTGTTTTATAGAGCAGCTTGCTTTAAGCCTACTTGCGCAAACAATTGGTCAAAAAATTCCTTCGCTTGGCGCACTTTAGCCACGGGATCAGCAGCTTTTTGACTCCACATTTCTACTGTAAAACTTCCAGCATAACCGAGTCGCTTAAAAGCGCGTAAGCACCCTTCAAAATCTACGTCACCTTGACCAAAGGGTACTTCTTTGAACTGGCCCGGACTAGTAGTAGTTACTTTTTTAGTATCTTTTAAATGAACCGCTACAATTTGTTTCATATTGGTCTCTAAATCAGTAATTACATCATTTTGCGGCCATGCTGAAATATTGCCAATATCCGGATATCCTTGCAGCCATGGACTAGCAATTTGCTGTTTAACTTCTTGAATTTTACTCAAGGAATTTAAAAACGGATCATCCATCGTTTCAATGGAGAGCATGACTAATCTTGAGGCTGCCATATCGACACAGCGTTGTAAATTTTCAATAAATAGTTCATGACTTAACGGAGTCTTTTTATCATAATAAACATCGTAGCCCGCTAATTGAATGTTTCGAATGCCTAAGTCTACCGCTAAGTCGAGTGCTTGTTGCATCATAGTCAGCGCCTTTTCTTGAATTGCCGGATCCTTCGCTCCCAAAGGGTAACGCCGGTGTCCAGACAACATTAACGTATTAATATGACTATGCGTTACCCACAAAGCTTGCCGAAATTCTTGTCGTTCCCGACGGCTCCACGTTAAACGTTTTAAGCGCTCATCACTTTCATCAATCGAAAATTCCAAAAAGTTAAACCCTAATTCATGTACCAATTCAAACGTTTGTTGCCACGTTAAATTTTGCGGTAATGCTTTTTCGTAAATGCCTAATGGATTAGTGATCATTTTGTACCTCCCAATTGTTGCTGTAACTGCACTACGGCTGGCCAACTAGTATTTAAAGCTTGCACTAATTCTTGATAGACTTGATATTTGGCTTGATACACAGCACTAGCTTGTAAATCTGGTTCAAAGCGTTGCTTAACGTGTGTCATTTGGTGAACGGCCGTTTTAAAGTCGGGCCAAGCCCCTTGAGCCACCGCACAACAAATGGCACCTCCTAACCCGCCTAATTCCGTAGCTTGCGGAATTTCCACAGGTAATTGCAAAACATCCGCAAACATTTGCATCCATTGCATTGAGTTAACCGCTCCACCAGACAAGCGAACAACTTGTGGCTGCGTGGTGACTTGTAATAACTGTTGGACATGGGTCTTATGTGCAAAACAAATACCCTCATAAACTGCCCGAATCAACTCAGATTTACTGGTATTACTCCGTAAACCGATTAAGGCTCCCTGCGCATCGGGATGCGCATTACTCCCGTACAGAAACGGCAAGAAGAAGACCTGCGCATAACTCGGATCGGTAACCTTTAAAAAATCTTCTAAATAGTCATAGATTGAACGCTGTTGTTTCTTCGCGTTAAGCGTTTCATCAGCTAACAACATTTTAATCATTAAAGCCAAATTGCCGGCTGATGTCGGGCTAGAGGCTTCGACTAAATTTTGTTGTGTCACAAAGAGCGAATTCATCAAACCTAATTGTTGGGGGGCACGCGCCGAACCCACTAGTAAGTTCATATTCCAAGTACCTGCAATCATACTTAATAAACTTTCATCCAAAACGCCCGTCGCTAACGTACAAGCATCAATATCAAACATGCCCCCAAAAACTGGTGTTTGGGGCTTTAAGCCGGTCACTTGCGCGGCAGCTGCGGTTAAATGCCCACACATCGTGGTTGCTTGCACTAATGGTGGCAAGGCTGCTTTGATTTCGGGGATCCCAAAGAAGTCAAGTAGGCGCTCATCATACTGTTGCGTTGTCAAATTGAGCAAGTTATTGCCCGAAGCATCACCGATTTCTTGATAGATTTCTCCCGTTAACAGGTAGCGAATAAAATCCTTATTAGAAAAAACGGTCCCTATTTGTTGATAAACGGCCGGTTGATTTTGTTTGAGCCAAGCTAATAAAACAGGCGCTTGACTAGCCATGACATGTTGTTGACTAATGGGATAAATTTGAGTAACTTGCGCTTCAAATTGTTGTGCTAGCTCAATAGCTCGCTGATCAGTCGATAAAATACCATTATGAAAAATTTGCTGGTGACGATCTAAGAGATATAGTCCTTTGCCATGTCCTACAACCGTCACTGCGGCAATTTGTTCAGCGCTCAAGGCTGCTTGTGTCAGAGCTTGTCTAATGGCTTGACCCAAATGTGCCAATAAATCTTGCAGTTTAATTTCTTGAACCTCGGCATCTGCTCGGACTTTTTGAGTGGGAAACGCACTAACTGCTACCTGTTGCCCATTCAGGTCACAAATCACTACTTTGGTTTTGGTACCACCATTATCAATCGTTAAATAATACCGCATGACCTATTCCTCCTAATCCAGCAAGATTTGGTAAACTGCCACTTCATTAGCCTCGCGATTAGCCGCTAACAAATAAGATTGTTGCTGCTTTTGATAAACCAAAACATTACTGGGACCAACACCAGTTTCAATTAATTGCAGTTTTAAATCGGGATGCTCAATTAACGCTAAGCCTTGTTGCCCAGCTCGCCAACCGAATAGGAAATACTCTCGACTCCCAATCGGCCCGCCAAAAAGTGCATGTCCAAAGGGGGTGGGAGTGGTTGTTTGTTGCAATAACTGAAAATGTTGATCATATAAGCGTAAATGTGCCCCGTGAAAATCCGTAATGGTTAAATACTCTGGCGCACCATCTTGATTAATATCCGCACAACAAATATCGGACGTCGCGGCTGTGGTCAATTGTTGTAACTGCCACGACTGCGTTTCAGTCGGCCAACTTAAACGGAAAACTCCTTCTCGACCCGTGATTAAAGAACAAGTCGCTAAACGCTGATAACCATGATTTTGCGTAATGCGCTGTTTGAGTGCGTGCAGGTTAAGCAGGCGTGCTTGATCATCATCATATTCCCCCACCCAAATTTTACCGGGATCTGACCAATCGTTCGTCTTTTGTTTACTGTTAGCAATCGAGCAACCAACATACCAAAAGCCCGTTTGCCCGGTTTTGGGAATAATATCAAAGCGGTGAATATACGGACACTCACCGACAATTGTTTGTTGCCAACCGTGTCCCGTAAAAGTTTCTTTGACAATCCGACAGGTGGCTGAGTTAAAGCCGGGATAAAACTTTTGTGTTGCTAAAAAATTCAAAGTGCCAGGAATAGCAACTAACGTCATCGTGCCCCCAATATTGGGCCAGACAGTGATTTTTTGCCAATGATGATTCAAATCATAGGCATAACAAGGTTGGTCTTCTTCGGAAGCAACAATCAAAAAATCCTGATTTAAAGCTTGTAAGTGTAACAAAGCATAACAGTGATCCAATTGATCACTAAAAACTTTTTTAAATTTCATTTGGAACACCTTGCCTCTATTCAAAAATAAAAGAAGGTTAGGACAAAAATTTGCCCCAGCCTCCTATGAATCAGACGAACATCTGCTAAAGCTTGCGATTAACTTTTCATTTAAATTTACTGATTAACTTGATTAGGCGCACTATGATCTTGGAAGTAATTAATCAAGTTAGTCGAAGCTTCTTGCGCGATCGCCGTGCGCGCTTCTAACGTACCCGTCCCGGCGTGTGGACTTAAGACTACATTATCTAAGTCTCTTAGAGCTTGTGGAATATTGGGTTCTGTCTCAAAAACATCTAATCCCGCACCCGCAATTTCGCCGGTTTGTAAAGCTTTGATGAGATCATCTTGCTTAATTAATACTCCCCGGGCGGCATTTACAATATAAGCAGTTGGTTTCATCTGCCGAAAAACAGCTGCATTAAAAATACCAATGGTCGATGGTAAGGAAGGTGCATGTAACGTAATTACATCACTTTGCTGAACCAAAGTCTCAAAATCAACATATTTCACGGCTAATTTTTGTTCCAAGTCACTATCTAATCGGCGTGCATCATTATAGATAACTTGCATGCCTAAAACTTGGGCAAATGCTGCTACTTGCGAACCAATGCGGCCCATACCGTAAACCCCTAAGGTTTTACCTTGTAAGCTCATGCCCATGTATTTCTGCTCGGAAACATCAACCCAGTCGCCGCGCCGGACCAGTTGATCATAAAAATGTAAGCGCCGCACCGTTGCCAAGATCAAGGCAATCGTCATTTCCGCCGTTGGTACACGCACCCCTTGGGGACAATTAGTTACCACAATACCTTTTTGTTTCGCATACTCAATATCAATATGGTCAAAACCTACACCATTAGCGGTAATAATTTTCAAGTTAGGACCCGCATCAATCAGTTCGCGATCCGCTTTGGTGCCCATTAATAACAGACCGTCGTATTCTTTTAAATGCTCCAAAATCCAGGCGCGCGTTTCAATTTCTGGTTCATAGGTCACATCAAACGTGGCTTTTAATTCCGTTAAACCCGCTTCTGGAATAATTCCTGTGACTAAAATTTTTGCTTTACTCATTAATTGATTGCTCCTTTATTAATTCATCGGTGAACTCATTAGCTGGAAGTTCTAGTTGCACTCTCAACTAGCTTTATTTGTCTAGTACGTAGCTTAGACTAGTCTGCGTTATTTTTTAAACACGGGATCTTCGGCTACCCGCATGACTTGCACATTTTTTTCTTTAAAGTAAATGCGTTCGGCATTGTTATACATTACATCTTCTAATTCACTAGGCGTAAAGATATCCGTCGCTTCTAACCAAGTTGCTAAATTATGATAGGAGTTAAAAGTTGAAGACCACGGAGAATCTGTGCCCCAGAAAATCCGTTTAGCACCTAGGACACTCTTAGCTAAGCGCACATCTTTTTGACACCGTGGAAATGGAAATTCCGTCTCCCCTTCAATGTCTTGAATAGCTGATAATTCGGTCGCAATATTGTCATACGGTTGCCATTGGGTTAATGCATTTTCTAAACGATCCAAATGATCCGCATTCGGGAAAGATAAGTGACAAACCACAAAATCTAACTGTGGATAGCGCTGTGCTAAGGTGGCGATTGCTTCGGGTTCATAACTAAATTGTGTATAATCACCATAATCAGTCGTAATGACAAACCCAGGATAGTCCGCTAAATAGTGCAAAATCTTACCCACTTCTGGATTAGTATCTAAACGAAATGGTTTGTGATAACCGTGCAGACCGCCACCTTCACTAATTTCAAACTTTAAAGCCCGAAAGCCTAAGTCTTCGACATGCCGCCGCACAATTTGCATCGCATTTTCAGTAAAAGGATCAACCGAAAAAGCGGCCACAAAACGCTCAGGATACTTTTTAACTGTTTGGTAAGAATAATAGTTTTGGTAACCATTCAAACTACCTTGTAATAAAACCGCCTTATTAATACCGTTATCATCCATCACTTGCAATGCTGATTCGGCTAAGAAATTATCATCACCCCAGCCATCAGGAATTAATTTGACTAATGTACCATCATCCCAAATCGTTTGCCCATGACCTAAAGGCGTCATGCGTCCTTTGCCGTTTAAGCCAGCAATTGACCGTACTAAATGTAAATGTCCATCAATTTTTTTCATCATGAAACTTCCTTTCTCAAATCAATACTCAATTTTTTCTTGACTACCAGCGTAACCAGCATTTTTATCCGCCATCTTGTTCAAATAGCGCCAAATCTGTGGCCGATATCTGCGTAATACATACAACAGTACCAAGTAAACAACAATTACTAAACCAATCCACAGTGGATTCTTCGAAATAAAGGCAGCAAAGACTAGTGCATTCAAGGGCCGTGCCATCAAATTAAAACTCGTAATCAAGACAATGCCAGCTGGAATTGCCGCACCGTAATGTGACACAGCTCCCGTATAAATGCTGCCTAACCAGCTAGAAGCATACAAGCCTAAACTAAACCAAACAATGCCGTTCGCGATTACTTTTAAAATATTGCCCCGTGTTAAGGCGACAATGGATTCCACCATGAACGGCAAGGAAATCAAGTCCACAATTGGCAAAGTTTTATTTCCCGGTAAGATAAAGGCGATTAACACCATAATTGGAATTAAGATCACGCCCGAAATAATGGTTGCAGGTTCACCATAACCAACGCCATCATCAACGCCCAAGAACCACCGCTTTTTATCTTTGACCGGATCAACTTGACTCGCAGTTTGCGTTTGTTGCTTTTTGCGCTTGTCAATTTCATCTGCCAACGGCGTAAAGGCTTTGGAAAAGACGTCCGTAATTAATGGGAAAATTGTCATGACCGCTGACAACTCAATCGCAAAGGATAAGATTTGCCCCCAAGCTTTTAAAGTCCCCAGTTTCGTTAAGTTACCCAAAATGCCAATCAATAAACCTAAAATAGCTCCTAACGTTGTCGGTTCGCCAAAGACACCCAGTTTATTTTTAAAGTATTCCGGAGTCATCTTAACCTTGTTAAAACCTAATAAATTCCACAATGGATCTAAAATAATAGCCGGAATCACTTGCTCAATATTATGTAGCGAAGCGACTGATGCATTCTTCACCCCATAATAATCAGACCAACGATCCGCTTGGACTTCTGCTAATAATAGTGCATATAGTAACATAAAGAATGATAGTCCCAAAGATAACCAGAAGTTATGCGTAACGTAATAACATAACGTGCCCCAAATCATAAAACCAAAATTATTCCATAAATTCGAAGCCATAAAGATTTTAGTCACACCGAAAGCAAATAATAACAACTCCGCAATTAAACCAAAAACGAAGAAACTTAAACCAACTGATGAACCAAACGAAGCTAACGAGCCTGCTTGCCAGCCAATATCTACGACCGGTAATTTAATTCCCGTTTGGTTGACCATTTGCTTAATGATTTTCGTGACAACTGGTGTAAAAGCTTGAATAATCCAACCAAAGCCAGTTAAACCAACTCCTGCATAGAACGCACTCATCATCGCTGTTTTAACTTTTACCCGTAAACAAACTGCGACAATAAAAATCATGATCGGAACCACTACGCTAGCACCAAAAACTTGAAATATTTGATTGACTGTTTCTAACATAACTTCACCTTCCTTACTGCGCTAACAAATGTTGAATTTGTTGTAAATTTTGCGCTAACGTAGCCTGATCAGTGGCATATTCCAAACCAATTTGCTCCACTTTCGACGCTGTCGGCAAAAAGTCTGACCATGAAATTGATCCTTGCATTAAATCCGTCGTCACTTGTTGATTTTGAACATTTTTCAAATGCAAGTAGTTCGTGACTGGCTGTAAAGTTTGCCAGGCTTGAGTAATACTAGCATCTAGCCAATACCAGTTCGCCACGTCAAAACAATAATGAACGTTTGTCAATTGTGGGGTGAGACTTTGAAAGAACTGTGCAGTTTGTGTCAAATCACTTTGAGTCGGGGTTTGATTATTCTCAATCTCTAATTGACAATCTGCTGGCAAAATTTGCGCTAATTGCGTTGCCCAATTAGCATTCGTAGGCGCAAATTCACCTAAATTCAGTTTTAACGACTGTGCCTGTAAAGTTTGCTGTAAGTGGACATACTGTGACAATTTAGGATTTAGTTGTCCGGCTTGAAACAAAACATCATTAATACTTAAATACAACGGCAAATTAATTTGTTGGGCTTGTTTTTGTAGTTGTTGTAAAACTAATGGCTGTAAATCCAACCATTCACTACGTAACTCCAGCACATCAAAACCTAATAATTTAGTTTGTTGCATAATTTTTTGATATGGCACCTGTGCTTGAATCAAGTGCTGAAAAACAGCAGTATTGGCAATATATTTTGGCATTTTATCACCTCCTTTAATTTTTTGTGAAATAAATATCAATATTAAACGATTAACCTTTTAACTTAACGGTTAAAGGTCATTTACCATTTGCCCGCACGAATCTGCTATACTAAAGATAAAAATTATCTCTGTTCGAAGGTTACATTATGACAAAATTAACAATTAAAGATATTGCCCAAATGGCAAACGTTTCAACCGCCACTGTCTCTAATTTTTTAAACGGTAATTACCAACGAATGTCATTAAAAACGCGGCAAAAATTAGAAACCATTGTTCGCAGTACTAACTTTGCTCCTAACGGTAGTGCCCGCAATCTGGCCCGAAACGAAAATAACACTATTGGTATTTCTCTCGCCGACATTACTAATCCTTTTACTTCGCAAATGTTATCTGGTATTTACGATCAATGCGATCGGTTCAACTACCGCGTTCTTTTTACCAATTCGAACAATCGTGAACAAAAGGAAATGGATAATATTATCCGTTTAACTAATGAGAAAGTGGCAGGCATGATCGTCGATCCAGTCAATCCGGATAGTCCGGTCTATAAATCACTGTCGAATCAAACAACTGTCATGGTTGACCGCCAACAAAGTCCCTTGAATATTGACACTGTTGCAACTGATAACGTCGAATCAGTCAAACAATTAGTTGCTAAGATGAAGCAGAAAAACTATGATTTATACTTTGTCACTTGGCCTTTTCAGAACATTAGTACTCGGACTCAGCGCTTTGAAGGTTTTTTAAAAGCCACCGGTTATCGCAACACGGTCGATCACTTGTTAACCGTGCCACATAACGGCTTAGATCAAGAATACGAACAATTCACAAATAATCTAGCCACCATCATGCACCAACAACGCAATAAAAAGATTGGTTTTTTCTGTATGAATGCGCGGGTACTACTACGGTTATTAAAAGCTATGCAAACACTCAATTATAGTTATCCCGCAGATTATGGAGTTGCAACCTACGAAGAGTTTGATTGGATGCAAGTGATTAATCCAAAAATTAGCTGCATTCGCCAAGACTCCTTTTTAATTGGGCAAACCGCTATTCAATTATTACATCAAAAAATCACTACCAAAGATCACAGTTCGCAAGCACCACAATTAAAACTTATTCCCACCAAACAGATTACCGGCGCCAGTTTTTAAACCAAATACCGATTTGGTTGAGCAAATTTAGTTAACCGTTTAACTAAATTACAATCTTATTGTATTCGTTTTCCTCCAATTGTCAACCTTAATTTTTCAGCGTGTTGTTTCTAATAACTTGCTGATACTAAAAAAGCCGCAGATTCCTGCGACTTTTGAACTGTACAAATTTTTAATTTACTGGATTAGCGACTGGTTCGGAAGTTGCTTGTTGTTCCTCTTGATATAATTTCTTGTCATACATTTTCAAAAATGGATAGTAAATGACTAGTGACACGACTAAATTCAACAACGCCACTGCGGCAGCCATCAAATTGCCACTTGTTCCAATAAAAGCGCCAACACCCACTGGCAAAATCCAGGCAATCGCGGCATTAACATAACCCACAAAGTGTAGTTTAATTGCCACATAGGCAATGGAAGCTAAGATCATGGGATTAACGATAAACGGAATAATCAAATATGGATTATAAACAATCGGTGCTCCAAAAATCACTGGTTCGTTAATATTGAAGATGGCTGGTAAAATCGCTGTTTTGCCTAAAGTTTTCAATTGCGCCGATTTGGCCACAGTTAGCATTAAAATTACTAAGCCCAGCGTACCACCAGCGCCGCCAATAAAGACCCACATATTAATAAAATCGCCGGCAAAAATATTATGCTGACCATTAATATTTTCGGTTAAAGCCACTAATAAAATTGGGTTTACAAAACTATTCTTGATAATTGCCGTCCCGTGAACACCAACAGCCCAGAGTAAGTGAATCAATAATAAAATTACCATCATGCCTAACCATGATCCGGTCAGATTTTTGACAAAGCCAAATGGTGCAGATAATAGTTGATGTAAATCGGTCCCCATTAAGCCTAAGATAATATCTAAACCAATCATTACCACTGCCACTAAAATAGCGGGAATTAACGAGGCGAAGGAGCGACTAACACCTTCCGGGACCCCTTGGGGCATTTTAATGGTGACATTTTTATTGACACACAAACGGTACAGCTGCACGGCAATAACTCCCGTAATAATTGCAATAAAAATTCCGACGCCACCAAAGCGAGTCAGCCAACCATTAACCATGGATACTCCACCAGCTAGATAGTTATGGGCGGCAACCACTTTATCTGCACCCACAGCGGATCCTTTTTGCCAAGAAATACTAGGAATGGTTAACAAAAACGCAAATAATGACAGTAAAGCTCCGGTAAACGAATTAAGTTGAGTTTCTCCAGCTTTGCGATATTGTTCAATGTAATAATACCCTAAAGCCACTGCGTAATAGAGTGCAATGGAACCCAAAGCCATGGTATTGCCCAACATGTAAAAGCCACTAAATTTCATAATGGTATTTTTGAAAAAATTAGCCGCAAAGGGAAAAATTTGTGGCAAATTATTTAAAATTAGAAAGATAGACGCCACAATCGTAAAGGGCACCGCTGCCAAACTGGCATCCATGATGGCCCGAATGATTTTGGTATTGGCTAATTTATTGAGCGGCGGTAACAAGTACTTATTTAAAAAATCAAAGATTGCTTGCATTACTCGACTCCTCGCTGTTTAATCACTTGCTGATACCAGAAATAACTATCTTTGGGATAACGGGCCAGCGTTTTTAAATCTTGCTCTGTCCGATCGACATAAATTAAACCATAACGCTTTTTCATTCCTTCATGCACACTCACTAAATCTAAGGCTGACCACGGTAAATAACCTTTGACAGGCACTCCAGCTGCCACAGCTTGTTGCACACTAAAAATATGTTGTTTGAGATAATCAATGCGGTATGGATCATGAATTTGGTGATCACTGGTCAATTCATCATATGCCCCTAAGCCATTTTCCGTAATATAAATTGGCAATTGATAACGATCATTAATGACTTCCAGTGTCGTTTGTAAACCTAAAGGATCTACTGTCCAGTTAAAATCATTTTTCTGTAGATACGGATTGGTCAATCCTTTATAAAAGCCTGCTTCATAGACGTCTTCTGATTGCTGATCGCTGACGCCACTGAGCCGGTCTTGGTGCGTCTTGGGATATTCAACAGTTACACTCGTGTAATAATTGATTCCCAAAAAGTCCGGAAAGTTCTCGGTTACCAAAGCTTGATCTTCTGGTAAAATTTCCAAATCAATGCCGGTTTGGTGTAAATAAGATTTAAACAGAGGATTCAGCCGCCCACGTACCGAAAAGTCTAAATACGCCCAGTTCCGCACCGCATTAAAATATTCCGCCGCACGAATGTCTTTTGGATCAGCACTCCCTGGATAAACGTAAGAAATATTAGGCACTGGACCAATTTGAGCTTGCGGTAACATTTGGTGGCATAAAGCAAAGGCCTTTTTTTCAGCAATCATTAAATTATAAAAAGCTTGGTAGCGCTGCTGATGAGTATAAGTAAAGCCTAAAATTTTGCGATCAGCTAACAACATAATGTTAGGTTCATTAATGGTTAACCAATAATGAACTTGATCACCAAAATTTTCAAACAAAGTTTGTGCATATTGCTCATAGGCTTGGACCGTTTGTCGATTAGTCCAACCGCCTTGTTCCTGCAAGCTCTGGGGCAAATCAAAGTGATACATTGTCACCATCGGTTCAATATCAAAGTGATGCATTGTATTAAACACGTCTTGATAATGTTTAATCGCTAACGGATTAACCGCACCCACACCTTGGGGAATAATCCGCGTCCACGGGATCGAAATCCGTAACGCCTTGGCTCCCATCCGAGCCAATAATTCAATATCTTCCTGATAGCGGTGATAATGATCACTAGCCACTGTAAAATCAGCAATTTGTGGATCGCGTTGGCGACAGTCTTGCACCGAAGCAGACTTGCCATCTTCACTAGCCGCCCCTTCAGTTTGGTGGGCCGATAATGATGCCCCCCATAAAAAATCTTTATCTAGCATAATAACTCCTTTATTTTAAGTATATTAATTCAGAATCATCTGTCATACGAAGCATTATGAAAGCCTTACCATGCTTTGTCAAGTAAGTGCTGTCCTTCACCAAACAAATATCGTATTCTAACGTAAAAACTTATTTTGTACAACAAAAAAGCACCTAAAATATAGGCACTCCATTGTAATTTTTTAAAGTTAGTTATTGCTAAGCAACAAATTCTATCCCTGTCACCTAATGAAATTGCTCCCCCTTAGTGGTCACCGTATCATGCAACACTTGCCGTACCGCACCCGGGCCAGCAATTAAGCGTTGAAAGTAATTTTCAACCTTAGTACCCACGCCAATTGCATAGAGATCATTCCCAAAACTACTACGATTACTTAAGATGGGCTGTAAAACCTGGTGCACATCTACATCAGAAACTCCTAACTGTACGTCTTGTACATAAGCTTTTAAGGTTGCCAATTGGGGATCGGGACTTTGCACAAACTGCTGTCCTTGGTCATCTACACCCATTAAGTAACGACACCAACCTGCTAAAATTAAAGGAATAAATTCCAAAGTTTGCGGATCACGTGTGGGATCATCTACATAATGTTGCAACGTTACTCCATAGCGGATCGCTAATAATTGTGACGTATCCGTGGCAATCCGATATGGGGTATCTGGAATATTTTTATTAGGCAAACGCTTGTCAATTAATTCTGCAATAAACTTTTGTGGATTAATAATCTTGGGATCTTTGACTACGGGTAAAGCTTCACCATAACCAAAATTCTTGATTAAACCTAATAAATCGGCATCAGCCACTTCATCAGCAATCGAAGTAAAGCCTAGTAACGAGCCGAAGATTGCTAAGGCAGTATGCAAAGGATTCAAGCACGCCGTTACTTTCATTTGATCAGCATCATTAACCGTGGCTCGGTCAGTCATAATAACCCCCGCTTGTTCCAACTGCGGACGCCCATTTGGAAAGTTATCCTCAATGACTAAATAATGCACTTCTTCAGTATTGGCAAAGGGTGCAATCACGGTGGTTTTAGCTGTGGTCAAAATTTGTGTATCACTAAAACCACTTTGTTGTAATTGTTGGGCTACATCAGCACTTGGACTGGGCGTAATCCGATCAATCATACTGCACGGGAAGGTGATTAACTCAGGATTAGTCAAATAATCAATAAAATCGGCTGCTACCAACTGATTATCAACCCAGCCTTTGGCAATTCGTAAAACTTCCGTTTGCAGTTTTAAACCATTCTGTGAAAAGTTATCGGTACTGACTAACGCTAGTGGTAATTGACCAGCTTTAAAACGTTCATATAACAAGTGCGCCACAATACCCATATTGGTGATTGGTGCCTCCGGTCCGTGAGCAATGTCTGCCTGGGCTGCCTTGGTTAAGTTTCCGGCCACATCAACTAATGAATAACCTTTTTCCGTAATTGAAAAAGTCACCAATTGTAGTGTTGGTGCCACAAAATAATTAGTCAATTGCGCCCACTGCTGGGCATCATGATGATCTACAAATAGTGAAGCGGCCACACTAGCTAACAACTCTTTATCTAACGTGCCATCCTCTTTGAGAACAACACTAAGCATCCGATTATTGGCCGGCTGATAAATTTTTTCAATCACTTCGGGGTCAAAAGTTTCCGCCACAATGATTCCGCGGTCTAATTCCCCCTGATTTAATAAATCTTGAGCAATCTTTGCATGAAAACAACGAAATAAATTGCCGCCACCAAAATGAATCCAAATGGGAGCTTGGAGCGTTTTTTGTGTAAGCGCAGTTTGATCGTATTGGGGAACGGTAATGCCCGCCTCTCGAAAACTTGTTGCTTGTTGTTGATAATCATCCGTCAATCGAACCATGTCATTACTCCTTTAAGTTTAGTTATGCTTAAGTAAATATTAGCCAAGTAACTCAACTAGTAGCTGCTGCTCTGACTAATTGGTTGGATATTCCTAGAAAGACAGTTACGCTCGCCATTGTTTCTAGAATTAAGCTCAATTTCGCGTAATCGCTTTCTAAAAATATCTTTTATTATACCATTTTTAATTTTAGCTATAAAACATTAAAAGAGCCTAACTTCGATCACTGATCGAACATTAGACCCTTAAATCATTTAAAATATGACCACTACTAATGACATTAGTCGGTTACATTCAAAGTGACTGTTCCAAAATCATCCGTAAACTTTGCTTCCCAAGTTCCCGGTTGTAAGTGTGGCGGCAAGATAAATGTTCCAGTTGACGCATGCGTCCCCGCTGGGAAACTAAAGCCTTGCTCAGACAATTTTTTAACTAACCATTTTAAAGCTGTCACTGGATTACCCAAAACTTCACTGCCTTGGCCATGGGCTTGTTCCTCACCATTAAAAGTTAAAACTGCAAAAACGTGAGCTAAATCCGCTAGCTTTAAGGTAGCACCATCTTTCACCTTGCCACCCACGACTGCGCCCCCAACAGCCGTATCACTTAATACTAAATATTTATTCAGATCCGGGAACCAGTTCGTAAACCGCGCATCAGGCACCTCCATATCCGCAGCAACATAACAATTTTGTAACAACTCGGTTTCTGACATTGTAGGGGTCAGCGGTCGTTTAGCAGTAAATTCAAATTCCACTTCGACCAAAGGCTCATTGTAATCTTTCAAACTCAAGGTGGTGCCAGAATCTAAAAATTTGTCCGCTACCTGCGCGCCATAAAGTGGTGAATCAGCATCAAACATTTTTTGCGTTTGCTCTGAAGTTAAAGATACCTTATAACCAGCCGTAGGCTGCCCCTTTAATTTCATCACTGCTTGTTGCACCTCATATGCTGTGTCAAAATCATTGACCACATCAGCATAATCAAAACTTTGGAGTGGTTGATTTTCCTTAAATGCTTGGTATAAATCCTTAGCTAATTGGTTTTGTTGTTCTGTCAGTGTCATGATACTCTCTCCTTTGTTAGAGAAATAAAAAAGATCCGCGGCTTATATTTTAAGCAGCGGACCTATGAAATGAATCATCAGCTGCCTACCAAATTGGCTTTGATAGGCACCACAAGTTGTCAGCACCTATCATTCAATAATGATAATGCTGATAATAATTCGTGTAGTTGCTTGTACTGATGATGTCATTGTTTTACCCCTCTTTAGTATTTTATAATTTAATTATAAAACTTTAATTTAGAAATGTCAACAGTTAATCTAATTTAGCTTCAAAACTAAGTAACTATTGACCAGTCTTCAAAGTCAAAATAGAAAGCTTAAATATATTTTTCCACGTCAACGGTTTTGATAATTGTCGCAAATTCTTGATCCAAGGTAGCAATTGACACATCCTGAACTTCTTGGGCGCTATAACTTTGACCACGATAATCCTTAATTGCAAAAGAAGCCGTTGCATCTTCCACTAAGTAAGTATCAAATCCTAAATTTCCAGCCATTCGCGTAGTGGTGGATACGCAATGCGGCGTGGTCAAGCCACAAATGAATAATTTTTTAATTTGATGCTCTCGTAAAATATTTTCTAATTTAGTTCCAATAAAAGCACTGTTCACCGTTTTCTCCAAAACAATTTCCGAAGATAAAGGTTCAGCCTGCTCTTGAAATTGGAAACCAGGACTTTGAAAATAAAACCGCGATTGCGGATCATCACTAATATGATGTACGTTAATAACTAATTCTTCTTGCTTACGAAAAATTTGTAACAACTGTTGCACATTATCTTCAGCAAATTCATTATTCCGCGCTCCCCAGCTACCATCGCGAAAAGTTTTTTGTACATCAATTACCACTAATGCTACATTTTCCATATCAAATTCTCCTTATTGATTAACTAAATTTTAGAGATTAGTTTGTATTTTAACTATAGCGATGTCTTATATATCTTTGATTTGACAATAAATACCCTGATACTATCACTTTAGACCAAAGTTTACCACACGTTTTCAGCTGTTCAAATCTGACTTACCAATTATTTCTGCAACTGAATAGATCACTACCATTCACAACACTATACGGAAAAAGCTGTTCATCAACTTACGATGAGCAGCCTTTTTATTTCAAGAATATTAAAGATGTTACTTACTAAAATCAATCGCTGGATTTTCCTGATTAACAAGCCAAGTTTGCGTTTGGACTCCTAAATATTTCTGTAGTAGATTTTGCAACAATTCTACAGCTTGCTTTTGATCATCCGCACGGTCAGGATTAACATTTTCTAAATAAAAAATCACATTTTTAGAATGTTCACTAATCTCTACGCGACTACTATCCCGCCAATTCCAGCACCGACAAACAACTGACTCTTCATCTTGATAAATTACTTCACCTGGCAAAGCTTCCTCAGCAGAATCTTCCCCGATTGGGAAAAAGTGCTCGCCACCTTGAGCAATCGTTAACTCTAAATGGCCTTGCAACAAATCCATGTCCTGTCCACCCAAAGGAAATGCCCAAGTCAAGGACACAATATTATAAAGATCAACAATCGGATTAATCGAACCGACACCTTTACCTTGCTTAGCCCGCTTCAGCAGATTTTCAACTGAACTACGAGCCCCTCTTTTGGTTTTAAACTTGTGATAAGCTTGCCGCCAATCTTGAACTACCGGATTTTGGCCAATAGCATCCTCTGGCAACCATTTAACAGCATTCTGGTTAGCTTCAGCCAACAACTTTGGCATATCAGCTTGCGAATGATTATCAACATCTTTGGCAACAATTACCGAAATACTGGCCTCTGGAAATAATTGCCAGAGCTTTGGACTAACCGTCAATTTGGTTAACATAGTTTTCTCTCCTCTGAACACCAGAAATAAATCATTTTCTCTTCACAATTCATATTATAGACTAGCTTTTCCAGACGCCAAATAAATATCTCAAACTTTGTTGCAAATAAAAAAGGACGCCACAGGCGTTAATAAATCTGCGGAAGAAATTCCCAGTTTTACTCACCTGACGTCCAATATAAAAAGTAAAGCGGTATTTTTAAATTACATAATCAATAATTTCTAAAACCCTTTTCTTGAAAAGAAGCTATTATCTAAACAAAAGACCATACATCTGTTTGTAGGTACTCTGATATGGTTCATCTAACAAATTGATGTCCGCCAACAAAGCTTTTTTCACTGGCGATTGTGCTAATGGAATATTTTGTTGGTCTTGTTGATTCATCAATTGGGAACATTGATTACTAATTTTATTGATCAAAATTTGTTGTGGATCATTGTTTAAAGCATTGTTCTTTAAACCAAACTTAGTCACAGTCCACTTGTTCATGTTATTAGTTTTATCAACAATGTTATCTGTCGATGTTAAGCGATTCTTCGTTTCTGCATGATAAATCTCCAGTGTATCACCCGGGTTTAAAGCAAAGGTCACATTCCCCTTAGTGACACCAGCACCTTCAATGGTCTTAGTAAAAGTAGTCTTATTGTTGCTGTCTTTCACAGTTATTTGTGCATACTTTTGACCCTTGTAATAAGAATGCGGTGTGGTATTAGTAATTGCCAAAGTTGCCTGGTGCTGATTTAAATTTGTCTTCAAGGTGGCAAACTTATTGTCATTGACACCCAGAAAATCTAATTCCTGATTAGTTAAAGAACTAACACTAACATTTTTCAAAGTCAGTGCTGTATTGTTGTTCGCTTCTTTCACATAAACGTAGTTCTTATTCGGCATGTATTGCTGCATGGCTTTTCCAGAGAAAGCTAAGGTGTAAATACCGTTCGGCACATTCTTAAAGGTAATAGTCTTAGCCGTGATTGGTTGCGAAGACACCACTTTAGCACCATCTTTCAAGGCAATTGTAGTACCCTTTAGATTTTGAATATCGTCAGTAGTTAGGTTCAACGTTAAGTTACCAGTCAAGTTTAACGGGGCAATATCTTTGTTTTGAACCATTTCAAAATTGGAATTAATTAAAATGTTTTTGTCTAATAATTTCCGCGCAGTAGCTAGTTGAGCTTGTGGTACGACATCAGCTAAGGAAGCCACAGCTGGATAATTAGCAGCTCGATTTTTTTCTTGTTGTGAACCATTAACGCTTAAGCCCCAACGTTGTAATACCGGGGTAAAATCCTGGTGACTATTTTCACTGTAAACTTGGTTCATCAAGTCTGGTAATGGGTAGTCACTCTTCTTAAATCCCGGCTGGTTGGCTAATTGTCGATATTCTTGGTACATCTTAGTAAAGGAACTGTCACCAGCTTTTTGCTTGAGCATGGTTAATAGAATTAATTTACCGCGTAAATCAACATCAGCATAACCACCTTTGTCAGTCACTAAGGTTTTGTACAGACTATTTTCAACGGCATCTTTTTTACCATAGTTAAAGAGCCAGCCAATTTGATCAGCTTTCTTACCGTACTTAGTATATTGATATTGCACGCCAAACAAATTATTAGATACTTCACCGGTATACATACCGACGCCATCAAAACCAGCTTGATAACCGTGCGCAATTTCGTGTAAAGTAGCCCAATCAAGTTTGGTCAGCCACATTTTAACGGATCTGGAAGTATTAGCGGCCCACTGATCGCTATAATAAGCGCCACCAGAACCATGAGCGTCTGCTTTTAAGAAGTAACGATTTTGACCGTTCATGTTGGTTGGTGTAGATCCATCAAAACCGGCCATTTTGTTATAAAAAGCAAAGATCTCAGTATAGTGATCAATTAATTCGTCTAAGTTTTTGTAATCAGTTAACTTTCTCACAGCTTCTTTATCGCTCTTGGGAATTAATAATTGAAAGTCTTTGCCCTTAATTAAAGCAAAATTACCGTCGTATTGGTCCCAAGTCTTGAAAAAGGCGGTTTGATCACCTTTGTAGGTATAAATTGGTAACGGCTTTTGCGCTCTCGTATCTTCGATTTCATATTCTAAAGTCGCAGATGTCTTGCCATAAGGAGTATCGACAAAGGGTACTAATGGTGAATCCGCACTCACAGTTGTCCAGTTGGAACCGACCGTCACACTTTTTTCCATTTTTGAATCATAACCCAGTAATCGCAAGGTTAAGTTACCAGTAAAGTTAGGATTGGTTTGCCGAACTTTCAAGACCGTATTTTCACGCAAGATAAATCCCAAATCTTGACGATCATGATACTTACCCTTACTCATACCCGCATTTTCAATCCAAGTTGGTTCGGGCAAACTGGTAATGGTTTGCGTTTTGGTAGCCGCCTTAATATTCAGCGCGCTACTAATAAAGAAAAAGAACATCAACAAAAATAATCCTGATATTCTTAAGAAATTTTTCTTCACTTTGATTCCTCCAAAACATAATTTTTTAAACTGCTCAGTTTTCCAAAATAACAGCAGCAAAACAAAATGCTGCGCTTCTCTATGATAGAACTAAAACAAAAATCATTTAACCATTAAGCACTGGCAGTCTTCAATTTTTAAGTATCTATTGTAAGCTTCTCTGATTAATTGATTATTATTTTTGATATATCAAGATTTAGTACAGCAAAAATAGTTCACACAATAAGATAAATGCACAAGAAAACATCTTAACATTTACCAAGCATTAATCCAACCTTATTGATCAATTTAATTTATAATTTCCGAACATAAATAGTGACAACTAAAACAAAAAAGGTTGCGACAAAAATTGTTTAGAAGTTTGGCTTGCACTTCCAACTTTTGTCTCAACCTAATCTTTTGATCTAGTATCTATTAAAACATCTTAAATGCTTGATCAATTGTTTGATATTCACTCGCAGTTAAATTAATTTTCAAGGCGGCGGCATTGCCCTGAACTTGCTTGACATTCCGTGCTCCTGGGATGACCACACTAACTAGTGGATTAGCCATATACCAAGCTAAAACAACTTGCGTGACTGTCGCAGCATGAGCTTGCGCAATGGTCCGAACTTGTTCCAAGCCAGTAATTGCATCATTGAACTTAGATTCAGTTAAATCTTCCAATAACTTACCGCCGTCACTTTGGTGGAACTTGTTCCAATCGGCTTTAGTATATTTACCAGTTAACAAGCCCGAAGCTAATGGGAAATATGGTACAAATGAGATTTGATGATCTTTGAGATATTGCATTTCTTCTTGGGCTGGACTTTTATAGATTAGACTAAATTGATCTTCTACAATGTCAACTTGACCATCTTTATTAGCTTCCTTAATTTGCTCCAAAGAAAAGTTAGACACCCCGATGGCGCGAATTTTACCTGCTTTTTTCAAATCAACTAAAGCAGCCACGGCTTCATCTTTAGGAGTCTTTTCATCAGGAAAATGAATATAAAAAATATCAATGTAGTCGGTCTTTAACCGCTTCAAAGCCTTATCAACAGCTTCTGTTAAAAATTGTGGAGTGTTATTCATGGCGAAGTTTTGGGCTGGATCTTGTGCCGCCTTATCAGCCACAATTATCTTGGAACGATCATATTCTTGCAAGACGTCGCCAATAATCTCTTCCGAACGCCCGCGTCCATAATCAAACGCCGTATCTAAAAAATTAACACCTTGGGCAATAGATTCGCGTAACAAATCATAGCCATCTTGCTCCTTCAAATTTTGAAATAGATTATGACCACCAACTTTATTAGCACCCAAACCTAACTTAATTGTCGTTACATCACTTTTACCAATCTGAACTGTCTCAACCATAATAATCTCTCCTTTCGTCAGCACTAGTTATTCTGCAATTTTCGCCAAAATATATTCATTAATCCCCGAACTCATCGATAGCGCTAACATTTGTTCCTATAAATTATTATATTCCTAAAAAACACTTTTACTAGTGTTTATTTTGAAATTGCTACCAAACGACGGCAAACAAATTCTTAATTAGGCCAAATTGGAACAATAAAAAAGTCGGCAACAGGCAATGAAATTGCTTGTTTACCAACTTTCTGATTTGATTAACTACCAAATATTGACCCGCTTTTCTGGTTCTAACCACATACCATCATGTTCACCAACGTTAAACGTGGTATAAAACTCGTCCATGTTTTGGGCTTGGACATTGGCCCGTAAAGGAGCTGGCGCATGCACATCCATACTCAAAAACATTTCCATCAATTGTGGTGTGGATTTGGTCCGCCAAACGCGCGCCCAATTCATAAAGAATTCTTTTAAATCAGCATCTGCTTCGGACTTAGTGGCCTCTAAAGCACAGCTTAAACCACCAGCATCTGCCACATTTTCACTCACAACCAATTTGCCATTGACTTTGCCATCCGCAAAATCAATCCCATCAAATTCATGAATCATCTTTTGCGTTAATTCTTTAAATTTCGCATAATCTTCTTTAGTCCACCAGTCATGCAGGTTTCCATATTCATCAAATTGAGCACCGTTATTATCAAAACCATGCGAAATTTCATGAGCGATCACGGCCCCAATGCCACCGTAATTAGCACTGCTAGATTGCTCTAAACTGTAAAATGGCGCCTGTAAAATTCCGGCGGGGAACGTAATATCATTACGAGAGGGGTCATAACAAGCATTAACCAAATGCCCCGGCATTGCCCATTCGCCCCGATCCACTGGTAGTTTAAATTTAGCAAAATTGTCAGCAATCAAAACTTCAGTAATGGCTTGAATATTAGCCCATAAAGATTCCTTTGGATCAACAGTTATCTTTTGGAAAACAGCATTAACTTTTTCAGGATAGCCTATTTTGAGCACCATCTTATCTAACTTCACAACAGCTTGTTGTTTGGTTTGAGAGCTTAGCCAATCATTCTGCTGAATCCGCTGTTCATAAATTGCAATCATTTTACGGACCATTTGCTCAACATCCGCTTTGGCTTGCTCACCAAAATAAGTTTGCCCATAATACTGGCCAATAACTTCATCAAAATATGAGCCTGCTAAATGATAAGCTTGCTTTAATGGTGCCTGTAATTCTTGATTACCACTCAAAGCCAAACTGAACTGTCCGGCAATTTCGCGTAAATCCTGACTTAAATAAGCACCCGCACCCATAACATAATTAACTAACGTCCAGCTCTTTAAGTTATCAAAAGTAGCTGCATTAACAATCTCTGTAAAGTATTTATAAAAACGCGGTTCACTGACATTGACAGTGGCTACGTTGTCTTCGACTGCTCCTTCGATCAAGCTCTGAAAATCAACGACGCCGCCTAATTTAGTCAAATCACTTAAGGCTGTTGGGTTATAGTCTTTGACATAATCGGCTTTTTCTTCAGCACTTTTCACTACTTTAGCTAATGACTGATCAAACGCCACGGCTTGTTGGGCAATCTGGGTAGCATTGGCGGCAGTTTCTCCAATGGCTTGTAGTAATTGTGTTGCTGTTTGTTGATAAACTGCTAACAATTTTTGACCACTCGGATTATCTTCATAATAAGTCGTATCCGGCAAGATCAAAACCGGCGCAGAAAAATCGACAACATTTTTACTGGTATCCTTCATATCTGCCGTCACATAAACACTAAAAGGCAATGGATATCCTGCTGCTAGCCATGCTGGCAATTGCTTAACCCAATCGGTCAAACTAGTAACTTGCTTAATTTGCTCATAACCAGCTTGGGCAGGCTGAAAGCCCTCTTGATTGCGGCGCTCCATATCAGCAGCTACTTGATAAAATTTAACAGCCTGCGCCAGTAACGGATTAGTAATTTCTTTAGTACCCGCCGCAAAATCTGCCAAATCTTGCATTAACTGTTGTTCAATACCTAAATCCAAATCCGAAAAACCACCGACACGCGACTTGTCAGCAGGAATTTTAGCAGTCTTTAGCCATTCACCATTGACCGCTAAATACAAATTATCTTGCGGGGTTGCAGTTGCACCTTTAGTCGTATCGCCTTGACCACCAACTACTTGTTGGATTGTTGAACTCATATCGTTGCCTCCTATAACTTTATTAATAGTTCAAATTCTATCACAATCAAGTGACGGACGATAATATTTACAAACAACATTATAATAATGCAATAAAAAAGCTCCTAGATCTAATCGCATCTAGGGGCTATTTGAATTTAATTAAAATATAAATGGATACTATTATTTGCGAATTGCTTCAAACTTTTCTGTTTGTTCTTTAATACTCTTTTCTGCTGCTAAACGTTCAATGCTGGAAGCACCAAAGAATCCGTCAATTCCGTTAACACGTTCAATAACATAAGCTGCATCTTCAGGTTCAGCAATTGGACCACCATGACAAATTACCATAATATCTGGGTTGACTTTACGTCCAGCATCCAAAATTGCCTGTACTTTTTCAACGCATTCATCCAAAGTTAAAGCGGTCTGTGCCCCAATGGCACCTTTGGTAGTTAACCCCATATGCGCAACCAAGATATCAGCACCCGCTTCAGCCATTTTCGTTGCCTGATCAGTATCAAAAACATAAGGTGTTGTTAGCATTCCTAATTCATGAGCCTTATGAATCATGTCTACTTCTAGATCATAACCCATACCTGTTTCTTCCAAGTTTTGACGAAATACACCATCAATCAAACCAACCGTTGGAAAGTTTTGAACACCATTAAACCCTTGATCCTTTAATTGCTTTAAATAAATATCCATTACTCTAAACGGATCAGTTCCACAAACGCCCGCTAAAACAGGAGTATGCTTAACAATTGGTAGCACTTCTTGGCCCATCTCAACTACAATCTGATTAGCGTCACCATAAGACAATAGACCGGCTAAAGAACCACGACCAGCCATTCGATAACGACCAGAATTATAAATAATTAACATATCTGCACCACCAGCTTCACTACTTTTAGCAGTAATACCGGTTCCTGCACCAACCCCAACTAACACTTCACCTGTTTGGCGTTTTTGTTTAAAATCTGCAATAATTTGACTTCTGCTTCTATTATCCAATCTAATCATTTCCTTTCATCAAATAATTTAATTCCGTCACACAATTAGAGGTAAATTGTGGATCATTTATGTTATAGGGTAATTCTTTAACTGTAACTAACTGATTATACAAGCGAGATTTTAATGTAGTAACAAATGCTTGATCAGCATCAGGATCATAAAATGGACCACCTATAGCATCCAACTCTGAAAATCCTTTTAAAGGAATCATAAACGTAACAGGTGATTGTGCCTGATTTAATTTATCACTAATATATTCGGCAAACATTTTATTTTCAGCTGGCGTTGTCCGCATTAAGGTTACAGTCGGATTATGCTTAACTAAATTGCGCTGTCGATACTTATCAGGAACACTATCAAATGTTCCAAAATTAACCATGTCTAAAGCTCCTGGAGCAATTACTTCAGGAATTTTGGATATAATCCCCGCTTCTAATCGTGTAGGTCCAGCTGTCAGGACACCGCCACAAAGTTCATCAGCAATTTCTGTAGTAGTTAAATCTATAATGCCCTCAAAATAATTTTGGGAAATTAAAGATTCCATCGTTTTACCACCAGTTCCTGTAGCATGAAAAACCAAAGTTTCTAAGTTTTGCTGTGTCAATAATTGACGCACATGATCCACTGCCGGAGTAGTCACTCCAAACATGGTAGCTCCAATTAATGCCTTGTCATCACTTTCAGTATGAACTTTCAAATTAACCATTCCCGAAACAGCTTTGGCAGCATTTTCGAATACATTCCGTGAGATTTTATTGATACCGGAAACATCAACGATTGATGGCATCATTAAAATGTCACTGGTTCCTACATAGTCACTAGTATTACCTGAAGCCATCGTCGAAACCATGACTTTAGGCACACCCAAAGGTAATGTCCGCATCGCTGGAGTAACCAAAGCAGTTCCACCTGAACCTCCTAGTGATAAAATTCCTTGAAATTTACCTTCTCGATATAACCTTGGCAATAGTATTCTTAACCCATGGCCCAAGATAGCATTAGCTTCACCACGTGTATAACTACTGCGAATATCATCCATGGTTAATTCTTCAACATTAGCTATTTGATCATCATCAATATCTACTGGTACCGTTGGTTCAAAAACACCTGCATTGATCATAATTACTTCGTTTCCCAACTGTTCCAGTATCTGACGAACATAGCCATACTCTTGACCTTTGGTATCTAAAGTCCCTACTAAAGCAATTGTGCTCATTAATTAACCTCCCTTCAACTTTATGAATTCATATTATGTCAAAAGCGGTTACAAAAACAGGTAATATTGTTCACGCTACTAGTGATTATATGTGTTTTAAATAAACACTAGGAGATTGACCAAAATACTTTTTAAAAATTTTATTAAACTGTGCATAATCAGAATAACCAACTAATTCCGCAATTTTACTAAGTGATTGCTCTTGATGTTTCATCAATTCTACTGCTTTATTAAGACGAAAACGGACCAGATATTCTGTAAATGATTTATTAGTTTGCTTCTTAAACATCGTGCTTAGATAAGTAGGTGATAAATGTAAAATCTGTGCTAAATCTGCTAAGCGAATAGGTCTTGAATAGTTATTTTGAATATAATTTTCAATAAATTGAATTGGTTGATAATGGAGGCAATCATCACTTAAAGTCTTTATAGTCAAAGAATCATCTGGTGTATGATCAGCGGTTTTAAAATCATGAACTTGTTTGGCAATTGTCTGTTCCTGAATAATACGTTCAAAAGTAGAACCACCAATATAGCCACTAATAGTCGGCAAAAGATTATAGATATAACGAACTTCTGTTAAATCATTGATAACACCTCCGTACAACATCAGGATACTTTGACAAGAGGCTTGGTTCAAAGCTTCACAAACATTTTTAACTTTATCAATAATTGATTCAAAAGTAGCCATTCTACGTGCACCAAGTACACCACCTTCTGTTAACCCCAGGTGAATGCAAATGACATCCACTCCAACTTGATTAGCTGCTAGCGCTTCCTTTTCATTGGTAACAAAAGCTACCGTAAAAACACCCTGCTTATGTAGCGTTTCTAACAACTCAATTTCTTGATCATACTTAATATTGGCTTCACTCAAGGCTTCTCTAAATTGACCATCTAACAAACTAACCGTAGGATAATTTACTACACCGGAAATGTGATACTGCTTTAAAAAGTTGATAAGATTCGACACACTTAGGTAAGGATCGGTAGCATTAATACCAATCACGCAAGGAAAATCATTAATAAGTGGCAATATTTCTTGCTTAGTGATATCAAAAATCTGACGATTACTGTTAGTAAAAGGTAAATATGCCCCTAAAGATGAGCGTCCCATTTGGCGAAATTTTCCAGAATTCAAAACCATAATAAAGTCTGCTCCAGCATTTAAGGCACGTAATGCACTCATCCCTGTGGTAGTACTAATACTTAAGAGCGGATGCTTTAATTTTAATTGTCTTTTCAATAAACTTTTTAATTGATTAACCATAAATTGACCTCTGATAAAGATTTACTTTTAATCAAATCTTACTATTTTCAACAATAATTAAAAAGACACTGGTTTGTCCAATAATCTAGTAACATTAAATATGTCATTTGGATGTGACTCCACACAAAAAGTATAGAACAAAAAAATGTTCGCATTTAATACGAACATTTTTGTGCTTTAAAAGTCAGATATTTTGGTTAAACTTTTCAGCGACTTTGGGCCAATTTAATTTAAGACTGATTAACAGCTTGAATAAACCGTTGAAAAGCAGCTTGACCACTGTTATCTTGTTTAAACACACCGACATCTGCCAAGACTTGTTGAAACACCAAACCTAATTCTTGTTGCAAAATTTGTTGAATATTATGTGTATCAATCTCTGGATACTTCTGTTGCATCATTTGCGCCCAAGGTCGATGATAATCAGCCATTTGGTTTGGTTGTTGTAATAAAAATTTAGTTACTTCTTGTAATTCGGGAACTAAGCGCGGCGGTAAAATGGCTAAGCCCATCACTTCAATTAAACCAATATTTTCTCGTTTAATATGATGCAAATTTTGATGTGGATGAAAAATACCATCCGGATATTGAATTGAAGTGCGATTATCGCGCAATGCTAAATCTAACACGTATTGACCCTGATTTTGATAAGCAATGGGCGTAATTGTATGGTGATTTTGCCCTGCAGTTTGTGCTAACACCGCGACTGTTTCATCAGAATATTGTTGCCAAACTCGTAAAATTCGCGTAGCAGCAGCGACCAGGCGTTGCTGATTAGTGCCTTGCAAGCGAATAGTGGCTACCGGCCACTTCACAATACCAGCCGTCACATCAGTAAAATCTTTTAACGAAATAACAGTTTGTATCGGCGCTTTTTGCATTGCAAACTGATGAAGACCACCTTGATAATGATCATGGCCTAAGATCGAGCCGCCAACAATCGGTAAATCAGCGTTACTGCCAAAAAAATAGTGTGGCAAAATTTTAACAGCTGCTAATAAATTACTAAAAGTGGTTGCGTCAATTTTCATCAGCCGCTCCGCTTGTGATAACACAATACAATGTTGCTCAAAATAAGCATACGGTGAATACTGCAAGCCCCACATTTCACCACCTAAACTCAGCCGAATTAAGCGATGATTGCGACGCGGTGCTTGCTGCTCACTTCCCAAATAGCCTTCATTTTCAAAACTAAGAGCATCATGAGGATAGCCACTAACTTGTTTTTTGGCCTTGGCAATTTGCTTAGGATCTTTTTCTGGTTTCGAAAGATTAATCGTAATTTCCAAATCACCATATGGGCTCGGCGTTTGAAAGGCAATATTCTTTTTAATTGCGGCTTCTTGAACATACCCATTAGATTGACATAAATGATAAAAGTTTGTGGTTGCTTGTTGTGGACTTAATTGATATTGATTCCAAAATGTTTGATTAATTCGGCTCGGAGTTGGCGTATACAAATCTGTTAATTCCGCTAACAGCTGTGCTGATTGCCACGGTTTAGTTATTCGCTGATTATTTTGCGCACAAATAACTAATTGTTGTGCTAATTCCAATAAAGACCCTTGCAGCGCTGAGCCTTGCGGCGTAGAACCAACCTTTTGCAAAATCAAATTAATTAAATAACGTCGATCTAGCGGTTGGTAAGTTTGCTGTGTTTGAATAATTCGGTCAGCGTACACTTCAATCAAAGTTGCCATTCAGTTCAACCTTCCTTAATCTCATGTGGTCCATCAGCAATTTCTGCTACATAAAAATCCGCTGTTTGGTGCATTGCTTGTTGGTAAGTTTGCCCTACCTGTTGAATAAATGCTGTCGTTTGTTCATTTTGCACAATCGCAATCGCGCACCCACCAAAGCCTGCCCCCGTCATCCGAGCTCCTAAGGCGCCAAATTGCCAAGCGGCATGTACTAAAGTATCTAACGCCATGCCACTAACAGCAAAATCTTGTTCCAAGGAAACATGCGACGCGTTTAACAAATGACCAAATGTCGTTAGATCTTGTTGTTTCAAGGCAGTTTGTGCCCGTAAAGTGCGTTGATTCTCCCAAACGACATGGCGGGTTTTACTCAAAACGTCTGCATCCACCAACAAATAGCTATATTCATCTAATTGCTGCGGCGTAACCTCACACAAAGTTTGAATTGCTAATTTGGTTTGCAACAAATTTAACGCAGTTTCACAAGCATTTCGCCGTTCATTATATTTTGAACCAGCTAAAGCTCGCGGTTGATTGGAATTCATAATCACAATTTGATAGTCGCCCAAGTTCACCGGTACATATTGATAAGTTAACGTCTTCGTATCTAATAAAATAGCCTGCTGCTTTCGTCCTAACGCCACCGCGTACTGATCCATAATTCCCGAATTGACTCCAATAAAGGCATTTTCTACCTGCTGTCCATTCAAAGCCAATTGTTGTAAAGAAATCGACAGATTAAACTGGCTTTGACAAATAATCCCTAGCAATAACTCTAAAGAAGCTGATGAAGATAAGCCTGCACTATTAGGCAAATCCCCCTGAATCAAAATGTCAAATCCATGTGTTAACTGAAACTTTTGCCGTAGTAATAATTCTAATGTTCCCACAACATAATTCAGCCACGTATTATCCTTAAATAAATGTAAATTAGCCAAATCAATTTCACAGATACCACTTGTGGCAAAGTTTTCGGAGTAAAGTCGCCACTTTTGATCGGTTCGTGGTCTGATAGCCGCATAGGTTCCTAGACTAATTGCACAAGGTAAGACCATCCCGCCATTATAGTCCAGATGTTCACCAATTAAATTGATCCGTCCCGGTGCAAAATAAAAGTTCGTGGGTTGCTGTGCAAATTGTTGTACAAAAGCGTTCGTTAAAGTTGCTGGGGTAATGGTCATAAAATTTCCTTCTTTATTAAACAAGGTTGCAACAAGATATGAATAATCTTCAATTTAAATTGCTTTAATTACCAATAATTGTGCTTGAAAATCAGCTTCTTGCTTCGTTAACTTGGGCAAAACATAACCCGCATTCATTAACTGACTGCCTGAATAAGCAGCTGGTTGTCCATTAATCTGGTACTGCTTCTTAGGATCTAAGCCCTGCAATTTCAACCGTGAATTCAAACATTGGGGCTGATTGAGTAATTGATAATGTGCTATGATGGCCACTGTTTGTTCAGCATTAACGACACCCCAACTTAACTCATTATGGTTGCCTGCCAGCGGACTTTGTAAACGATAAAAATGACCAAATTGAAAGATCTTCCGATAACGTTTATAAAACTGAATTTGGTGTTTAATCTGAGCTAATTGATCAGGAGTTAATTGCGTTATATCTAATTCATAACCTAAATCGCCAAAGTAGGCCACCGCTCCGCGAGTTTTTAAGGATGTCTTGCGTCCCAATTGTTCATTGGGGCTCGCTGAAACATGTGCTCCCATCATTGACAAAGAATAACCAAACGACGTTCCGTATTGAATCAATAAGCGCTCCATGGCATCAGTGTCATCACTAGTCCAAGCTTGTGGCGCATAATACATCAGTCCTAAGTCAAAGCGCCCGCCTCCGGAAGCGCAAGATTCAAACAACACCTTGGGAAACTTGGTTGTTAACCGCTCATACAATTGGTAAACACCTAAAATATAACGGTGTGCTAACTCTTGCTGCTGCTCGGGGGCAAAAGCTGCACTGTACATTTCAGTAATATAGCGATTCATATCCCATTTCACATAATCTAACTGCGTTTGGGCAATAATCTCACTCAAAGCTTGTGCTAAATAATCTACGACTTCTGGCCGCGCTAAGTCTAAAACATACTGGTGCCGTCCTGGCGTTGCCTTACGTCCCGGAACATGGAGCACCCAATCGGGGTGTTGTTGATATAATTGGCTTTCTAAAGAAATCATTTCGGGTTCAAACCATAAACCAAATTTTAATCCTTTGTGGTGAATCTCTTGCGCTAAATGGGCTACTCCCTGTGGCAACTTACGGCGATCGCTCACCCAATCACCTAAAGAAGTAGTATCATCATCCCGCTTGCCAAACCAACCATCATCTAAGACAAATAATTCAATCCCCAAATCTTTTGCTTGATCAGCCAAATGTAACAACTTAGTTTCATCAAAATCAAAATACGTGGCTTCCCAATTATTAATTAAAATTGGGCGTTCTTGCTGTGCAAATTGGGGCGCTACGAGGTGCTTCTGGTAAAAATCACTCAGTTGCTGACTCAATTGATTTAAGCCCGCTGTAGTATAGCTAAAAATCGCTTCGGGCGTTTGAAAACTGGTTTGAGGCTTTAATTGCCAACAAAACTCGTCCGGGTTAATCCCTACTAAAACTCGCGCTTGTTGATACTGATCTACTTCCACACTATCCAAAAAGTTGCCAGAATAAACAAAGTTAAAGCCCATAGCCTCACCAGTCAAATTCGTTGTTGTTGGCCGCGCCAGAATAAAGAACGGATTATGTTGATGACT
Organism: Bombilactobacillus sp. ESL1097; assembly: GCF_058107205.1. Lineage (NCBI taxonomy): Bacteria > Bacillati > Bacillota > Bacilli > Lactobacillales > Lactobacillaceae > Bombilactobacillus > Bombilactobacillus sp. ESL1097. Next base: position 184,158 of record NZ_JBYLUB010000002.1, on the reverse strand, counting down.
TGAAGCCGTGCGTAAACTACTAATACTTTGCACACCGTCATGTAGATGATTACGACTTAAATGGCGCTCACGGGCCCAGGAACCTGCAAATTGTAAGAAGTCATAATCACTATCTGGCAAGTCTAACTGTAAACTTAAAGCCCGAGGTAATTGTACTGCTTGGGTACTTAAATTTTCAAAACGAGCACTGCGGACAATAACATCTTGCGTTGGAAAAACTGTGTAATTTAATTGCAATTCTAAATTGGCCAACTGATCATGTAAAAAAATGGTTAATGTTTGACTTTGATCTTGATTATCATCAAATGTGGACGGTAAATGTGCTAGGCGTTGTTTTCCATTAGATAATTGATATTTTTGATATTGAAATTCACTAATGCGATCCCCCGCCGGTGAAGTAACTTGGTAAGCACTTTGTCGAAAATCGCCGTGGCCCAAACTACTATACTCCTGATTGATTACGTCCCATTGAAATTCTTGACCATCAACCTCTTGCGCTGGAGTGGCATCTTGTCCAGCTACTTGTGTTAAATTAGCAAGATTAATAGGCTCACTTAAGCGAGCTCCATAATATAACTGTTGTAAATCACCAGTGGGCAAAACTTGAAATAAATAACTGGCATGGTTTGTTTGTAAATGAAAGGTCTTTTTTGCTTCATCAATAATAATCGCCATAATTTTACTCCTTATTTTTGTACCTTCAGTAACGGTTGTTGTGCTGTAATGTTTTGCTCTGGCTGCGTTAATAATTCGAATTTAGTTAATTCATTAGCGTTTAAAATAGTCAGTAATACTTCATCTGACAAACCAGCAGCTTGAATCACTTGCGGATCAAATTCTAGTAAAACATCACCAGACTGGACTTCTTGCCCTCGATCGACCAACAAATTAAAGCCTTGGCCACGTAACTGCACCGTATCAATACCGACATGAATCAGGACCATTAATCCATTATCTGCCAACAGACCAATTGCATGTTTACTTGGTAATAAAAGTTGCACTGTCCCACTAATAGGGGCAACAATTTGGTTCGTTTGCGGCATGATGCCAACTCCGCGACCCATTTTACCGGCAGCAAAGGTTGGATCGGCTACTTGTGCTAAGGTTTGTACTTGTCCAGTCACTGGAGCTAACAAAACTAGTTCGTCATCAGCAACTGCGGCATTACTATCCGTATTGTTGCTCTCTGGTGCATTAGTTGTTGTTTGTGCAAATTCACTACCCCAACTAGCTTCTAGTTGACTAACAATTTGTGCATGTTTAGCTTCCGTAATTTTAACCTTGCGTAAATAAACTACTAATGAACAACATAATAACAATAGTGGCACTGCTAACATATAACATTTAAATTGCCAAGAATCCGCACTGGTAATACTCGAAACTTTGGCATTACCTGACATGTGAGTAGCGATAACAATGATTGAAACTAAACCATTAACGATCGCGGAAGCTAATTTATCAACTAACGGCCGAACAGATAAGACTAATGATTCATCACGATGATGTAATTTTAACTGACCATATTCAATGGTATCAGTCATTGTCAACATAATAACCAAGAACAATAATGGTTGTGGAGCAGCCGCTAGTGCCGCCGAAAAGATCACAAATGGTGTGGAAAAGTTAGCAAAGAATAATAAGAAGATGCCCAGCATCATCACCAGTGTTCCAATTAAAAAGACCTTCCGTCTTTGAAAACGGTGCGCCAAAGCTGGAAACAGCGAAACGGAAATCATCCCCACAATAAAGTTGACCGTACCGTAAATCGCAAATTTGGAAGAATTACCTAAAATAAAGGTAAAGTAATAGAGTAATAATGAATTCACCAAATCCCAGCCCATCGCAAAGAAGAAGTGAGCCACTGCCGTCCACATTAACTGATCATTTTGGAAAAGAATTTTAAAAACATCTTTAGTACTAGTTTTTTGCTTATTTTCACGTAAAGGTGTGGATTGCTCTTTAGTACCAATGCCAATAATTAATGCACCCAGAATGGATAACAAAGCAGTGACAACTCCAAAAGCAAACCAGCCCCGCCGATCACCTTGACCGCCATTATAATGGACTGAGAAAAAGAGGGCGATCGGAACTACCGCTAAGGTAACTAAGTTACCACCAATTGTCGAACCTAGACGCCCCCAGGTGCTGATAGTATCTCGTTCATTGGAATCTAGCGTCAACGCTGGTACCATGGACCAAATACCAATATCTTTAAACGAATAAAAAACATCCATGATAATGTAGATGACCGCAAAAGCAACAATATATAACCCCGGATTGTTGGTTGCTAGATTACCTAAACTGGTATATAACACCGCTAAGGCAATACCAGACACGATGGCTCCCGTAATTACCCATGGCTTAAATTTACCAAAGCGTGTATGCGTATTATCTACCATATTACCGATAAACGGATCAATAAATAATTCAGCAATTCGAATCACTACCATCGTGGTTGTAATTAAGCCAATCATTTGGTTATTAAAATGATTATTATTGGTAATAAACAAATGATTGGTAATAAACATAATGAAATAATTCAACATGGCTGCCGCAAAAAAGTCATGTCCAAAAGTCCCCAGCATATAGGAAACTCGTGTTTTTAATTTTGCCATTTTCTCACCTCAGTATTTACGGCCATTCAAGTAAAATGTTTACGTTTACTTGAATCGCTTACATTTAATTGTAAATGAAGCCTTTTCAAATTAAAATTGCCTTGATTGTGTTAAAATCGATTAAATGTAGTTTTTTATTCCGTTATAAGGAGCTTTTCATGCAAAAAATCGTCAATATTTTCAACCAAACCACTGATCCTAATGCTAATCTCTTTTTAACCCACGCCGGTTTTTCCACTAATTTAGCCGATCATCATTACGGTCCAACAATGCGCCATGAGTATTTAATTCATATTATTTTGAAAGGACAAGGGATTGTCAAAACGCAACAACAAATTTGGCAATTAAGCGCTGGTGATGGATTTTTATCAACGCCACAACAAGTCATTGCTTACCAAGCGGATCACCAGAATCCGTGGCAATATTTATTTTTTGGTTTTCAAGGTAGTAAAGCCCATCTTTATTTAGACAAAATGGGCTTTTCCAACCAACGCTTAGTCTTTCAAACCAGCCAATTAAACTTTTTTGTGGATTGCGTCAAACAATGTCTACAACACCAATCTAAAAACTTGGTCGATGAACTATTCATGACAGGGATTATTTACCAATTATTAGCAGGGTTAGCTCATTATCAAACAGACGTGATTACACCGGACAAAGCCGTCATCTTACATCCCTGTACGATCAAAGCCACCGATTACTTAGCGCAACATTTTCAAGAACCAATCACGGTCAAAACCATGTGTCAGGCTATTGGTTTTGATCGCGTTTACGTTTCCAAATTATTTAAACAAGATTTACAAATGACTCCGCACGACTATTTGAACCATTTAAGAATTGAATATGCGGTAGATTTATTAAGTATGACTACCATGTCTATCAGTGATGTTGCCCACGTCGTTGGCTTTTCCAATGTGGATGTTTTTATTCGCTCTTTTAAAAAACTCTTCGCCATTACCCCCAAACAATTTCAAAAACGTGAAACCACCAGTCATTCCATCAAAAACGATTTGACTAAAAAACTGAATTTTCAATTACGGCGTTAAGACCGACTCTCACGACAAGTTACTGAATTTTTCAATACAACTAATTCATTCCAGAGTATAATGGAATTGATAAATTATTAAGATAAGGGTGAAGTTATGAAAAGCAAAATTGCGGTTTTAGGAGCTGGATCTTGGGGCAGTATCCTAGCCAGTGTACTAGTTCAAAACGGTCATGATGTTCATTTATGGACACGCAGTGCCCAACAAGTTCACGAGTTAAACACACAACATACCAACGAGCACTATATTCAAAATTATCACTATCCGCAAGAGTTAATTGCCACCACTGACTTTACAACTGCTTTAACAGGCGCACAAATAGTCTTATTTGCAGTACCGACTCCTGCCATTCGCAGTGTGGCGCAACAAATTCAACCTATTTTACAAACTTTGCCACAACTACCGATTATTGTGCATGCTAGTAAGGGATTAGAACAACAAACTCATTTACGAATTTCAGAAATCTTACAGGCTGTGTTACCGACCAATCTTTATCAAGCTATCGTTGCTTTATCCGGTCCAAGTCACGCTGAAGAAGTTGCTAAAAAAGACATCACCTTAATTACTGCAGCCAGTGCTGATTTGGCCGCAGCCCAAACAGTCCAACAGATTTTTATGAACGACTATTTTCGTGTTTATACTAATTCGGACGTAATTGGCGTGGAATTAGGCGCCGCTTTAAAAAATGTCATTGCCTTAGGAACCGGGGCCCTCGTTGGACTCGGTTATGGCGATAATGCCAAGGCGGCTTTAATGACCCGTGGCTTAGCGGAGATTTCGCGTCTCGGAGTTAAGCTCGGCGCCAACCCGTTAACCTTTACCGGTTTATCGGGCGTGGGTGATTTAGTGGTCACTTGTACCAGTGTTCATTCTCGGAATTGGCGCGCTGGTAAACAATTAGGCCAAGGCCAAAAATTACAAGACGTGATTGATAATATGGGCATGGTCGTTGAAGGAGTCAAAACTTGCCAGTCTGCTTATGAATTAGCGCAACAAGAACAAATCGAAATGCCAATCACCGAAGCTATTTATCACGTTTTATACCAAGAAGCCGACGTGAAAGCAGAAGTTAAAAAACTTATGCAACGTGAAGGCAAAGCAGAAATTTAATCATATTTTGAACATAAAGCTGGAACAAATATCAGTAGTAGATGCAAACTACTAATATTTATCCCAGCTTTTTTTGATGATACAAAAAAAGTACTTCTCAAGTAAATGTCGGAACAATAAAATCAATACTCAAATTCTGTTTAGAATTACATAAGCATTACTTAATTAATTGTTCCCACTTCACTGAAGAAGTACCTCATCATTATTTTAAAAATTAGTCACGCACTATTAACACACTAACAGGTGATTTTTCCATAATTCCTTTGGCTTCATTGCCGACAGTCTTGCCTAACAAGGTTTTGGCTTCAGAACCTAACACAATTAAGTCTGGCTGAAAATCAGCCACAACTTCATCCAAAATAACTTTATCGGGATCACCTTCGGCTAAGATAGGCTTAGCTTCTTTCACACCAAAATTATCAGCTTTTTTCAGATATTCTAACAAGTCGTGTGACAAGTTCAAACGCTTATCATCCATTTTTTCTGGTGACATGCTGTCAAAAACATTCACATCTTGCGTTTCTAAAACAGCAACAATTCCTAGTTGTGCATCCAAATCTCTCGCCATGGTACAAGCAGCATTAAATGCATGATCAGATGAAGTAAAATCGTCCACATCAATGCCTACTAAAATCTTCTTAAACCGCTTTTCTGTTACTTGGTAATTCTTCAATTCTGAATCCAAATTCCTAACCTCCACTAAAATTATTTAAAGTTTTGGCCCTTATTTTCTTCAAAGTAACGTTTGAATCGTCCTCGATAGCGATAAAACATGTAACTTAACAACACTAAACGTTTAATTCCGAAGTCACCTTTATAGAAAACAGTTGTGCCATACCGATCTTGTCGCAATAATTCGAGAGCAATTTCTTTATATTGATTTTCCAAAGCATACTTTTTAAAGACAGCCGTCGGAACTCCCAGCCATAGTTGATGCTGTGCTTTATTCTTATTACCGTAAACGGTTGGCTGTTCATCCAAGGTTTGTTTGACATAATCATCAACCACAAATTGAGCCAAATTATAACCATTTAAAGTAACATAAAAGCTACTACGTCCTTGGCGTAAATTAATTTCAAACAGCTTAAATTCCTGATCACGATCATCGAATTTCATATCAAAATTAGCGAAACCGGTAAATTCAATTTCTTCCAAGAAGCGTTGCAAAACATCGTACAACTTTTGATTGTATTCCGGTAAAATTGCCACATAATTACCAATTGCCGCCGGTGTCGGATCTTCCAATAACGGATGGCCTAAGCACATTAACTTGACATGATGATGTTGGTCAACATAGGCGTTTAAGACCCGCATATGTGAATCATCTCCCGGAATAAATTCCTGCAAAATCAAGTCGGATTCATAACCATTATCATAAATCTTGGCAACAATATCCAGAAATTCCGCTTCATCTTGAATGGTAAATGCTTTTTTGCGCCCTTCAAAATGAATATCCAACCACTCAACACTATTAGCTGGTTTTAACGCTACTGGATAATCAAACGGTACCGTCAAGTCCTGTTGTTGATACATTTGTTTGGTAATTATTTTTGTTTGTGGATGTGGCAAATGGTATTGTTCACAAATCTGATAAAATGATTCTTTATTATTTAATTTGCGTAACAAGTCATAGTCGACATAAGGACAAACAAAAGTTTGTGATAATTCTTCTTTATGCTTAGAAATCAATTCCGCATAACCGTCACCCATTGCCAATAATATAACAGGTTCTGTATGGTCAGCATACTTTTTGGCAATTTGGCGCATGTTTTCAATAAATGCTGGATCCTCAGTAAAACCGTCATATAAATTGACATTAATAATTTTTGAATACTTGGTGGGTGCCAAAGCTTCTTGGGCATAGGCTTGCACTGGTTGATGCGTTAGTTCATAAAATGACCGCGCAAAACCATAAGCATTAATATCACTGCCTAAAATAACTGGTGTAAAATTCACTTCACTCTGATTATCGATAATCTCTCACATTCCTTTATTACTAAGTTTGAATTAATTAATTTTGAGTTTCTGAAACTGATCTCAGCTATTCAATGGAATAATCAATGATCAAGTACAACCACATTGTACCAAATCAGCCGTCAAATATAGCACTAAATTTCAAATTACAACCAAATTTTAAACTTTACTGTGACAAAAGCGCTTAGCAGTTGAGTATAGTCAAGAATCAGTACTGAAGTTTTGCACTTTAAACTTGAGGACTATTCGTAGCTAGACGCAAACTGCTGCTTTTGGCACTTGGAGCGCTAAATCAACATACTGCGGCAAAGAACGCTTACTCATTTGCTCAAGAACCTGCGGCCTGACAATTTAAGCATCAGTCTTAGTGGTACTATCTTTAACATTAATCGCAGGTTGCTGCTTTAAACCAAAATCCGCTTGCTGAATAATTTTTTTAGGTGGTTGATTTAACATCATATCATCATCACCCACATACATATTAGGGGCTACTTGATAAAATAGTTGTCCTTGATTATTTTTAATCACTTTACCAATTTTCCACGTCGACTGCTTAGCAAAATCAACGCCATCGCCCATGTACAAATAACCTTGAGCATTATAAATTTTCGTTGTGGAATTTTTGATGGTTCCAATCAATCCCATATTTTGCGCCGGATGTCCATTAATTCCAAAATCGGGCTGTTGCACAATATGATCTGGCGTGCCATTCACCGCTAAATCATCATCACGCACATACAAGTTGGGCGCAACTTGATAAAACAAATGGCCTTGAGCATTCTGAAGTACTTTGCCAATTTTCCACGTTGATTGATAAGCCAGATCGACCCCATCATTGATGCCTTGTTGACCATCAGCATAATAAGTCGCACTAATCGGATTTTTAATCGTTCCAACCAAACGCTGTTTCAAGCGACCCGATGTTGGTTCAAAATTAGCCCAAACATCACTACTCTTGACCCATTCATTACCCGCAATTTGATAATAGAACAGATTACTCATCGCTTTAATTTTGCCGACACGCCAATCAGTATTAACCGGCACAAAGCGCTGTTTAATCAATTGCCCTTGATTATCGTATAAATTAGTATATGGCCCGCTGGTCGTAGTAACCACTTTATAATTATAATCTTTTGCGTGGACTGTCTCGCCCTTCTGTGCCATGAATACGCCCCAAACACTACTAATTAATAAGAAACTACTGATAATTTTTGATTTTGACATTGCCAAACTCCCCCTCAATTAAAAATAAGTCTCTCTAAGGCTTATTATAGTCGGGCACACCATGAACGCCAAAATTTGTTATTACTCAACTGCAATTTATTTAAAAGAAAAAAATAAGATTTCTGAATTCTAACTTTTTCATAGCAAAGTCAGAGTTTAGAAATCTCATAGTCAGACTAAATTCAATTAAATAAATCGCTGATAGGCAACACATGGTTTATGCATTACATTATCAATTGTCCCACATTGGGTAAAACCATTTTTTTCAATCACATGACGCATGGCCAAGTTATCAAAGTGCGTATCAATACGGACATCACTAAAATTCAACGAAGCGGCAATTGTTAACAGGTGCTGAATAAAAATTGATGATAGACCTTCGCCTTGATGTCCCTGACAAATCGCTACGCGATGAATAATGGCATAATTTTTGTGCGAATCTGGACTCCATTGACCATCATAAATTTGATCATAATTACTTTCACCCTGATCCTCCAAGGCGGCAACACCGGCAATTTGATCATCTTTAATTAAAAAGTAAGCGATACCTCGGTCAATATCATCTTGTAAAATAGCTTGATCAGGGTAACCATCTTGCCACAAGTCGACACCCCGACCGCGAAGGACACCTTTCGCTTCTTCAATAATTTCGACCACTAATTCAATTTCATCAGCGTGAACTTTCCGTAAATATGTGACTGGCATTATCTATCCCTCCCAAAATTGAAACACCAGAACATGGTACATAGGTCAATCACAAATTGCAACCTTTTAAATAAAATTTTTTTACTTTTGCCACTGCTCAATTTGATTAGCCGCCAAAGCAATTGATAGTACAGCATCTGGCGATAAATTATTCCGCAAATCACTCATTAGTGTATTGCTGGCGACTGCCCCGATAACTTCTAACGCATATTCAATCAGATGTAGATCACTTTGAGCATTATAACTGCCTGTTTGGTAAGGATTTTCGTGATTATAGTCAAAATTAATTTCATTGTTCACAAAACTGCCATCAACATGATTAACTAAAATCCGATCTTGCAGTTGGGCTAAGGTTTGTTGTTCATGTTGCAAAGTTAAGCGATGATCGGATTCATTTTGGTAATATTGTTCTTCGGTCATAGTTAAATAATTTTGCACAGGCTGGCGTAAAATGGCCAAACCATCTAACAGTTCATAGATCTTTTGCACATCTAAAATTTCAGTCTGTGCAACAATTTGCGCACTGTGTTCTTCTAACCAATCGGCTAATTGACTAATCGTTTGTGTTTCCATAGTTTTCCTCCCACAAGCCACAGGCTTTTATTATTAAATTATAACTGTTTCGCCTATGAGATACCAGCAACTATACTGCAACCCCAGTGCTTAAAAGCTGAGCACAGCAAAAGTTGCTTTTACCTTTAGTTTTTGGACATAGTTAGACTCACGCTTTTACTTCTTGGAAAAAATGCTAGATTAATCTGTGCCAAAAACCAATTTAAGCTATGAAAAAAATGTAAAAAGTATGATTTTAAATGTACATATTTACAAATTAGTGTTTTAACAGCACTTAATTTATTACTATTTTTTGCGAAATTTAATTGTAATAATCGCTTTTATGAGCAATAATGCTTTTATTTTTAACCAATATTTCCTAATTACAGAAAATTTATCTTAATTTTACTTTAATTGATATTGTTAATTTTTTTTCTTTAGTATAGAATTAACTTTTAGGTTAAAAACGTTATCAATCAAATATTGATAGCATTACTCTAATAATGGAGGGATTACATTGAACGAAAAGGATTTAGCGGGACAAATCCTTCAGCTCGTTGGCGGTGATGAAAACGTCAACGCTGCTTGGCATTGTGCCACGCGTTTACGCCTTACTTTAAAGGATGAAAGTAAAGCTCAGAAAGATAAAATTGAAAGCCTTGATGGTGTGATTACTGTCGTGCAAGCCGGAGGACAATATCAAGTTGTTATTGGTAACAATGTTGGTAGCGTATACGATGCTTTAGTTGGTATCGACCCCCGCTTGGGTGAAGGTGATGATGCACCTGCTACACCAGCGGCCAGTGAAGGTAAGAAAAAGTTAACTGCTAAGGGCATGTTTGATGCTTTTGTTTCCTTTATTTCTGGTGCTTTCACACCGTTTTTAGGTGCCATGGCTGGTGCCGGTATTTTAAAGGGCTTATTATCTTTATTTGTCGTCTTACACTGGATGACACCCAAGACTGGTGCTTATCAAATTTGGTATGCCGCGGCTGATGGAATCTTCTATTTCTTACCAGTTATTTTAGCGTTTACTGCTGCTAAGCAAATGAAAGTTAACCAATATGTGACCGTTGCCATTGGGATGGCTTTGGTTTATCCAACCATGGTTAACATGAAAGGCTTAGACTTCTTCTCCATTCCAGTTTCTAAAGCTACTTATACAAGTACGGTTATTCCTATCTTGTTAGTGGTAGTCGTTCAAAAATGGTTAGAACCTTTATTTAACAAGTTTTGGCATGAGTCAGTGCGTAACATTTTAACGCCATTATGTATGTTAATGATTTTGGTTCCATTAACCTTCTTAATTGTAGGACCAATCAGTAACGCCATCAGTGGTTTCTTAGCTGGTATTGTTTTAGCTTTGTACCAACATGTCCGGATTCTCTCTGGATTAGTCCTCGGTGCTTTCTGGGAAGTCTTTGTTATTTTTGGTGTGCATTGGGCGTTTGTTCCTGTTATGATGAACGACTTATCAAAATGGGGCTATGATCCATTAATGCCAATCTTATTACCAGCTGTTTTATCGCAAGCTGGTGCTGCTTTAGGAGTCTTTTTAAAGACTAAAGATGACAAGATGAAAGGTTTAGCTGGTTCGAACACCATTACCGCAATCTTCGGTATTACTGAACCAACCGTTTATGGTATTACCTTAAAAATGAAGAAACCATTTTACTGTGCTGTCGTTGCTGGTGGAATTGGTGGGGCCATTGTCGCCTTTTCCGGTGTGCATGCCAATACTGTTGGTTTAGCCAGCATCTTGAGTTTGCCAACCTTCATCAGTAAAGGTTTCGCTTTATCTTGTGTGGGTGATGCTTTGGCCTTCGTCTTAGCTGCCGTCTTCACTTATCTCTGGGGTGGTGTCAACAAAGATGTTGCTCCAGCAGCAGCTACTACTGAAGCAACTACTGCTTCTACTGAAAATATTTCCACTGCTACAACTAATAACGGCACTGAAACAGAATTAATCGCCCCAGTTGCCGGTACTGTTATTCCAATTACTAGTGTTAGTGATCAAGTTTTCGCCTCTGAGGCAATGGGTAAAGGAATCGCCATTGTACCTACTGCTAAAGTTGTAACGTCACCAATCTCCGGAACCATTAGTGTTGCTTATCCAACTGGTCACGCTGTCGGCATCACCGGTGATGATGGTGTTGAAGTGCTATTGCACTTAGGAATTGACACAGTTAACTTAAACGGTGAACACTTCAAATTATTGGTTGAAAAAGATCAACACGTTGAAGCGGGAACACCTTTAATTGAATTCGATTACGAAGCAATCAAGGCAGCCGGTTATGACAATACGGTAATGATGATTGTGACGAACACGGACAATTATGATTTCCAATTTACCGATGATACGGAAGCTGATGGTAACCCATTGATTACCGTTACTCCGAAAAATTAGTAACAATCAAAAAATCCTTCAAAAATTTTGAAGGATTTTTTTGTACAATCATTTAATTAATTATTTATTTTTGGCAGGTACGGTTTTATTATCCAATTCTGTCCGCACTACAATCACATCTGTTGCAGCATTGCGAATCACATATGAAGAAACTGAACCGACCAATAGTCGCTCTACCGCATTCAGTCCCGTGGAACCCAAGATAATGAGATCATCATCGTAATCCTTAAAGAAATCTGCGGCAATAATTACTTTCGGATCGCCAAAGCGAATATGAATTTGAATTTTATCAGCATCCAAGCCATCAGCAACCATTTGCTCTTTTAATTGCGCTAAATAATTCTGTGAATCTTCCGTAATTTGATAGATGATATCACTAGTTAACATGCCGCCATACGCCCCAACAAACTGCCGCGTATCCAAGACGTTCAAAACATCAACCGTGGCATGATTTCTAATTGCGACTTGTGTTGCTTTTTTAAGTGCCGTTTCTGATTCCTTAGAACCATCCACAGGGACTAAAATTCTTTGATATTCTTGCATAAGGTTTGCCACCCCTTCTCGTCAAAGACAATTGCAGTTCTATCTTGGCGAAGTTTCTAGTCCTAAAATTATAAATAATTTTATTAATTTAATTATAACATAATACTATCATTTTTCAGACAATTTACTTGGAATTTCGTGAATGAAAAATTAAAATGACTCGCCTATTGAACCATATCTTTGATAAAATTAAGTAAAAGTCTACGGAGGTACATTATGGATCAAAAACAATTATTAGATATTTCATCTGGAAATAATTTTCGTGAATTAGGCGGCTATCCCACGAAAGATGGTCACCATTTAAAGTCACATAAATTAATTCGGTCTGGTAGCTTAGGCAGTTTGAATCAGCGAGATTTAGACTATCTCGACGATTATGGCGTCCGGTTTGATATTGACTTTCGATCTGCCGATGAACAAGCTAAAGTCCCCGATCATGTTCCCGCACAGGCTAAATATTTATTTGACCCGGTTTTCAAAGTAGATTTAACCCAAGCCTCTAAATTTAATGCTGATGAAGAAGATAAAAGCGCCTTGGAAAAAGAGGCTTTATCGGATATTCCTGAAAACGGCCACGCTAACATGTTAGATACTTATCAGGATATCATCAATCTGGACAGTGCCAAAAAAGCCTATCGCATTTTCTTTGAACAATTATTAGCTAATGATCAAGCCGATGAAACTTTATTGTTCCATTGTACTGCTGGCAAAGATCGAACCGGGATTGGTGCAGCCCTACTTTTATCCGCTTTAAATGTTGATGCTGACATTATCATCAAAGACTATCTGTTTACTAATGTGGCGTCTAAAGCTTATATTGACCAACAATTGGCCGATTTGCAGGCCCAAGGCTTAAATCCCAAACAATTAATTTCCGCCAAAGCCTTACTAACTGTTAGTCCTGATTATCTGCGCATTGCGGATGCTGAAATCAAAAAAACCGCTGGCAGTTGGTTAAACTTTATTCAAACTGAACTAAATGTCAGTGATGGCGATTTACAAGATTTACGTAAAATTTATTTAGATTAACAAGCAATTAAGCAATGATTCAAGCTCCTAAAATTGGCTAACAAATGCTAAGTTTAGGAGCTTTTTTGTCGTATAGATTCATTATTACCATAGCATTCATAAAATCAGTGGAATGTTAAATAACTGATTTATTGTGAAAAAGTTAATTAGTTGTTGACGCCGCTTTCACTAGTCATTTAAAATATAGTTGTCGTTATTAAAGAAAGGAGTAGTTATTATGAAAGCAGCGCGCATTTATGGGAAACAGGATATCCGGATTGAAGATGTAGAACTCCCCGAACCCCAAGATGATCAGGTACAAGTCAAAGTCAAGTTCATTGGAATTTGTGGCAGCGATGTGCACATGTATGCCGATGGTTTTGCTTTACCTTATGAACCGAATCCTTTATCTGGCAAAACTGTTCCGATTATTCAAGGACATGAATTTTCGGGACAAGTAGTTAAGCTTGGCAAAAATGTGCAAAATATTGCGCTCAATGACCGTGTGGCAATTGAGCCTATTTTAGCCTGTGGTCATTGTCCCAATTGTCTGAAGGGGCAATACAATTATTGCCTCAATGCCGTTGGCCCTGATGGTAGCGGTAATTTCATTGGCGTTTCAGATGATGGCGGCATGGCAGAATATGCCAACGTTAAAGCCCAATTTGTTCATCCTATCCCGGATGAAATGGGATTTGACTTAGGAGCTTTAGCGGAACCGACTTCTGTCGCCTATGAAGGCATCAAACGTAGTGGTTTAATTGCCGGCCAAACAGTTGCGGTCATGGGCGCTGGTCCCATTGGATTATGCACGGCACTACTTGCCAAAATTGCTGGAGCCACCAAAGTTTATATTTCTGATGTCTCCACACAACGTCTAGCTAAAGCTCAAGAACTGGGAATTACGAACACTTTAAATCCTACTAGCGATGATGTGGTCGCAAAAATCCATGCTGATTTACCAGCTGGCGTCGATATTGCCTTTGAATGTGCTGGAGTGCAAGCGACATTCGATACTGCTAATCAAGTAACTGCTTCTACTGGCTTAATTCAAGTGGACGCTTTATTTGGTCAATCCATTACTTTGGATATCAATGATGCCATCATGAACGGTCACAATATCCATACCACCCTAGGCTATGAAAACTGTTTTCCCACAGTAATTAACATCATTAATAACCATCAAGAGCTTTTCCAGAAATTAATTACAAAGAAAATTCCGTTAGAACAAACTGTTGACGGAATTAAATCATTAACTACGGATAAATCACAGGTCAAAGTTTTGATTTCTCCCGAACTGTAAATAATTTATTAATCATCAAACCAAAAAATCCTTAAGCCCACTGAGCCTAAGGATTTTTATAATGCTATTTACATATTTAATTAATCTGCAAAGCCTTTGAATTGCCAATTATCAACTTCAGGCAAATCTGCACCATTTTCCCGAATGTAATCATGATGCTTTTGTAACTTAGCATCCATTTGGTGACTGAAGTCTTGGGCTTGATCACCATAAACCAAGTTAGCTGCGTGTTGTGCTAAGTGGAAACGATCCAGTTCATTAACAACCCGCATATCAAATGGTGTCGTAATATCACCATTTTCCCGATAACCATGCGCATACATATTATGATTATTCCGTTCATAGAAGATATCCCGTAATAAATCTTCAAAACCATGGAAAGCAAAGATGATCGGTGCCTTCTTGGTAAAGATGGCGTCAAATTGTTCTTGACTCAAGCCGCGCGGATTCTTGCTTGGTACTTGCAACTTCAATAAGTCAACTACACTGACAAAGCGAATCTTCATCTCTGGGAAAGCAGCATGCAATAAATCAATCGCTGCTAAAGATTCCATGTTAGGTTCTGTGCCCGCCGCTGCAAAGACAATATCTGGTTGTTGACCGTGATCATTAGTGGCCCAATCAATGACTTTCACACCTTGTTCCACAATCTCCTTAGCTTCTGCCATGGAATAGAATTGTGGCCGTGGTTGCTTAGAAGCAATGATTAAATTAATTACTTCTTGTTCATTCAAAGAATGTGCAGCAACTGCAATTAAAGTATTCGCATCGGCTGGTAAATACTCCCGAATATATTCCGGTTTCTTTTCAGCCAAATGAGTTAGAATACCCGGATCTTGGTGTGTATAACCATTATGGTCTTGTTGGAAAGAAGTCGAAGTTGAAATAACGTTCAAAGCTGGGTACTTCTTCCGCCAAGGTAATTCGTTGGCCTTACGAATCCACTTGAAGTGTTGCGTCAACATTGAGTCAACTACCCGTAAGAAGGCTTCGTAACTCGAGAAAATTCCGTGACGACCAGTTAAAGTATAACCTTCCAACCAGCCTTCAGCTTGGTGTTCAGACAATTGTGCATCCAAAATTCGCCCAGCTGGAGCTTCAAATTGATCATTCGGCTTTTTAATGGGTTCCAACCATTGCCGCTCACTAGTTTCAAAAATGTGCATCAAGCGATTGGACATGGTTTCATCCGGTCCAAAAATTCTAAAAGTGGTTGGGTTAAGTTTAATGATATCACGTAAATAATTACCTAATTCCACCATATCTTGACCAATGACAGTGCCTGGTTGGTCAAATTTGAATTCATAATCATCAGGATTAGGCAACTTTAATGGTTTTGGATCTAAACCACCATTAGTAATAGGATTCATTGACATCCGTTGGTTACCTTTAGGTGTCAAAGCTTTGATTTCTGGCTTTAAAGTACCATTTTTATCGAATAATTCTTCAGGATGATAAGATTTCAACCAAGATACTAAGGCATCAGCGTGTTCCATGTGGTTAGCATCAACTGGAATTGGAATTTGATGTGCTCTAAATGAGCCTTCAATTGGTTCATTATCCCAAGATTTCGGACCAGTCCAGCCCTTGGGTGCCCGGAAAATAATTACTGGCCAATGAGCCATTTTGGCATCTGCAGCTGCATTTTGACGAGCTTCTTGTTGAATGGAGTGAATTTTTTCAATGGCTTGATCCATCGCAGCAGCCATTTCGGGATTCATTTTTGCTACATCGTCGCCTTCCACAAAAATTGGATCCCAGCCCATACCGGTAAAGTATTGCTTTAGTTCTTCATCAGTTTTTCGAGACAGAATAGTCGGATTCGAAATCTTAAAACCATTTAAGTTTAAGATCGGTAAAACAGCACCATCCGTCACAGGATTAATAAAGACATTAGAGAACCAAGAAGTGGCTAGTGGACCAGTTTCTGCTTCACCATCACCGATTACCGCCGCAGCAATGACGTCGGGATTGTCTAAAATAGCACCAACACCATGAGAGATTGAATAGCCTAATTCGCCGCCTTCATGCATGGAACCAGGAGTTTCCGGAGCAGCATGTGAAGCCACACCACCGGGGAACGAAAATTGTTTAAATAATTTTTGCATACCGGCTTCGTCGGCAGTGATTTCTGGATAAATCTCACTATAACTGCCATCTAAATAAGAATTAGAGACCATGACCTGTCCACCGTGACCAGGTCCTTCAATGTAAAACATGTTTAAATTATATTTATTGATCGCACGATTCAAATGAGTATAAATAAAGTTCTGCCCTGCAATTGTCCCCCAATGTCCAATTGGATGAACCTTTACATCATCAGCTTTGAGTTCCCGCTTTAATAACGGATTATCCTTTAAATATAATTGACCAATTGAAATATAATTAGCCGCATCAAAATACTTGGTCATCAAATCAAAATATTCTGGACTACTGTAATCTGTCATTGCTCTTCCTCCTAAAAATAATTCGGTTACAAATATTGTGACAATCAGCACTGCAAAATCTACTTCACTAAGAGCCCTTACATGATATTTATAAACCTTGCACAAACTTTTGTCAACCATTTTAAAAAATGGTACGACCCAATTATTTATTTAAATTAACGAAGGTGGCAAAATTCCAGTACTTATAGTGCAAACGCATGCTCGAATATTCAAACGGAATACCGTCATCACGAAAGAAAATCCCCGCCATAATGCCCACTGGTTCAGTCGGTTTTAACTGCAATAATTTTTGATCCGTCGGTGAAGACGGTTCGGCAGCCATATCTAAATACGCCCGATTAATCACCTCTCCTTTTTGTTCTTCTAAGTAATTAAACAAAGAATTTTCCAAAACTTTTTGTGAGAGATTAGGCAACAAGCGGACTGGTAAATAACTCGTCTCAATTAAAATTGGAATTTCATCCAACTTGCGGAGCCGCTGAAATACATAAACAAAATCATCGTCATTTAAAAATAAATTCTGTTGGATTTCCAAAGGCGGCTTTTGCACATCTAAACCTAAAACTTGAATTTGCTGAGTTTGTCCATTCTTAACCATGGCTGTTGTTAAACCAACATTGTCACCCGTATAATCTAGTGCAGTTTTATTTTTTAAAAATAGCGGATTAATAAAATTGCCTGAACCTTGTTTTTTAAAGATGATACCTTGATCAGCTAATAGTTGGATCGCCCGCTTAATTGAACTGCGGCTCACAGCAAAGCTTTCACTTAGGCTGCGTTCATCCGGCAATTTGAGATTAGCATAGTGATGGTGAGTAATGTTGTGCTTGATCGTTTGGGCAATTTGAACATAAATTGGTTTACTCATGCATTTTTCCATCCTTACTTTTGAAAGTTATCAAATCTATTATGCCATGTCAGGGGAAGCTTTTTCAAAATGAATCCGCGTCCATGAACAATCACCTCAAATTTATCAAAAGTCAAATAAAATATTTTCAGTAAAACTATTAGAATAACTATTACAATCTCACAAAAATAGAGTAAAATTACAATTATTAACTAGGTAATTCACAGAGTTGGTTCAGGGAGATGCTAGAATGATTGCCAAACGAAATTGGCTGATTATAAAAAATTCTTACTGCACGATTGCTTTCTTAATTGGTTTTATCTGCCTATTTACTAGCCATCTAACCCAAGCGGCTGTTAATTTGCCGCCAACTAACGTTCTGCAATCAAAAAGTATTAATTTACTTCCGACACAAACTCAAAATCCACTGATCAAAGATAGTGAACCACTAGCTAATTTGACTCCACCTAATGGTAACGCCATCGATACCTCTTGGTGGAATTTTACTGCAACCACCGGAACTTTAACCATTAACCTAGATGCCTTAAAGCAAGACAGTACCAAATTTCAGCCGACTTACACAGATTCTGAAAATTACAAATATTATCCGTGGTATTATGCTTTAAACGGCGACTTGTCCCAAATCAAAACGGTGACTTTCCAAAATACTAGTAGTCAAAAATTTACCCCGCCCAATGATGATCTGGGTTGCTTATTTTGGGGAATGAGTAATTTGACCAAGATTAATGGTTTAGACCAACTCAACACTCATTATGTTGTGGTCTTTAGTAGTTTATTTAATGGTTGCCAAAGTTTAGATTCAACGCAAATGAATAAACAAATTGCTGCCTTAGATTTATCTGCCGCTAATACCACGACGAATATGTTTAAAGGCTGTACAGATCTCACGCAATTAGATTTAAGCCCCTGGTCAAAAAGCGCCAATGGTCTCAAAACTAGTAATATGTTTCAAAATTGCACTAACTTAACGACAATTAATCTAGGAACTAACTTTGTCAGCAATAATTTTAACGATATTTCGGGAATGTTTAGCGGGGACAGCGCTTTAACAACTATTCAAAATATTGAACAACTAAATGTTACCAATGCTGCAGATTTATCTAACCTGTTTAACAGTTGTCAAGCACTAACAACCCTCGACTTGAGTCGTTGGCAAATCGGCGCTCAAATCGGCACTAGCAATATTAAAACTATTAATTTAGCTAAAATGTTTCAAGGTTGTACTCATCTAACTAGTATCTCAGGACTTGAACAATGGCAGACTGATAAAGTTGGAGCTGCCAATGGTCTATTTGATCATTGTACTGCACTGAAAGACATCAACATCAGTACTTGGAACCTAGATCAAGCTACGAACCTTGGCAGTATGTTTTCCAACTGTTCAAGCTTACAAACCATTGCTTGCGCCAATTTAATCGGCAGTCAAAATAAATTTTTTGATAATCTTTTTTATAATGATTCTCAATTAGTCCAACTTGATATCGGCAAATTAAATATGAAATCCAGTACGGCGCAAGCCAATATGTTTACAGGAACGACTAATCTGTGTAAATTAACACTCAGTCCGTATTTGAAATTAGGAACCAGTTGCGGTTTACGAGCTGCCCCTGGAAATGGTAAGGCCTTTAGTACTGATCCCAGTGAAGTCAATCCCCAACATCTTTCGACGTCCGATAGTTGGCAAGAATTAGGAACTGGCGCCGACGACTATCAGGCCAATGGTCCTTTATATAGTAATAATGATTTAATCAAACTTTACCCAGGTACAAATAATCCCACAACCGTGAAAACTTACGTCTGGCAATCAGGCTGGTGGGGATTATCATTAACCACGGGCAACTTAGTTTTATTTGATGATGACAATAATAGCGTCCATCAACCACAAGCAACGACCACTGATACTCAAAACTCACCATTAGGGACTTGGCCGTGGCAGCCTTACGTTGACCAAATCAAAAGCGCGAGCGTTAACGCGACTGTAAACACGGGGAAAGTGAATTTCAGTAATGCCAGTGGCTTACTGGCCAATTGTAAAAATTTACAAACCGTTTCTAATCTCAATGATTTATCGATTGATAACGCCTCAATTGACCATCTTTTTTATCAGGATACTAGTCTGAAACAATTGGATCTAACTAATTTGGACACTACTAAAACGACTAATAATATTAATTGCTTGGCTGGTTTAACTAATTTATGGAAAATCACTTTAGGCAAGCAAACTAAATTAACGCTTGCTGCTAACTTGCCAACAGCTCCTGGCAATAATACCGCTTTTCCAGAAAATAATAACTATCAAAGTTTGACTAACAATTGGCAAGAAGTTAAATCAAGTGACACTAACATTTATCAACCTAGTGGTGCTCTTTTGACTAATGCTCAAATTGAACAACGGGCATTAGGGCAAGTTCAAACCTATATTTGGCAGCCGAGCTGGAAAGTCGTCTTATCTAAATATCCTCGTTCTTTATCACTCAATCACATTTATGATTATCGCGCGGGGTCTGCGCCCTTAGTAGGGCCACAAGAATTTGAAATTCAAGACAATCGTCCTACTCCTAACAATGACTGGCAATTAAATGCCAGTGCACGCCAAACTAAAGGTTCAAATGTTGCAATCTTATTTAACCAGCAAAGTATTATGAATCAAAACACTGTGATTCAATCTGGTAAAAATTTAACTGCAAATACGAGCGAGCAATATCAATGGAATTATCCTGCTAGTACCGGCTTTGGTGTTAGTTGGCAAAATGGTGTACAAAGACCGAGTTTAAACAATCAGTTTATTATTACCTACTCTCTAACAGATTCACTACATTAATTGAATAATAGTTTTCAAAATAAAAAAGTTGGAGTAACAACCAGTCTGTGACCGCAGCAATGCTTGTTAATACAAGCATTGGTCTCAGGTTCTTGTTCTCCAACTTTTATTTATTCAGCGCTTGGTTCTAAAAAACTGTTCATCGAATTTAACGAAAAATTATATTTACTCTAGCTTCAGCAGCTTGGATTCGCCACTAAAATCTTACTCAAGATGAGGTTGCCCTGTGGAGGCGGTTGTGCCGCCGTCAACAGTTAAAATTGTGCCCGTAATGTAAGCAGCATCACTGGATGCTAAGAACAATACTGCGGGGGCAATATCCGCTGGCCGGCCTGGACGTTGCAAAGCAATCCGATTAATAAATGGTTTTAATTGTTCATCAGATTGTGCCATCCCTTTCGTCATATCTGTCAGTGTAAAGGCCGGCGCCACCGCATTCACTCGAATACCATCTTTACCCCAATCTAACGCTAATGATTTGACAAAGCCATTCACGGCATGTTTGCTGGCATTGTAAATGGATTGTTGCCAATCACCATTGCTGCCAGACACTGATGATACCGCAATTAATGTTCCTTTGGTTGCTTTTAAAGCTGAATAGGAAGCTTTCGCCAAATAGAAAAAGCCATCAATATTAGTTGCTCGAACTTTTTCCCAGTCAGCTTGTGTTAAATTAGCAATTTCATCGGCAGCAAAGGCGGCCGCATCACTGACCACAACATCTAACTGACCAAACTGGGAAATCGTTTTGGTTACCGCCATTTGTGCTGTATCCGGCTGAGAAATATCGCCAACAATTACTAAAGTTTTAGCAGCATCATAACCTTGAACAGTTTCTTCCAGTACCTTTTGGCGCCGACCTAAAACAGCCACTTTAGCACCATTATCTAAAAATCCTTGCGCAATGGCGCGGCCAATACCACTGCCACCACCAGTTACTAAAACTACTTGATCATTTAAAGCGTATTTATTAGTCATTTTCAATCTCCAATTGTTATAATGAATTATTATTTCGTACTCCAAGAAAGGTCGTTTCACTCATGAAAAAAACCTACGAACAGTTACTAAAATGCAATTGTGCCACAGCGCAAACTTTATCTTTAATTGGTGGTAAGTGGAAAGTTTTAATCCTGAATCACTTAGCCGAAAAAAGCTACGGTTTTAACGAATTGCAGCGTTCTTTATACGGCATCACCGCGCATACATTGACCCAAACTTTAAAGGAATTAGTAGCAGACCAGCTCATTGTGCGCACCGATTTTCAAACTAATCCGCCCAAAACTCAATATTCTCTTTCCAAAACGGGACAAGAACTCAAACCACTTTTGAGTGAAATTACTAAGTTTGGTGAAGAATATCCTGCTTTAAGTCTGAATTAATCTAGTTCGGTTAACCTTGCTTTCAAGAAATCGTGCGCTTTAATTGCTAAAGCTAGTGAATCGACGTGGGCTGGATTTAGTTCCGCGTCTACCATGACCCAGCCGTGATAACCCTGCTGAATAAAATCAAACACTGGTTGAAAGTCCAAATCCCCTTGTCCGGGAACCGTAAAAGTATCATTTAAAATCGTCTTGCCGAAGGCCGAACCGGTTTGTTGAAACTTCTTCAGCTGCTTTACATGGACATCCTTTAAATGCAGGTACACGATCCGGGCAGCGTATTGCTCTAAAAGTGGCTGATAGGAACCATCTGAAACAAAAGCATGCCCTGTATCTAACAATAGTCCGACTAAATGAGGATCAGTATGATCCATCAAGCGGGATACTTCCGCTATGGTTTGGACACCAGTTCCTAAGTGATGATGATAGGCAATTTGGACATCGTATTTTTGCGCTATTTTGCCAAACTCATTTAATCCTGCACACAATTGTCGCCATTGATCATCAGTAAAGATCGGTTTATCAGTAAAAATATTCTGGTCTGTTCGGCGTTGAATGGAATTAGTTTGTTCTGATAAGACTGTAAAATGAGCTTGCATAGTAGCTAATTTTTGACAATGCCGTTCAAAATCAAGACAGGCTTGTGAAATGCCGTCTCGCAAGATAAAACTGCTAAACCACTGACCCGCAATTTTGATGGTTCTAAGATCTGCTTGTGCTTTCACTTGTTGTGCACTGGGAAAATAACCCGCTCCTTCGGTTCCTTGATAACCTGCTAAAGCAACTTCATCTAGGATTTGCCGGTAATCTGTCTTTTGCCCAATTTTAGGGTCATCTTCATTCCGCCAGCTAATTGGTGAAATCCCCAATTGCACTTGATACTTACTTTCAGAATTCATCAGCTTCACTTCTTTTCAACCAACTAATCCAACAAAATTTAATTATTATCTTTTGCAAAAACTTGGTCGTAACCGCCCATGGTTTCGGCAATTTGCTCTAAAAAGCTCGGTTTGATGCCCAAATCTTCCATGTCAGCTTGCACTAGCCGGTATCTAATCGCCTGTTCCTCATTGCTTTGCACTTTTTGCACCCATTTAGGTTCCCAAATGGACTCGTGCCCCATTGCTACCAGGTCAAATTCTGCACTGGCTGTTTGAGCTTGTTGCGGTGTTTTGATGCCACCAACCACAATTAAGGGCATCGCCCCAGCAACTCGTTTCTGTATAGCTTCATTAACAATGACCGTCGATTTTGGATCACGACTTGGTGTTTTCCAAACATCGCCTTGCGAAACATGTAGATAGTCAATTGGATATTGCTTTAATTCATCAATTAATTGCAACGTATCATCTAAAGTGATCCCCGGATTTTCTAACTCTTCCGGTGACAACCGATAACCGAGCAAAAAGGACTTCGGCGCATATTGTTCAATTACCTGAGCAACCTCTTGCACAACGGCTAATGGGAATTTCATTCGCTTTTCTAATGATCCGCCCCAAGCATCTGTGCGCCGATTAGAATGCGGAGAGAAAAATTGTTGTAATAAAAAGGTGTTAGCGCCGTGGACTTCCACGCCATCAAAGCCAGCTTGAATCGCTCTTTTTGTAGCTAAGCCAAAGTCCTTAATGGTTTGTTCAATCTCAGCAGGCGTTAATTCACGGGGCACTTGAGCATCTGGACGTTCTGCCGCTACAGCACTGGCACTGACTGGTTGTTCTCCCCGCAAAATTTTGTTATTGGACATGCGTCCTGCACTAAAAATTTGAATGACAGCTTTAGTACCATTTTGCTTCATCGCAGCTGCTAAACGACTTAAACCAGGAATAAACTTGTCATCAGCAATACTCAATTCACCTTCAAAGCCTTTGCCTAAAGCATTGACGTTTGCTGTGGCTGTAATAAATAAACCCGCGCCACCTGTATGCTGAGCATAATAAGCAATTTCATCACTCGTGACCGTTCCATCTTCAAAGGACATTTGTTCTGTCATAGGCGGAATCACAATGCGATTTTTTAATTGCACAGCTTTATTTTTAAAATGATATGGTTGTAAAAACTTGTATTCAGTCATATTTATAATTGGCCTCCCTAGCTTCGTTTTGATCTGTGCCAGTAGTATAATTCATAAAATTAGTCAATAACAGTACTGACTTTTTTGATACTATTCACTTCAACTTGTCAGAAGCTGACCCTTATCTTATGATGAAGCCAAGAGTTAGAGGTGATACCCATCGACTATTACCAAGTATACTTAGATATGTATCAATTATTTGGACCCCAATTTTGGTGGCCATCAAAATCCGATTACGAAACTCTAATCGGTGCTATTTTGGTGCAAAATACTAATTGGAAAAACGTTGAAAAATCGCTATGTAATTTACGTAGCCAGACTAACTTTGAGCCCCAATTATTATGTAATTTATCCTTAGAACAGCTGAAAATTTTAATTAAACCCAGTGGCTTTTACAACGCTAAAGCCCACACCATTCAAGCGGCGTTTCGTTTCTTACAACCTTATCAGTTCAATTTTCAAACCGTAGCCGATGAATTTCCGCAAGCTAAATTGCGTCAGCAGCTTTTAAAGATTAAAGGCATTGGCAATGAAACAGCTGACGCCATTTTATTGTATATTTTCAACTATCCAGTTTTTATTGCTGATGCTTACTCTAAAAAGATGATTTTCTACTTAGAAAACAAAGACGTACAAAAAAAGACCTATCGGCAAATCAAAAATTACTTAGAGCCACCGTTACTGGCGCATATGTCCGTCAAAGATTTTCAAGAGTTCCACGCTTTAATTGATGATCATTTATTCGATTATCTACATCAAAAAATGAATTAGACTGGTTGAAAAAAGACTAAGTTCCTTCAAAATATGAGTAAGGCAGATGACATGCAATCAATATCAAACGATTTGATACAACTAATTTTAAATTTATTATCAAAGGCATCCTGATTGGCATTTTAACAGGACTGGTCGTTGGTAATTTTCGCTTATTAATTGTTAAATCTTTAGCTACTTGGCTCAAACTTTACCAATTAGCCCATATCCAGCATTCATTCTTATTAGTTATTTTACTTATTAATGTTGCAATTGCCATCATCATTGGTTTATTAACTAAACGACAACCCCACATTATGGGTTCCGGTATTCCGGAAGTTGAAGGCCAATTAACTCAACGGATTAGCTTAAAGTGGTGGCCCATTCTTTGGCGCAAATTCATTGCTGGCGTTTTAGCAATCGGATCAGGGTTATATTTAGGGCGTGAAGGACCATCCATTCAGCTAGGAGCAGCGGTCGGTCAAGGAATAGGTGAATACTGGGAACCATCAGCTAAAAATCAACGAATTTTATTAGCTAGTGGCGCTGCTGCTGGATTATCAGCGGCCTTTAACGCTCCGATAGCAGGGACTTTATTTATTTTAGAAGAAGTTTATCATAATTTTTCCCCATTAATTTGGATGACCTCCTTATCCGCTGCCATTAGTGCAGATTTAATCTCAATGAATATTTTTGGTTTAAAACCCGTTTTGTACATGGCTCATTTACCCGTGTTTCCCCTCCATTCCTACTACCATTTGTTATTTCTTGGTCTAATTCTGGGCATTTTCAGTTTTTTCTATCAAAGAATTTTATTACTGATGTCTTGGTTATACGCCAAATGTTTCGGCTGGTTACCCCGTATTTTTCATGGTTTAATTCCTTTGTTATTAGTAATTCCTTTAGGCTACTTTTTACCACAAACTCTTGGTGGTGGTAACAGTATTATCTTGAACTTAAGTAAATTGAAGTTGGGACTTCAAGCTTTACTGTTTTTATTATTATTGCGCTTTATTTTTTCGATGATTTCCTATGGCTCAGGACTAGCTGGTGGAATTTTTTTACCAATTTTAACTTTAGGAGCCATTACGGGCACATTATATGGCACTATCGCTGTCAAGTTAGGTTTACTGTCAACC
Organism: Bombilactobacillus sp. ESL1097; assembly: GCF_058107205.1. Taxonomy (NCBI): domain Bacteria; kingdom Bacillati; phylum Bacillota; class Bacilli; order Lactobacillales; family Lactobacillaceae; genus Bombilactobacillus; species Bombilactobacillus sp. ESL1097. The sequence goes on along the minus strand of NZ_JBYLUB010000002.1, from coordinate 158,196 downwards.
AAATACATCGTCAATCTCTTAGTATTTGCCATGGCTGCTTATTTTGCCGGAATCAGTAAAGCTCCGTTTACTGCTATTTTATTAATTACCGAAATGGTTGGCTCTTTGCAACATCTCGTTCCACTAGCCCTTTTGTCGTTAGTGGCTTACATTGTTGATGATTTATTCGGTGGTGCGCCCATCTACGCATCCTTATTAGCCAAAATGACTATCCCGAAAACGCTCCACCAGATTAGTGGTCACCCCATACAATTTGAGTTACCAATCTCGACTGATAGTTCATTCAACGGCCAACAAGTACGTGACATTCAGTGGCCACAGGATTGTTTGTTAATCGGTATTCGCCAAGGCACCAAAACCCTGATCGCTCACGGTGACACACTCATCATGGCGGGTGAAACCTTAATTATTCTGACCGATGCTAGTCAAGCTGACACAGTTAAAAACCTCTTGCATCAATTGGAATAATCTGCGTATTCTTGCACATTTTACTATTTCTGTTAAGATATCAATGATTATCAATTTTTTAATAAGTATTGGTTGGAGTTTCGACTTTCAAGAATTTGCTTTGGTTTGGGTTGCCAAAGACTTTTTTGAAAGTCTTTTTTTATGATTTGAAGGAGTTTGTTCGCTAATGAAGTTTATGAGTTCATTATGTTTAATCTTAATCACCACCACTATTTTAGGTCATCTTAGTAGTCGATTGCACCTCCCGACTGTTATCGGTGAATTGTTGAGTGGCATCATTTTAGGCCCGGCATTTTTGCATTGGGTCCAGCCAAACAATTTACTCCAAACTTTTGCAGAGATTGGCGTCGTCTTGCTAATGTTCATGGCCGGACTGGAAAGCGACTTATCGACCCTCCGCCGCTTTTGGCGTCCCAGCATTTCGGTCGCAGTATTGGGGATGATTTTACCAATTTTCACCGCTTATTTTACTGGCCGCTTTTTTCATTTTTCACAATTAGACAGCTTATTTTTAGGTGTGACATTTGCTGCAACTTCCGTTTCCATTTCTATTGTTGTTTTACAAGAAATGAACCAATTGACCAGTGCCGAAGGAGCCACGATTCTCGGTGCAGCGGTAGTCGATGATATTTTGGCAGTTATCGTTTTTAGCATCTTGCTTAGTTTTGTCGGAAGTCATGTTACAACTAGCACCCAGCAGCAACATTTACCGTTGACACTAGCACTTCAAGTTGGCTATTTGATAGTTTTATTAGTTCTTGGTCGGTGGGTAATTCCCTATCTGATGCAACTTAGTTCTCAATTGCTACTTCCCAATTCCGAAACTATTATGGCCTTAATGATTTGCCTTAGCTTAGCTGTTCTAGCCAATGCAGTCGGTTTAAGTGATGTTATCGGGGCCTTTTTTGCTGGCCTAGCTATCGGTCAAACTAACCATCAAACGAGTATCAATCACGAATTGCAGCCCATCGGCTATGCCATCTTTATTCCAGTCTTTTTTGTCAGCATTGGCTTGAATATTTCTCTATCCGGAATTCTGCAAAACATGGGATTATTTTTAGTATTAGCTATTGGTGGTATCATCGCAAAAATGTTAGGTGCTGGTTTAGGTGCGCGCTTAACTAAATTTTCTAGACATAGTTCTGCTATCATCGGTGCTGGGATGATCTCGCGCGGGGAAATGGCTTTAATTATTGCCCAGTTAGGACTACAGAGTCATTTATTCTCCAGTAATCGTTACTCAGCAATTATTGGTGCTATTATCGCCACAACATTAGTCGCACCGTTACTTTTAAAAGCTGTCTTTTCTCATCCCTAAAAGGTCAGCAACCATTATATAATAATCATTAGATAGCTAATCGAAACTAATTACCGTACCTCTCTCATAGAATAATCTGGCTATCACTGGTATAATTAGTCTCAAAATTCACTTTGAAATGGGGAATAATTGTTTTGTCAGACGCTCAGATATTTATCAACCTTATCTGGATTGTTGTCATCTTTGCGATTGCTTTCTTCTTTATTTTGGCTGAGTTTGCCTTAGTAACCACTCGCGTGAGCCAAATTGAAGATGCAATTGAAAATAAGCAAGGAAATCAAAAAAAATTACGCCGTGCACTACACATGGTCAACAACTTAAATGAGTACTTATCCACTACTCAAGTGGGCACAACGGTGACCAGTTTAATTTTAGGTTGGATTGGTGAAGACACCTTGCAATCTTTCTTTGATCAAGTTTTGGGTATTTCATTGAAATCTTCAACAACGCTTCATGCTATTAGTTCTGTGGTTGCTTTGCTTTTATTAACTTACCTGCAAGTGGTAATCACTGAAATTGTCCCGAAAAATATCAGTATTGATTTACCAATGAAAATGCTTCTATTAACTGTCACGCCACTGCAAGCCTTTCACACCTTAGCCTATCCTTTCGTCTGGCTACTGAATATTTCGGCAACGGGCATTGTCAAAATGATCGGAATGAAGCCCGCTGACTCAGAAAGTGAAGTTTTTAGTCAATCAGAAATTTTGCGTTTATCACGTGATTCGGTCAGCAACGGCGAATTAGACAAAAATGACTTACTTTATATGCAACGAGCCTTTGATCTCAATGACAAAGTAGCTAAAGATATCATGATTGATCGCACCCGGCTTTATGTTGTTGATGTAACTGACACTGTCAATGAAGTCATTAAAGATTATTTACAGCAAGGTTTTTCACGTTTTCCAGTTGTGGCGAATAATAACAAAGACAAAATTTTAGGTTACGTTTATATTTATGATTTAGTGCGGCAAAAACAGGTTAATGGCCAGATTCCCATTAGTCGTATGCTGCGTTCCATTGTGACCGTGCCCGAAAATATGCCGATTCATAATATCTTAACGCAAATGATTGCCAAACAAACGCCCATCGTCGTCGTCGTCGACGAGTACGGTGGTACCAGTGGTATTGTCACTGACAAAGATATTTATGAAGAATTGTTTGGTACGGTTAAAGATGAAGTTGATAATGTTTCTGAAGAGTACATCATCAATAATCATGATGGTTCTTATTCAGTTAGTGGACAAACCACACTTTATGATTTTGAACGTTACTTCAAAGTCGATCTAGCTGAATTTGAAGACGTGGACTCCGTTACTTTATCTGGCTATATGCTTGATCAAAATCCGAACTTGCATTTAAACAGTATTGTCCAGTTAGATAAATTCACCTTTAAAGTGGTGGATTTCGAGCATTCTTATGTTAATAAATTTTTAGTAACTATTAATAAACCAGCCAATCAAAAGTCGGTTCCATCATCAAATGAATAATTGCACCATAACTTTAAAAATTAAAAGCATTACAATCAGAAATTAATTTTGATTGTAATGCTTTTTTAATTGGTACAATTGAATTAAGATAATATTTTTAACCTAATTGACTTTGCCGAGTAGTGAGATAGCGTTTCGCCAGCCAACTAGAATACAAGAAACTCAAGACAAAAACACTCAAAACAATCAGTAATCCTAATCCCCCATTAACACTCATATTGCCACTTCCAGTCACTGCATTTTGGCACAAGTCCCACAATGTATGGATTAGTATCACTAGTAATAGATTATCGGTAATTAAATATAAAACAGCAAAGAAAACCCCAATGCCCGCCGCATCAATTGTCGATAAGAGTACCGCTTGCCAGTGCTGTGGTGCACTGAAAAGATTCATTACGTGCATTAAACCAAAAGCGATTGAAGAACTCCAAATAGCAAAGCCATAACCGGAATGCTTTTTAACATAAGACAATCCCAGGCTTAAAAATAAACCGCGATAAAGCAGTTCTTCCAACACTCCCGAACGAACTGAAAAGACTATTTGCTCCAGATTGGGCCACTGCCAAGTTTTGAGAGGATGAAGCCAAACTGCTGAATCCAAATAAAAGATAATGATAAAGAAAATAATCATGGAACCAAAGAGAATCCCCTTCTTTTTCAAGCCTGTCCAGTTCCATAAAATGATAGGTTTTAATTGTAATTCCTGAATAGAAATATAGATAAACGGAATGATCATAAAAACCATGCAGGCCAAGAGTGAATTTCTCCAAAAGAGCAGACCGTGCGGGATTGGTACCGCAGAATAAGTATAGCCTGCAAAAATATTAATCATGAATTCATAAACTAAAATAATCAATAATGGCAATACTACTATTAACGACCAGCGATGATGTGGCCGTACTAATGTGATAGTAAAAACACTACTAATGGATAATAATGTCATCAACAAGATGAGCCAGAACGTGCTGATAAAAAATGAGCTGTGTGCCAACCAAGTTTTCAAAACATAATTATTAATAAATACATCTTGCGTCAAAAGTACCAGCACAAACCATTGTCCCCAAAAATTAATTTGATTTAAAATATGGGAATGAAAACGACGTGTTAATTTCGGTAACCACCGATTATCAAATAAATCAAATCTCAACCCGAACGCGATAAACACAATCCCAATTATTAAATAATTAAATTCCAATTGTTGTGAGAGCATATTGGTTCCTACACCCAAAAACAGCAATATTAAAAAGGTTGCTAAATAACTGAAGTTCATAAACGTTTTCCAACTTTGGTAATTCATCTTTGTTGCCTTCCTTCACATTAATCTGACTATCCCACAAATTATGCCAAAATTTTCCAGAATTAAAAGAATTTTCCACTAAGTGCTACAAAAATGGGGATTGATGACACATTGCTGCCACTATTCAAACTTTGTTGCGCCTACATAATGAATCTGGAATCAAAAAATTTTGTCATCAATTTAGACGAGTATTGTTTTATTCCAAACCACTTTGTCTTTCCTTAAGATAATTTATTTAACAATTTTTAGCAAGTACGTGCTTGCTTTTAAAAACGAATGCGCGTATGCTCTCCTATATCAAAATAAGGAGTTGAAATCATGCATTTGAAAAAATTTTTAAGTAATCGCGGCACTATCTTAGGTTTTCTAGTAACTTTATTGTTTGGAATTTTCGTTTTTTTGATTTATTTTACTGGTTATCAAGCCATGCCCAACAACTTGGACCAATTACCAGTGACTATTGTCAATCAATCCAAATCTAATCACCAAATTAGTCAGCAATTAAAAAAGCAGCTTCCTTTTAAGCACATTCATGAAACTCGAGATCTCCAACAGGCGCAAGCTAATTTAGCAGCGCGCAAAACTTATTTAATTATTGATATTCCTGCCCATTTTGCACAACAAGCATTGCACAATAAGCGACCACAATTAACCTTTTATGTTAATCAAGCCAATCCCACTAGTGTTAATACTAGTTTGAACACGGTAACTCAAAAAGTTAGCTCCCAGCTTACACGACAGCTAACTTTGAAACAGACTACTTTAAAACTAGCTCAACCACAATTAACTGCATTAAAGCAAACACTAGTCCAACAACAGCAAGCGGCCCAAGTAAAAGTTACCCAAGCCAAACAACAAATTGCTATCGCCCCCAAAGAACAGCAGGCCAAATTAACTGCCCAATTACAACGCCAAGTTCACCAGCAACAACAGCAGGCGCAAAAAGCAGCCCAGGCCAAAGCGCAAACAATTCTGCGAGTCGCCAAACAGCAAGCACAAAAACAGAGCCAACCTGTTATTAAAGTTCAACTACACACCACCAATCCCGTTAAACAGGGCATGAATTATTCCATGGCGCCTTTTTTCGCCACCATTGCTTTATTTTTAGGTACGATGATTGCCGCACTATTACTTTACGGAACTTATGCCAAATTTACCCAACAGATCGGCCGTTTTCAAGCTTTTTTCCATATTGAGATTGTCTACTTGTTAATTTCTTTCGTTAATGGCGGCCTAATTTCCTGGTTCATGAGTGTCATGTTAAATCTCCACCAGCTAAATTTTGGGGTACTCTGGTTGGTTCACAGTATCTTCATGCTGACTGCATTTAATTTTACCAGTGTTATCTACTTTGCCATTGGTCAAATTGGCGTCACATTAAATATTTTGCTCACAATGATTCAAGTAGTTTCTGGTGCGGGCATGCTGCCAGTGAGTGCTATGAATGGCTTTTATCGCACCATGCACTACATCTCACCGATGTATTACAATATTCAGGCAGACATGATTAATTTTTATGGCGGTCATGGTCTAAGTGCCAATATTCAAGGCCAGTTATTCTTATTAATTAGTTTGATTGTTTTGAATTTAATTATTATAATTATTCGTAAAAAACAACCATTTGTTGATTTAAGAAAGCTGAGTTAACTATGACAGACGATACCGACCAAAAAATTATGCTAGCGTTTGCTACATTAGCTAGTAAATATGGCTACCGTGGAACTACCACCCGCAAAATTGCCCAAGAAGCTGGCATTAACGAGAGTACTTTATTTCGCCATTTTCCCAACAAAAAGGCTTTATTAAAGTACTTAGTTGATAATTACATTAAGCAAATTCAAACAAATGCTAAGTCTTTTCAAATCAACGGTGATGTGCGGGCTGATTTTCAACGTGCAATGCAAGATTACCGGAATTTTATTGACCAACACCAATTATCATTTTTAATCACGGTACGAGAGGGACATGAATTTCCAGAACTAGTTGATGCTAGCCAAAGATTTTTTGATACGCGCTATCGTCTGTTTGTCGATTTTTTTCAAGAATTACAACATCGTGGTCTTATTAAAAAAGACATTAATGTTGAAGCCGAAGTTTTGAATTTAATTTTGATGAATTTTGGCAGTTCCGTGTTGAAATATGACTTATCAAATATGACTATTGGTGGTCATGCTCCAGCAGACAATACAGAGATTTTCTTAGATCATTTGATTGCGGACAAAGACTAGAATTGAACCATAAAACTACCCAAATATGAATTTTAAACTAAATAACAATGATTTAAACCAATATAAAAAGGCGTTCTTAAACTTATCAGAAAAGTTTTTGAGCGTCTTTTTTAGTTATTAAGAACCACATGTTCTAAATTCATTTTACAAATTGATATGATACTATTACAACTCGTAAATTTACGTTCCTCAAGTTAGATGAGTTATGAATTAAAACCATTATTGTTCGTTTTTCTGGAGCAGATTGAGCATAAGAATAATTTTGATTAACTACTGCAAAACCATTTTTTACAGCAATTGGATTTTGGCCGCTGCACATTGCTCTTGCATTTCTTCAGGCCAGACACTAGCTTGCACTTCACCAATATGTGCTTTACCTAACAATAACATGCATAAGCGGGACTGCCCGATACCACCACCAATCGTTAATGGTAACTCGTTATGCAAAATACCTTGGTGATACGGATATTTTAACCGGTCAGTTGCTTTTTCATGTTCCAACTGACTTTGCAGCGATTTTTCGTCAACCCGAATCCCCATACTGGACAACTCTAAAGCAGCTTGCAACGGTTCATACCAGAACAAGATATCACCATTTAATTGCCAATCATCATAGTCTGGCGCCCGGCCGTCATGTTTTTGACCATTGCTTAATTCGCCGCCAATTTGCATTAAGAAAACGGCGCCCAATTCTTTACAAATCGCATTTTCACGTTCCCGGGGCGATAAATCTGGATAACGATCTAATAACTCTTGTGTGGTAATGAAATGTATTTCATCAGGCAAATGATAAACTGCTTGTGGATAACGATACCAGACTTCATCTTCTAAATGCTTCACTACTTTAAAAATTAACTTAACAGTTTGCTTTAATGTATCTAATGTGCGTTCTTCGCGCGTAATTACTCGTTCCCAATCCCACTGATCAACGTAAATCGAGTGAAAATTATCCAAATCTTCATCTTTGCGAATCGCATTCATGTTTGTATATAAACCTTCATGAACTTGAAAACCATATTTTTGTAGTGCTGCGCGCTTCCACTTAGCTAACGAATGGACAATCTCAATTGAGTCATCAGGATAATCTTTCATCTTAAACGCTACCGGAGTTTCCACGCCATTTAAGTTATCATTCAAACCGGTGCCATGTTGTAAGAACATCGGCGCACTTAATCGCTCTAAGTGCATGGCTGCACCAAATTCGGTTTGAAAAGTTTCCCGAATATACCGAATTGCTTTTTCGGTTTCTCGAACTGATAATTTTGGATCATAGTCTTTCGGAATTATTAATGTCATGGAAATATCCTCCTTAATTAATTATCAATTAAATAAAACTAAAAAAAAGTCCTTCATCCCAATCAAGGGACGAAGGACTCGCGGTACCACCCTAGTTGCTTTGCAGCCAACTCAAACACGTACAAACATACGCTATGGATGATAACGGCCATTACCGGCAAACCTTACTTAACTAGTATTTTCAGGTCTACAACTGACGAAAGTGTTTTTCGAATAGTTAATTCTAGTATTGGGTTCTCACCGCTCCCAACTCACTGTCCAGTTCAACTATTTTACTCCTCTTTCTGAATGTTTTTAGTTTTTATGGTTATCACTATAACACCAAAAATTAAAATTGCAAGATATATATTAAAAATAGATTAGCAAAAAATGTTATTTAATAGCTATATTATTATCTTCAGACACGTTTGAAAACGTTTTTTATTTTGCTATAATAGTTTGTATCATAAACCAACTTAATTACAAAATAAAAAAGAGGAAAAACCATGAAAAAAATTTCAACTGGTTTCATTTATTTTTTTGGTGCATTAGGTGGATTACTTTTCGGTTACGATACAGGCGTTATTTCTGGAGCCATTTTATTTATTCAAAAGCAATTCCATTTAAACAGTTGGCAACAAGGTTGGGTCGTTAGTGCCGTCTTAGCTGGAGCAATCATTGGTTCGGCAATCATTGGACCACTTTCTGACAAGTTTGGCAGAAGAAAACTATTGTTATTATCATCTATTATCTTTTTTATCGGAGCTATTGGTTCAGCATTTTCGCAAGGATTTTGGAATCTGATTATTTTTAGAATTATTTTAGGGATGGCCGTTGGTGCGGCCTCAGCTTTAATCCCCACTTATTTATCAGAACTAGCACCCGCAGAAAAACGTGGTACCGTCTCTAGCTTATTTCAATTAATGGTAATGATTGGTATTTTTATCGCATATGTCACCAACTATTCCTTTTCCGGAATGTATACAGGCTGGCGTTGGATGTTAGGTTTTGCTGCTATTCCTGCTACAATTCTATTCTTTGGTGGATTATTATTACCTGAAAGTCCCCGCTTTTTAATCAAAATTCAACATGAAGATCAAGCTAAGCAAATTCTCTTAAACATGAACCATGGTAACCAGGCTGCTGTAGAAACGGAACTCAATAACATTCATGCTGCTGCTCAAATTAAGAGTGGTGGTTGGAGCGAATTATTTAGTAAAACAGTGCGTCCGGCTTTAATAATCGGTATTGGACTGGCTATTTTTCAACAAATTATGGGGTGCAATACTGTTTTATACTACGCACCAACAATTTTCACCGATATAGGCTTTGGCGTTTCTGCAGCATTATTAGCACATATAGGTATTGGCATCTTTAATGTTATTGTAACTGCCGTAGCCGTCATTATAATGGATAAAATTGATCGTAAAAAATTATTGAATATTGGTTCCGTTGGCATGGGGACTTCATTATTTATTATGAGTTTTGCCATGAAATTTTCTGGAAAATCACAAATTGCGGCAATCATCTGCGTATTAGCATTAACTATTTACATTGCTTTCTTCTCAGGAACCTGGGGACCAATTATGTGGATCATGGTTGGTGAAGTCTTTCCATTAAATATTCGCGGTTTAGGCAATTCATTTTCTAGCGTCATCAATTGGACTACCAATATGATTGTTTCGTTAACTTTTCCTTCTTTATTAAACTATTTTGGTACTGGTAGTTTATTTATTGGTTATGGAATTCTTTGCTTCGCAGCTCTTTGGTTCGTGCACAAATACGTTTTCGAAACCAGAAATCGCAGTCTGGAAGAAATCGAAGCAACTCTAAGAAGCAAAAGCCAACAATCTATTCATTAGTTAAAAATGTAAGCCCTTTATTATTGCTTGACTTATAAAAATAAAAGATGTATTTTAGTAATTGAATTAAGTTGGTTTTTTATACAAACTAATTAATTGGGAGGAATTTCTCATGAGTTATTGGAATATTGATAAAATAAAATATGTTGGTCATCAAAACAATACCAAATCTACTCTCGGATTTCGTTACTATAACCCTGACGAAGTGATTGCTGGCAAAAAAATGCGGGATTGGTTACGTTTTTCGGTTGCTTATTGGCATACCTTTGATCAACGACTAGTTGATCCTTTTGGTGATGGTACTGCTATTCGCCCCTATGATAAATACACTGATCCAATGGATAATGCCCTAGCCAAGGTTGACGCTGCCTTTGAATTATATGACAAATTAGGCGTCGATTTTTTAGCATTTCATGATCGTGATTTAGCTCCTGAAGGCGATACCCTAAGGGAAACTAATAAAAACCTTGATAAAATCGTAGATAAGATTGTTGAATACCAAAAAACTACTGGCATGAAAGTTTTATGGAATACTTCTAATATGTTTACCAACCCGCGCTTCGTTGCTGGAGCCGCCACTTCACCATACGCCGACATTTATGCCTATGCCGCTGCTCAATTAAAGCATAGTTTGGAAATTGGCAAGCGTGTTGGTTCTGAAAACTATGTGTTTTGGGGTGGGCGTGAAGGCTACGAATCACTTTGGAATACTGATATGAAAAAAGAACAAGAGCATATCGCCCACTTCTTCCATATGGCCAAAGATTATGCTAAAAAAATTGGATTTGATGCTCAAATGTTATTAGAGCCTAAACCAAAAGAACCAATGACCCATCAATATGACTTTGATGCTGCCACTACCATTGGCTTTATGAAAGAATATGACTTAGATAAAGACTTTAAATTAAATCTTGAAGGCAACCATGCCAACTTAGCTGGACACACTTATCAACACGAAATTCGAGTGGCTAGAGATGCCGGACTGTTAGGATCACTTGATGCTAATCAAGGAGACAAGTTATTAGGATGGGACATTGATGAGTTTCCATCTAACTTATATGAAACTGTTGCCGCAATGTACGAAGTTGTTGAAAATGGTAGCATTGGACCACATGGTGGCTTAAACTTTGATGCTAAGCCGCGGCGCTCTTCTTTTGAAGCTAACGATTTATTCTACAGTCATATTGTTGGTATGGATACCTTTGCTGCTGGCTTAAGAGTTGCTGTTAAGCTCAAGGAAGACAAAGTTCTAGAAAACATTGTGTCTGAACGCTATAGTTCTTATCAAACTGGTATTGGCGCAGAAATAGAAAATGGAACTGCAGACTTCAATAGTTTGGAACAATATATCATTGATAAGCCACAATCCGAATTAAGGGCTGCTACATCATCTGACCATCTGGAACAAATCAAAGATATCATCAATCAATATATCATTTCTACTTTGAGTGAATAAATTAATCAAGTTAAAGACTGAGACTGTAAAGATAAAAAGTGCCTAAAAGTTTATGTAACAACCTTTTTACCTTGAAGTCTCAGTCTTTATTATTTTCAAGGAGATGAGTTTCATGGAAAAGTATGTATTAGGAATTGATCTAGGAACTAGCGCAGTTAAAGTATCGGCCGTATCTCAAGATGGAATCATCATTGCACAAACCAGTTCTTCATTTGCAGTTAGTCATCCCCGGCCAGGTTTTAGTGAGCAAGACCCCAACTTATGGGTCACGGGCACCAGCAACGCGATTCAAACATTGCTACAATCTTCTCCCATTCAAGCAAAACAAGTTGAAGGCTTAAGTTTTTCTGGACAAATGCATGGCTTAGTTTTATTGAATAAACAAAACCAAATCTTAAGACCAGCCATTTTATGGGACGACACTCGTACTACTTCGCAATGTCAAGAAATTATGCAAAAAATGGGGCCACGTTTTATCGATATAACTTATAACAAACCGCTAGAAGGTTTTACTTTGCCTAAATTACTTTGGGTACAAGAGCACGAACCAGAAATCTGGCAACAGGCCCAACTTTTTTTATTACCTAAAGACTACTTACGCTATCAAATTACTGGTAATCTAGCAACTGATTATTCTGATGCCACCGGTACCGTCATGCTCGACGCTCAAAAACAAAATTGGAGTTCAGAAATTTGTCAAACATTTAATATTCCACTGAGTATGTGTCCTCATTTAATACCATCCACAGCCTTTACTGGGTTCATAACACCAGCTTTTGCTCAAAAAACCGGCTTACAGACTACTACTAAAACATTTGCCGGTGCTGCTGATAACGCTGCCGGTGCTATTGGTGCAGGTATTTTAAAGCCTAATATGGTTTTATCAAGTATTGGTACATCTGGCGTAATTCTCAAATACGAAACTGACAAAACCAATTATCAAGGCAAACTTCAATTTGAAAGCCATGGCATATCTAATTCTTACTACTCTATGGGTGTTACTTTAGCAGCAGGTGATTCCTTTAATTGGTTTAAGCAAACTTTTTATCCCAATAATAGCTTTGAAGATATGACTGCTGATGCCCAGCAGTCAACTCTGGGAGCTAACGGATTGTTATTTACTCCTTATTTGGTAGGCGAACGTACTCCTTATGCCGATTCACAGATTCGTGGTAGTTTTATTGGCATAGATCGCAATCACAAAAAACAAGACTTTGTGCGAGCGGTTATGGAAGGTATCACATTTAGTCTACAAGATTTATTAGATATTTATACTCAAAATAACTGTCAGTTTGACACCGTAGTCTCAATTGGCGGTGGTGCTAAAAGTCAGTTATGGTTACAAATGCAAGCAGATATTTTTAATAAAAAAGTTGTTTGCTTAACGACAGAACAAGGTCCTGGATTAGGAGCAGCAATGATTGCCGCAGTAGGCTTAAAGTGGTTTGACAGCTTTAATAACTGTGCTAACACTTTTATCCATCTTAATAAAAGTTATACCCCTCAGCCAGATAACGTTCAACAATATCAAGCTTTACATCAAATCTATCAAGAAGTTTATCCCCAAACTAAAAAGATCAGTAAGGAATTACTCAAATTTAAGCACTAAAGTTATTTATAAAATCTTCAAGCGTAAGAATGATTGCTTGGAGATTTTTTAGTTAATAAAGAATATTTAGAACAGCATTTTGTCATAGGGGCCAAAAAACACTTTCTATATATCTTTTTTTTTAAAGTTGTATAATTAAACCAACTAAATTCTAAAGAAAGTGTAGGAAAAGCATGAGCAAAATTGCTAGTCGTAAGGCTTTTCATCAAAATAATATCAATCGTGTTTTACAGCAAGTCATTAATAATGGTCCTATTTCTCGAATTGAAATTGCCCGCAATTTAGAACTTAATAAATCATCAATTACCGCTCTATACAATGAAATTGAACAAGTAGGTTATTTGAAAGAAGTTGGTAATGGCTCAGCCTCCAAAAATGGCGGTCGAAAACCCGTTTTAGTTAGTTTAAATGAAAAGTTTGGGTATACCATCAGTATTGATATTGGTTATCGACACCTCCACTTTATGGCTAACTACTTGAATGGCAGTATTGCTTATTACCAAACTAAGGAATTAACTAAGCATAATATTCAAGACATTCTCAAATTAATCGATCAAACCATTGATACGTTTATAAAACAAGAAACTGAGACTACCAATGGGTTATTGGGGATTTGCTTTTCCATTCATGGTGTAGTTTTTCAAAATAAAATTCTCAAATCACCATTTTTAAAAATGGACAATATTGATCTAGTTCAAAAATACCAAACCAAATATCACGTTCCAGTTATTTTAGAGAATGAAGCTAATTTATCAGCCGTTTATGAACGTGATTTTAACGAAGCTAAAAATGAAGACAATATTTTATGTATTAGCATCCACAAAGGAATCGGTGCCGGAATTATTTTAAATCGGCACCTTTACTATGGTTCCAATGGTGCTGCCGGTGAAATCGGTAATTCCTTAATGTTTACCCATCACAATCAATATCAATATGAAAAAGTTGAACAATATTGCTCAGAAGACGCCATCTTAGACACTGTTAAAGAACAAAAACAAGTATCTTCTTTTAATCGCCAAGACCTCGAACAATTACTTCAACAAAACGATCCAGAAGTTCAAGCAGTTTTGGATTCTTTTATCACCTCCATTGCTCGCATTATTTTTAATGCAGCGGTTTCTTTTGCACCAGAAAAAATATTTATTAATTCTCCGCTAATGGAAGAACTGCCAAGTATTTTTAAAGCAATTCAAGCGACCACCAGTGAGTTAAAAATGATTCCTAGTTTACAATTAACTAAGCATTCACACCATGCTATTTTATTGGGAGCATGCTCGTTAATTACACATCACGTTTTAGATTTAGATCAATATGACTTGATTCTGAATAACACTAATATTGATTGATGATCCTGTTCAAGATTTGTTTTTGAATTAAAAATAAAAGACTAGAGCACATTGTAGAAGTTAGATATTATCAGATTAAACCATTCAACTTCTAAACCACTTTGTAACTCTAGTCTTTTATTTTAAGATTGAATTTCTAACAACTCAATCCAACTATTTTTTAACTGATTTAATACACAAAATGGAAATTCCACCAATTAAGGAAAAAGCAAATGAAACAATAAAAATGGCTGAAAAATGGAACCAAGAGATAACCGCTGCCGCAATCACTGGTGCTAAAGCTTGAGTAATAGTATTACCTAAATTATAAATTCCTAAGAAAAAGGCCACTCGATTCTGATCCGGGATAACTTCCAGATTTAACAAATTATCTAAAGAGTTCCAAATACCCATTCCTAATCCGGCAAACAATGAGTAAATTACAATTCCAGCCGTATTACGCACTAAGAATAAGGTCAAAGCACCAATAGCTAAGAAAATCGTTGAGAAACCTACTGGAATTTTTAAAATTTTCAATTTATCAGAAATGGGGCCAGCAGTAAAGCCCATCAAGACACCCAAAATCACCATAATAGTATTAACTAACTGAATGGAAGATTGCGTTTGACTACCACGATGTAAAAAATCAGTCATAATATACAAAATATAACCTGTAATCGCAAAATTGCCGATACCTTGAAAAAATTTACCAATTAATCCTAAATAATAATCGCGACCAACAGACCAACCAGGAAAAATTGCCTTAATTTCTTTCCAAGACCAATGATTATGTGTTTTATCTTTTTTAGAAACTTCAATTTGCTCATCCAAATTAGATGGTTCATGAACAATAATCGTCGCAACTGTAGTTCCTACAAAAGTAAAGATACCAAAAATCAAAAATCCTAATTGATAATGGCTTAAAAACATTGCTCCAACAATATTAAAGGCATTATTCCCCAAAGCCATCCCTAAGCCACCATAAGCCGAAGAAGCAGTTCCCTTTCCTTCTTCAGGAGCTAAATCTAACCAAGCCACCATTGGTGCCACAATAGTATTCAAAGCAATTTGTCCTAAAATCCAAATCACTAATAAATAAGGAATACTTTTGGCAAAAGATGCCATAATCATTAAGATCATGAACGCTAAAGATCCTCCAAAAATCCAAGGTGCCCGCTTGCCAAAACGTGAACGGGTGCGATCAGATAAGGCCCCAGCCACCATATTAGATAAGGCGGCTGCAATCATACCACAAGTTGAAAATAACGCCACAATATTCACCTTATTAGCTGCATCTAAATGCTGAATAATTGCCGGTAAAAATAAACTATTTAAAGTTACATATGGTCCTAACCAACTAGCTGGGCCAATAATCAATCCTGGAACTAACCGCTTTAAAGGAATCGTTAATTTTTTCATAGGTCATCTTACTCCTCTTTAAAATTTTCAACGCGATAATAATCAAAATCCGCAAACGACTGATGTTGGTAAGCATCTACTGCTCCGATAAAATTAAATAATCCTGTAAAACCACCAATTTCACCAGGTTCTCCATTAACGCCTTCATCTGATAGATAAGTAACATCAATCTGATTTTCCAAAATTTTCCATGATTCATTCGTTGAAAAACGGTAACTAACAGTCACCATTCCTGCTTGATACTTCAATTTGAGCTCAATATGCCCCGCAGTTATCGCTACTTCATTAAATAGATGATCAATGCGTTCACCTAATTTGGCTTGTAAAATTCTTAAAACTACACCTTGTTCATCGTCAGTTTGACATAAGCGTGCGTACAACCAGTTATTAGAGTCATAATAAAGTCCTAAACCAGCCGTTTGCGAATAATGCTGTGGTTGAAATCGCAGACTAGTCTGTACCTCATAATTAAAGGAGGTTGCACGAGTCGCCATAATAGATGGATCGTCCTGTGAAAAGAATGAATTACGACCATAAATGCGCAAATGACCTGGATTATCAGTCGTATTAACCCAATCAGAACTCTGTTCATGATAAGGTGTCATAAAACGTAAATCATAAGTCTTTTGTTCAAATTCATCTTGAAAACTATCATGATCATGTTGAACAGCAGTGGTTCCTTTCGGAGCAGCAACTTTAATTTTGGCTAAGTTAGAGCCATCTGCCATTTCTAACCAATCTTCTTGATTCCAAACCATTTTTTGTAAGGAAGTTTCACGTCCTAATGGATTTAACTTAGTTGTTGGTAAAGGCCGTGACATCAAATGTGCTAAATACCATTCATGATTAGGAGTTTCAACCAGTGAACCATGGCCTGCTTTTTGCATTGGTGAATTGGGATTATACATTTCAAAATGTCCCGCGTCAGGATCGCCTAGAGAGAAAAGATGATGTGGCGAAGACGTAATAATCGGTTCGCCTGTCGGGTTAGGTTGATATGGACCAAAAATCTGTGATGAGCGACCAATTTCAACTCCATGAGCATAACCAGTTCCCCCCGCAGCAATTAATAGATAATAATAGGAATTATGCCGGTAAATTTGTGGTGCTTCGGCACATCCTCTAGTCGTAAAGTGCGTCGCAACTCGATGCCATGGACCAACTTTGCAAGTTGGCAAATCAATCTGCGCAATGACAATATGTCCTGGAGCTTGAAAACCAGTACGACTTTCCCACTCTAAAATAGAAAGATAATGTTTGCCATCAGTATCATGAAATAAGGCTGGATCAAATCCAATGGATGTCACATAAGCTGGTTTAGTCCACGGACCAGTGATTCTATCAGCCGACATAATGTAGGAATCCGCGTTAAATTCACGACCAGCCATATTTTGCATATGCGAAAAAATTAACCAAAATTTCTGTTGGTGTTCATCAAACGATAGATGTGGTGCCCAAATACCAGCTGGTGTATTAGTTCCTCGCAAATTAATTTCTCCAGCTGTTAGTGCATAAGAAATTAGCTGCCAATTTACTAAATCTTTGGAGTGAAAAATTTGAATAGCTGGATTCCAATGAAAAGTGGAAGTAGCAATGTAATAATCGTCTCCCACTCTAATGATCGAAGGATCTGGTGCCATTCCCGGAATAATTGGATTATTAATCTCTGACATAAAAACTCTCCCCATTAAAAATATTGATTAATAGCATAATCTGGTTATTAATTAACTGAAATCATGCTATAATGAAAGCGATTTTGTGTCAATTGATTTAGTTTGTTTAGTAAATAAATTAACATTAAGATGTAAGAATTGTCGCTTTTAGAAAGGTAATGAAAATTTTGGATCATCATGAAAATGTTATTCCCAATTTAAAAATTGGTGTGCGCTTTTATGAATCAGACGTCACTATCAATGGTTATGTACCCTTTCACTGGCATAGTAGTATTGAATTAGTTTTTGTGATGAAAGGCAAACTATTATTTAACTTTGACGGGCAAACTCATCCGGTATATCCTAATCAATTTATTGTAGTTTCTTCCGGTGTTATTCACGATGTCACTAATACGCCCAATCAATCACTAGTTTTACAAATACCATTACAATTCATCGAGCCTTATCTGACACATCCGGAAAAGTTAAATTTTCAAATCATTGATAACAATTCCCAGCCTGCACAAATAATTATGGCTCTACTTAAGCAATTGAATACCATCGTTCAAACCAAGACTCCCAGCACTAATTTAAAGATTGGAACGATTATCTTGCAAATAATGCAACAATTAATCGACAATTTTGCTCAAAGTCAAGAACAAACATCGGAAAGCACTAGTTATTTAAAAGACATTATCGTTTACATTAATAATCACTTTACACAGCAAATCAAGGTCCAGGATTTAGCCAAAATGTTTGATTACAACGCCAGTTATTTATCCCGCTTATTTAAACAGCAAACCGATATCACAATTACACAATATATTTATAAATTAAGATTAACCGCCTTTTATCAGGATTTAATTGATACTGATTTATCTATTAAAGATCTTATGAATAAATATGGTCTCAAAAATCCTAGAACTACTCGAAATCTTTTTAAAAAAATGTATGGTAAATTACCTATTCAAGTTCGCCAAGAACAAACATCTCTTTAGTTTTACATGATTTAATTTTTTTGAGAGATAGAAAAAGTTTCAGAATAAGTATTTAAAAACAAGCAAATTAGAATTGCCCATATGCCATTTTAATTTGCGCAATTTCCCGGGAAAATTTGCTGGTAGCACTCGCTATTTTTAGCTATATTTAGATTAAAAAAGCAAGGAGCCTTAACCTATGAAAATCCAATTTGCAGCTCAACTCTTACAATTAAGAAAAGAAAAAGGAATCTCACAAGAACAATTAGCTCAAAGTTTAAATGTTACCCGGCAAACCATCTCCAAGTGGGAACTTCAAGAAGCTACTCCCGATCTAAATAAAATCCAGGCGATTGCCGATTGTTTCAAGGTACCTGTTGAAGAACTGCTCTTTGGTTCAGATTTTAAAAATAAAACTATCACTGTATCTAAAAACAAAAAGCGCTCTCAGCCTATTAATAATGGTTGGGAATTTTTAGCTCGATATTTTTGGAACATTATTATTGGTGTTTGTGTCTTGGCATTTGCTTTATCATTTTTTATCTAAATTAAGAAAAAAATTACCTCGTTCTGTTGCTCAGATCACACAATTACTAACAATTCCGATTTAAAATCGATTACATCATGGAAATGATTGTTCCATTTTCAGAATTACGGTACAATGTGTCTGTAGGTTGTACATCTAGGAGGGTATTTAAATGGCTTATTTAGATAACGGTAATCAAATCTTTAAAGACGCACGGAAAAATCATTATGCTGTTGGTGCTTATAACACTAACAACGTTGAATGGACACGCGCTATTTTGCGGGCTGCTGAAGAAACAAGAACTCCATTATTAATTCAAGTTTCTACTGGCGCTGCTAAATATATGGGTGGTTACAAATTCGTCAAAGACATGGTCGAAGATCAAATGGATTCCATGAACATCTCCGTTCCAGTTGTTTTGAACTTGGATCACGGTGACTATGACTCAGCCATTGAATGTATCAAATTAGGCTATTCATCAGTTATGTTTGATGGTCATGCTTTACCAACAGAAGAGAACTTGGCTAAGACCAAAGAAATCGTTAAGTTGGCTCATGAACGTGGTATTTCTGTTGAAGCTGAAATTGGTAAAATCGGTGAAAACCAAGGCGCTGAAGGTGGCGAATTAGCTTCTGTTGAAGATGCTAAAGCCTTTGTTGCTGCTGGCGTTGACAAATTAGCTTGTGGAATTGGTAATATCCACGGTGTTTATCCAGAAGGCTGGACGGGCTTAAACTTTGACCGTTTGAAAGAAATCGCTGATGCCGTTGATGTACCTTTAGTTTTGCATGGTGGTTCTGGTATTCCTGAAGAACAAATCAAGAAGGCGATCTCTCTTGGTATTTCTAAAGTGAACATCAACACAGAATTCCAATTAGCTTTCCAAGAAGCTACTCGTAAATACTTTGAAGAACACAAAGATGAAGATAAAGCTAACAAGGGTTATGATCCTCGTAAGTTACTTCTTCCTGGTGCTGAAGCTATTACTGATTCCATGAAGGAAATGATCGGTTGGTTAGGTACTCCATCAATTGATGAAGAATTAAAATCTGCTGCCTTTGATCGTAGCTCCTTAAACGAAGAATAATAACAATTAAATTTATTGACTAAACGCAACTGGCAATTTTTCAGCCAGTTGCGTTTTTTGATTTGGAAATTCGATAAAAACCGTGAAACCTACTGTATTTCTTCAGGAATTGGCTTAAAATATAGGTGAAATAAATAATTAAGAGAGGCTTATCATGAAACCACACCGAAAAAAAGGTTCTTGTACAACAATTCTAGTCGGAAAGAATGCATCCATTGATGGTTCGACCATCATTGCGCGCAATGAAGACGGTAATGCACCGCTGCATCCACAAAAATTTGTTTACGTGAAACCTGAAGATCAACCGCATCATTATCAAGCTGTTTTAAGTAAATTCAATTTGGATTTACCAGCCAATCCGTTAGGCTATACTTCCACTCCGGAAGCTGTTAGTGGTCACGGGCTCTGGGCAGCGGCAGGGATCAATAGTGAAAATGTCGCTATGAGTGCTACAGAAACGATTACCACCAATAGCCGCATTTTGGGGCTGGACCCCTTAGTCGACGATGGCTTAGGAGAAGAAGATATCCCCACCATTGTCTTGCCCTATATCCACAGTGCGCGCCAAGGAGTAGAACGTTTAGGACAATTGTTAGAAGACTACGGCACCTATGAGACTAACGGCATTTGCTTTGCCGATAATGATGAAGTTTGGTATTTCGAAAGTATTGCCGGTCACCACTGGGCCGCAATCCGGATTCCTGATGATTCTTATGTAATTGCTCCTAATCGCTTTAACATTACTGATTTTGATTTTCAATCGCCCGATACCCTCTGCTGTAGCGATTTAGAGGACTTAATTGAACAAAACAACTTAAATCCCGATCCCGAAGGCTATAATTTACGTCATATTTTTGGTAGTGCCACTATCAAAGATACTCGTTACAATAATCCTCGTGCGTGGTTCGGACAAAAATATTTCAATCCCGAATTTCAAACGACACCAATTGATCAAGACTTGCCTTTTATTTGTCAGACAACGAAAAAAATCAGCATTGAAGATGTCAAGTTTGTCTTAAGTTCCCATTACCAAAACACGCCGTATGATGTTTATGGTACAACCAATAGTGCGGAACAAAAGAAATTATTCCGGCCTATTGGCATCAACCGCAATCAAGAGTTACACATTTTACAGATTCGCAATAATGTTCCTCAAGAAATTGCCGGTGTTCATTGGTTAGCCTTTGGCCCCAATACTTTTAACGCAGTAATTCCTTTTTATGCTAATATTAATGATACTCCAGCAACTTATCGCGATACCACTGACCAATTTGATCCTCAAAAAATGTACTGGTTAGCTAATACTTTAGCCGCTTTTGGTGATGGACATTTTAATTTGGTTGAAGATTCCGAGAATGCTTTCGAACAAAAAACGGTCGCCGCTTGTCGTCATTTACAAATTCAAGCCGATCAACAAGCGATTAAAGAAAGTGATGTCCCCAGTTATTTAACCCAAGTTAATGACCAAATGGCCCAAATTTCTTTGACCAATTCGACCGAATTATTAGGTGAGATGGTGGGCTTAGTGGCTCCACGGATGAATTTACAATTTACTTTGCACGATTAAATTAAAGTTGTGACAAAGAGCGGGTCAAAGCTACACTATTACTGTAGCTAGATACAAACTTATGCTTCTGAGAGCAATGTCACATAAAAATTGTGCTCAATTCCGCTTCAAAGCAAAAAAAGAACTTTCCATCCGGAAAGTTCTTTTTTACATATACAACTGATATTAAAACCCAACTATTTAAAATAATGTTGTGCCCAGTCTAAGACTTTGGTTTGATATTGTTGTGGTTGTTTTTGATAAGACTGCGCATGACTAGCGCCTTTCACTAACCACAATTTTTTAGGACCATGGTCATTATCATAGTTAATCCGCGCATTTTTAGTCGGCACGAAAGTGTCTTTAGTACCGTGAATAATAAACAGTGGTACGTGATTATGCTTTAAAGTTTGCGCAGTATCCGCATCATAAAAACTATACTTGGCAATCATTTTAGTAAACATATTAGCGGTTGGAATCAACGGAAAACTTGGCAAGTGAAAGAGGGCCTGTAATTCGTGTTCCAATTCACCCTTAATCGAAGCGTAGCCACAATCAGCAACCGCAAATTTGACTTGCTGCGGCACGTTTAACCCCAAATAATACATGACCGTGGCCGCACCCATACTAACGCCAAATAAACCAATCTGACTCTGCGTGCCATTTTTACGTAAAATTTGCTGCACCCAGCCTTGATAATCCTTGCGATCTAACCAACCGTAGCCCAAGTATTGGCCACCACTGCGTCCTGAAGCACGATCATCCGGTGCTAAAACATTATAGCCTGCTTGATGGAATAATTTAATATATGCACCCATTGTTAAACTATTATCGCCATAGCCATGAGCCAATAACATCGTTTTCTTCGTAGTCTGAGCAGCTGGATAATAGCGCGCTTTTAAATGAACTCGTGCTTTGTCACTTGTTGTTTGCTGCCAAACTTGCTGCGGCGCTTTTTTGGCCCATAGCTCACTGGTCGTTAATGCTTGACCAGCGTTACGGGCACTGTAGCCCCCCTTTTTAATTGCAAAATTAAACAAATAATAGGCGCCACCCAAATCTGCCGCGAGCAACAACACGACTAAAGTGATCACCAATGCTTTCCAGTGCTTTTTGATCATGCCTGAACCTTCTTCACTAAATCTAACGGTTGCTCAATTAAATCAATGACGCCCGCCTGCTGTAATTCTTGAGCCGTACCAAAACCGTACAATACCCCAATCGTTGCTATTTGATTAGCTTGTGCGCCGAGAACGTCCGTATTACGGTCACCAATCATCAGCGTTTCGGCGGCTGTTAATTGATTATCAGTTAAAGCTTGAGCGATGATCTCTTTTTTAGACATGGTTTCACTCAAATCAGCGCCGTAAATACCATTAAATTGGTCTGTTAAGTTTAATTCTGCTAAAATTTGACGCGCAAAATTCTCCGGTTTGGCTGTTGCCACAAAAAGTTGTTTTCCTAATTGGCGTAATTGTGCTAACATTTCAGTAATCTGCGGATAAAGATTTAATTCTAACCAACCTTTTCGACCATAGTAATCTTGAAAATCTGCAATCAGTTTAGTCGACAATTCACTGTGTGCCGGAATTTGACTGTATTGCGCCAAGCTTTCCATCAAAGGTGGCCCAATGAACTTCCGTAATTGGCTATCAGATGGGACTGCTAAGCCTTCCGTTTGATACGCAAACTTCAAGGAATTCATAATTCCTAAGCCACTATCAACTAGGGTTCCATCTAAATCAAAAAAAATATTTCTTAACAAATTAATTCCTTCTTCACAATTTTTTTACAAAATAAGACTACAATCATTCGTATATCATAATTGAGGTGAACTCATGAAAGGTACTAACGTCCAAACTGGTCTGAGTCAACAACAGGTGCAAGAACAGTGCCAGCATGGCAATACTAATCAGGTCAAAAATCAAAATTCCACACCAATCTCTAAAATTATATCAAAAAATCTGATTACTTTATTTAATCTGGTCAATTTAGTCATTGCCATTTTGATTTTTAGCACTGGTCGTTTCGCTAATCTGTTCTTTTTAGGACCCGTCGTCGCCAATTTTATCATCGGTACATATCAAGAAATCCACGCTAAAAGGCAGTTGGATCATTTAACTTTTTTAAATCGCCAAAAAACCCAAGTTCTCCGTGCTGGACAGCAAACTACGGTCTTTCAAGATGAGTTAGTCTTGCATGATCTCGTAATCTTACAGCGTGGTAACCAAATTCCCGCCGATGGTCGCGTTCGGCAAACCTCCCATTTAGAAGTTGATGAATCTAACCTTACTGGCGAATCAACCCCGGTCATTAAAACCGAAAATGATCAAGTTCTATCCGGCAGTTCCGTTGTTAGTGGCCAGGCCCTGGTTGAATTAACAGCTGTGGGGGAGCAAAGCTTTGCGAATCGCTTAGCCAATTCTGCCAAGCAACAACAACACAATGTTTCACAATTATTAAACATCATCAACCAAATTATCAAAGTTCTCACCTATATCATTGTCCCCTTAGGATTATTGCTCTTTTGGAGCAGTTTTCAGCATTCCCATAATTGGTCAGCGGCCATTTTAGGAACCTCCGCATCCATTATCGGCATGATTCCTCAGGGGCTCGTCTTACTAACTTCTGTGGCCCTGGCCGTTGGCGCGGTTCACTTGAGCCATAAACAAGTCCTGGTCAAATCTATGACGGCGCTCGAATCCTTAGCACGCGTTGATACACTATGCTTAGACAAAACCGGCACCATTACCACGGGCAACCTGCAATTAACTCAAGTAATTGCGGAAAGTTTAACTACGCAACAGTTGTTAGCCATTAGTCAAACTATCGTTCGTGCTACCAATGAAACCAATGAAACGGCCCAGGCCATTTTAACAGCGCAAGAACCAGCAGCTGATTTACCAGCCATTGAGAGTATCGTCGCTTTTTCTTCACAACGTAAATGGTCCGCCGTTAATTTAAAACACCAAGGCTCGTTTGCCTTAGGTGCCCCGAATTTTATCTTACATGACACTGACCAAATTAAGCGCGCGCAAACTTATGCGCAACAAGGTTATCGTGTCTTGGCTGTCGTCCATTCACCAAAACTCATTACTGAAACCATTGAACAGCCACAACTCTTAGGCTATCTTTTAATTCAAGATGAAGTGCGACCGACGGCGGCTAATACTTTTCAATATCTTCAAACGCAAGGTGTCGCTTTAAAAATCATTTCTGGCGACGATCCGGCTACCGTTCAAACCATTGCACAACAAGTTAATTTAAGTACCGACATCAAAGCTATTGATATGTCCAGTGTGGCTGTAGACCGTTCCCTCGAAGATTACGGCCAAATTGCCCAAAAATATACTGTTTTCGGGCGTACTTTACCGGAGCAAAAGCAAAAATTAATCAAAGGTTTACAACAAAACCAGCACCAAATCGCCATGACCGGTGATGGAGTCAACGATGTTTTAGCAATGCGCCAATCGGATTGTGGCATTGCTATTGCGGGCAACAGTGATGCCGCTGAAAGTGCTGCCGACTTTGTTTTATTAAACCAAGATTTTGATTCCATGATTTACGTTCTGAATGAAGGGCGGCGCGTTATTAATAACATTGAACGAGTAGCAGCCTTATATCTGATTAAAACTATGTATTCAGTGCTGTTAACCATTTGTTTTATTGTTATGCGCACCAACTATCCTTTTCATCCGGCACAATTAACGCCGATTAACGCTTTAACCGTAGGAATTCCCACCTTATTTTTAGCCTTGCAGCCCGATTTTCGTCCTCCTGAAGGCCGCTTTTACAAAAATGTTATGCAAGTGGCGTTGCCAGCTGCTTTAGATATTACATTATTTGTAGTCTTACTTGTTTTATTTGGTACTAAGTATCAACTTCATTACCCGTTAACTTCCACCTTGGCAGTTTTTGCCGTTAGCATGATCAGTTTTGCTGCATTATGGACTATCTCGCGCCCCATTAATCGCGGTACACTAATTATTTTCACCCTCCTTTTTATCACTAATCTACTCATGTTCATTGGTTGGGGCAAACCTTTTGAGCTGTTGAATTTATTTCACCATCAACAACTTTATTGGAGCTTAATCATCCTGATCACCTTTTATCCGGTATTTAAAATTTTACGTGAATTTCTGGTCCGTTACTGTTTCAAATAATACTGCAACAAAAGTCGCCTAAAAGCTGAGGAACGTTTAAGTAAAAAATTGAAGTTTTACTTTACAAACTGAATGATTAATTTGTTGTTAACCATCATTTAAATTAAATCAGAATTGGGCCTTTAACAGCTTGTTTGGCATCTGCAATCACCAATCCCATTTCTTGATCACCTAATGCTTTAGTGGCGGTTCTCAGATTTTGTTGATTGATAATCGTAAAAGCATAATTTAATTGCACCGCTAGTTTCACTAATGGCTGACGATAACTATGACTCAAACGACCATTAATATACAAATGATACTGCGGATATCTTTGCATGACTTGTTTAACTACTGCCAAATTTTGCACTTGGCGCACTTGTGCTACCGTTAAAGCTAACGCGACTCGCTCTTGAAAATTACCCAAAAATTTACGTTTTTCATCGGGTTTTAGTTGCGGCTTGCCAAAAACATTTTGCTTTAAATAGTCTTCTACACTTGTCATTTCTACACCTAGATTCATCAAAGATGATACTTTTTAACTTGATACAAAGTTTTTAAAATTCGATAATTAGCCTGACCAATACTTTTAACATGCTGCAAGTTATACGTATGGGTTGCACTTTGACCATGTTGCCAGTAATGATACAATGGCGTAGAGTCCACATAAAAGCGACTTGTCAACGCCACGTATTTGATATTAAACACCTGATCTTCCATCAAAGACAAGTCGGGTGCAAAAGTTAAATGATGCTTGCGAATCGTTGTCAGGCGATAAACTTTATTCCAGGTGTAACCCATAACCGAGCCATTTGTCATTTTAGTTATTTGTTTAACTAATTGTGCTTGCGAATAATAAGCTGGGGGCAATGGTTGGATTTTATTGAGGACTTTCTTCGCAGATTCTTTAACAAAACCACACACGGCTAAGTCTAATTGTTGATCCTGAAAGCACGTTAAAAAATAATCGGTAAATTGTGGTTCCAGCCAGTCATCACCATCAATAAAAGTAATTAAGTCCCCCTGTGCTTCTAAGATTCCCCGATTGCGAGCCGCCGAAATGCCTTGATTAGTTGTCTGACTGATTAACCGAAAGTTAGCGTGGTGTTGGACAAACTCTTGGGCAATCGCCACCGTTTGATCAGTGGAAGCATCATTAACCATCAACAATTCAAAATTCTGATTAATTTGTTGAACAATGGACGTTAAACTACGTCGGAGCAATTGTTCTTCGTTATACAAAGGCATCACTAACGTTAATTTCACTATAAACTGTCTCCTAATTTTCAATACCTATATTGTATTAATTTCAGTGAGGATTCTCAATGCAAAGAATTTTTCAATTTTCTAACACTAATAATTTTCGAGAATTGGGCGGTTATCCCACAACCGACCACCGTCACATTCGCTGGCACAAAATTTTGCGCGCCGGTTACTTAAGTGCCTTAACACCGCGTGAATTGCGCTACTTAAAGCATTACGGCTTACGCTACAGTTTTGATTTGCGATCTGAATATGAACGAAAAAATTGGCCGGATCCCGAGACTTCATTTTTAACATTAATTGCCGCACCACTCTATGCAGAACCTTCTAGTACTACTACCGGTGATAAGCTTTATCAAACATTGCCCCCGGACCAACAATTTTCGGGGTTACCCGGCATGTACCAACAAGTTGTCTTAGATCATTATTCCCAACAAGTTTTTTATCATTTTTTCGCGGTTTTATTAGAAAATCAGCACCCCAATCAATCCGTTGTCTTCCATTGTTCAGCGGGTAAAGATCGCACAGGCATTTTAGCCATTTTACTACTCCTAGTTTTACAAGTACCCATCGACTATATTACGCAAGATTATCTTCTGACTAATCTCATGTACACCCACGCCACTGATCTAGCTTATTTAGATAATCCTAACGATCAAACTATTCAACAAATGAATTTCACACCCGCGGATCAAGCTGCTGTTGTGGCTATTCAGACGGCCGTAACGGCCGTGTATGGTTCCTGGCCAAAATTTGAACAACAAATTCTGGGTTTAAGCCCTACTAAGAAAGCACTTTTACTTCAGTTATACACTACCAAAGATTCAATATAAAAGAGTCCCTTCATCAAGTTCGTGATCCAGTTACCAATAAATACTGCAACTGTGATCAAATTGAAACTTGTACAAGGGACTCTTTTTATTTTTGGAAACCAGTTTGGCCGGCATGCCATTGGACGGGCAAAATATATTCCGAATCTGTGGCCTGTCCGTGTAATCTTTGCTGTAAAACTTCAACTGCCAGTTGCGCTAATTGAGCAATTGGCTGTACAACAGTCGTTAATTGTGGAAAGAGATTTTGTAATAAAGTAGTGCCATCATAGCCCACTACTAACAAATCGTCAGGTACTCGGCGCCCAAATTCTAAAGCCACTTGGCAAATTAAGATCGCGTCTGTATCATTAGCGGCAAAAATAGCTTCAACATCTGGATGTTCTTGAAAAATCTTTTGAAAAACGCGCCGCTTAGCCGCGGCACTAATATTAAAATCTAGTTCATACGTCACTGGCGTTAACTGATGGTCTTGCATCACTTGTTCATAAGCTCGCCTTCGCTGTTGGGCGGGCGTAGCGAGATCATGGGGACCATTCGTATGAATAATTTTCGTGACGCCTTGATCCAACAAATGTTGGGTCGCTAACTGACCGCCGTGAAAGTTGTCTGAAGCAATAATGGGTATGTCATCACTGACAATGCGATCAATCGCCACAATCGGCAAATTTTTTTTCTGATACTGGCTTAAGCCTTGATTATGCGTACCGACAATTAAACCATCCACCTGTTTAATTAATAGTTGATCCAAATAGTCCGCTTCCTTACGCGAATTATTCATCGAATTACCAATTAAAACTTTAAAACCTTGTTGGTATAATTGATTTTCCAAACTCGTAGTCAACTCACCAAAAAAAGGATCCGCCACAGATGGTAATAAAATACCAATCAAGTCCGTTTTATGATGATACAATTGGCGCGCCACAACATTGGGATGATAATCCAATTGATCCATGGCTGCATAAACTTTATCAATCGTCGTTTGACTTAAATAGCCGCGGCGATTCAAGACACGTGAAACCGTCGTTTTTGAAACTCCTGCCAGTTGCGCAACATCCTCTAATTTTGGCACCTAACATTGCTCCCCACTTTTTTAGTTTCATTATAGCTCAACTATTTTGACCAAAAAAGTTGCTATGAAAAAATGGTTAGGATAAAAAGAATGGTTCGTCAATTTCAACAAACAATCTTTTTAATATTGATTCGTGGCTGCTTCCAACTGGTAAACCAAACTATCAGCTACTCCTTGACCGTCAGCTTGCAGTTGAATTACAGGTGCTTGGTTAAAGTAATAACGTTCACTAAAGACCACTTCGCCTTGATTGACAAAAATTTCTAAGGAACTACGATCAACAAAAATTTGTAATTGCAACTGATCACAATTTTGTAATTGACCATAACGAGCCGTTTCGCGGTCGGTGCGACTCACAATTAATTGCTGTTGCTTAACTAAATAAGTGAGCTTTGTTTGGGCAGTAGTGGTGGGATCTTGAAACATAACTTCGATTTTAGTACCCTGAAATTGTACTAGATCTACGTTTAATTGCCATTCCACCGTGGCTTGATCTTGACTAATGATTATTGGCTTTTCACTTAAGGCACAGCTTTGTTGTTGCAATACCTTTTGTCTTAAGGACTGCACTTCTTGAATCGGTCGCATATATAAATGCTCATTTTGCCAAACTAACTCGCGGGGCAAAGTTAACGCTCCCGACCAACCATCAGCTTGTTCTGGCATGTCACTTTCCCACATTGCTAGCCAGCCAACCACAATGCGCCGGCCATCAGGAGCAAGCATCGTTTGCGTCGCATAAAAGTCATGCCCTAAATCTAATTCGTGAAAACCCATCTGGGCAAACTGCGGTGTTTGATAATCTAGCTGACCCGCAAAGTAAACCGTTTGGTGTAAGTTCAAATATTGCTGGTTTTGTGCTTGAATCCCTTGCGGCGAAGTCAACAATAAGTCTTGACCGTTTAAATGAAACAAATCCGGACACTCCCACATATAACCTTCTAGTTGACTATTTTTAGCTTGCGTCAGTGGTCCTAAATAGTCCCAGTCCACTAAATTATCGGAGCGATACAACAATACGCGGCCCAAGCCAGCCTTAGTTTGCCCACCTAAAATAACATAGTAATGACCGTCATGCTCCCAAACTTTGGGATCGCGAAATTCTTGTGTATTATCGGCTGGCGGTGTAGCAATAACGGGATTATGTTCATATTTGGTAAAATGAATGCCATCAGTGCTATAAGCTAAGTTTTGATTCTGCCAGTAACGATCGGGATCTTTTTCATCATAATAGTTATTACCGGTATAAATTAAATACAAAGTATCATCTTTAACAATCGCACTACCAGAAAAACAACCGTTTTGATCTTCCGCATCGCCTGGTGTTAATGCCACAGGCAAAGTTTCCCAGTGTAATAAATCCTTACTGCGCGCATGACCCCAGTGCATCGGTCCCCATTTAGGGGCATCCGGATAGTACTGATAAAACATATGATAATAACCTTGAAAATAACAAAAACCATTGGGATCATTAATCCAACCCGCTGGAGCCATCAAATGATATCCCAAGCGATAACGCTGATTAGTTACTTGTAAAGCTGTCATTTTTTTACCTCAACTTTTAATTTATGAACGAATAAAGGGATCACCGTTAACATCTTGATCATCTTTTTTCAAAACGAAGAATGCATAAATTCCCGCTAACAAAACTGTAATGGCAATCACATGAAAGGTACTACTATAACCAATATGATCGCGCAAGGTTCCTAAGGGGTTGGACAGTAACACTTGACCAATCTGTGACGCGACTTGAAAGCCAATCATATATAATGTCGCAGATAATTTGGTATCAAAATGTAATGTGAAATAACGGAAGATCGGCAACGAAAACAGTGGTACTTCAATTGAATGTAACATTTTAATGCAGGAAATCGCAACCGGATTATGGAACAAGCCGCAAGCTCCAATACGCACAAACATAACTGTCACACCAAGTAATAAGGCATTTCGGACACCAATTTTCCGCATCAAGATCGGCACTAAACTCATCATTAAAGCTTCGCAAAAAACTTGAATCGAATTTAACGTACCATACATATGTTGACCCAAAGCGGGATTAGCAAATAATTTCGTATAAAAATCTGGGAACATTTGTTGATCAAAAACCGTATAGAAAGTATTCGTAAACATAATAAAGATAATAATGAGCCATAACTCTTTCATTTTTAACAAACTCAACATATCTTTCAGAGATGGTGTATCACTGCCTTCGCCTTCAAAAGTTAGGTTTTGATCCACCGTTTTTTCTTGTTTAGGCTTCCAAAAGATTAATTCCAATAATAGCAACACCCCAAATCCCGAGGCTACGACAAAATTCAGTTTGGGATTAATGACAAAGAGATATCCTGCTAATAGTGCCACCATTGCATAACCAAAAGAACCCCAAGCCCGCGCTTGACCATATTCAAAATCAAAGCGGCGACTCATCTTTTCTGCCACGGCTTCAAAAATTCCCGAAGCCGATAAGAAACCGGCTGATAAAAAGACGGCCCCGACAATAATTCCTAAAATAAAATGATGACTTAATAATGGTGCGTAAATCCAGACAAAAAACGGTCCGATTAAAGCATCTAAAATTGCACAAAAAATTAATAAGTAACGTTTAATCACTAATTTATCCTGTAAAGTACCATAGATAAACATTAAACATAGAGTAACTAACGAATTGGCTGAATAAATAGTTCCCACAGCACCACCAGATAAACCTAAACCATTTTGTTTAGAAGTCAGCCAAACTTGAAAGAATGACCACCAAACACCCCAAGATGCAAAAAACAAAAGTAACGTCACTGAATTTTGTAAATAAGAAGGATTCTTCAGCGTTTTTTTAAGATTTAACATACAAATTTCAATCCTTTCTGCGGTGACTCTGACTGTCAACCGGTTATCATAATCTTAAAACGTTTACAGATATTATTATATGATTTCGTTTTCATATGTCAACCGGTTATCATATTTTTAGATAATCTTTTTTTAATCCATTAATCATCAAATGAAACGAAATATCAAAGTTTAATCCTTTTTTTGGAAATTCTGTCCCACTTTTGAAACAATTATCCGACAATTACTTTTGTTGTGTCGTTTCTGCAACACTTCAACCATTCTTGTAGTGGTTCTTTGCCTAAATTTTGGTTAATATACAATTGTCAACTGAGAGAAGTTCTCTCATCTGATCATAATTGTAGAACATTGTAACTTAAGACCTCTTATTAGGAGGTTGTTACAATGAAAACATTTTTAAGTCTTTTAAGCGTTTTAGCATTAAACGCTTCTGTGGTTTTTACTAATCCTGCTGGTTACTCCCCTAGTGCCGCAGCTGATGATGTAAAAACTGAAACAATGAGTGCTGTAAACCCCATATCAAATAATAAAAAACAGCAACCCATTCAAGTTAAGTCGGAATTAGCCAGTACTCCCCATACTGGTAGTTCTCTTAACTACTTCCCCAAAGACACTACTAGTCAAATGAATCAAAGTTCTCCCCAGAACAATGAATCAAAACAAACGGTACCTTCCCCCCAAGCAGATACCGCAAAGACCCCAACGTTGAGTGGTCAGCAAAGTAGTGATACTACTAATGCCATCGCGTTTAACAATGTTAAGTTTCCAATCGGAGATTTCCACGGCAATGGAAATGTTCCCGGAGATGGACATATTTATCGTTGGGATGACGCACCAGTTGATAATTGGTTTTTACTAGAGCGTTCAACACCGCAAGCAAACATGGTCTGGAAGTTACAAGTAGGTTCTACAATTTCGGCAAATAATCAGACATATCATGTATATTCCATTTTAAATGGAGTGAGTCATAGTGACCCACGGCCTATGGAAGCTTTAAAGAGCAATGGTGGGATTTTAATTCAAACATGTGAACAACCAGTTTACAATTCCCCGTTAACCTTTGTGCTCGCTAAATAAATAATTGTAGATAAAAATAAAAGCCTTATCGTTTCTATGATGAACGATAAGGCTTTTTGTCTGCAATTAATCTAAGAATAAAGTCGTATAATCATGGTAAAATGAAAACGGTCAACTAATTTTGGAGTAAAGAGGTTAGATAATTAATGGTGCAAGATACAAAATTGCCACAAGGTTTCTTGTGGGGTGGGGCGACAGCAGATTTTCAATATGAAGGTGGTTTTAATGAAGGTGGTCGTGGCATCTTATCACGTGATTATGAAACTGCCGGTTCCAAAGCCCACCCGCGACATCACACGCTGCAAGATGCTCAGGGCAATTTGCTTCAACCCAAAAGTTCCTTTTTTGACGCTGATTCGGTGCCTGCAGATGCCCAACCAGTATTTTTAGAGCAGCAATATTATCCTAGTCATCAAGCGGTCGACTTTTATCATCATTATCAAGAGGATATTAAGCTGATGGCTGGCATGGGCTTTAATGTTTTTCGCTTTTCGATTTGTTGGAGTCGAATTTTTCCAACGGGTGAAGAAGATCAACCGAATCCAGCGGGTTTAAAATTTTATGATGACGTCATTAATGAATTAGCCAAATATCAGATGGAACCGTTAATTACGATTTGTCACGATGAATTACCAATGAATTTGGCACAAAAATATAATGGCTGGGCGTCTACCAAAGTGATTGATTACTATGTTAAATATGCGCGCACATTATTTGAGGCTTTTGGTGATCGCTGTCGTTACTGGTTAACCTTTAATGAAATTAATGCCGTCCGTGGCTTTGGTCCAACGGGTGTGCGACAAGCCAGTGGTCAACAACGTTATCAAGCAGCTCATAATATGTTTGTCGCTTCTGCGAAAGTAGTTCAATTAGGACATCAACTCATGCCCAAAAGTCAATTTGGGGCCATGTATGCCATGAGCGGCCTTTATCCAGCTACTTGTAAACCGGAAGATGTCTTCTGGCAGCTGCAAGAACGGCGTGAAAATTGGTATTTTATAGATGTGATGAGTCGGGGCTATTATCCTAACTATGCTCCCGAAGTTTGGCAGCATCACGGTTTTCAACACTTGGACATTACTGCGGCAGATCGCAAAATTTTACAAGCGGGACAATTAGACTACATTGCTTTTAGTTATTATCGTTCAAATACGACGCAAGCTCAGGATCAATGGTTTAATGTTGGCGGACATTCCAATCCATATTTACCAGCTACGCCTTGGGGTTGGCCCGTTGATCCGTTGGGGTTAAGGTATTGTATGAATGAAATCTATGATCGCCTGCAAAAGCCCATCTTTATTGTAGAAAATGGATTAGGAGCGGAGGATCAAGTTGATGAACATGGTTATGTGGCCGATGATTACCGAATTGATTATCTGAAACAACACCTAACTGCGATGGCCGCGGCAATTAATATTGATCATGTGCCATGTCTGGGATATACGATGTGGGGCCCAATTGATTTAGTTTCGCTGTCCACAGGTGAAATGAAAAAACGTTACGGTCTAATTTATGTGGATATGGATGATCAGGGCCGAGGAACTTTAAACAGAACGCCTAAAAAGTCCTATTATTGGCTGAAAAAGATTATTGCAACTAATGGCGCAGCCTTGACTGAATAGCCGTCCTTAATAAAAGGGATTGCATGTTAGGACTGAGAAATATTTTCTGGAGATTCGTGCGCGGATTGGGTTAAGAGTGCAGCTAACGCAGTAGCGGTTAGCTGCTTTTTTTCAGCGGCTGTAAAATCAGCTTGAATTTGCCCCTGATTTAAAACAATTAGCCGATTACCATATTGGAGTGCATCTTCAAGATGGTGGGTAATCATTAAGCAAGTTAAGTGTTGTTGGGTAACAATCTGGTTAGTCTGGTCCAGTAATTGTTGACTACTATGCGGATCTAATGCAGCGGTATGCTCATCTAATAATAAAAGCTCGGGTTGGTTTAAGGTGGCCATCAAAAAACTTAAAGTTTGTCTTTGACCGCCAGATAAATTTTCGGTTGGAGTGTCGAGACGTTGGTTCAAGCTATTGCCGATGCGGGTAGTTAGTGCTTTGATTTGGGGCCGATTAGCTTGCAAATGACGAAAATGTAACCCCCGCTTTTGCCCTCTTTTAGTTGCTAATAAAATATTTTCGGCCACCGTCATTCTAGGTGCGGTACCACTTTTAGGGTCTTGGAAAACCCGGCTTAAAAATTTAGTACGTTGGGCAATTGAAGTTGTCGTAATATCTTTTTTATGGTGTAAAATTTGCCCATAATTTGGTTTAATATCTCCCGCTAACACGTTAAACAAAGTCGATTTACCGGCACCATTAGCACCAACAATGGTAATGAAATCTCCAGGATAAATTTGGAAATTTAGTTGATTAAGGATAGTAGCCTCATTATTCGTCTTTTGGTTAACTAAAGTGGTAATGTTTTTTAATTGTAGGATTGGTTGGCTATTTGTCATTATTAGGGCCTCCTTTTGCAAAAATAGTGTCTAATTTTAACCAATGTCGCAATTGCGGTAACATCAAACAAATGGCTAAGATAATGGCCGAAATCAAATTTAAATCATTAGTCGAAAAACCTAGTTGCAGAACAATTAGGAGAATAAAGCGATAAATAATACTACCTAAAGTGACCGCAATTAAGCGCTGATTGAGGGTTAATTCGCCAAAAACAACTTCGCCAATAATGATGGACGCTAAAGCAATTACAATAATGCCAATACCCATATTAGCGTCAGCGTAACCATTATTTTGAGCGATTAAGGCGCCACTGAGTCCAACCAAACCATTGGAAATGGCTAAACCTAGAATCGTCATATTATCGGTGTTAATGCCTAACGACTGCGCCATGGTCGGATTATCACCAGTTACAATGAAAGCTTGGCCTAAGTCAGTCATTAAAAAGCAGCAAATTAATCCAGTAATAATAATGATAGCCAACCCACCAATGGTAATACTGTCAAAATAACGGGGTAAAGTTTTGAAGAAAGCGGCAGTGAAAAAAGTTTTTTGGCCTAGTAGTGAGACATTAGCGCCCCCCATAATTCGTAGGTTAACGGATAGACAGCCAGTCATAACTAAAATGCCCGCTAATAAGATGGGAATCTTCCCCTTTGTATATAACAATCCAGTAATTAAGCCTCCCACAGCTCCTGCTAAACAACCCAAAATGGTGGCTATTAAAGGTGAAAGACCATGGGTAATGGCAGTTACAGTAACCGCTGCCCCTAGAGGAAAGGTTCCTTCAACGGTCATATCAGCAAAATTGAGAATACGAAAAGTTAAAAACAACGCAATACCTAAAATAGCCCAGAGTAATCCTTGCCCGATACTTGATGTAATTAAACTCATTTGATAATGCCTCCATCTCTTTGCGCAGCTTGCATAATTTTAGCGGGAACATGTAAATGCAGGCGCTGAACTTCTTTTTCATTGATAAGATAATGTCCTTTGATCACGTGTTGCACCGGATAATTAGCGGTTTGGTGTCCATGTAAAACATTGCCCGCCATTTCGCCAGCTACGATTCCTAAATCTTTTTGCTTAATTGCATAAGCAGCACTGCCACCATCAGGCACCATGGTTTCCGCACAAGGGAAAACCGGAATGTTAGCATTATTAGTTACTTTGACTAAAGTCTTCATCGCGGAAGCAATGCCATTATCTTGGGGAGCGTAAACGGCATCGACTTGTGTCACCATTTGGGCAGCAACTTGTTGTAAATCATTGGTGTTCGTGATAGTGAACAATTTGGGTGTTAAACCTGCTTGGCGGACCACTTTGGCAAAAGCATGGGCGTTAGTTTGCCCACCATGATCAGAGGAAGTATAGATAATACCAATTCTTTGAGCCTGTGGCATGATAGTTCTAATGAGTTTGAACTGTTGTTTAACAGGATTCAAACCAGAAGAACCTGTAATATTAGCACCTGGATGGCGTTCGGACTTGACTAAGCCACTAGAAGCAGGAGCAGAAATGCCGGCTAACATAATGGGAGTATTACTTTGAGCACTGTTGGCTAAAGCCTGTGCAGCTGGAGTAGCGATCCCGACTAACAAATGATCTTTGTTAGCTAATTGTTGGGACATAGTTTTGAGATTGCTTTGATCACCCTGCGCATTTAAAAAATCAATCCGCAAATTTTTACCGACAATAAATCCTTTTTTCTTTAATCCTAGAACTACGCCTTTATGAATTTGATCCAGGGCGGGATGAGTGACCATTTGTAAAATTCCCACACGCGTCACTTGCGTGGAATTGGTAGCAGTTTGGGTGTTTGCTTTGGGATTTTGAAAGAAAGCAAAGCCCAGAAAAATCAATATTAGACTAATAAATGTTAGCATTCGTTTCATGATTCACCTCGTTAAATTATCCGGGCAAATAAAAAAGGCAAACCAGCATTACTCTGGTTTGCCCTTGAGAAGCCAAAGTCTGCTGTGTTAGAACCATGCAGGCTTTGGGAATGAAAAAATAAGTCAGCACGGATACAAACTGTTTGCCAGATCGTATCCGCTTAGAACGACTACGATCAGCAGTGCTGGCTTTGCCAAGATAGTTGAACGTTACTAATTGTTAACTGACTCATGTTGATCATCCTTTCATGTCTAAATTGGCATTAGTATAACTGAGACTTTGAGCAATGTCAACTTAATCTGAATAAGAGTTTGGAAGCTATCGAAGCTTTTAATGAGTAACAAAGTATGAAGACAATGAGAGATTATTGGTGCTAGACTAAGAAAAATGGGTAAAATGGATATGAATTTTATTTATTCTCATTTTTTATGAAATAGTGTTTCATTTATGGGACGATTATCCGACAACGTTTTTGATTGTGTCGTTTTTGCAACATTTTAACAACAGCTGTCGTTGTTATTAAGAATTGATGTGGTTATTATATAGTTGTTCCTTAAAAGGGACATTTAAACAAACTTGTAATACTCGTGATTTTGGACCTCTGGCTAATTAAGGAGGCAACCAACATGAAAGGTAAAACTTTATTAACAATTTTCAGTGCTTTAGCAATTAACTTAGCACTACCGATTGGACAGATGAATCGTCAAACTTTGGCGGATAGAAATACTGTTCAGCCGACACAAGAAATTACTGTTAATCATCAAGAACAAGCAACTAAAACCATTAAAACAACTAATAATAATCAACCAGTGAAATCTTCCCCCGCAGTGGTAAACACAACAAGCGGTTCTAGCACTGCAGTTTCACAGGCGAGTGTCACCATTATTGATCCTAGTCATCCTGAAAGTTATCCCCGAGATGTGATGACAATTGATAATTCAACTTATCAAGTCGCAGATTACCACGGCAATGGTATTATTCCCGACTCAGGTAAGGTTTATCACTGGACCGATGCACCACGCGATAATTGGTTTTTACTAGAACGTACAGGAACGCAAGCAAACATGGTTCAAAATTTACGAGTAGGTACAAAGGTTGTAGTTAATCAAAAAAGCTATCAAGTTTATGATTTACTAGCTAAAACTGATCAAAGTACTTCTCGTCCTGCTGCTATTCAAGCAGAAAATGGTGGCATTGTTCTTTACATTCAAACCACTAACAATCAAAAAGTTTCTAACTTTTATGTACTAGCTAAATAATAATTAAGACAAAGCATTGATCTGAAATTATATCAATGCTTTTTTTGTAGGTTAAAATATTGCGGTGGGCACAAAAGCTCTGAGAAGTTGAGTACTAACTGGTCAGTTAGTGTTACTGGCAAAAGCAACGATTATTTTTACATAAGGTCAGGTTCACTTATTAATTATTGCAAAAGTTGCGAAAAAATTATTTATTTTGTAATTTAATATTGACTAATCTGAGTGAAATTGCACTTGATTTTTCAGAAAAATAAAAGATAATGGGTTGAAATAAATTAATCATTGCACAAGCTTAGCTACTAGCTAGTGGGCAATTTGTTTTCTGAAAGGCTTTTGTTGAGGAAAGGGTGAACAATTACTTTAATTCAAAACCCCTACTGATGGGGATTTGCCTCAAGATCCAGCAAATAAAAATAATTTAACTGGATTTAGGGTGTTATTTTATAGTTCTACGTGCTATAATATTAATTGTGCAATGATAGAACTTACTTAATTAGACTATGATCCGTTTGCTTGCGGTACTGTACGTTTTAATAAAAGGTAATTATCATTAGTGCGTTAAAAAAACCAATAAGTTTTAATAGCATATTGTTCTATTGCCGTAGAATAGTTATTAGCTTATTGATAGTAATAGATAAAATAACATTAAGACACTTTATCTGGATTCATTGTTCTGGGGAGGACTTTGGTAATTCGATATGTAGTGTCTTTTTTGTTACATTTATTTGACTTAGGGTTTATGATAAACATGTATGGGTATTGGGGGGATTCTCATGTTAACAAAATCAGCACGTTTTAACTATACTAAACTAATGTTACAAACTTCTTTAGTTCAATTGATGCAGAAGAAGATGTTAGATGACATTACTATCAAAGAGTTGTGCAATGTAGCTAATGTGAATCGATCGACTTTTTATGCACATTATCGTAATACTTATGAAATCATGATAGAAATCATCGAGCAAAATTGTGATCTTTGGATTAATGCGGTAAGGGAGTGCCGTAAACAACCAGATTTCTTGGCAGCATATACTAAAATTTTGACGCAGGCACTTTTAAAAATTAAAGATGATAATCAAAAGTTTCGGGTGTTGTGTAGCGATGAATGTTTCTTTTTATTTGTCAAAACGTTAACTAACTATATTGTTAAAGGAGTATTACCACATAAATCTTTTGATTTAGTTTGGTATAATGTGGAAGGCGGTTTAGGTGCTGTGCGGCAATGGTATTTTGATGGGTCAAAAGAACCAGCCGAGGAATTAAGTCAACATCTAGCAGAGATATCGTATAAGAATTTGTTTTTAGATAATGATTAATCAAATCAAGCTACTAAAAAAGATTAGACCAACGTGTCTAATCTTTTTATTTTTATCTACAATTATTTATTTAGCGAGCACAAAGGTTAGCGGGGAATTGTAAACTGGTTGTTCACATGTTTGAATTAAAATCCCACCATTGCTCTTTAAAGCTTCCATAGGCCGTGGGTCACTATGACTCACTCCATTTAAAATGGAATATACATGATATGTCTGATTATTTGCCGAAATTGTAGAACCTACTTGTAACTTCCAGACCATGTTTGCTTGCGGTGTTGAACGCTCTAGTAAAAACCAATTATCAACTGGTGCGTCATCCCAACGATAAATATGTCCATCTCCGGGAACATTTCCATTGCCGTGGAAATCTCCGATTGGAAACTTAACATTGTTAAACGCGATGGCATTAGTAGTATCACTACTTTGCTGACCACTCAACGTTGGGGTCTTTGCGGTATCTGCTTGGGGGGAAGGTACCGTTTGTTTTGATTCATTGTTCTGGGGAGAACTTTGATTCATTTGACTAGTAGTGTCTTTGGGGAAGTAGTTAAGAGAACTACCAGTATGGGGAGTACTGGCTAATTCCGACTTAACTTGAATGGGTTGCTGTTTTTTATTATTTGATATGGGGTTTACAGCACTCATTGTTTCAGTTTTTACATCATCAGCTGCGGCACTAGGGGAGTAACCAGCAGGATTAGTAAAAACCACAGAAGCGTTTAATGCTAAAACGCTTAAAAGACTTAAAAATGTTTTCATTGTAACAACCTCCTAATAAGAGGTCTTAAGTTACAATGTTCTACAATTATGATCAGATGAGAGAACTTCTCTCAGTTGACAATTGTATATTAACCAAAATTTAGGCAAAGAACCACTACAAGAATGGTTGAAGTGTTGCAGAAACGACACAACAAAAGTAATTGTCGGATAATTGTTTCAAAAGTGGGACAGAATTTCCAAAAAAAGGATTAAACTTTGATATTTCGTTTCATTTGATGCGGAAAGCAAAAAAATAGAATCTTCATTAAAGTTGTCTTTCGACACACTTGAAGATTCTATCAAACATTCTTCAACTACTTTTTCAGACGGACGTTAGTCATGTTATACATATTGTCCGGATTCAAATCCAGGTTCTTAATTCTAGATTTCGTCATAAAGGCTTGACCATTTTGATATAGCGGAATGACACCTTGTTGTTCATTAATGATATCTTGCGCTGCTTTCATATCGTTCCAACGTGCGGTGACATTATTGGCATCTTCATTCATGCTCTTATTCAATAAAGCGTCATACTGTGGATTACTCCACTTACCACTATTATAAGAATTATTAGTCATAAATAAGGTTAAGAAATTAATCGGATCTGGAAAATCTGCATTCCATTGCGTAATGACCATATCAAAGTCTCCACTCACTGAGCGACTGAGTCGACTCTTATACGGTACATTATTCAATGTAACTTTCAAACCTGGTAATTTTTGTAATTGACTTTGTAAAAATTCACTTTGTTGTTTGGCAATATCCGTATCGTCACTTAACAAAACCAAATTAAATTTTTTCTTGGTTTGACCACTTTCTTGTAATCCTTGTTTCCATAACTGCTTAGCTTTAGCCAAATCATATTTGGTATAGGCTTTACCAGTGCCACTCGTTTCACTGACAAAATCTTTCGATTGATACTTAGGATCATAAGCCATATCAGCAGCCGTTACAGAAGTAGCTACTGAAGTTCCATTACCCAAAACTTTTTTCGTCAATTGTTTGCGGTCAATTGCAAAGGATAAAGCTTGCCGAATTTTTTGATTCTTGAACATCGGCAACTTCTTCTGGTTGAGTTCAATATAATCAGTCGAATTTTGCTTTTGGACGCTATAACCCTTGGAATTCTTCATTTGTTTAGAAGTATCGCCACTCAATTCCGCACGGTCCAACTTATCCGATTGATACAAATTCAACGCAGTCGAAGCATCTTTGACGACTTGGTATTTCAAAGTTTTGACCTTAACGTGCTTGGCATTCCAATAAGTATTATTCTTAACTTCAGTCCACGTATTATCGGAATTACTCCAATTCTGCAATTTGTAGGGTCCATCGAAAACTAAAGTCTTCGAATTGGTTCCATACTTCTTCCCCCACTTTTTAGTGGCCCGCGGATTCTGCGGATAAAATTGCGAGCCCGTTAATAATTCATTAAAATATGGAATTGGCTTCTCTAGAGTAACCTGTAAAGTATGTGCATCTAAGGCTTTAACCCCCAAAGAATCCACTGGTTTTTTCCCGGCAGTAATCGCCTTGGCGTTAGCAATCCCCTCATAGATATAAGCGTATTGAGATTTAGTTTGGGGATTAACCGTCCGCCGCCAAGAATTAACAAAATCGTTAGCCACTACTGGATCGCCATTGCTCCATTTAGCGTTCTTGCGTAATGGAAAGGTATAAGTTAAACCGTTATTGGTTGGCTTAACCACTTTAGTGGATAATTCTGGTTCGATAGTCTTACCATTATAACGATATAAACCTGCCATGGTATTCTGTGCCGCTTGCGCGCTCAAAATATCAGTCATCATGGAAGTATCCATGGTTGCTAACAGGTCTTTGGACATAATCCGCACTTCATTAGTGGGCGCTTGAGCCTGTTTGGAACCACAGCCTACCATTAATACAGCCGCCGTCAAGGTCATGCCACCACCCAGCAACATCTTTGGTAACTTCATTGCTCCCATCTCTTCTCCCTTAAATTTTGTAGCCGTTTAGTTGTGTTGAGTTTACTCTCTTTTTAATTAAAAGTAAATGAGATGTTGTGGCTATTTTTATAATTATTATTAATGTAAAAATAATCAGCAACCCGACCAACACGAACCAAACACTTGAGTTACGCGTTTAAAACTACTATAATCACTTTTATTAAGATTAATTATGAGGAGATTTTTTTAATGCCAGCAACTTTTCGTTTAGCGACGCTGCCAGATTTAAGTACCATCGTTACCATTTATAACCAAAGTATTCCTATCCAAACGATTACCGCCGATTTAGAACCCGTTACTGTCGCCCAACGCCAAAGCTGGTTTTTAGAACATCAACAAAATCCCCTACGTCCGTTATGGGTTATTTTACAAAAGCAACAAATTGTGGGCTGGGCTAGCTTATCCGATTTTTATGGTCGGGCTGCTTATCAAACTACCAGTGAAATCAGTATTTATTTAGATAAGAATGCACAACATCAAGGTCTCGGCCAAGCCACCCTAGATTTTATTTTTCCGCAATTAAAAAGTTTGCATATAAAAACAGTTGTTGCCTATATTTTTAGTGCCAACTTAGCCAGTGAACATTTATTTAGTAAAAATAATTTCCAACGTTGGGGTCACTTACCGGCCGTAGCCAATAATCAAGGCAAAGTTTTGGACTTAGATATTTGGGGCCGCCACTTTCAAGATTTTTGCAGTAAAAAAGCTGGTCATTAATCACTGACCAGCTTCAAACTTATTTTTGACCGTGAACTGTGCACAGAATTGTTGAATCACTTGTGCGTAACGCTGCGGATCACTTTCAATGGAACGAATATGACTCCCATCAACAAAGTCCACCAATTGCACTACTGAGGTTGCTCCTTGCATTAATTGAGCTG
Source organism: Bombilactobacillus sp. ESL1097 (assembly GCF_058107205.1). Classification (NCBI taxonomy): domain Bacteria; kingdom Bacillati; phylum Bacillota; class Bacilli; order Lactobacillales; family Lactobacillaceae; genus Bombilactobacillus; species Bombilactobacillus sp. ESL1097. The sequence goes on along the minus strand of NZ_JBYLUB010000002.1, from coordinate 114,887 downwards.
ACATTTGTGGCGGCACCGTCGTATCTTTTAAACCACGAATTAACAAAACCGGGACTTTCGTTTGCTGCAATGCTGGTCGGACATCAATTTGCGCATAACTGGCACCAAACTTAACTTTCGACCATAATGAAATCAACTGGGTTATGGCTTTACTAGGCAACTTAAACTGACGATGAATAGTATACTCACTAATAGACTGGGCATTAGTGTAACTAGAATCAGCAATCACGCCAGCTAATTGTGGCGGCAAAGATAAAGCCAAACTCTGTAAAACAGTCGCTGCTCCCATCGACGCCCCAAATAAAATCAAAGGTGCCTGTAATTGAGATTGTTGTTGTAGCCACTGCAGCCACAACTGCACATCGTATTTTTCCAAATAACCATAACTTAAATAATCACCTCCACTTAAACCCGCAGCGCGATTATCAGGTTGTAAAACGTTATAGCCCAATTGATAAAATAAACCACCAATTTTATCTAATGAATGATGATCCACCCCAAAACCATGAACAATTAAAACCGTTCCTAAGTTTTGGGGATTACTGGTCAAAAAGCCCGTTAACGTCCAGCCATCATGGGCTACTAACTGGACTGTGCGATGTGGTAATTGTTCAAACTGTTGGGCCCATTTCATGGCCTGGTTGGTGGATGAGTATTGTGGTGGTTGCGTTTTTAACGCTGAACTGTCACGACGCTGTACATATTCAAACAAGACTTTTCCGATTAGTAAAGGAACTGTTCCTAAAACTGTTACACCGGCTAATTTTTTCTTAAACATTTATCGGACCTCCTTTACTAAAAAAACGCCCATGGCAGCTAATGTAATCGTAATAAAAATCAATAAAAATAGATTATTAAAAGTCCATTGAGTTGCCAATAGACTGCCTAAATAAGGACCGACAGCCCGTCCTAATGAACCAAAGATGACATAAAAGCTTTGATAGCGTCCTTGGTTATCCGCGTTCGCAAATTTATTGAGTAAGGCAGGAATGGTGGGGAACGTAACTGATTCTCCAATGGTTAGTAATAACATGCTCCACACATATTGACTATAATGTGTCGCATTAGGTAACAATAAAAATGACCCCGCCATAATCAATAATCCCGTACCAATCTGAAATTTTAAGGATTGAAACAAATGCGTCATGATTTGATTCATCAAGGGCTGAATAATAATCAGTGACGCCGCGTTAATACTAAATAATAAACTATACTGGTGCATTGTTAAATGCCGATCTAACATATATAAGGACATATTGCTATCCCACTGTGAGTAACCTAACCAGACAATTAAAGTGGCTAAGCATAAAAGTATCAAATTCAACCTCAAATGTTGGGACTTTAACTGGTTAGTGTGCCCATTATTAGTTGAAGGAGCGTGGTAGTTTGCATGCTGGACCTGTTGAACGCCATCCAAGATCGAACCACGCCAAAACACAATTACCAAACACAAGCCAAAACACAATGCTGGCAAAAAGAAAGTTAAAAAAATACTACTTTGAAAAATGACACTCACCAGCATGGAGCCAATGGCAATCCCGACATTAGCTGCCAGATACATTGCATTGAAAACCTTTTGGGGCGTATGACTTTGCTGAGCTGCCACCGCCGTATATGAGTTCACCGCCGTATAACTAATGCCCATGCCTAAGCCTACGATCACTAACCAAATGGGATACAAGGGCCACTGATGATTAACCGCCATAATCACAAAACCGAGTGCTGATAATAAATAGCCACAGCACAACGTTTTCGTATGCGAAAACCGATCAAACAAATAACCGCCCAACGCATTACCCAGCATCATCACTAAAGAATAGATCATTAGGACCCAACCAGCAGTAATCATTGATTCGTGTAAATATTTCGTTATAAAAATAGTATTCACTGGTAAAATAAAGCCCATAACGAGATTAAAAATTACATTCATAATTAATAACCACCGTTGCTGTTCATTTGCCATCGAAGAATTCCTTTCCGTTTTTGGATTAAGTCATAGTTACTAACATCTAGCCACAATCTTTTGAAGAGGAGCATTTAGATTGAACATTCATTTATCAAATATTAAACAACAAGGACAACAAATCTTAACTTGGCTCTATCCTTTTGTCCTAGTTGATGCTTATTCACATCTCATCACTAGTAGCGTTATAAACCCGAATGGTTTTTTACGTCATCTCTTACATTTACCGAACCTCAGTCACTATTTACCCTTATTCCTAAATTTAAATAATTTATTGGAGTTCGGTATTTTATTACTACTTAGCTATCTTATTTCACAAAAATTCCAGTCGCAAGCATCTTTAGTCACACATTGCTGCACTTGCTTAGTAATTATTTTAACTTGTTTAAACCATGATACCAATCTTTATCTGAATCAACCACCGATTTTATTGGTGATTATTATTAGTTTGATGAGTTCCTTAATTTTAAGTCGTCTCCACTGTCCCACCTTGATTATTACTGTGGCTATTATTTTAGGCTATAGCTTAAATTGGTTAAACCCCTTGAGTTGGTTCAATAATATTCCTGGTATTTCCACTAATGTTCAAAAAATTCAACCACTCAGTTTATTTTTTCTGACAATTATTCGTTGTCTGGGCAGTTGGCTCGGGCTCATCAATCCCTTTAATGCTAAAAGTCAAGCCATCAACTCACCCGCAGCTACTGCCAATTTGAGTGCTGCTTTATCACATCAAAGTTTGCCTTATCCATTGAATACCCATTCGCTTTATACTAGCTATGCCTTTTTAGGAGGAATCGGGTGCTGTTTGGGGTTAATTTTTGCGCTTTTGTATTATCATCGCTACCAAATCGTGCTCGAAAATTTGATTCCCAGCATGTTTGGACTGAACGCCCCATTACTCATTAAACTACCAGTCTTATTCAATTATCGCTTCCTAATTCCCTTTATTGTGAGCCCCTTAGTCAGCATGCTGATTGGTTACTGTTTCATTAATTTGAAATGGGCGTCACCTGCCATTTACCAAATTTTTGCCGGCACCCCAACTTTTCTTTGGAACTTTTTAGGAACCAATGGCAACTGGGCAGCTTTGTTCGCGACTCTTTTAGCCATCCTTAGTTCCACTTTAATTTATTTGCCATTTGTGAAAGCGGAGGTTGCCCATGAAAAAATCACTGTGGATTAAAATTATTCTCTTGATCTTTGTCCTCAGCAGTATTCCTGCCTATTTTCAAATGAAGCAGGCTGTTTATAGTGAAAAAGCGTTCCACAATTCAACACTATCCCCGGTGATCTTTATCCCTGGCAGTTCTGCTTCACAAAATCGCTTTGATGATTTATTAAAGCAATATAATACCCCTAAAAAAAGACATAGTATTGTCAAAATTACGGTGCGGACGAACAATCACTTGCATGTGACGGGAAAAATTACTGCTCATGATAAACAACCTTTTATTGTGATTGCTTTTCAAAATAACGCTGACGGATACCAGAATATTAAAAAGCAAACTTACTGGCTCAAATTAGCTATCAATTATTTAACTGCTAATTATAACTTTAACAACTTCTCTGCCGTCGGTCACTCTAACGGCGGCTTAATTTGGACGTGGTATTTAGAAAAATATTTTAATCAAAACGCTTTGCGTATCAATCATTTAATTACCATTGGTACGCCCTACAATTCTTTAGAATCCAATATCAAAAATCAAACCGCAATTTTTCACCAATTACACCAGCACCGCCAACAATTACCCAAGAATTTAATTGTCGATTCCATTGCGGGCACTAAAAATTATCAAGATGATGGCACTGTACCTTATCAAAGTGTCGAAGCGGGTAAATATATTTTTCAAAATACGGTCGCTAAATACACACAGGCCACCGTCACTGGTGACGATAGTGAGCATTCCAGTTTATTAGCTAACCAACAAGTTCGAACCATTATTCGTGAAAACATCTTGAACCAATTTAATTTTAATAATGAAAAAAAGCCATAACTTTTGTTATGGCTTTTTTAAAGGGATATTACTTCAAGTAATATTTATCATCAGTTCACATCTAATGATAAAAATGTCACCATATCCGCTGGCTATTGTTATTAATAACAATCGACATTCCCAGAATCATCACTAAAAAGTGATCACTCGACTCATCGCATATCATCAATCTATCATGAATAACGCCGAAATGCAAGATCTACAATTAATTGGGCTAAGATATAGCCCATTGCAATTGCCCCAATAATTAAAATGACTAGCACTGTTAAATGCAGCCCTTCGAAGATTTGTCCAAAAACCAGTGCTCGTACAGCTTGATATGCGGTTGCTCCAGGAACTAGTGGCACCAACGCTGGTATATTAAATAGACTCACGGGCATCTTTTTATAACGCGCACATAAATAACTAACAATTCCAATCATTAGTGCCGCAATTAAGTTAGCGAATACTTTACCTGATTTCACAAAATTACTTAAAATCCAATAAATCATCCAGCCTAATGATCCACAAACACCACTAGTAATGAGCGCTGTGCGCGGAATATTAATACAGAGTGCATATCCAATGGTGCCGACAAAGCTAAATGTAATTTGAATAATAATTTGAATCGCATTTAGTATCATATACGAAACTCCCTTCTTTAAAAGAATCTCAGTACCATTGCGATACCGCCGCCAATCGCCATTGCACTCAAAATCGCCGAACCCATTCGAGCTAACCCTGATATTAAGTGCCGTGCCATCAGGTCGCGCAGTGCATTCGTTAACGATACTCCTGGCACTAAGGGCATCACAGCACCAATAATTAAGTAGTTTAAATTATTTACACAGTGAATTTTTTGAAGCACAACGGCTAAAAGCGCAATAGTGGTTGCTGCTAAAAAAGTACTGATAAAACTAATATCAATCCATTGTTTGACAAAATAATCAATTAAATAACCAATCATTCCTACAATTCCTGCAGGCACAAAATCAACCCAATCATATTCGCCCACAAATAAAATCATCAAGGTGCAACTCAACAAAAAAGCACCAGCCGCTTTTAACCACAATGGAAAATCTAACATCGACCGCTCAATTTGCTGTAACCCTTGTTCTAATTGCTCTAAAGTTAATTGTTCAGCCACAAATTGACGTGATAATGAATTAACTTCCGTCACTTTATATAAATTAGTCGTTTCGTGGTTAATTTGCACCATTCTTGTATTAGTCAAACGATCAGCGCTTAAAAAAATTCCCGTCGGCGTCGTATAAATCTCCGGGTGTTCAATTCCACCCTTTAGCAAAATTCGTTGCATTGTATCCTGGGCACGATGCATTTCTGCTCCGGATTCAATCATAATTTTTCCCGCTAATAATCCGACGTCAACTATTCGTCGTTGTTGTTTGTAAGCCATAATCAGTACTCATCCCATTCTTTTTAAAGACACAAAAAAAGATTATCATTATTAAAATGATAATCTTTTATAAACAGCATGGCAACGACCTATCCTCGCAGGTAGTTTCCCACCAACTACTTTCGGCGCTGAGAAGCTTAACTTCTGTGTTCGGCATGATTCCAGGTGTTTCCTCCTCGCTATCGCCACCACACTTGCTCTCTTCTTACCTTCTGAAAGAACCTTAGTCCTCTCAAAACTGAATATTATGTTCTTACTCGACACCCTTGGTTAAGCCCTCGACCGATTAGTATTGCTCAGCTCCATGTATCACTACACTTCCACTCGCAACCTATCTACCTCATCTTCTTTGAGGGGTCTTACTTCATTACTGAATGGGAAATCTCATCTTGAGGTGGGTTTCACACTTAGATGCTTTCAGCGTTTATCCCTTCCATACTTAGCTACCCAGCTATGCCTTTGGCAAGACAACTGGTACACCAGTGGTATGTCCATCCCGGTCCTCTCGTACTAAGGACAGATCCTCTCAAATTTCCTACGCCCGCGACGGATAGGGACCGAACTGTCTCACGACGTTCTGAACCCAGCTCGCGTACCGCTTTAATGGGCGAACAGCCCAACCCTTGGGACCGACTACAGCCCCAGGATGCGATGAGCCGACATCGAGGTGCCAAACCTCCCCGTCGATGTGAACTCTTGGGGGAGATAAGCCTGTTATCCCCAGGGTAGCTTTTGTCCGTTGAGCGATGGCCCTTCCATACGGTGCCACCGGATCATTAAGCCCGACTTTCGTCCCTGCTCGACTTGTCTGTCTCGCAGTCAAGCTCCCTTCTACCTTTACACTCTACGAATGATTTCCAACCATTCTGAGGGAACCTTTGGGCGCCTCCGTTACTGTTTAGGAGGCGACCGCCCCAGTCAAACTGCCCACCTGACACTGTCTCCCGCCGTGCTTCAACGGCGCGGGTTAGAGCTTTCATATAACAAGGGTAGTATCCCACCAGCGCCTCCTTCGATACTAGCGTACCGATCTCTACGGCTCCTACCTATCCTGTACATGTTACACAAAAACTCAATATCAAGCTACAGTAAAGCTCCATGGGGTCTTTCCGTCCTGTCGCGGGTAACCTGCATCTTCACGGGTATTATAATTTCACCGAGTCTATCGTTGAGACAGTGCCCAAATCATTACGCCTTTCGTGCGGGTCGGAACTTACCCGACAAGGAATTTCGCTACCTTAGGACCGTTATAGTTACGGCCGCCGTTTACTGGGGCTTCAATTCTGGGCTTCGACCGAAGTCTAACTCATCCTCTTAACCTTCCAGCACCGGGCAGGCGTCAGCCCCTATACGTCATCTTACGATTTTGCAGAGACCTGTGTTTTTGATAAACAGTTGTTTGGGCCTTTTCACTGCGGCTGGCTCTTACACCAGCACCCCTTCTTCCAAAGTTACGGGGCTATTTTGCCGAGTTCCTTAACGATAGTTCTCTCGCTCACCTTAGGATTCTCTCCTTGACTACCTGTGTCGGTTTGCGGTACGGGTATTCAGTGTCTCACTAGAAGCTTTTCTCGGCAGTGTGACTATTGTGCTTCGCTACTTTAATTTCGCTCCCTATCACAACTCATCCTTCGCGGTTATAAGCATTTGACTCATATCCAGACTCGCTGCTTAGACATGCTTTTCCAGCTGCATGCTCACAATTCATCTCCTGCGTCCCTCCATCGTTCAAACAACACTGAACAGTACAGGAATCTCAACCTGTTTTCCATCGATTACGCCTCTCGGCCTCATCTTAGGTCCCGACTAACCCTGGGCGGACGAGCCTTCCCCAGGAAACCTTAGTCATCCGGTGGACCAGATTCTCACTGGTCTTTCGCTACTCATACCGGCATTCTCACTTCTAAGCTCTCCACCAGTCCTCTCGATCTGGCTTCTTCGTGCTTACAACGCTCTCCTACCACGTACATCTTTCGATGCACATCCACAGTTTCGGTACCATACTTAGCCCCGGTACATTTTCGGCGCAGAACCACTCGACTAGTGAGCTATTACGCACTCTTTAAATGAGTTGCTGCTTCTAAGCCAACATCCTAGTTGTCTGTGCAGTTCCACTTCCTTTTCCACTTAGTATGGATTTTGGGACCTTAACTGGTGATCTGGGCTGTTCCCCTTTCGACGATGGATCTTATCACTCACCGTCTGACTCCCGGAGAAAGATCTTTGGCATTCGGAGTTTATCTGAATTCAGTAACCCATGTTGGGCCCCTAGTCCAAACAGTGCTCTACCTCCAAGATCCTCTTCTCCGAGGCTAGCCCTAAAGCTATTTCGGAGAGAACCAGCTATCTCCAAGTTCGTTTGGAATTTCACCGCTACCCACACCTCATCCCCGCAATTTTCAACTTACGTGGGTTCGGTCCTCCAGTGCGTTTTACCGCACCTTCAACCTGGACATGGGTAGGTCACTTGGTTTCGGGTCTACGACTACGTACTCTCTTTCGCCCTATTCAGACTCGCTTTCGCTTCGGCTCCGTCTTCTCAACTTAACCTCGCACGCAATCGTAACTCGCCGGTTCATTCTACAAAAGGCACGCCATCACTCTTTAACGAGCTCTGACTACTTGTAGGCACACGGTTTCAGGATCTATTTCACTCCCCTTCCGGGGTGCTTTTCACCTTTCCCTCACGGTACTTGTTCTCTATCGGTCACTAGGGAGTATTTAGCCTTGGGAGATGGTCCTCCCTGCTTCCGACGGGGTTTCACGTGCCCCGCCGTACTCAGGATACTGGTAGAGTGTCTCTGATTTCGCCTACTAGACTATCACTATCTCTGGTTCAGCTTCCCAACTGATTCAGCTATCTTCGACTATCTCACGTCCCAGTCCTACAACCCCAAAGAGCATGCTCTCTGGTTTGGGCTCTTTCCGTTTCGCTCGCCGCTACTCAGGAAATCGATTTTTCTTTCTCTTCCTATGGCTACTTAGATGTTTCAGTTCACCACGTCTTCCTCACTTACAACTTTCGTCGCAGTGTGACTAAGCTTTACCTTAGCCGGGTTCCCCCATTCGGATATCTCCGGATCTTCGTTTACTTACAACTCCCCGGAGCATTTCGCTGTTCGTTGCGTCCTTCTTCGGCTCCTAGTACCTAGGCATCCACCGTGCGCCCTTATTATCTTAACCTTAATTACTACTGTTTCTTACTTTCTTCGAATCTCTCGATTCTCGGTGTCTTTCTTCTCATAATATTCAGTTTTCAAAGTACTAATGTTTGAGAGTAGACCTCTCAAAACTAAACAAAGTTTCTTGCCAACTGCTTTCCGTTTATTTTTCCTTAGAAAGGAGGTGATCCAGCCGCAGGTTCTCCTACGGCTACCTTGTTACGACTTCACCCTAATCATTTGTCCTACCTTAGACGGCTAGCTCCCCGAAGGGTTACCCCACCGGCTTTGGGTATTACAAACTCTCATGGTGTGACGGGCGGTGTGTACAAGGCCCGAGAACGTATTCACCGTGGCATGCTGATCCACGATTACTAGCGATTCCAACTTCATACAGGCGAGTTGCAGCCTGCAATCCGAACTGAGAATGGTTTTTAGAGTTCTGCTTGCCCTCACGAGTTCGCTTCTCGTTGTACCATCCATTGTAGCACGTGTGTAGCCCAGGTCATAAGGGGCATGATGATTTGACGTCGTCCCCACCTTCCTCCGGTTTGTCACCGGCAGTCTCACTAGAGTGCCCAACTTAATGCTGGCAACTAGTAACAAGGGTTGCGCTCGTTGCGGGACTTAACCCAACATCTCACGACACGAGCTGACGACAACCATGCACCACCTGTCTTCCTGTCCCCGAAGGGAACCCTGTATCTCTACAGCTTTCAGGAGATGTCAAGACCTGGTAAGGTTCTTCGCGTTGCTTCGAATTAAACCACATGCTCCACCGCTTGTGCGGGCCCCCGTCAATTCCTTTGAGTTTCAACCTTGCGGTCGTACTCCCCAGGCGGAGTGCTTAATGCGTTAGCTGCAGCACTGAGAGGCGGAAACCTCCCAACACTTAGCACTCATCGTTTACGGCATGGACTACCAGGGTATCTAATCCTGTTCGCTACCCATGCTTTCGAGCCTCAGCGTCAGTTACAGACCAGAGAGCCGCCTTCGCCACTGGTGTTCTTCCATATATCTACGCATTTCACCGCTACACATGGAGTTCCACTCTCCTCTTCTGCACTCAAGTTTGACAGTTTCCGATGCACTTCCTCAGTTAAGCTGAGGGCTTTCACATTCAGACTTTTCAAACCGCCTGCGCTCCCTTTACGCCCAATAAATCCGGACAACGCTTGCCACCTACGTATTACCGCGGCTGCTGGCACGTAGTTAGCCGTGACTTTCTGGTTGAATACCGTCACTACTTGAGCAGTTACTCTCAAGCACGTTCTTCTTCAACAACAGGATTTTACGATCCGAAAACCTTCTTCATCCACGCGGCGTTGCTCCATCAGACTTTCGTCCATTGTGGAAGATTCCCTACTGCTGCCTCCCGTAGGAGTTTGGGCCGTGTCTCAGTCCCAATGTGGCCGATTACCCTCTCAGGTCGGCTACGTATCATCGCCTTGGTGGGCCTTTACCTCACCAACTAGCTAATACGCCGCAGGTCCATCCTTTAGTGACAGCCGAAACCGTCTTTCATTCCTTAATCATGTGATTAAGCACTTTATGCGGTATTAGCAACTGTTTCCAATTGTTATCCCCCGCTAAAGGGCAGGTTACCTACGTGTTACTCACCCATCCGCCGCTCGCGTCCATATCTTCCTACCCGAAGGTATTCCGTTACTTCTGCTCGCTCGACTTGCATGTATTAGGCACGCCGCCAGCGTTCGTCCTGAGCCAGGATCAAACTCTCATTTTTTGTTAGTTTGTTGACTCAGACTTAGAACTCTAACGTTCTTTGTCTTCTTTATTACTTTTAAATTGACAGGTTCTTTTTCAAGAACCCAGCACTTGGCTTTTAAAGAAACTTTGTTCAGTTTTCAAAGATCTACTTAACTTTTTGTTGATTACCACTTGATTAAGCGGCTCATTTAGTTTATCATCTTATCATGAGCTTGTCAACTGTTTTTTTTATTTGCTTAACAGTGACGCGCATGACTCATTGACAACAGAAAATATATTATCAACTTTTTTACCCTTTTGCAACCCCTTTGCCCATCTTTTTTTATTCTTTTTTGCTACTTATTGCTCTATCCCTTGGTATGACTGCTTTTTTACGATATAAAAAAAGCAATTTATTTTTAAAATAAATTGCTTTTTAGTTATCAATCAAGTAATTACTATTAACATTTTCGCCATAAATTACATAATTTTGATTTACTTTTTCCTTAAAATCAAAACCATTTTTCGTCACATTCATTTTATTTTGTCGTGTCTCGACGTTATTAATCTTTTCTTTATCTTGGCCAACACTGGTTCTTAATTTATCCGATACGCGCTGTAATTCTTTAGTTGGCGCTACTTCATAAGAAATTCCGTCAATTAGGGTGCCGTGCCCTTGCAAATGATCAGAGTCCATGTTTTTAGACGCTCCTCGATAATATTGAATTAACGCAGTAATATCATCCAATGATAGATTAGTACTCATCGAATTAGAAATGCTATTCAACACTTTTTGAAGATTAGGTAACGTACTTAGAGAAGTTGCTTTTTTGACAATTGCCATAATAACCTGACGTTGTCGCATTTGCCGACCATAATCGCCTTGCGGATCGTCGTAACGCATTCGTGCGTAAGACAGACTTTGTTTGCCGTTAATGACTTGCTTACCTTTATGAAAACTACTGCCATCGTAACTGAACGCAAACGGTGCATCTACTTCAACTCCACCGACTGCGTCTACTATTTTAGGCAGTGAATGAAAGTCCAAAGTAATATAATTATCAATCTTGATATTAACTAATTTTTGCACAGTTTTCACCGCTGCCTCAGACTCTCCTAAATTATAAGCGGAATTAATTTTCTGAATCACATGCTGGCCGCTTTTTATCCCATAAATTTCCGATAAAGTATCCCGTGGAATACTCATTAACACTGTTTTTTTAGTTTGTGGATTGATCGTTGCCAAAATCATAGTATCTGAATTACCACGATCAGTGCGTCCTTCATCGCCTGTATCTACTCCTAACAATAGAATAGTAACTGGCTTTTTTTGCGCGATCGTTTTGGAAGGTCGAATTGCGGTACTCGGCCGATAAGCATTGCCTAAAGCATTACTAGCTTGCGAGTAAATACGAAAGCCGTAAGCCCCGACGATAAAAATAGCCATAATTAAAAAGAGCAAAATGCTCTTCAAAAAACGATGACTTCCCATTTGGTGCTGTGATTGCATCGAAACTTTTTGATTGCGTTTCAATAAGGATTTATTTGGTTCTGAATTATTCATTACTTCAATTAACCTCAAAATTCTAAATGATTTACTCAACTGTGAATTTTGATTTAGCGCTAAGCTAAATAAGCTTTTCACAATTTAGATTATTAATTATACATTATCAAAGCAATAATGCAATTCTAATATAAAATAATTTTCAGTCTAGGACTGCGCTACTCCAGCTTGAATCATTACGGGTAAGCCTTGCTGTAGCCTTTGACCTAAATTGACACAAGTATCAACCATAATACTTTGCGCATCAACTACTGAATAATTATGTTGCGGTGCTTTCTCTTGGGCCAAAGAAAGTTCTGTACAACCTAAAATAACCACGTCGGCTCCAAAATCATGCACCATTCGCTTGAGAATCTGATGATATAACTGTGCATCAACTACCCCTTGTTCTTTGATACAATCATAGATCAAAGCCATCACATCCGCCTGCAGCTGTTCATCACCCAACGTATAATCTAATCCCTGTTGTTGTAATTCTTGTTGATAGACTTGATCCGCTAAAGTACCTTTCGTGGCAATTAATCCCACTTTTTGCGCTCGGGGATAGTGCTGTTTCAAATAGCTAACAGCACTCCGGGGCATATGCAATAATGGAATTGACGTCTCTTGTTGTAATTGTTCATAGAAATAATGCGCAGTATTGCAAATAATCACCATAAAAGCGGGCTGTAAGAGTGATTGTTGTTGAATATCTTCTAACAAATCGGGATAAAAATTCGGTTTTTGATGATCCAAAATATAATCGGTTCGATCAGGAATACTAGCATGATTGACTAATAAATAATTTAAATATTCTTGATCCTTAATTGCAGGGGTTCTTGCATTTAACAGACGCACAAAACTTTCCGTGGCTGCCGTGCCCATGCCGCCAATAATTGTAAAAAAGTCTTTCATCGCTATCCCTCAATTTCTTGAACTATCTGTTGTGCCACATTTAAGTCATTGGGATAATCCACATTCACACCACGAATTTTTTGGTACTTATCTTCACCTTTACCAGCTAACACGACAATATCTTGCGGTTGACTAGTAGTAATCGCCGCTTGAATCGCCTGCTGACGATCTAGAATAATTGCCACTTGCACTTTCGTATGATCAATTAACTGATTGATTTCTTCACAAATAGCTTGAGGATCTTCAAATCCCGGATCATCAGTCGTTAAATACGCCTGATTAGCGTATTTACTTAGAGCTTTAGCAAAACCTGAACGCCGCGAAACGCCCTTGTCGCCAGTACTACCAACTACCACGATAATTTTGGATTGTGGATTTTTCGTTTTTAAAAAATGTAACAACGCCGACATGCTAGCGTAATTATGCGCATAATCAACGTAAATTGTGCCGTGTTGCTTGGTCTTAATTGATTCCATCCGTCCCGGAATATGAACATCCATAATAGATGTTTGAGCCAATTCATAAGGGGCCCCCGCAATCCCAGCACCAATAATTGCGGCAGTCGCATTAGCTTCGTTAAAGTCACCAATCAAACTTAATTGATAATCACCAGCAATATTCAGTTGCTGAGCTTTAGCACTTTGGGCCCTGATCGTAAATTCACTTTCTGCCAATGTACTTTCTTTACTCTGATAAACAAAGTCTGCCACTTGTTCATTGCCACCTTGGCGTGAAAAAACATACAGTTTAGAACTAGGAGTTGTCGCTTTAGCTGCTAAATATACTTCGTCAAAATAGTCAGTATCCCCATTAATCACACAACTCTTTGAATTTACTAAGAGCTGTAATTTGCAATGAAGATAATCGGCAAAATCGGGATGTTCATTGGGACCAATATGATCAGGTGAGATGTTTAAAAAGAAGCCAACATCATATGTTAAACCATAAACACGGTTACGCTTATAAGCCTGTGATGAGACTTCCATCACCAAATGCGTCATCCCACTATCTACGGCTTCACGCATATCATGAAACAAATCCAGTGATTCTGGAGTAGTTAAATTGGACTTAAATTTCTGACTGGGCTTCGGTCCTAAAATCCGATCAATCGTCGAAAATAAGGCGGTCTTTTGATTCGAATAATTTTGCAAGATTCCACGTGTAAAATAGGCCGAAGTCGTTTTCCCTTTAGTTCCTGTAAAAGCAATAATAAACAGATCATTCTGCGGGTAACCATAAAAAGCTGCCCCTAATAACGCCATCGCTTTCTGTACGTCGGTTACAATTAAGGCATTCATGCCCTTGATATCTGGATATGCTACTTCAGAAACATAAGTTGTTGCTCCATTAGCCTGAGCCTGCTTTAAATAACTTTCTTTAAAATGTGTTCCTTTGCAAAAGAACATACCATCCTTTTGTGCCTGCCGTGAATCGTAAGTTACGGCGGTAATTTCATTGTCAAACACAATATCAGCCTGTTTTAGCAACTTATGTTCCTGCAATAATAAAGTACAACCATTTAAAATCAAAGTCATGATTTATCTCCTTCACTGGTTAAATTTTTCGGTAAGTCAATCTGAAAACAAGTTTGTTGTGCATCAGAGTGGACTGTAATCTGTCCATGTTGCATTTGCACCAAGCTTTTGGCAATGGCCAACCCTAAGCCTGTTCCCCCCGTTTTACTCGAACGAGACTGATCGACACGATAAAAACGATCAAACAAGTGTTGCTGATTTTCTGGAGCAATAGCTTGGCCATTATTAATCACCTGTAAAATTACGTGATCTTGTTGTTCTTTAGCGCACAACCAAATATGATCGGCACCTTGACCATACTTGATGGCATTAATTACTAAATTATTAAAAACTCGCCCAAGCTTTTGACTATCAGCTTGCATGATTAACTGCGGAACATCACTGACCACTTCCATTTGAATATGCTGTTTTTTAGCTTCTAATTCAAAATCTGCATCAATCTGTTCCAGCATTTGAATCATATCGAATGTTTGAATATTTAATTTAGTGTTCGAGTTATTAGCACGAACATATTCAAATAAATCATTCACTAGCGAACGTAACTGTAACGATTTTTGATAAGCAATATGCACGTATTTTTGCACATCGGCCGTTGACGTTTGCGGATTTTGTTCAATTAAACCTAAAAAGCCAATAATTGACGTCAATGGCGTCCGTAAATCATGACTCACATTAGTAATCAATTCGTCTTTACTTTGTTCCGCAGCCACTTGATTTTTCATGGATTCACTGGCGGTTTGCATCACTTTATCCATTTGCTGAATTAATTGTTGCAGTTCCAAAATAGTAATGCCATCAGCACTAGTCGCTTCGCCACGCGCCAAATGTTGCAGATAATACTGTGTACGATGTAATTGGCGTTGATACAAATATTGATAGGCTAAAAGAATTATTATTAACCCGTCTAACAATCCTATCAGCCACCATAACTGGGGCGTTTGATTAATCATCGTGGCCCATTTGAGTTCACCGCCGACGGCCAATACGAAAATAATGGTCGTTATATAAACTACCCACCGACGGGATAGCATTGCCTTCATGTTTAAGCCTCCACTTTGTAGCCAACACCCCAAACGGTTTCGATGACTTGTTCACCATTAGTTGCTTCTTCTAATTTATCACGCAAATGACTCACATGAACCATCACTGTTTTGGCAGAAATCACACTTTCTTGCTTCCAGACACGCTCAAAGATCTCATCCGCAGAAAAGACGCGATTAGGATGACTGGCTAGTAAATATAAAATGCCAAATTCCAATGCTGTGAGTTGCACTTTCACTCCCGCATTGGTCACGACTTCGTGGGAGCTTTTATCGATGGTAATTGGTCCAATTTCTAATTTATCTGGTAAAATTTCGTGACCTTGAGCATGGGTCCGGCGCAACAAAGATTTCACCCGGGCCATCACCTCTAACGGATTAAAGGGTTTAACCACATAGTCATCAGCACCCGTAATTAGTCCTTGGATTTTATCCAAATCACTAGTTTTGGCAGAAACTACAATAATGGGAATTTGTGAATCCTTACGTAATTTTTTAATCACTTCAATTCCTGACATGCCGGGCATCATAATGTCTAATATTAAGAGTGCAATATCCGGATTAGCTTTTAATTGATCGAGCGCTTGTACACCAGAATTAGCAACAACTGGTTGATAGCCTTCATTTTTTAAATAAATGCTGAGCAGTTCCACAATATCTTGGTCATCGTCTACCACTAAAATTTTCAACAATTATCGCCTCACAAGTTAACTTCTATCTCCCAAACTTAAACATATCATACCATATCTTAAGAAACGCTTATTGCCGCACATTACTCTGTTTAAATTGATGCCAATCCCAAATTGTCAAAATTAATAATAAAATACTCAATGTTAAAGCTGATTTGCCACTAGCACCGAGACTTAGTGGTTGCATGACACCACTTTTGGCGGCAAAGCTCAAACTCACATGTAAGATTAACCAACCACCAAAGTACCACAGTAAGTTCCAAAAATTACCCCACTTAATTAACTTTTTACCAAAATGATTCGGCATCAAGGCGCCCAAGATAATCAATAGTGGTCCGGCGGCAATAATCCATAATCCTAGATCCGGATTAATTTGAAAATGTAAGTAATAATTTAACAAGTTAAGTGCTTGTTTAATAGTCTGCGCTAAAGAGAAATTGGTCACCACATTGCTGCCAAAAAAGTTATTACTAAAAAAGTTTGGCCAGTAGCTGCTACTCAATAAAATACCTGCAATAATTAATAACAGCCACGAGCGCTGACTTTTTGACTTGGTTGTTGGCACAACCGTTGACACTTCTGTTACTCCCGCTTGAGTTTGTGGTTGTAAGGGTTTGGTAAAATTCGGTTGTTGATAGTGATCAACGCGCGCTTTAACCATTGGACGCCGTTTAATAGCCGCAGAAGTTGCCGGCTGTTTGCGGCGAAAAGCATTCCGGATTTTTTGATCCAGATTAGTTTGCCGCCGATTAGCGTGCCAATAACCAGCCACAATCAACCCTAATGCGACCACTAAGCTCAACCATTTACCAATATAAACATAAGTCAAAATAACAAAAATAACGGCTAAAACATCCATAATGGGATTATTCTTGAGCCAGAGCAAAAAACTAACCATAGAATTAGTCGAAGATTGATGATAACGCTGTGCCCGCGAATAAGTTTGATCTCTACCATCAGCATCAGCGTGCGCTCTTTGCGGCTCCGCCACTAATTGATAACCACAGGTCGGACATTTTTTGGCATTAGCTTTGATTTTGGCACCACAGTTGGGACAATATTGCATCAAAATCATCCTTTCAATTTCAGTTATATTAATTGATAATTATAGTTTTATCTTAAAGGATAATTATGAAGAATTACCAAATTTTATCAACTAAATTTTTAAACAAATTAAGCGCAACCAACAAAATAGGTGCTGGCTGCGCTTAATCAGACATTTTATTAAAATTTACGAAATCGTTCTTTGCGCTGTTGCAATAAATCAGACAAACTTAACTGATCGAATTGAGCCAATTGTTGATCAATCAAGGTCTGTAATTGTTTGGCTTGATCATCTAAAACCGTCTCGGGTAAAACTTGTTCAATAATTTGATTTTGTTTCAACCAAGCGGGTTCAATATGCATCATTTCCGCTGCTTTATTAGCCAGCTTGGAATCTTTCCACATAATAGAAGCAAAGCCTTCTGGCGAAAGAACAGTATACATACTGTGTTCTAGCATCCACACTTGATCAGAACAGGCCAAAGCTAACGCGCCACCCGAACCTGCTTCGCCAATAATAATAGTTAAAATGGGAACTTGCAGTTGCAACATTTCACTGATGCTCTTAGCCAATATTTGGCCTTGACCTTTCACTTCAGCCTCTTCACCCGGATAAGCACCTGGAGTATTAATCAACGTGACAATTGGTGCACCCATTTTTTGCGCTAATTTCATTACGCGTAAAGCTTTCCGATAACCTTGCGGGGTTGGACTACCAAAATGAGTGGCTAGGCGTTCCTCTAATTCCTGACCTTTATTCGTGGCTACTACCGCCACCGTCCGTTGCTTGAGCTTAGCAAAGCCGGCAATAATCGCCGGATCATCACTATCCACTTGATCGCCATGTACAGCAAAAAAGTCCGTAAATAATTGATCAATCAGCGGTTGCAAGTCAGCTTTCCTATCACTTCGCGCACCTTCCATGATCGTACTAACTTGTTTACTCACTTTGCGCAGCTCCCTTCCACTTTTGACCAGCAAAAATTGTCAAGATTTGATCTAATTTCTGTAGTTGTTGTGGTCGCGCCACAATTTCATCAATAAAACCATGCTGATAAGCGTTTTCTACACTTTGAAAATCTGAAGGCAATTTCTTATTGATGGTTTGCTCAATGACGCGCCGCCCAGCAAAACCTAACAACGCTTGGGGTTCTGCTAGCGTAATATCAGCCTGTGAGGCAAAGCTAGCTGTTACGCCTCCGGTAGTAGGATCCATGATCACTGCCACATACAATAATCCAGCTTGGCGATGTTCATTAATTGCTTGCGAGATTTTCGCCATCTGCATTAAGGAATGAATTCCTTCTTGCATCCGAGCACCACCAGAAGCAGTGAACATAACAACTGGTAATTTTC
The DNA here is from genome assembly GCF_058107205.1 of Bombilactobacillus sp. ESL1097. NCBI lineage: Bacteria > Bacillati > Bacillota > Bacilli > Lactobacillales > Lactobacillaceae > Bombilactobacillus > Bombilactobacillus sp. ESL1097. The sequence continues at coordinate 96,541 of NZ_JBYLUB010000002.1, read as the reverse complement.
GTTCTGTTGCTTGCTCAAATAAACGGGTAATTTTTTCACCAGTAGCTGTTCCTAAACTTCCCATAATGAAGTTAGGATCCATAATTCCTAAAGCCACATCATGTTGAGCCAACTTGGCTTGTCCAGTTAAAACTGAATCCAACAATTTTGTCTTCGTCTGAGCCTTATGCAATTTCTCTTGATAATCTGGAAACTTTAAAGGATCAGTCGTGGCTAACTCAGCATCCCATTCTTGAAAATCTTTCGTTAACATCTTCAAGCGTTGGCGAGCATTCACCCGAAAACCATAACCACATTCCGGACAAACTTGAAATTTACCGGCCCGCCGAAAATAAAACTTACTGCCACAATGAGGACAATAACGAAAAATTCCTTGTGGAACATTATGATAATAACTATTTAAGGCTTGAATCGGATGAGGCGCAAAATGATTTTCACTCATCGTCACTAGCCCCCTTTGAGGATTGTGCCATATATTGCGGTAAAAACTTTTGATCAATATATGTGGTCAAATAATGACCTTGGCGAACTTCCTCTTGTTGTAATAATTGAATCAAGAAATCATCGTTCGTCGTGACACCATCAATTTTGAATTCTCGCAATGAATTAATCAAACGGCGCAAAACGACCGGGCGCTGTGAACCAAAAGCAATAATCTTAATAATCATTGAATCATAAAATGGTGATATCTGATCACCACTGTTCACGCCACTTTCAACGCGAACCCCTAGCCCACCGGGCCAGGACATTTGCTTAATCTGACCAGCCTGCGGTTGAAAATTTTTTTTCGGATCTTCCGCATTAATTCTCGCTTCGATAGCTGCACCATGGATCTGCACATCCGCTTGCGTCATGGACAAATCAGCGCCTGCAGCAATTTTTAATTGCTCTTGCACCAAATCAACTTGCGCTACTTCTTCAGTAATAGAATGTTCTACCTGAATCCGCGTATTCATTTCCATGAAATAAAAATGATGTTGCGGATCCATTAAAAATTCAATCGTCCCTACATTTTGATAGTCAATTGCTTTGACTGCGCGAATGGCTAACTGCTGCAAATGTTGCCGTTCTTGCTCATTAATCTCTACGCAAGGCGTTTCTTCCAAAACTTTTTGTTGCCGTCGTTGTAAGGAACAGTCTCGTTCAGGCAAGGCCACCACGTGCCCTGCTTGATCAGCCATAATCTGAACTTCAATATGCTTAGCAGGAGAGATAATCTTTTCCAAATACATGCGGTCATCACCAAAAGATAACTTTGCTTCTTCTTGCGCTTGCACAAAAGAATCACTTAATTCTTCTGGTTTAAAAACTTTACGAATTCCTTTACCGCCACCACCAGCAGCGGCTTTGAGCATGACTGGATAACCGACTTTTTGGGCAATTGCTAATGCTTCTTGCGCATTAGCGACAAAACCTTCACTACCCGGAATAACCGGCACCTCATTTTGTTGCATGGTAATCCGCGCATTAGCCTTATTACCCATCAACGCAATGGTTTTGGCCTTAGGACCAATAAAAGTCAACTGACATTCTTCACACAATTGTGCAAATTCCGGACTTTCGGATAAAAAGCCATAACCTGGGTGGATTGCTTGCGCTCCTGTTAATAAAGCAGCACTCACAATGTTTTGCATATTCAAATAGGAATCAGCTGGTTGTGGGCCACCAATGCAAACTGCTTCATCGGCTTCTTTCACATGTTGTGCATTTTTATCAGCCGTTGAATAAACTGCTACTGAGGTAATATTTAATTCGCGTAAAGCGCGAATAATCCGCACAGCAATTTCCCCACGGTTGGCAATTAAAACTTTTTCCAACATTTCAACTCTCACCTACTGTACGGCAAATGTTAATTCACCAGAACAAGCAATTTGGTCATCAACATAAGCAGTCGCTTTACCAATACCAATATTTCCACGTAATTTATCTAATTTAACTTCCAAACGTAAACTATCGCCGGGACGTACCATTTGCCGGAATTTAACTTTCTTAACACCACCGAAATAAGCGGTCTTGCCTTTAAATTCAGGCATCGTTAATAAAGCAATTGCCCCTGTTTGTGCCAAAGCTTCCAAGATTAAAGCTCCAGGCATCACGGGGTTACCCGGAAAATGTCCCTGGAAATAACTTTCATTGACAGAAACATTCTTGCGACCAATTGCATATTGACCAGGTTGATAATCTAGTACTCGATCGACTAATAACATTGGGTAACGATGTGGTAAAATTTCTTGAATTTGGACAACATCTAAACTTTGTTTATTTTCATTTGCTTCCATTAATCTTCTGAGCCCTCCTAATTGGGTGTGACAGTAAATAGGGGTTGATCATATTCCACAACCTCTTCATCAGAAACTAAGATTTCACTAATAGTTCCCTTAATCTCACTCTTAACTTCTGTCATCATCTTCATTGCTTCAATGACACAAACAACATCGCCCACTTCTACTTGATCCCCAACTTTTTTAAATTGTGGTTGGTCAGGAGAAGATTGGAGATAAACAATCCCAACTAAAGGCGACTTGATTTGCGGCAATTGTGCTGTATCTTCTACCACAGTAGCTTGATTATCTGGTACTACTGAACTAGGAGTTACGGTGGCTGGAGCAGTTTGACTTTGCTTGCTCAAATACAAATGTCCACCATCAAAATCCAAATCTAATTCATTAATGTTACTTTGATTAACTTGCTTCATGAGAGCTTGAATTTCTTCAAAAGTCATTTAAGCTTGCCACCTTTTCATTGCTAGAACTGCATTATGACCACCAAAACCAAAGGAGTTGCTGAGTGCATAATCAATTGTCCGTTGGTTATTGTTAGTTGTTACTAGGTTCACATCACAGTCTGCATCTTGATTCATAATTCCAACATTCACTGGCAATTGTCCAGATTGTAATGCCAAGGTTGTGGCAACTGCTTCGACTGCACCCGCAGCGCCCAATAAATGACCAGTCATACTCTTCGTACTGGAGACCAAAACTGAACTATCAGCACCAAAAACTTGATTAATAGCCTTTGATTCTGCCGAGTCATTGCCTTTAGTTCCCGTGCCATGAGCATTAATATAGCCCACTTGTTGCGGCGTGATTTGGGCTTCTTGCATAGCCAAACTCATTGCCCGCGCTGCTTGGGTACCTTTCGGGTCTGGAGAAGTAATATGGTAAGCATCAGATGTTGTTCCATAACCAACAATTTCACCCAAAATTTCAGCACCACGCGCTTGAGCATGTTCTAAAGATTCCAAAATTAACGTTCCGGCACCTTCGCCCATCACAAAGCCTGAACGACTTTCGTCAAATGGTAGGCTAGCTTTGGTCGGATCAGTGGCCTTAGACAAGGTTGACAAAGACGCAAAACCTGCAATCCCAATCTGATTAATGGAAGCTTCTGAACCACCAGTAATCATAACGTCACTACGTCCATCTTTAATTTGACGGTAAGCTTCACCGATCGCATTCGTACTGGAAGCACAAGCGGTCACAATTGTCGTACTAATATTATGGGCCTGGTAACGCATAGACAAATTACCAGCTGCCATATTAGCAATCGCAGTGGGCACAAACATTGGTGAAACCCGATCCGCACCCTTATCATGCATTTTGATCACTTGTTGTTGAATTGTCGTTAAACCGCCAATACCAGAACCCCAGATTACGCCTAAACGATCGGCATCAGTATTCTCAGCATTGATTTGGGCTTGCGCCATGGCTTCATCGCTAGCATAAACCGCATATTGGGTAAAAGCATCCATGCGCTTCGTATCTTTTTTTGTTAAATGCTGTAACGCATCAAAATCATCTAACTGTCCAGCAACTGTAACTCCTGTACTAGTTGCATCAAAATAAGTAATTGGTTCAAAACCAATCTTTTGTGAATTTAAACCTGCTTGAAAACTAGCAACATCGTTACCGATAGGGGTAACAGCCCCTAGTCCTGTTATTACTACTCTTGTCATAATGATTCTCCTTACTGCATTGTTAAGCCGCCATCGACCGTCAATGTTTGGCCAGTAATATAATTATTTTGAGCCAAAAAGACAGCAGTTTGGGCAATTTCTTCAACTTGACCAAAGCGCTGTAGTGGAATTTGTTTAATAATTTCTTGTTGCCGTTTATCACTTAATTGCTGCGTCATTTGGGTATCAATCATTCCGGGAGCAATTGCATTACAACGTAAATTACGCAAAGCCACTTCTTTCGCAACTGATTTCGTTAACCCAATGATGCCGGCTTTACTGGCAGCATAATTAGCCTGACCAATATTACCAGTCAAGCCAACAACACTGGCTAAATTAATAAAACATCCCGAACGTTGTTTGTACATTGGCCGTAATGCCTGACGAATAACATTAAAAGTTCCCACTAAATTAGTTTGTAAGACACTGTCAAAGTCTTCTTGTGACATCCGGTTCAATAAACCATCGCGAGTAATTCCTGCATTATTAACTACAACATCAATGTGGCCCGCTGCAGCCAATGTTTGCTTAATTAATTGTTCTGCAGAGTCCATCTGCGTCACGTCAGCACTAATATCAAAACATTGAACCCCAAAAGCGGTAATTTGAGCTTGCACGTCGGCACTAATGGGATGCCGCGCATTTAAAACGATATTCGCTCCTTGCTGTGCAAAAGCTTTGGCAATTGCTAAACCAATACCTCGTGAGCTACCGGTTATTAAAACTACTTTGTCTTTGAGTTCCATTAATCCATTGCCTCCAACGCTGTAATTGTCTGTTGCAGTCCATCATAACTATCAACTTGATAAGTAGGAATCTTCCGCACAATCTTTTTAGCAAAGCCTAATAAGGTTTTCCCAGGTCCCAACTCCAGAACTGCCGTTAAATCTGATGCTTGCTGTTGTAAAGTAGCTGCAAAATAAGTGGTCGAAACTAACTGTTGCGTAAGATTATCACTTAAAGTTTGCGGAGCAAATTCTTGTTTAGTGGTCGTACTAAACACTGGAAATGTTCCGGTCTGCCAATTAACTTTCGTTAAGGCCGCATTTAATTGTGCCTGAATTGGTTGCATCAACGGCGTATGAAAAGCCCCACTAACTTTTAATGGAACAACCCGCAGTTTTTCCTGCTGCTGCTTTAATAAATCAACAGCCCGCTCTACTGCTGTAGGGACGCCACCAATGACAATCTGTTGTGGTGTATTAACATTGGCCACACCAATAGCACCGAATTGACTAGCTTGCTGAACTGCTTGTTCAACACTAGCTAAATCGGCTTTCATAATGGCGACCATTTCACTGGCCGTTTGCTCACTAGCTTGTTGCATTAATTCGCCACGCCGCTTAATCAATTGCAAACCGGTAGCAAAATCAACGTAACCACTGCTAGTTAAAGCACTATATTCGCCTAAGCTTAGTCCTAAGCCAAAGCAATCTTTAGTAGTTAAATAGTCTTTTAATTCCTGATATAAGCTCCAACTCATGGCCAAAATAGCCGGTTGCGCCAAGCGCGTTTGTGCTAACTGATCAGACAAAGCTGCATCATATAAAATACTTGGCAAGTCTAACTGTAAAATTTCGGCTGCTTGATCAATATGCTGCTTAAAACTTGGCAAACTTTCGTACAGGTCCTGTGTAATTCCTGTTTTTTGGGCACCTTGACCGCTAAACAGTAATCCCAACATCTTAATAGTCACCGCCTAAAAGCCGATCTGCCCGGGAATAAACATCTTCCAAGATCTCAGCTGCTGGTTGTTCTTTTTTAACCAAACCAGAGATTTCACCAGCCATATAAGCACCGGTCTTGGCATCACCATCTAAAACTGCACGCCGCAAACTACCATTACCTAATTCTTCAATATCACTATAATTAGGATGCTCTTTAGCGGCTTCAGCTTTTTCTAACTTCACATAAGTCTTAGCCATTTTGTTTTTCAAAACTCTAGATGGATGACCTGCAAAGTCACCGGTAACCATTGTGCTGGCATCATTAGCCTTCAAAACCGCTTTTTTATAAGTGGGATGAACTTTAGATTCGGTAGCTACTAAAAAGCGGGTTCCCATTTGGACACCTTGCGCACCCAGCATCATAGCCGCTGCCAAACCACGGCCATCACCAATACCACCAGCCGCAATGACAGGAATATTAACCGCATCAACCACTTGAGGAACTAAGGCCATTGTCGTTAACTTTCCAATATGACCACCAGATTCCATACCTTCTGCAATCACGGCATCTGCACCAACACGTTCCATCATTTTGGCTAATGCTACAGAACCAACAACTGGAATAACTTTGATATTAGCCGCTTTAAAGCGTGTAAAGTAATCGCCAGGATTACCAGCACCCGTAGTAACTAAAGCGATGCTGTCTTTATATTCCAAGACAACTTCCACCACTTCTTCAACATGCGGTGACAATAACATAACATTGACCCCGAAAGGTCGATCGGTTAAAGACCGCGCAATTTTAATCTCTTCGGCAATTGCAGAACCTGGTGCATTGCCTGCACCAATAATTCCTAAACCACCAGCATTGGAAACAGCGGCCGCCAATTTACCATCAGCGACCCAGGCCATTCCTCCTTGAAAAATCGGATATTTCAATCCAAGACTTTGAATAAATGGACTTAACTTCATGCTTAATCTTCCTTTGCTTCTAGTTGTTGCTTCACAAAATCAACTAGATCTTGCACAGTTTGAATACCATCTTCATTTTCAATTTTGATGTCAAATTCATCTTCTAATTCGTTGATTACTTCAAAAATATCCAAACTATCAGCATTTAAATCATCTTTGATATTAGCTTGTAAAGTAACTTCTTCTTCTTCTTCACCTGTTTGGTCGACAATAATTTCTTTGACTTTGTTAAAAATTTCTTGATCTGACATAATATAAAACTCCCTTATAATTAAAATTAATAAACTAACGCTAAACTACCGACGGTTAAACCACCGCCAAAACCACTTAAGATCAACTTTTGCCCGCGTTGAATTTGCTTGTTTGCAACACTTTGCGCCAATAGTAATGGTACACTAGCTGCCGAAGTATTGCCAAATTCTGCAACATTCTGCAAAAACTTAGTTACGGGTTGATCTAAATGTTGTGCAATACTTTTAATAATGCGCCCATTTGCTTGATGCAATAAAAAGTAATCAATATCATTCACGTTCCAATTAGCTTTGGCTAAAACACGTTGAATGGAATTGGGTACTTCATGGGTGGCAAAGCGATAAACAGCATGACCATCCATCATAAAATAACGCTGTTGTGGATCAGTTTGATCTTGATTAAAGATCGAATTTAACGGCAAATACCCAGCTGTGAGTGCCGAACTTTGCGCACCTAAGGTTTGCAAATCCTCAGCCACCAATCCTGGATGCTTAGCATCAGCTTCCACCAAAACGCCTGCAGCACCATCACCAAATAAGACCGCGGTTGAACGATCTTGCCAATCAACCAATTTAGATAAAGTTTCCGCACCAATCACTAAACCACGTTGGTAAGTAGTTGCTAACAGTTTATCAGCCAAAGCTAAGCCGTAAATAAACCCCGAACAAGCTGCACTAATATCAAACGCAAATGCTTGATTGGCTTGTAACTTGCCTTGAACTAAAGCCGCTGTGGATGGTGTTTGATAATCTGGTGACATCGTCGCCACAATAATAAAATCTAAACTAGTTGCTGGTAAATCACTAGCTGCTAATAACTGCTGTGCTACTTGCAACGCTAAATCTGAAGTTTGTTGCTTTTGCGCAATGTGGCGTTGCTTAATGCCGGTTCTGGAAGCAATCCACTCATCCGAAGTATCCATAAACTTTGTTAGATCATCATTGCTGACAATCTTGTCAGGTACATAATAAGCTGTTTGCTTAATTCTCAATCCCAATCTGGATTACTCCTTTGTTTTATCGATATGCGCGGGAAATTCTAAAAAGGCTCGTAAATTGAGTAAGGCATGTTCAATAATCTCAACTTGGTTCTCGTCAAAGTTTTCAATAAACTTAGCTACCATTTGTCGATGAAACAAATCATGTGCTCGATAAACTAAACGGCCTTTTCTCGTCAAACCCAAACGCACAATTCGGCGGTCATCATCGCCATGAATCCGGACGACATAACCTTTACGTACCAAATTATTAACCATTGTCGTGACTGTACCAGGAGTAATCATTAACTCTTCTGCTAATTGCGAACTGGTTTTGTGATCATACATAGTAATTGCATCAATGGCGTGCATTTCTTTAACTGAAATGTCCTTAAAATCACTCTTTTTTAATTCCCGTTCTTCAACCCGCATAATATCAGTATAAACCGTGGTCAATAACCGGTTGATCCGTTGCATTTTATCTTTCATTCGTATTACTCCTATAGAATGTCAAAATAACTGCAACTAATCCGTTAACTACGAACCGCATCCTCGACAATAAACATTAATTCCGCTGTCACTGCTGGCTTATCATGAACCGACGCCACGCAACTAACCAAGCCAATATTTTGACGTTGTCTTTTTAATTCCACTTTTAACTGCAACTGATCGCCAGCATGAACATCAAACAAAAATTCAGCCTTCGGAATCCCACCTAAGTAAGCTGTTTTATTTTTAAAACTCGGTGAGCTCAAAATAAAAATTGAGGCTGCTTGAGCTAAGGTTTCAATAATCAACGTTGATGGCATCACAAATTGTCCCGGTCGATAACTGTCAACAAACGATTCATCAGCGGTTACGTTCTTCACCGCTTGAATTGATTTATCGACTTGCATGTCTTGCACTCCGTCCATGAAAAAGATCGGATATCGATTGGGAATTAACGCCCGTATTTCACTTGAATTTAGTTCCATTAAGATTCCAACAGCTCCTTTATTTTATTTCAAACATCAAACTGTTTGATGGCAGTATCATATTGCAACTTGCTTAAAATGTCAAATTTGACTATGATAAAGACCGATTTGAATAGCTTTTAGTTCGTCTCTTTTTACGTAATTATTTTATTTTGAAGCTCAAATTAGTTTACTCATGTGAGGTCTAATTAATTATGCAACATTTAACTTTGTTAGAACAACAATTAAACCAGCAGCTGCCGTTTTTAGCTCAGCAAATTGCCTGGTATGATCAAGTCACTTCCACCAACCAATTATTAAAGCAACAAGTCGCCCGCCAAAAAAAATTTTCACCTCAGCTAGTGATCAGTAATCAACAAACGAATGGCTATGGTAAAAAAGGGCGTAACTTTATTTCTCAAACTGGTGGCATTTATCTCTCACTTGGTTTAGCTTTACCCAAGTTAACTGCCCAAAATCAAGGACTCTTAACAACCGGTATTGCTTGGTGTTTAAATCAGGCCATTGAACAACAATGGCAACTCGAAACCCAAATTAAATGGGTCAATGATCTTTTAGTCAATGATCAAAAAATTTCTGGCATTTTAGTCGAACAGCCGCGTCCCCAAGTTGCTATTATTGGCATTGGTCTTAATCTTTATCAAGAGCACTTAGCAATTGGGGCCAATCTTTTGACCAAACAACCGACTGAGCAAGCAATCTGTCAGTTGATCATCCATTTATTGCAGCAAATCTGGCACTTCAAAGATCATTTTGCGACTGGCTTTTTCTTACCTGACTATCAAGACAAGCTGGCTTGGAAAAACCAGACAGTGCAAGTGCAAATGGGGCCAAAGGTCGTTTACGGCCAAATTGTCGGTGTTACTCAAAAAGCCAGTTTAATTTTACAAACCGCTCACGGCTTACAAGTCATTGCTAGTGGTGATGCCACGAAGGTGCGAACAATTTAATCAATCACTGACGTGGTGCTTATTTTCCTTCTCAAATTTGAGAATTTTATCATAATTAATTTTCAACATTCATCATTAAATACCTCAATTAGGTGACTTACCAAATTGTTGGTAAAATTAAAAAAGAGAAGTTGGGTAAAAAGAAAATATTCGTTGAAATTTACGAAAAATTCTTTTGATCCCCACTTCTCTTTGCTTTTTTACAAAGCTGTTAATACTGCCAAAGCCCCAAAAATCACACCGGCACCATTGCTAACAGCCAATGGATAATCACGATGATCTTTGAACAAAGCATAGATAACCCATAATAAGGTATTCAAGACGGTCGCTAGTGGCTGCGCTGGATTACCCTTCGCTCCATGTAAATTACTAATAATTTGTGGAATATAGGAAACATACATTAAAATCGCTGTTCCCGTAGCAATCCAGCCTAAAGTAGTCATAAATCTTTCTTTTTTTGACATCAACCTTACTCCTCCCAGTTCAGTAAAATAACAATAATGTTTTTAGTTTAAAACACCCTTGATTTAATTTACAGTAAAATTACATATTTTTTTCATGCAAGAAACGGCGCTGTTGCAAAAAGCTCACTTGCTGTTGCAAAATTTTATCAATTTCTTGACTAAACGCTATGCGGGTCATCGGCGCAATGGCTGGTAAATTACTCAGTCGTAATAATTGCGCCAAGCCCCAACTAGTTAGCCGTTGTCGATCATAAATTAAATTTGGATAGATAATCACTGCTTGCTGCTGTAACTGGTGTTTGACATACAGGGCTGTTTGATCTTTATAAAATAAATATTTTTTCAAGCCCCACGGCGCCCAATTGGCCGCCACATACAACATCTTCGTGGTTAATTGTTGTTGAACAATATAATCTGTCACAATCTTGGCTGGAGCGAAAGTCATCGTTTGATAAGTTATATTTTGCCGCGGCTGTTCTCGTAAAATTCCGACTAAATCAATTACCCAATCACATTGGTTTAACCAATATTGCCACTGATCATCGTGCAAAATATCAGTGCTTACAAATTGAGCCATTTGCTGAATATTTGTTGGCAAGTTTTGCTGCCCATGACGAGAAAAACTAATAATTCGCCAAGTCGGATGTTTGTGCAGCTGGCGAATCACTTGCTGTCCTAAATAACCGGATCCGCCCATAATTCCAACTTGCACTCTTTTCACCTCCCCCAAACAATTTAACGAATATAGTATAATAATGATTAATTAGTTTCAAAGAAGGTGCTTAGATGCAGCAAGATCAATTAATGGAAGTGTGTCTTTTAGCCGGACAGATTTTAGTGGAAGCCGGTTCAGAAATGTATCGTGTCGAAGATACAATGCGCCGCATTGCCTTTTGTGGTCAAGAAGTTGATAATGCCGCTTTCACCAGTTTAACGGGAGTTTTAGTCAGCTTTAAAAAAGCGCCATATACTCGTTTTTTACAAATTTCACGGCGCGGCATCAATATGAATAACATTACCAGAGTCAATACACTCTCCCGCCAGTACGAAGCTCAAGAAATTGATTTAGCTACCTTTGAGCAACAATTACGGCAAATCAAGCGCGATCGCCCCTTATTTTCCTTAGCAACGCAAACCTTTGGTGCGGGCTTAGAAAGTGCGTGTTTAATGATTATCTTCACGCAAAAATACGACTGGACGGATTTTGTGAGTACTTTTATCATTGGCGCTTTAGGTTATTGGATCGCTATCGTAATTGGGCAACACAGTCGTTTGCGGTTCGTCGGCGAATTAATCGGCGCGTTAGTAATTGCCTTATTGGCTATGGGTGACGTTCATTTCTTTGGTGGTAAAAGTATCAATAACATTATCATTGGCGCCATTATGCCGTTAGTGCCCGGCGTCCCGATGACTAATGCTTTACGAGATTTGTTTGAAGGCAATTTGTTAGCGGGGATTGAACGCGGCATTGAGTCCAGCATGGTCGTTGGCGCCATTGCTGTCGGCGTGGGGATTGCTTTTTATTTAATTAGTTAAGGAAGTGCTAGCATGTATCACTTATTAGTACAAATCGGGTTAAGTTTTATCGGCACAGTGGCGTTTGGGCTCTTTATTCAAGTGCCTGTCAAAGCTTTAGGCTGGGCCGGATTTGCTGGCAGCTTAGGCTGGACCTGTTATTGGTTGTTGGTTCAAATTAATGTTGGTAAAATTGCCGCGAACTTTTTAGGAGCGCTAGTCGTCGGGTTAAGTGGATTAATCTTAGCACGGGTAAAAAAACAGCCCAGTACCATTTTTAACATTCCGGGACTCGTTCCCTTGGTACCAGGCGCCAGTGCCTACCAAGCCTTGGAACAGTTCATGGCTGGTCAACGTGACAGTGCCTTAACACAGGTTTTACATGTTACCTTATTAACTGGAGCCATTGCTCTAGGCTACGTTCTAGCGCAATTGATTGGGGAAGTTTGGTTTCAACATATCGCTGCCAAATTGCGGCACCCAAAGTAAGTTAAATATTGTGCCAAATTTGAAATCCAAAGAATGTCTTTCAATTAAGACATTGTAGTGTTTCAACGAATAGGAACTTGTATCTAACTGTCTAACTAGAATTAAGGACTCAAGCAAAAATGCTTAAGTCCTTAATTTAGGTTAGTCTTCGGCTTTTAAGTGGCATTTGCTACAACATTTTTGCCAAATACGTTTTACAAATCGGTGTCCTTTAGTACTACAATCCACAATCATTAAACTAGCGCCAACAATAAACAAGCCCGCCAATAACCCTGTTGTCCACGTTACAGGTCGCACGAATAGCCAAGCAATTCCGATACATAACCAAGTTAAGGCAATAATTAATTGGGTAGGATAACGTAATTCAGTTTTCAACTTTGATTTCATAACAATTCTCCATAACGTTGGACGTAAATTCTTTTGACGATTGTTACTAATACTAAATAACAAACTACCGTTAATCCGAGTAACCACCAGAAATTAGTTGGCAAAGGAGCCAATTTTAAAAAGTGTCCAATGGCGGTAAACGGAATTAATGAACCAACCAGGACGGCACCTGTTGTGACAAGTAGTACTGGCTTAGCAGCACGACTTTGCACAAAAGGAATTTTTTGTGTTCGCAAAGCGTGCAAAACTAGAGTCTGCGTCCAGAGAGATTCTACAAACCAACCACTATTAAATATTTGAATAAATTCTTGTTGCGCCAAACCATGAACTTGTCCAAAAGTATGCCCTAGTACTTGTGGGCAAATCACAAAATACATGGCTAAATACGTCGTAATATCAAATAATGAACTCGTCGGTCCTAAAATTGCCATAAATCGGCCAATGGAGCGTGCCTCCCATTTGCGTGGAACTTTTAAATACTCGGGATCCATTCTGTCCCATGGAATAACTAAGCAGGACAAATCATAAGTCAAATTTAAAAATAGTAATTGTAATGGCTGCATGGGCAAAAATGGTAAAAAGATACTAGCACACAAAACGGATAACATGTTGCCAAAATTGGAAGAACACGTCGCTTTAATATATTTCATAATATTACCAAAAGTTTGGCGCCCGACTAAAACTCCTTGTTCTAAGACCTGCAAATCTTTTTGTAATAAGATAATTGCTGCCGACTCCTTGGCAATATCAACAGCACTATCTACGGAAATTCCTACATCGGCAGCTTTCATGGCCGGTGCATCATTAATGCCATCACCTAAAAAGCCCACTACATGTTGATTTTTGCGCAAAGTTTGCACAATTAAAGCTTTTTGCTCAGGCCCAACTTTCACAAAAACGTTGGTTGTTTCCACCGCGCGTTGCAACTGTTCAGAAGTTAATTGACTGACTTCTTGTCCCGTTAACACATTCTGTACTGCAAAATTAATTTTTTGACAAACAGCTAAAGTTACTAATTGATTATCACCCGTAATAATTTTGACTTGTGTGCCATACTCTGCCAAAGAAGCCAACGCTTGTTTCACCGATTGTTTCGGAGGATCTAAAAAGGTTAAATAGCCTAAAAAGACCATATCTTGTTCATCAGCAACTGTTAATTTAGCATTAGTTGAGGCTTGAGGATTGGTTTTATAGGCCAAGCCTAACACGCGCAAGCCGGCTTGATTCAAATTCCTGACCTGTTGTTGCAATTGCTTTTGCCACTCAGGCGTCAAAGCTACCACTTGTCCTTGGTCCTCTACATAAGAGCAAATTTGTAGTATTTCTTCAAACGCCCCTTTGGTAACCATCGTGACAGCTTGCTGGGGCATCTGTACCACTGTACTTAAACGGCGCCGTTTAAAATCAAACGGTATTTCATCAATTTTTTGATAATTCGTAACTTCTAAATCCAAAGTTGTCGCAGCTTGGATAATGGCCTGATCCATTAAATTATTTAACCCCGTTTGAAACTGACTATTTAAATAGGCATATTGTAAAACGCGAGGATTGACCTGTTGATGCACGTCTAAATAATGTTCTAAAATAATTTGATCTTGGGTTAACGTCCCCGTTTTATCTGTACATAAGACATCCATGGCGCCAAAGTTTTGAATCGCATTTAAGTCCTTCACCACCGTTTGCTGTTTGGCCATTGTTAAAGCTCCGCGGACTAAATTAGTAGTCACAATCACGGGTAACATTTCGGGCGTCAAGCCAACGGCCGTAGAAACGCCAAACAATAGGGCTTGTAGCCAATTACCTTTGGTTAAACCATTGAGAACACAAACAATAGGGGCCATAATTGCCATAAACCGAATTAAGAGCCACGATGTTTGACTAATCCCCACATCAAAATTAGTCACAGTGGTTTTTTTGTTCGTTAATCCTTGAGTAACTTCCCCAAAACGCGTCTGCTGTCCGGTAGCCACAACCAAGGCCAAGGCTGTACCACTAACCACATTACTCCCCATAAAAATTAATGTTTTTAAATCAGTAATTTGCTCATAATGAGTGTCCGTTGACTGTACTACTTTTTCCACCTGATAACTTTCACCCGTTAACGCCGTTTGTGATACCAACAAATCGCGGGCTTGCAGCACTCTTAAATCTGCAGGAATCAAATCGCCAGCAGCTAATTTAACAATATCTCCGGGTACTAAATCAGCCAAAGCAATTGTTTGTAATTGTCGATCTCGAAAAACTTGGACATTAACCTGCACTAACGATTGCAATTTTTCCGCAGCATTGCTTGATTGAATGGACTGAATTAAAGTCATGGTGCCACTGACAATAACCATGACTAAAATAATTACAGTCGCCGTGAAACTTTTATCAGCTGGACTGGCTAAAACATAATCCGTCCAAAAAGAAATGACAGCTAAAACCAGCAGTACTAGTGTAAAAGGTGTAGCAAAAGCTCGTAAAAATTGGCGATACACGGGAGTTTTGTGGTGATAAATTAACTGATTACTCCCGTACTTTTGTTGAAGAGCTGTCACTTCTTGACTCGACAAACCGGTTGTTCGCGTGTGAAACTGTTGTTGCACCGCTTCCGGAGTTGCTTGAGCCAACTTCAATAATTCTTGATTTGATAACATCAAAAAAGACCTCCTTGTTTTTAAACAAAGGAGGCTCATAAACACCCATTGACTGCCTGATAAACTTTCATTGAAGTTGAGATAAAAAGAAAATCTTCATATTAGTAATACAAATAATGTTTCTTCATACCATGCCTAACTGACATTAGTCACAATTTCAATTGATACAGTCAAAAAAAGAAGCCGCAAAAAAATTATTCGCGACTCCTAAAATTTTCGTTTAGCACTACCCGGCGTAAAGACTTAGTCTAGCTACTTGGGAACTTGCCTTCGGTCGGCAAGTTCTGTCCTATACATTGGCGTTTCGCAACGTTTCTGTACAGTAGCATGTGTCCGAATAGGAGCCTCTTTTATTCTTTTAGTTAGTTATCAATTATATATAATACAAATGATAAGTTAACATAGCATAACGGACAAGTCAAGTATTCTGCTTAATCAATTAGAAATTAAGTAATTACCGGTGAAAACTACTCATGCTTTCCTAGTAATGCTATACTAGCTGTGATAGTTTTGACCGATTATTCAGACCATATTGGTTGGTTGAACTCTGTCAAAAAATTAATAAGGACAACTATATCATGAAAAATTTAGCAATGTTGACTGATTTATATGAATTTACCATGGCCAATGGTTATGATGCAGTTAGCAAAGACAAACAAGGCGTGTTTGACGTCTTCTTTCGCAAAGTTCCCGACAATGGTAGCTTTATTATCGCTGCTGGCTTACAGCAAGTTATTGAAGCGGTTGCAGATTTCCACTATACGGATGACGATGTTAAGTATCTCGCTTCATTGAACACATTTAGCCCTAGTTTTTTAGATTATCTCAAGAATTTTAAATTTGACTGCTCCATTACCGCAATCCCCGAAGGTACCCCAGTCTTTCCTCGCGAACCAATTATGACTGTCCAAGGACCTTTAATTCAAACGCAATTGTTAGAAACATTAATTTTAAACATTTTAAACCATGAATCCTTGATTGCTACAAAAGCGCGCCGGATTACTTTTGCCGCACACAACAAACCCGTGATGGAATTTGGTGCGCGCCGCGCCCAAGGACCGGACAGTGCCGTTAACGGTGCCCGAGCAGCAGTTATTGGTGGATGCACCAGTACTTCAAATGTCTTAGCCGCCCAAATGTTTAACATTCCCCCAGCTGGCACAATGGCACATGCTTGGGTAGAATCTTTCCCAGATGAACTTACCGCTTTTCGCCAATGGGCACAAATTTACCCTAACA
This sequence comes from Bombilactobacillus sp. ESL1097, assembly GCF_058107205.1. NCBI lineage: Bacteria > Bacillati > Bacillota > Bacilli > Lactobacillales > Lactobacillaceae > Bombilactobacillus > Bombilactobacillus sp. ESL1097. The sequence goes on along the minus strand of NZ_JBYLUB010000002.1, from coordinate 80,062 downwards.
ATGCTTCCTTTTTAATTGACACATATGACGTCTTAAATTCGGGTTTACCTAATGCCATTACTGTCTTTCAAGAATTACAGCAAGGCGGCCAGCAAGTTCAAGGTGGGATTCGCATTGATTCTGGCGATATTGCACAACTAACCAAAAAAGCCCGTCAAGCTCTCAATGATGCCGGATTGTCTCAAATTAAAATCACGGTTTCAAACGCCTTAGACGAACGCGTCATTCAATCATTACTCAATGAAGGTGCACAAATTGATAACTTTGGTGTCGGGGAAAAATTAATTACCAGTGCTTCTTCCCCCGTCCTCAGTGGCGTCTATAAATTAGCAGCCGTCATTGACGACGGACAATTAATTCCAAAGATTAAAGTCAGTGATAATCGCGACAAGTTAACTTTACCGGGCATTAAGAAAACTTATCGCTTATACGACAAACAAAATCACCAAGCTTTTGCGGATGTGATTAGTTTAGCGGATGAAGTTTTACCAACTAATTTGTCAGTAGTGGACTCCAATCCGTTATCCGTTAAAAAGCAGGTTACTCTGGCCAACTTTGATGCTGAAGAATTATCACAACAAATTTTGGACCACGGTCATTTAGTCAAAAGCGAAACTGACGTGTTCAAAATTCAAAAACAATGTCAGCAAAAATTAGCGGAATTACCTGAAGCCACATTAAGAACGGTTAATCCTGATTTTTATCCGGTTTATATCACCACTAAATTGGCTGATTTACAAACCGAATTAATTCAACAAAGTTTAAACAACTAAGAAACAAAAACCACTGAGTAAGCCAGATTAAAAATCTGATTACTCAGTGGTTTTTTAATTTCTATACTTTATTTCTTTCCATCACTTGGACTTACGCTTTTGTAGCCGGGAGTTAATCCGCTGAACTTGCTGCTCACGGAGCGTTAAAATCACTAACCAAATAATAATATATGTCACTAGAAAAAGTACAATCGTCCAAACAGCAATAGGCCAATGACAAACTAGCATCATCATTAAAAATAAAATCAACATCAAAATGAAGTGTAATCCTAGTGCTATTAAAAATGGAAAGTCAGTATCCATCAAAAAAGATCCTTCACCCATTAATCCACTAAATATGAAAACGCCGCAAACGGTTAGTAAAGAAATATTGATTTCATGAGGAATACATGCCAAAACTAGCAAATAAACCATTGATCCAAATCCGACCCCTGTAATAAACCGTTTGACAGCTTGACGTAATATTTTTATCATAAGCCCAACTTCTTTTCTAATTCTATTAAATACTTCCGCGAAACATCAGTCTTTAAATTAAATTGTAAAATAGCCACCATATTGCCAGCAAAACCCGTTTCCAGTGAATCCAGATAATCCAGATTAATGACACAATGTCGTGAAACTTGAATAAAATCAGCAGTTAATTTTTCTAAAACTTGATATAAATGGCCTTTAGACTCAATGACAGTTTCTTTAGTATAATAGGTTAAATTTTTACCCTGTACTTCAATTTTGATTAAATCTTTCATCTTAATTGTCAAAATCCGATCTGCTATTTTAATCGGTAATAAAGTTTGTTCCTGTAACTCATATTGCTTAATGTAGGATAATAAGTTATCAACCGCCAGTGACTCAGCACCCGCCTTAAGTTCTACCGCAATCTCGTCTTTATTCAGGCCAGGGTCAATGTGTACGCTAATTTTCAAATCATTACTTCTTTCTTTGATTCATCATTATTGATAAACCCGCAACTAATAGCAAAAGCACAGCTATGATCACCAGTTCTACATAAGTATTCAAGGCATTAGTCAAAAGTTGTCCTTTAATTTCCAAATGAATTGCCAAATCCTGCAACATTTTTAATCGCAAGGGCAAAGCCAGATTGCTTCCCCGCAAATCATTGAGTAAAAGGCTACGTAAACTGGCTGCTTCATAACTACTTGGAATTAATTTTACCAAAGTTTGCATACTTTTGGAGAGCATCCCATAAGGCATATAAGTGGCTACGATAAAGCCGGATGCAGCACTGATAATGGAAGCCCAGTGACTATAAGTTGTACTGGAATTAACGAATAACGCTAGTAATTGATTAGCTAAAGTGGCTGCCAGACCACCAACAAACATGACACCCACTGCTGGTAAATAAAAATCAGCTGGTAGATCAACTTTATCAACTAACTTAAAATAACTACCTGCTAGTACTAACACCAAGATTTGCATTAAGAAGCTAATAAACGTTGCCGCCAAAATATAACTAAAACTCCGTTTGGCTGGTGATACATGGGTCAATTGAAAATCAGCTGCTGTATGAGTTTCTCGATCGATCACGAATTGACTCAATGCTTGAAAAGAAGTAGTAATACCCGCAATGACTATTAATCCCGCCAACATCCACAAATCCAGTAACTGTTTTTTATTAGAAACAACTGGTAGTGACCCCAAAAGATACCTTTGTAAGAAACAAACATAAATAAAAAAACCAATTAGTGCCCCTAAACACGACATCATAGCACCTGTAACATTGCTAAAGTAAACTTTAATATTGCGCTGAACCAAAGCTATCATCATTGCAGCTCCTTTCCCGTAATTTTAATAAAAGCATCATCAATGGAACCTTGCTGGTATTCAAAATCACGGATTATAGTGGCATTATTTTGTAAAACCTCTATCGCCTGTTTACTAGTCAACCCCAATAGTTCAATTTGATGCTCAGACCTTTTTTGTATACCACTGGTAGCTTTAATTTTCTGAACATCATCAGCTTGAATCTTCAATTTATTAGGAGCATAGCGTTTTTTAATGCTTGCTGTTGAACCACTGGCCAAAAGGTTACCATTTTCTAAGATGTACATTTGATCAGCATTTTCTGCTTCTTCCAAATAATGCGTGGTCAAAAAGATTGTTAAACCTTGTTCGCGTTGCAATTTCTGTAACAAATCCCAAATTACTAACCTAGTTTGTAGATCCAAACCTGTAGTTGGCTCATCTAAAAACAACAAGTTAGGTTGGTCAATTAAAGCTCTGGCAATGTCTACGCGTCGTCTTTGACCGCCTGATAGAGTGCCATATTTCTGCTTCCAAAATTGCTTGATTCCAATAACTTCAATTAACTCCGCTAACCAGTCTTTGTCATAATGCTTGTACATTTTTGCTCTGGATAAAATATTGCTTTTCACCGATAACCTCTTGTCTAAAACACTGTCTTGAAACACAACGCCCATCTTTAAGTCGGCAGCATAGCGAACGATTCCTGTCGTGGGTTTCATCAGACCTGTTAAAATATTTATTGTCGTCGATTTGCCGGCACCGTTAGTTCCTAAATAAGCGACCAATTGTCCAGTGGCAATTTGGAGATTAATCGCATTTAAAGCGACCTTGGAACCATATTTTTTAGTTAAGCCAATAGTTTCAATTAACATTTTTTTCTCCTTTACTAGCAGTTATTGTTAGTATGTCGAAGAAAAGTTAAATTGTCTCAGCATTGGACACAAGTGGTTATTTCTCGATTATTAAAAAGCCAATGAAGTACTTAAAATTTTTTACTCATCAAGTAGTATCTTGCTTTTTCAATCAAATTTTGAAAAGCAACTATTATTTAGAAACAGACTATCCTACTAACTACTATTCCAATTTTTGCAATAAAAAAGATGCAATTGGGACAAAAGATTACAAAACTTTTTTGTCTCAATCGCATCTGAAATAAAATTTGATTTTAAGCTTCAGCTGCTGCTTTAATCATTTCATAAGCTTCTAAGGCTAAATGAATTTTATGACCTTCAACCATCTCTTTAGGCGTTCCTTTAGGAAAATAAACACAAGTCCGTAATTCAAAGCCATTTGGTATATCACGCATTTGATGATGTGCAATATCATGCCGTAAAGTGCCATCCAGTAACCGTGAAGTACCTGCCTTAGCTGGTGGAAAACCAGGATCTGCGGTCACTTTAGTTTGAATCGTGGGATCATCTTTCATCAAAACAACTTCGGTCGGGCCACCATACATTCCCATCGTTTCCATACCCAAATTCTCTGTTACATCACCGTTAGTCATTTTAGTAAACTGAAAATGTTCGGGATTTTCCGACATCACAGATAAGTCACTGCCACTCAAAACAGAAGCTAATTTTTCTTGATATTGTGCCAAAGTCATTCCAGTCACCACTAACGTGGCTCGTGCAGGAATCATTTCAGCTTGTTCATCAAAGTTCTGAACAATATCGCGCCACATTTGTTCGGAACGTTTGGTAGACTCTGCATATAATTGTCGAATCTTTTCAATTCCTAAGTCCGCTTTAGCCTGTAAATTAACCTGAGTAGCTTCTTCATAACTTAGGTAATTCACATCTTCATAGGTTAAATCCCGTCCTTGATATTTGATGTTTGCTCCTAAATGCAACAGTTCCTGTAAAACATGTTTTTCGCGTTCAAATCGAAGCAATCGTAATTGTTGTTCTGAATAATTGTCACCGTCAATATTAACTTTAATCGTGATCTCCTGCATAATAATGGACACTTCCTATTTTTAATTAGGATTACTATACTGTTATCAATGCAGTAGTACAATATAATTTAGTGCAACAGTTTTAACTTATTTGTGTCACTAAAATAAGGGGAGAAAACAACATGTATTATGGAACTAATGAAAATCAGCGCATCAAGCAGCAGTTAATAACTGCATTTTTCCAACTTTTGAAAAAGTACGAACCAAATGAAATTACTATTACTCAACTCACTAAACAAGCCCACACTGCCCGCAGTAGTTTCTATCGTAATTTTCAAAGCAAAGCTCAACTGATTGAATTTTATTTGGATCAATTACATGATAAATTAACTTCAACACACGAATACAATAACCTAAAAGATGTCTTCTCTTATGAACAAGTCGTGCAAAAATTTGCCCAATCACTCACCGTTTTTTTAGAAAATCGGACTTACGTACTTTTGATTTATCAAAAGGGTTACGGATTACTATTATTACAAACTTTAGATCGCTATATTGAAGAATCCATCGGCAATATGCCCGCCAATTCCATTGATCGTTATCAACTCTACTTTTTATCCGGTGCTAGCTTTAACGTTTTAATTCACTGGTTAACTAGTGCTAACCCGGAAAGTCCACAACAACTAGCGCTAACTTGTGCTAATTATTTAACGGGATTTATCTAAAATTCTCCCCACAATTAAATAGTTATTTAAAAAATCACTTAATTTGTCAGATTTAGGCCCGACAAATTAAGTGGTTCTTTTTATTGCAGCTCATTATTTTTTATCACAGTCCTTAAGCTTTTAGGTTAATCTTACGCAACCAGTCTTGCACTTTTTGACTGGCTTCTTGACGTTTTCGTCCTTGAATAGCCAGGCCAATGCCCCGTTTTTCTAGTCCGCCTTCAAACGAAAAGCCTGGCAACACTTGTTGTGCCCGCACAGTTTGTTTAATCTGCGTAAAGCTCGCACCACTACCAAAGCCACCATGGGTATTAAAGGGAATGACAATTTTATTAGTAAAATCGTATTGTTTCAGAAATGTCATGACAATTTGTGGTAAAGCCATATTCCAGGTAGGGGCCCCCACAAAAATTTTTTGATAGTCTTCAAAATTCGTTATTTTCGTTTTAATTGCTGGTAAAATATTTTCATTTTGTTCCAATACATTTTGTCGCACTTGTTCTTCGTAGTCTTGGATTGGTGTATCTTTTCCTTGGATTGCAAATAAATCACCACCAACTAGTTGTTGAATGATCTGTGCCACCGCTTTTGTATTACCCGTTCTACTGTAATAAACCGTCAAAACTTTCCCTGATACCATCTTCATAACTCCTCATTTAGTAATGTGCTCTGGCTTACGTATTAACAACATAGCGACCAACAAGATCAAATATACGACCGCACTAACCCAAAAGAGATTAGTTAATTGACTTAAATGACCAATTTTCTGAATCAAAAGTGCCGTATATGGCGACAATGAACCAGCCAAATTATAAACAATTAATACCAATGATGTTGCTAAGGTGTTACCACTATTTTCTGAATTTATTGTATTCAATAACCAAGGGAAAAACAATCTAATTCCTAAGCCGGTTAAAAAACCACCAACCACTGTCACCCAAGTTGTATTAGAAACAGCAATCAAAGTCATTGCTAATGCTTCCAAGAAAAACGCCAAAACTAGAATTTTATTACCTAGCATTTGAAAAATTTTACCAAACAATAAACCGCCTAACATGGCGCCAAGACTTAATGCCAAAATGACAAAACTAGCTTGCGTTGGATTACCATAGCCTTTGTTGACCATCAAAGTTGGTACTTTAATGCCCATAATCATATACAACGTAATCACTACAAAAGTTAACAGCAATAATCCATAAATATCACGGGATAGACGGGCATGCTTTTGCGTTTTTGTATTGGACTGTACGCGTGATGCTTTAGGCAGCTTGGGTACAAACAAACTAAACATCAACAAGGCCGGAATCGTAATGATATATGCCCAAAAAGACATATGCCAACCAAACTGAACAAGTTGACCCGCAATAAACGTGATTAAAACACCACCTAGTCCTTCAAAAGTACTTTGAAAACCTAACATTTTAGAACGCTCATTATTTTTAAAAAAGTAACTAATAATGGTGACCAAGAGCGAATTGAAAAGGCCAATACCTAACCCTAAAAGGGAGCGCGAAATCATTAATAATGTAAAGTTATTAATAAAAATCGGTGATAACCCGGCAATCACGGTCAATAAAATACCAATCATGACTGTTTGTTTAACACCAATGCGTTTGGCAATGAAATTACTAAATAAAATCCCCACAATTAAGAATAGTGAAGGAATAGTCGTTAACAACTCCACTTGTGATAACGGAACATGTGAAAAAGATTTCGCCAAAACCGGAATATCGGCATTAATCGCTGGCGCAGAGGAGGTAATGACGGATACTAATAAAATAGATAATTTTAATAAACTCTTGTTCTTCATACTGAATGCTTCTCCTTTTTATGACTATCAGTCATTTTTTTGTTAAAAAAATTAATCAACTAATTTAGTCGATTAAATATTCATTAATTGCTGGTATTAAACAGGTCAAACAAAATTCGTCAACTGCTTGAACAGGGTGAAAAGAATTCGGACTCATGGTCCAACTTAAGATAATGCCATAGATTTGCGTCATACTCAGCTGCGTTATTCTTTCAATTGGCGCTGAACTGGCCAACTTATGACATGCAACCAAATCTTGCAGAATATTTTGCAACCATAATAAGTCATTCATCCATTTGCTATGGACATCACTACGATTATCACCATGGGAAATATATCGCACCCATTGTCGAGCTAATTGTACCTTCGAATCAACAATTACTTGCATGAAAGCCGTTAAATAATTCGTAATAATCTCTGCCGCCGTCATTTGTTGTAAATCAGCTTTGGGCACTACTACTTTGTCAAAGTGTAATTTACTAAGTTGTAATATCAGGTCTTCTTTACTCTCAAAGTAATTGTAAAAAGTTCCTTTCGCAATGCCACTTTGATTGACAATGTCATCAACAGAAACATCTTCATACCCGTGCTTTACAATTAATTGATCTGATACTTGTAAAATCTTTTCCCGCGTTTTCTTAGCCTTCTGTTCACGTTTTCCCATTCAAACCACCTTGCTATAAAAATGACTAATGGTCATTATTTTAACAGCGATTTTTATTTTGTCAAATTTTGACAACAAAAAAACACTTGACTCCAAAATCAGAACCAAGTGTTTATTAGTTTAATCTAAATTTTCACCATTAGAGGCAATAACTTGCTTATACCAATCAAAGGACTTCTTCTTGTAACGTTTGAAAGTTCCTTGACAATTATTGTCTTCATCAACATAGATAAAGCCATAGCGTTTTGCCATTTCACCGGTGGAAGCACTAACTAAGTCAATGCACCCCCATGGCGTATAGCCCATCACGTCAACTCCATCATCAATCGCATCATCGATTGCTTTGATATGTTCACGTAAATAATCAATCCGGTAATCATCAGCCACGTAATGATTCTCATCAGCTTGATCCATCGCACCTAAACCATTTTCTACGACAAAGACTGGTTTTTGATAGCGATCAGACAATTCATTTAAGGCAATCCGTAAGCCGGTAGGGTCAATTTGCCAACCCCAATCACTAGACTTCAAGAACGGATTCTCGACGCCACCCATTAAATTACCAGCAGTGGTTTTGTTATCAGAGCGAGTCACTTCCGTCACTGTTGACATGTAGTAACTAAAGCCAATGTAATCAACCGGATATTTAGCCAACAAGTCTAACTCTTCATCCGTATAATCTAAATCACTAATTTGTACACCATTGCGTGCTAATAAACTCTTCGTATAAGCTGGGTAATGTCCACGTACTTGCACATCCGCACAGAAGAAGTTATTAGCTTGATTATCTTGCAAAGAAGCTAATTGATTGACCGGATTAGAGTCATAGCTGTAATTAGTAGCATACAAAATCATGCAACCAATTTGTAAATCAGGATCTAATTCATGTCCAATTTTGACAGCTTTAGAACTCGAAACAAATTGATTATGCCAAGCTTGGAAAATATTCTTCTTATCATTGGCACCATTAGATACGACTAAACCTTGGCCCATCACTGGAAAATGGGCGGCACTATTAATTTCGTTAAAAGTCATCCAATACTTAACTTGCTTATGGTAACGAGTCAAGACAGTTCTAGCGAAACGTTCGTAAAAGTCGATTAACTTTTTATTTTTCCAGCCACCATAAGTGGTTACTAAGTTTAAAGGCATTTCATAATGTGAAATCGTAATGACTGGTTCAATATTATATTTCAAACATTCAGCAATCAATTCGTCATAAAATTTCAAGCCTGCTTCGTTGGGTTGTTCTTCATCACCATTGGGAAAAATCCGCGACCAAGCAATGGAAAACCGGTAACACTTAAAACCCATCTCTGCGAATAATTTGATATCTTCTTTAAAGTGATGGTAATGATCATTACCAATATGGTTGGGATAGAAATACTTATCAGTATCAATCGAAAAATCAAATTCTGGATCATTCACAATAGCCATGCGATCCTTACCGCCGGGCAAAGCATCTGGTAGTGATAAACCCTTGCCACCTTCTTGATAAGCACCTTCTAATTGGTTAGCCGCCGTAGCGCCACCCCATAAAAAGTTTTTTGGAAAACTCATTAAACTTCCTCCTAAATCTTGAGTCATTCTGAGCGGTTAATTTTCAACTATGACTAGCGCTACTGCCGATCATTTGTAAACGATGCAACTGTAGCGCTTACTTTTTAGTATAGATTGAAAATTACAAGCGAAAGGTCAGCATAAAACTACTACTTTTTATCCGACCAGCAATTTTAACCGCATCTATAGAGAACACTATATCATTTTCTTACATGAAAAATCACAGAAAGTTTTACTTTTTTAATATTATTTCTGTAATTGGCAACTGGTGTCAACAGGCTGACTAACAGCAATAGAACAAATATTTCACCAAGAAAGTGCAATTAATTTTTTTCTTTTCAATGCTTTTTCCAAAAAGTTCGTTGGAAATTCAATTAATCAGTGATTTAGCAGGGTAATTATTATTTAAATTAAATTTTAGTCTGTCAGATTAAAAGTGAATTGCAAAATTCTCCTTTTAGAGTTATAGTGTGGTAGTACACAACTGATGTGTTACATACTTCAAAGTTAAAGGATGTTGAATATGAAAAAGAAAAGCCTTTGGATAACAATTATTGTCGTCATTATTCTTGTACTGGGTGGTGGTTTGTGGTGGCACGGTCAACAAGCCCACTCCAAAGCTGCTGCTAAACCGAAGCACACGCAACATAGTTATGTTGTTCATGCTGCTAGCCAATTAGAATTATCTGCCAACGTCACTTACCAACAAAAATATCCGGTCGTGAAAGTTAACGATTGGCAATTATTAGTTCAAAATGGTGCCAGTGTTTATCGCGGTGAAAAATTAGATACTACCGGTCAACTAGCTCCGAGCAACGGTGTCTTTGAACTCGGTAACGACCAAAACGCTGTTTATACGACTCCGTTTAAAGCTCAAGGAACCGTTTCAGAATATGATTTAAATAAAATTCAAGTCGGCGATAATGTTCAGGTCAAAGCTTTAACTGGTAACAACACAACAGCTCAAGCGGCTCAGATCACTTATTTACAGTTAAATAGCGTTAAACAAACGGCGGGCGTTTCTTATTATAATTTTGAAACATCACTTCCCCAAACGTATCGTTTAGGGCAACACGTCATTATCTCCATTCCTTCAAAATACACACAAATTCCGAAAAAATTAGTTCATCATCAACAAGTGCAACTAGCAGACGGGACTAAAAAAGCTTTAGGTCCGGAGCAAATTCAACAAAAAGACCCCCAATACTATTATGTTGACCGTAATTATTTACAACCACAAACTAAATTAATTGACAAGGATAAATAAATGACAAATGTAATTCAACTTTCGAACATTCATAAGTCCTATGATCAAAAAAATCAGTATGTCTTAAGTATTCCCGATTTAGCCATTACTGAGGGCGAGTTCGTGGCGGTCATGGGGCCTTCAGGCTCGGGTAAATCCACTTTAATTAATATTCTCGGTTTATTAGACACTGCTTACCAAGGAACTTATCAACTCAACGGGACCAACGTGAAACAAATCAAAAGTGATCGCCGCTTATCACATTTGCGTAATCAATACATTGGTTTTGTCTTTCAAAATTTCAAATTATTGCGCAACTATACTATTTTCGACAATGTCAATTTACCTAATGTTTATAGCAAAAATCCGTTTCGCTCGCGTAGGTCCAGAATTTTAGAACTCTTGGAGCAAGTCGGCTTAAGTGATCAAACCAATAAATACCCCACGCAATTATCTGGTGGTCAGCAACAGCGGGTATCAATTGCACGAGCTTTGGTTAATGACCCCAAACTAATTATTGCCGACGAACCAACCGGAGCCTTAGACTCAGCCACTTCGCTGAAGATCATGGAATTAATGCAACACCTGCACGCTAAGCAACACAAAACCATCATTATGGTGACGCATAGCGAAATGGTGGCACAATTTGCAGATCGGATTATCAAAATCAAAGATGGGCGGTTATATCAATGAAATTTTTTAACAACCTGCGCATCGCTATTAATAGTGTACGCAAACGCTTCTTCCGTAATCTGATGTCAGTCATGGGCATTATCGTGGGCACATTAAGTGTTTTATTAGTCCTCGGCATCGGTAATGGTTTAAGTAAAACGGTGAGTCACCTCTTTTTCCAAGGTTACGAAGGTGACAAGCTCATGATTGAATATATTCCCAACGAAGAGACTGGGAGCTTTCAAAAATCAGATTTACAACTAATTCGCAATTTGCCACATGTTCAAAAAGTCACTCTGCCGTCTTACGACATTTTGAGTAAGAATCTCGTTTGGCAAGGGCAAAATAAATCATTGGATTTGGAAGCCATTAAATCTGGGCCCAATGCGCATAAAACTAATGTTATTGAATTAAATCAGGCGTTACTCAAAGATACGAATTTTAGTAATATCCGCGTGGGGGAATATCTCTTCATCCAAGATCGCCCGTTTGAAGTTACGAAACTTTATAGTAAACCCGTGCCTGCCATTGGCTCTGGCCCCGCTGGCGGCAGAATCAGTCAAGATGATTATCGTTTACTCAAGGGACGCCATGCTAACGATTATGATGAAATGGATGTCACTTTACAAAAGAACCTCTCCGCAAAACAAGAACAACACGCCAAAGCTCAAATTTTACAAACGTTAGAGAACAAGGGTTTTTATCATACTTTGGGCGATTATAGTTGTCCGGATACAAGTGGTGCCAAAAAACAAATGGATAAAATTATTAAAATGCTGGCCGCCTTTATTGCCATTATTGCCGGGATCTCATTAGTAACTGCCGGGATGGGGATTATGACCACCATGACTGCTAATATTGCTGAACGTACGCAAGAGATTGGTTTACGCCGCTCCATCGGTGCCAGCAAACATGATATTACGTTGCAATTTTTAATGGAAGGAACCCTATTAACTTTAGCTGGTGGGTTGGTATCCTTATTACTAGCCCTGAGTATTCAAGCAATTGTCAATGCCATGCATATTCAACATTTTGCCATGGATATTACAGCCACCAACATTATTATCGTCTTAGTAATTGTCTTATTAGTAGGCATTATCTTTAGCTATACTCCCGCCCGCCGCGCTGCTAAACGCAATATTGTTAACTTAATTAGGTAATTCAAATCGCTAAAACAAAATTCGTTTAACAGTAAAGCACTAACCGAATTCAATTTTAAAGTCTGAATCCGCTGGAGTAGAAACTGTTGACTTTTAAAACACAATCATTAATTAATGCTCGGATGATCTAAGACCCAATGTGAGCATTAATTTTTTGTTTCCATCTTATTATGCGCGCTACTGCCCTGCTGGCTGGTAAAATCATTACTTAAATTAGCAGAGCGTAGTTTAACTGATAACGTATGAAACTGTAAAAAAATGGGATGTTCATATTGTAATTGCTTTTGAAAAGTTGTTAAATTATGCCGCATTTGTTCCGAAATGGGGGCCACAATTTTCAGACTACCTTTTAACATCACTGACGAATAATCTTGTTCGTTAAAGCAAAGTACAGCAGCATTGGCACAATTGGCCAAATTAACCACTGTAGAGTTTTCAAACCGTGTGTAAAACAAGATAGTCGCCACACTGCGTTGATAAGTTAAGGGGGTTAACGAAACAAGACTGGGAAAACCCATTCGATCAATCGTCGCCACTTCACAAACTTTAGCATTTTTAATGTATTGGTTAGCTTGCAGAATTGTTTGCTTCATGTTATCCACCCATTTCCATTATTTGCCCTTAGTCTACAATTGATACCGTTAAATTACACGTTTCAAGTCTTACTTTGGACAAAAAACTAACAAGATTTAAAATATTTCTCACCAAATAATCATATTATTAGACCGCTAACAGATCGCGTGCTACCATAACAATTAGTTGGAGAAAGGATAGTGAAAAATTGAAACGAAGCAAAAAATGGTTTTTAATTATTAGCTTAATTCTTTTATTACCGCTACCGCTCTATATTTTATGGAGCAATAATCATTTGTGGCAACAATATCTAGGACTAAAATTGCCTGATTTAGTCTCACTAAATGATCTTTGGATTTGGTACCTGGTAATTATTAGTGCCTTGAGTGGTTTATTAATAATTGTCTTATTATTAATTTTAATTTTCTGGCCGACACGCAATAAATTTCAATTAATTCATAAACCCACTGGACAAGTCAAAATTACTAATAAGGCCATTAATGGCTTTATCAACGCTTCACTGGCGGACTTACCTTACCTGCAAAATCCCAAAGTTAGTTCCAAATTAACCAACCATCATTTGCGGATTAAAGTCAGCGGGGATTTAGCTCCCGGTGATAGCGTCAAACAAAAGCTAGTGGCCTACTTAAAGCAACTAGAAGATAATTTACGTCAGTTATTAGGAGTCCAACAAAAGCCCAAGATTGAAATTCGTTTTACCAATTTTGAGTCACAGACTGATCCGAAGAAAAAGCGTGTTTATTAAGGAGGCATTCCAATGAAAGAATGGTTGGACCAACACGCTGGCGAAACTATTGGCGTGATTATTGGTTTACTTTTAGCAGTTTGTTTTTTGGTTTTAGGTTTTTTAAGCACTATTTTCTTAGTAGTACTGGCAATCATCGGTGGCCTTGTTGGTCATTATTGGCCACTACTGCAACAATTGCATGATAAATAATTTAATTTTGGATAAAGGAGAAGATCAAAATGGCACAAACAACAAATACGAATGCAGAACAAATTAAAGGTGAATTAACTTATGATTCCAAAGTTATTCAAAAAATCATTGGCATTGCTTTATCAGATATTGATGGTCTTTTAACAATTGATGGTGGCTTTTTCTCCAATTTAACGGATAAACTAGTCAACAATGATGATGTTACTTCCGGTATTAATGTTGAAGTCGGTAAAAAACAAGTAGCAGTTGATATTGATATTGTTGCTGAATACGGCATTGATATTGCCAAATTATATGATCAAATTAAAAAGCAAATTTTTGAAAAAGTTAAATCCATGACCGATTTAGATGTCGTGGAAGTTAATGTCAGTGTCGTAGACATTAAGACACAACAACAACATGAAAAAGATTCCGTTAGCTTGCAAGATCGCTTGAGTGGTTCTGCCAAAGATACCAAACAAAAAGTTGAACAAAAGCAATCCCAAAAGCAACAACAAAAGCGTGATGAACAACGAGTTCAATAATTTTATTTGTGACAAAGAGCGGGTCAAAGCTCAGGATTATAAAGTCATGACAAAAGATTTGTTTAGAAACTGAGTATAGCCTAAATGAAATCCTGAAGTTAGTTTTTAACTTGAGGATTTTTTTGTAGTTAAATGCCAGTTTCTATCCTTTATAAAACAACTCAAATCTGCGTACTATCTTTTCATTTCGCTTTCAAAGCAAAAAAAGACAGCTCAATCTAAATTAGTGAGCTGCCCTTTTTGATTAACTTTTATTTATCCGATTTATCATACACTGGAAAATCGTTTGCTTGACCATAATCCTTGATATGTTCAATAGTCTTTAATTGCTCCATATCAGCGGCTGAAATTTCAAAATCAACTTGCGTATTACTCTTAATATGCGCTGGTGTTTGTGACTTTGGTAATGGTAACAAATTGAGTTGTAGACAATAACGAATACATAACTGTGCGGGCTCAACTTGGTACTTAGCAGCCATTTGTTGTACGAGCGGATTTTGTAAAATCTCACCGTGGGCGACTGGTGAATAGGCTTCAACTAAGATATCCTGCTTTTGGCAGTAGTCAATTAACTCAAATGGTGTATTAGCAATATGAGCTAACACTTGATTAACCATTGGTTTAACCGAGCCATTCTTCACAATATTATCAACGTCTACCTTTTCAAAATTGGAAACGCCAATAGCGCGCAACTTACCAGCTTGATAGGCTTCTTCTAAAGCGCGCCAAGCCGCTAAGTTACCTTCAAAATAATGTTCACCATTACGAAAATCAGACCACGGCTGTGGTGCATGAATAATCATCAAATCCAGATAGTCCAAATCCATTGTTTGCAGTGATTGATCAATGGCAGCCACTGCTTCTTGATAAGACTTGATTTCAGCAGCCAATTTTGAAGTGACAAAAATATCTGAACGCTTAACTCCTGAAGCTTGTAGTGCTTGACCAATGCCGGCTTCATTACCATAAGCTTGAGCTGTATCAATATGACGATAACCAGCAGCCAAAGCTGTTTGAACTGGTTGTTGAACTTGATCATTATCAATTAACCATGTTCCAAAAGCTAACTTAGGAATTTTGACACCATTAGCTAATGTATAGTCTTCTGTTAAAATACTCATCTTCATCTCTCCTTTAATAAAATACTGCGACAAAAACCGCTTAAAAGCTGAGGATTAACCTAAACTAAGGTCTTAAGTCGGTTTTTGACTTGAGAGCTTAGTTGTAGTTAAACGCAAGCTTTTAGTTTTTGGAGCGCTAATATCAAATACTGCGACAAAGGACGTTTAAAAACTGAGCAATAACCTAGACCAAAACTAAAGTTGGTTTTAACTTTAGTACTTGGGCGTAGTTAGGCGCAAGTTTTTGTCCTTTGGAGCGCTAATGCTATCAAACTGCTGAAAAACTACTCAACTACGTTTTAATCATAATACTTATAGTTAACTCTAAGTCAATCAAAACGTCTAAAAAAGCAGCGGATACAAAAAAATGCTCGTATTTAATACGAACATTTTTGCTTTATGATGCACCAAAAGTCAGAAAATTGTTCCAACTTCTGTTTTTCAAACATTTTATTTTTCTTCTAAGTGTGTTTGTGGATCTTGCTTGCGTAAATTAAAAGCAATTAAGACCCCAGCAATGGCTAGAGCTAAGGTGAAGTACAAGCCATAGTGGACACCATTGGTAAACTTCGTTGCCATATTGCCTGCAATATTATGTTGGCCTAAGCTTAAAAAGCTCGTTGATAAGGCCGTAGCTACAGCACCGACAACTTGTTGCATTGTATTTAAAATCGTACTACCATCCGCGGACTCAATTCCAGATAAGGAATTCAAAGCATGCGTCTGAGCAGGTGACATCGCTAGTGGACAACCAATCATTAAGATCACGTGCGCCAAAATAATGTAAAACAGCGTTGAATGTTGATTGGATAATAATAACATAACCACACCTAAAACAGCGATTAAAAAGCCAGCCACAGCCGGTTTCTTAGCCCCAAAAGTATCGTATAAGCGGCCTGCTACGGCAGACACAATCGCGTTAATAATCCCTCCAGGTAACATAATCATTCCTGTTAGAGCAACTGGTAGTGAAAGTCCTTGCTGCAAATATTGTGGTAATAAATACATTGCCGACAAAATAATCGCAAAGTCTAACATGACGCCTAGTGCTCCTAAAGTGAACGCTGGATGTCTAAAGACATGTAAGTTCAATACTGGAGTGGTCAAATGTAATTGCCGCCAAGCATACAAAACTAAGACAATAATTCCCACAACTAATAAACCTAAGACTAAAGGTGAACCCCAGCCCCATTCACTTGCAAAACTAACGCCTAACACTAAGGCAGAAAAACCAACAACGGATTCTAAAACTGACCAAAGATCAACATGAGGCTTAGAAATTTGCCCAACATTTTTTAAACCAAAGATCGCTAAAATTAAACCAATGGCTAAAAACGGAACAAACAACCAAAATACCCAATGCCAAGTTAATTTGCCTAAAATTAAACCCGTTAACGTGGGACCAACAGCTGGTGCTAACATAATCACCAACGCACAAACACCCATCGCTGCGCCTAATTTATACGGCGGGAAAATCGTCATTGCGACAGTAAACATTAACGGTAAGATTAAACCCGTCCCTAAGCCTTGAATGACTCGACCTAACAACAAAATACCAAAGTTTGGTGCCAGCGCCGCAATAATCGCGCCGACAATAAAATCACTTAACCCAAAAATCACAATTTGCCGTGTCGTAAACCATTTCGTTAATAAACTCGAAAATGGTAACACAATACCAATAACTAACATATAACCAGTGACTAAGAGCTGCACAGTGGCAGCACTGACATTAAAAGCCTTCATTAATTGTGGTAGTGCAATGTTTAATGATGTTTCCGATAACATCCCCACAAAGGCCCCAATTAACATACTAGACATGACTAGCCAGGGTTTTTGCACTTTTACAACAGCTTTCATTTCATCCATGTAAAAACTCCTTTGAATTTCAATTCATTTTTTCGCAACTTGATTATCTTAGCAAAATAAAAAATTTGATGTAAGTTTTTTTTGTAAAAAAATGAAATCAGCACTCCTACTGTCACTCAAATTTCTAGCGATAATTAAAAATACCCTTATCACCAAGGAATTGATAATTACCATCAACCCTGCATAATAAAGGCATCTTTGAAGCACTATAAATAAGACTATTTAAAAGAACAACTTTGTAAATGATCATTAACAACACCAATAGCCTGCAAGTAAGAATACATAATCGTGGGACCGACAAATTTAAAACCTTTTTGTTTAAAATCACGGGTCATTTTTTGCGCTAAAGGTGACGTGGTAGGCACCTGTTCTGGCGACTGCCAGTGGTGATTGTGCACCCGATTACCAGCTAAAGTCCAAACCCATTGGTTGAAAGTACCAAATTGTTGTTGTACTGATAAAAAGACTTGGGCATTATTAACCATCGCCGCTAGCTTTCGTTTATTCCTAATTAAAGCTGGATTCTGCAACCAAGCAGCCTGCATTAAGGGATCTGCCTGCGCAATTTTTTGCACGTCAAAATAACAAAATGCTTGATTCATCGCTCGACGCTTATGCAAGACGGTTTTCCAACTTAAGCCTGCTTGCATCATTTCCAGTACTAAAAATTCAAATAACTTACGATCAGCATGCGTCGGTCGACACCATTCGTAGTCATGATAGCGTATCATTAAGAAATCAGCGCCCACCCACGGACAACGCTGAACATTTGGAGAATTAGTTAACTTCATCAAAGACTCCTGGCGCTTGGCGGTTATAATAGCGCAAATAAGTGGCCCCCGTCTGTTCATTGACAGCAACGTTAATTACTCCCGCATTCTTGACTTCACCCACAGCACTCACCATGGGAATGTGAAATAAGCGTTGGATCAAAACACGTGACACAGTTCCGTGACATACTAATAAAATTTGTTGATCGTGATGCTGAGCTAATAAATCCTGCCAAAAGCTCTGTAAGCGTTGCGCCAAATGATCGTAACTTTCACCCGTGCAATACTTTACATAGTCCTCAGTTAAATATCCCAATTCGTCAAACACTTGGGGATATTGCTGATAAATTAAGTCCGTTGCTTGACCGTCCCAATTACCATAATCAATTTCTTTCAAACGAACATCCGTCTTTATCGGCAAAGCGTCTGCACTTAAAATTTCGGCTGTTTGGAATGCTCTTTTCAAAGGACTAGCATAGATACAATCAATTTGTTTAATATCAAAGCTAGTATGTAAAGTTTGTACTTGCTGAATCCCCACCGAATTTAATGGTAAATCGGTTTGAGCACCGTTAATTCGATTACTTTTATTAGTATCCGTTTGGCCATGTCGTACGATAAAAATATTTAACACAATGATCATCCTCAACAATTTTAATTTGCTTCTATTATAACAAATCCCGTTGACCGCGACTTGACTTTTCTAATTTTGCACACTATGATACCTACAACGATCCTTTAATGAAAATTAGTTCTGTGAAGCTACAAAGGAGATTCTTAACATTCAAATAAGCGCTGCACCAATTGTTAGTGCCAGCTAATTTCTCACATCCCTTGTAGTTGTTTGGCAAACTATGAGGGATTTATTGGTTGATAACCAGTTTCAAAGTCTAGTTTCAACATGAACTATTGGTATCTAAAAACACATTTTTAAATCAGGGGGAAATTATGGAACTCAAACAGTTACGATATTTTGCCGCGATCATTTCTCACGATAGTTATCGTCAAGCTGCGCAGTCACTGGGAACCGTTGAATCGAATCTCAGTATTCAAATGAAACATTTAGAAAAAGAATTAGGGACCAAATTGCTGGTGCGCGAAGGCCGCACAATGCGCCCGACAGCAGCTGGTTTGGAACTTTATCGGCATACAAAATTAATTTTACAACAAGCCCAAATTATCAGTCGCGCAATTCCTAGTGTTAAGGAAAATCCTTCTTCCAGACAAACGATACATATTGGCGTCAGTGGTAATTACTTAACGCCACTCATTGTGCAAGCAGGTAAACATTTACGCCAACAATTTCTTTTTGAATTTGTTCAATTAGACACCAACCAAATGTTAACGCAATTAAAAAATAATCAATTAGACTTGGCCATTACTCCGCTAGCACGTAGCATCACGCAAGATCCCTTGTTAGAATTCACTTTTTTGTTCACTGATAAAACCGTTGCCTTAATTCCCAAAAAATGGAGTAAGTTGGCTCAAAAAAAGCAAATTACTTTTGCTGAACTTTTCTTAAACCCCTTAGTAGCCCTCAAGCACCAATTCGTTGTGCGGCAACACTTAGACGAATATTTTCTGCAAAATCATCTCAAAGCCAATATTGAATATGAGGTTAATGATTACTCCGCTTGTCTCGCAATTGTGCAGCAAAATGAAATTGCTGGCATGGTGACCGAATATTTTATGCAACAACAAGCACCACAAAAACAATTGCAAGTTATCCCCATCATCTCGCAAATTCTGCCCATTCAAATGGGCATTGTCAGTCTCAAGCAACCAAACTTGGCAATCCCTGTTAATCAACTCAAGACTGCCTTATACGAAGAATGCTTAACGATTAAATAATCACAAAAAAACTGAGTCTCCACCGCGGATCTTTCGCCGGTTAAACTCAGTTTTTACATTTAACATTTAATTTTAATTACGCATTTTGAATTTGGTAAGCTAATGCAAAGTTGCCTAAAGTTGCTGAGCCATTATTCTTCACTCGCGGCATGGTAATATACTTATCTAAAGCAGGCACTTGTACATAATCATTCAATAATGTTTTAAATTGTTGGCGCACTTTCACCAAGAAATCTTCGCTAATTACCCCGCCACCAAAAACAATATTATTAGGCCGTAAAATTAAGGTCTGTTGCACAGCAGCTTGTGCTACATAATAAGCCATAATATCCCAGACGTGATGTTCATGCGGCACATCTTTACCAGCTTTGTTTAAGCGTGCTTCAAAGGTTGGTCCTGAAACCAAGCCTTCTAAGCAATCATGATGAAACGGACAAATACCCGCAAAATCCAAATCATCAGGATGGCGTTTGACAAATGTATGTCCCATTTCTGGATGACCAATACCTTGCAAAATCTTACCGTCTAAAACGGCCCCACCACCGACGCCAGTACCGACAGTGTAATAAACTAAAGAATTAATTTTTTCATTAAATAAATTAGCCGTCACATATTCACCGTATGCGGAGCCGTTAACATCCGTGGTGAAGTAAACAGGTACGTCAAAATTGCGCTTTAACGGGCCAATTAAATCGATATAATGCCACTTGGCTTTCGGCGTATCGGTAATATAACCATAATATTGATTATTTTTTTGTAATTCAATGGGTCCAAACGAAGCGACTGAAATAGCGGCTAATTCAGGAAACTTCTGAAAATATGTAATCATTTGCTGAATTGTCGTTTGCGGATCAGTCGTTGGAAACTGCGTCTGATCTAAAATCCGATAATCCTCGTTGCCCACAGCACAAACAAATTTGGTTCCCCCAGCTTCAACACTACCTAATAACATCTTTTGCTACCCCTTTACAATTTTTCTTAATCATACCGATTTCTCAAAGCATCTGCAAGTTAGCCTAGCTCTCAATCTAACCTAGCGCACTCTTTAAAACTAGCAACATGCTTACTCAACTTAATTAGCAGCTAACAAATTCTCTAAAGTTTTGACCTTGCGACGAGCAACCGGACAAGTAATTCCATTTTGTAAAACAACTACCTTTTGCTTTTTATTAAATTGCAACAGAAAATCAGTATTAATAATAACCGATTTATGAATCCGCACAAAATTAGTGGGCAAGCGCTGCTCCAAATCTTTCAGGTCACTATTTATTGTTTCTTGTTTAGTTATTTCATGAATTAACAGTTTATGGTCACCCAAGGTTTCTATAAATTCTATTTGTTGACAATCTAAATACAAAATTTGATCAGTCGTTTTTACGACCAGTAATTTTCGTTGTTGTTGCTGTTGTTTTAACTGTTCTTGAACTTTAATCAAGATTTGAATTACATCATGTTGCAACTGCTGCGGATTATCTTTAACTATAAAATCTAACGCCGCAACTCGGTATTTAAAAGTTTCCCGAGCTAATTCATCATGTGTCGTCACCAAAACAATAGTACCTAAACTATCAAATTTTCTGATTTCTGCTGCTAATTCCAAACCATTTAATTGTGTCTGCAAATCAATATCTAAAAAATAAATGTTGGGTGTCGAATTGTTCAACTGTAAAGTTTTTAAAACTTCTTGTGGGTCAGCAGTGGCTTGTACAATTTGCATATCTAAATTTTCAATCAATAAATAATTATTGATTATTTTTTGCAATCTTTTTAATTGCGCGTTGTCATCTTCACACAGGTATATATCCATTTTACTACTCTTTTTTGATAATTAATTTTTGAATAAATTCTTCCTTAGTAACTTCAGTTTGTAAACTCAGATGGGAATATTGCTGGGTAATTTCCTTGATATTTGCCAGCCCTAACCCTGAATGATCAGCTTTAGTTGAGTAATTAGCTTGATAAATTTGTTTGAGATTAATCGAGTTTTGATAATGGTTCTTGATAATTGTCGTTAACTGACTAGAATCGTCATAAATAACAATAGTCATTAAGCTTTGCGCTGCTGTGCTTTTGGCTAAATCTTCAATTGCTTCAAGAGCGTTATCTAATAAAATCCCCAAACAACGATTGTAATCCAGTATTGAAACATTCTGTGGAAATTGTCTCACTTCCTGAGCAATTTCTACATGAATGCGGTCTTTTAAAGTGGTCAATTGTCCTAACTTAACAGCTAATAAACCTTTAATTTCAACAATTTTTAAATTACTCAAAGATGACAGATTAAATAAATCCGTGGTTTGTTGGACCTGATTATTTTTAATTACTCCGTAAAAATATTTTTTCAGACCCGCTAGATCTTGATCTTCAATATAACCAGCCATACCTGACAAAATATTGAGATAATCATGCTTAAACTTACGGAATTCTTGCTGCGCATTTTCTAAAGTCTTCAAATAAGCAGTGAGCTGTTGCCGATTTTCCTGTTCTAGCTGTAATTGTCGTTGTTGATTTCGATCACGACTCCATAACAAAAACGTTAAGATAAATAAAAGACAAGTTCCTAAGAACAAAAGACTAATTTGCGTAATAGTTTGATTGGTAGTAACTGCTTGATTCATTAAATAAAAATAACCAATCATCATTATGATTGTCATCAAGCTAGTAATTAACATAGTTAATCTATGTTTTTGCAGCACCTGATAAGTGTGTAACTTTTCAAAACCCCAATTTAAGAGCTTAACAATCATTAAATCAGATATTAAAGCACTTACAACATTCACCCAGATCCAATTTAAACTATTCTCTTGAATTAAATATGAAATTTTGAAAACTTTATATAGTAGTACTTCACTCAACTGGCTAGTTGTTAGCAAAATTAAAAAAGATAATAATAAGAAAAACAGTTGTTGCAGAATGATTTTTTTATAGAGTAAATAAATTCCGACAATGACAACTTCCATAAATAATAGAACAATTAATGTTCCGTTTACTTTCAGTCTATTCAATATCAGCATAATACCCGTCAAAATCACACCGTTACTGCTTACAAGAATTAAGAACTCTTTGTTGGAAAATTGCAGTTGAAAAAACTGCAAATTCACTAAATATGTCACAATATACAATAATAAAATGATTAACATGATTAAACCTAAAATTGATCTAAACGACATTAGCAATCAGACTTTGCTGGAAATAACCATTAACTAACAAATTAATATTCAATTAATTTTGTTGTTAGAGTCACCCTTACACCTAATTTAACTAAAATAATTTTAACATACCTTATGGCATCACTTGCAACGCCAATTTACTACAAGAACAAAGTCCTAGATCTTCTTCAATATCGCAATGTCTATCGAAGCACCTTTAAGAAAAATTAACCGATAAAGCTGAAAATGAACCGTTTAAGATTTGTTACCATTTTCTTCAAAAAACAAATTATTATGAACTCAGACAAGAGAGGTGAGTTCAATGCAAGCAAAGACTAAAAAAACAATTTGGATAGCTATTATTTTATGTATGGTAGTTTTCATTATGCTAATTACTAACTTATTCCTAAAAAATCCTTACCAAAGTTTTCAACAAAGTATTCCCTTGAAACAACAGGTAAACTCCTTAGTCATTAAAACGGGCGGTGCTGATGTACAAATCAATGTAAAACCAAGATCAGTAAATGATATTGATTTAGCAGGTTACTTACCTGTCAAGATGATTCAACCACTCAATCATTGGTCTAAGCAAAATTCTGATAATTTAATTATTGATTTTTCGAGAAGCAGTCATCAAATCGGATTAATCTCTAATAAAAACAATCCCCATATCAAGTTAACTTTATCAGCAAATCAATTAAATCAATTGTCCCATTTTCGTGTTAATAGTGATGGTGGAAGTATAACTCTTAACAACACTTCAACAAAAAAGTTACGATATCAAGCTGATCTTAATGGTGGTCAACTTTATCAACACAATCCCAAATACTATCAATTAGGAAAACAGTTTTTAATTAAAAGTAATGGTGGAAATTTGCATATCGAATAAATCTTAATTACTCAATACAAATAAACCAGGACCCGAATTAATGCCCTTATAATGGTGTTTGATTAATCACTAGTCAAATTTAGCGTCCAATCCAGCGAAAATGGACTGGACGCTTTTGCTGTTGGTTACTAATAAAAATCGGTGCAGTTCAAAAAGGTCTTAACAACCAAATTCTCCGTATAAGATTTTAGTGAAATCCAACTTAAATTTAAGAAAGCTTATGTTAGACTTAACTTAAAACTAAAAAACCAAAGGAGTTCAGCAAATGACAAAACATTTATCTGCCTGTACCACGATCTTAGTTGGCAAGAAAGCTTCATTAGATGGTTCCACCATGATTGCGCGTAATGATGATACTTTTCACGCGGTAGCACCACACAAGTTTGAATTTCATCCAGCACAACACTTAGACCACCAACCAGTAGTCAAGTCTTGGTTGAATAACTTCGAAGCGCCGGTGCCTCAAGATAGTTTCAGTTGGCCAGGAGTTCCCAACGTTGATTACAAACACGAAGGCTATTATGACGAAAGTGGGATTAATTCTCAAAATGTCGCCATGTCCGCCACTGAAAGTACTTATGGTAACGAACGGGCCTTAGCTTATGACCCGCTAGTTGTGGATGGCTTAGACGAAGATTGTATCGTACGGATGGTTTTACCTTACGTTACTTCTGCTAAACAAGCAGTCCAACGCACGGGCGAATTAATTAAACAATACGGTTCACCGGCAGGAAATTCCGTTTTATTCAGTGACCACAACGATGTTTGGTATATGGAAATTGTTACTGGTCATCATTGGGTGGCTCAACGCATTCCGGACAATGCCTACGCCATTGCTGCTAATCGCGTTTCCATTCAACAAGTCGATTTTGACAATCCACAAGAATTTATGTGGTCCGACCAGATTCAAGAATTTGTCAGTGAGCATCATCTAAATACCGACCAAACTGGTTGGAACTTCCGCCATATTTTTGGAACTGATAATCAAAAAGACCGTCATTACAATAATCCCCGTGTTTGGTTCGGCCAAAAATATTTCAATCCAGAAATTGCGCAAGCACCTGAAGATGGTGAATTACCATTTATTTGTTACACGGATCATAAAATCTCCGTGGAAGATATTGAATACGTCCTTGGTTCTCACTATAACGAAACACCATTTGATCCGTTGCAAGCTGGTGAATCAGCTGATAAGTATCGCTACCGGCCAATTGGGCTCAACCGGACCCAAAATTCCCATATTTTACAGATTAGAAATGATGTTCCAGCTGGTTTAGCCGGCGTTATGTGGCTGTGCTTTGGTTATCCGAGCTTCGCACCATACTTGCCGTTTTACACCAACATGAATGAAACTGATGCTTCCTTTAACGATACTGCCATGAAATTTAATTTAAAAGACGCTTACTGGCTGTACAATGGCTTGTCCGCCTTAGTTGAGAGTCATTATACGCATTTTGTTCAAAGTGATATTGATTTTCTCACCAATTGTAAACAACAATTCCGCACTGCTTTAGCTAACAGTGATCAACAGGCAACTCAGTTAACGGGGGCAGACTTAACTACCTTTTTGACTCAGCAAAACCAAGCATTGGTGCACACTAACCGGCAACAAACTTTAGACTTTATGGGTGATTTAATGACCCAAAGTATCAATTTATCTAAATTAACTTTTAATATGGATAAGAATCTGTAAACCAAAACACCTGATGGTACGTAATAAAACTTGATGTTTAGTAAATTGTCGTGGTAGCTTTTAGTTGATTAATAAGGAGACAGATAAACATGAAAATTGTTAGTTTTAGTATCCGAGACGATGAACGACCAGCTTTACAAGAATGGCAGGAGCAACATCCAGAAGTCGAAGTCCAAATTGAAACTGAATTATTAACTCCCCAAAGTGCCAGCAAAGTCCAAGGCGCTGATGGGATTGTCACTTACCAACAATTACCTTACACTAGAGCCACTTTACAAGCCGTACATGATTATGGCGTCAACAAAATGTCTTTGCGCAATATTGGGATTGATAATATTGATCAAGCAGCCGCTAAAGAATTTGGTTTTCAAATTACGAATGTGCCGGTTTATTCCCCCAACGCCATTGCTGAACATGCTGTTTGGTTAATGGGGCGTTTGTTACGTCGCGAACCCGAAGCCACAGCTAAAGTTGCCCAACGTGATTTGCGCTGGGCCCCAGAAATCGGTCGTGAATTGCGAATGCAAACGGTCGGGATTGTCGGGACTGGCCATATTGGGCGCGTCTTAATTCAGATCTTAAAGGGCTTTGGTGCCAAGGTCATTGCTTATGATCCTTACCGCAATCCAGAACTGGAACAAACAGGAATTTATGTCGATGATCTCAACGACTTATTCAAACAAGCTGATATTATCAGTTTACATGTTCCTTCGACTCCAGAAAATATTCACCTGATCAATGAACAAAGTCTGCAAGAGATGAAACAAAACGTCATGATTATCAACGTTTCACGAGGCGATTTAATTGATACTAATGCCTTAGTAGCTGGATTAAACTCCGGCCAAGTTGGTGCCGCTGGTTTAGATGTTTATGAAAATGAAGTTGGCATCTTTAACGAAGATTGGCGGGGCAAAACTTTTCCAGACGCTACTTTAGACGATTTATTAAACCGCAAAAATGTCATTATTACCCCCCATACCGCCTTTTATACTGAAACCGCGGTGAAAAATATGGTACAAATTGCCCATAATGAAAATCTGAAGATGATTCAAGGTCAAACTCCAGATAATGCTATTAAACTTTAATCACACTGCGACAAAAGCTGGTTTAAAGCTGAGGATTAAAACCTAGACTAAGGACTTAAGTCGGGCTTTGACTTGAGTTCTTAGTTGTAGTTAAACGCAAGCTTTTAGCTTTTGGAGCGCTAGATCTAACACTGCGACAAGTGCTGGTTAAAAACCGAGGACTAACCTAGGATAAACAATTAAGTTACGATTTTTAACTTGATTGTTTATTCGTAGTTAGACACAGGTTTTTGGCACTTGGAGCGTTAGATCACACTAAAACTTCAACAGGTCCATAGCTAAGAGAATGTTTGCAATAATTAATGCGGACATTTTCTTTTTATTTACCAATCTTTCGCTCACTAATCTACAACATTTTATTAATCAATTTTCATTGTAAACGTTTGTACAATATGTTAGAGTACCTGTGTTATCAGCTTGCCACAGCTAGCAAGTGTTGAATTTTTTCTAGTTTTGTGGCAAGTCAATTTACAGATTGAGGAGAACATCTATGGCCAATTGGTTTAAAGATTCAGTAGTTTATCAAATTTACCCCCGCAGTTTTCAAGACAGCAATAATGATGGTATTGGTGATTTAAACGGTATTAAGCAGCGTTTACCTTATTTAAAAAAATTAGGTGTGGATGTTTTATGGCTCAATCCAATTTATCAATCACCTGATGTTGATAATGGTTACGATATTTCGGATTATCGCAAAATCCAACCGGTTTTTGGGACGATGGCTGATTTTGATTCTTTGCTGGCAGCAGCACATCAACAAGGTCTCAAGATTTTGATGGATTTAGTGGTTAACCATACTTCGGATCAGCATCAGTGGTTTCAAATTAGTAAACAATCACAAGATAATCCTTATGCTGACTATTATATTTGGCGCGATCCTGTCGACGGTCACGAGCCAAACAATTGGGGCTCTGCTTTTAGTGGTTCTGCTTGGACTTATGTACCTGAACGAAAACAGTATTATTTACACTTGTTTGCTGAAGGTCAACCAGATTTAAATTGGGAAAATCCCCAAGTTCGCCAAGCTGTATATTCTCTTATGAAGTTTTGGCTAGATAAAGGTGTCGATGGTTTTCGAATGGACGTCATCAACTTTATTTCGAAACCACAAGGCTTACCAGATGCTCTTCAAAAAGACGGTGCTAAGTATGGTGATACCTTTGCCACCGTGGCTGATGGGCCACGACTGAATGAATTTTTACAAGAAATGAACCGAGAAGTGTTATCACAATACGATATTATGACTGTCGGTGAAATGCCTAACTCTAAGCCAGAAGATGTGATCAATTATACGAATTTAGACGGACGCGAATTGAATATGGTCTTTCAATTTGAACATGTAGACTTAGGTGCTAATCCTGATGCTCGGCTTGGCAAATGGAACGACCAACCAACGCAATTAAAAGATTTAAAGCGTGTTCTCTCAAAATGGGAAGAAACACTGTCAGGCAAGGCTTGGAATAGTTTATACTGGGGCAATCACGACCAACCGCGGGCGGTATCCCGTTTTGGCAACGATCATCCAACATATCGCGAGCTATCTGCCAAAATGCTAGCGACAACTTTACATTTGCTGCAGGGTACGCCTTACATTTATGAAGGTGAAGAACTGGGCATGACAAATACTAATTTTACCCAATTATCTCAATATGAAGATATTGAATCCATCAATGCTTATCATCAATTAGTGGATCAAGAACAGATCGTGCCCTCACAGACAATGTTGCATTATTTGGCTTACAAGTCCCGCGACAATGCCCGTACGCCCATGCAATGGTCTGCACAAAAAAATGCCGGTTTCACCACAGCCCAACCTTGGTATCAATTAAATACTAATTATCCGCAGATTAATGTGGAGAACGAATTAGCCGATCCAGACTCCGTATTTTACTATTACCAAAAATTAATTCAATTACGGCATGATTCCGATTTAATCAAATATGGTGATTATCAGTTATTAGATGCTGATGATGAGCAAGTCTTTAGTTATCTCAGACATTATCAAGGTCAAACTTTACTAGTCATGAATAACTTTACTGACCAAACTCTCCAGCGCGACTATCACCAAGAAACTGGGCAATTAATCATTGGCAATTATCCTGATGATTTAGGAACTCAACTACGACCTTATGAAAGTAAAGCTTATTTATTATAAATAGCCGTTGACCACTTAAAAAGTAAAAAAACTCCCGTTAGCCAAAACCAACGGGAGTTTTTCTTAATTATTATTACTTATCAGCTTTATGATAATCTTTCTTCATATCATCTAAACCGTTTTGCAAAAAAGCAAGTACTTCGTCTGTATGTTGACGACGCTTTGCAGAATTCAACTTGGAAACTGGGCGGCGACGTCCGGTCACACCTTTATGTGTATTAGCCATCGTAATCCTCCTCCCTGTTCGAAAATTAATTTAACTCAACTATTTTATTTTACGTAAAAAACCAACAAGATTCAAGTCATAATTCTGATAAATTATTTTTCCAATCAACCACCCTAAATTGGCCGTTATTGATGCGGCAAACACTTAACTGCGCGAGCAGGTAACCATTCATCAGCAGCGACTTGGTAAAAGGGCTGACCAGCAATCATTTTAAAACAATTCGTGTACCACTGCGAATTACTCGGCAAAAAGCGTTGAGCTATTTTTTGCCCCAGATGATTATATACAGGCGTAGTTTGCACAGTTTGTACTACACCTTGTAAGCGAAACATGGCACTCGTGGCATTTTTTTGCGGATATTGCCACCAATCTTCTTTTTGTGACAGGTCATAAGTGGACGGATAATCAGCAGCTAAACCCTGAGCTTGTGTGTATTGATAATAAGCTTGCGCTTGTTGTTGCTGCGTTATTGACCAATTAGTGGTGTCTGGTGTCCAAAAAGTTTGCACCAAGTATAAGACCCCATCGCCACTTTGAGCAATTCCCACACCTACTTGCGTGTATAACGGATTAAGCATGTTCTTGCGGTGCCCGAAATCGGGATTACCGTAATCATCATAAAAAAAAGCTAACGCGTTGACGACATTTTGCCGCACATTACCCGTGTCCATAATTCGTTCTAAATTCTCACCTGTATAACTATTGGGATGAAAGGTTCCCCAGTTATTATCATGACTTAAACTACGTTGTTGCGCCAAATCCTGGGCCCGCTGTTGTGAAAAACTTTCCAACTGTGAATCAACTTGTAACACTGGCAAATCGTTTTGCTGCCGCAATCGATTTAATTCTTGATTCAAAGCTTGGTGATACTCACTTAAATTTAATGAAGCAGCATCAACCGGCATCATGTTCATATAACTTGCTATCCATAATACCCATCCGAAAATAAGCACTGGCAGCCAATAGCTTTTGAGTTTCATTGCCGCCCTCCTCGCAAGCCTTTTTTCTTATTATAACTTAACCAATCACCAATAGTTAAATTTAATCTCTGTGTAATCCTGCACGTGGAACTAATGAATTTCCTTAGGCAGTATGCTAACATTATGGTATATGGGGGTGGTTCGTTAGTGACCGAAAACGTTATGCACTTGATCAAAATTGTTTCTAATCAATTATCACGACAAATTAATCATTTTGCTAAACAATTTGGTTTAACTGGTGTACAAATTCAAATTATTGACTATTTAAATCATTTGCCACAAAATCAATACGTTTATCAAAAAGATATTGAACGAGAGTTTAATATTCGCCGTTCAACTGCAACTAGTGTTTTACAAAAAATGGAAGAAAATGAATTAATTGTTCGCAATATTTCACCGTCTGATTCACGCTTAAAAATTGTTTCTGTTTTACCAAAAGCTGAGGCTTTACAGCCTCAAATCAGTCACTTTTTAGAAGAAAGTAACGAGCAATTACTCAGTAGTTTGAGTACTTTTCAGCGCCATAGTTTCATCAAAGCTTTAGAAAAATTGCCGGCAGAATTATCCAAGCTTAACCACCAGGAGGAAAAGAAAAATGATTGAAAATATTGTTTTTGATTGTGATCCAGGTAGCGATGATTCCATTGCTATTCTTGAAGTTTTTGCACATCCTGAAAAGTTACACGTGACAGCGATGACGACGGTTGGAGGCAATCAAGTACTCAGTAACGTCACTCGCAATTTACAACACATTCTATGGTTTTTAAAACAAACAACCCCGATGGCGCCGGGACAAGCGCAACCGATTATCAAAAATTTACAAAACGCTTCTGAATTCCATGGTAAAAATGGTCTAGCGGGACCAACTTTTCCCCCTGAAGCGGATGAATACCCATTGGCCAGCCAGAACGGTGTGACTTTACTGCACGAAATGATTTCTCACAGTAGTACACCCATGACCATTGTGGCCACTGCACCGTTAACTAATATTGCTTTATTGCTAAAAGTTTTTCCTGAAGATCAAGCAAAGATTAAACAAATCATCATTATGGGTGGCGCTTTAAGTGGGGGTAATGTCACCGAGGATGCTGAATTTAACTTTTACGTTGATCCCGATGCAGCGAATATCGTCTTGACTTCAGGATTGGATATTGTTTTATGTGGCCTAGACGTGACCAATCACACAGCAATAAGCAGTGCGGAAATCCAAGCTTTAAAAGGTCGCGGTCCAGCTAGTCAATTAGCTTATGAAATTTTAGTACCATATTCCCGCGCTGAACAAAAAAGTCACGGATTTGATCTGGCTCCGATCCATGATTTATCAACTGCTTCTTATTTATTACAACCTGATATTTTCCAAGGTCAAAAATTAGCTTTAAAAGTTAACACTACTTGGGGCGACTTACGTGGCAAAGTCCAAGTCAACTCCGACCAAGAAGCTTCAGCTAACGTCTTAGTCTTACAACAAGTTGACAGACCCCGTGTGATCCAACTTTTAAGTGATTCCTTAAGTATTTTAGATCAAAGATTATCATAATACTGCGACCAGTAGCGCTTAGAAGTCTGCGCCACCAAGCCGGTCGCTCAACAAACTAAAGAATAGTCAAACTCGTTTGAGTTTGACTATTTTTGGTTTTAGATTATAATGATTCTAAACTAGAAAGTTAGGAAGGTCTATTATGCACTACAAGAAATTATTGGTTATTTTTTTGATTGCATTAGTTGCTTTAGTTTTACAATTTGGATTGCATCTCAATCTATGGGCGCAAATTTTAATTACTGTAGTCGGCTTGTTCCTAGCTCTTTCCATGACTGTTGAAATGATCAAAACGTTAAGATCTGGCAAGTATGGCGTTGATTTATTAGCTATTTTGGCCATTATCTCCACGTTAGCGGTGGGCCAGTATTGGGCTAGTTTGATCATTTTATTAATGTTAGTCGGTGGCGATACTTTGGAAGATTATGCAGCCAACCGAGCAGGTAGTGAACTCAAGGCGTTATTAGATCATGCTCCGGAACAAGCACACCGGATCAAGCAGTCGGATGACATTGATGATATTTCTTTAGAGGAAGTTCAAATTAATGATCTGCTATTGGTCAAGCCTGGCGAACAAGTTCCTGTTGACGGAATCGTCACTAAGGGCACCGGCAATTTTGATGAAGCTTCTTTAACTGGGGAATCCAAACCTGTTGAAAAAAGTGTTGGTAGTGAACTCATGTCCGGTTCTATCAATGGTTCTTCGGCGATTGAATTTCGCGCTACTAAGTTAGCTGCCGATTCACAGTATCAAAAAATTATTCGCTTGGTTAAAGAATCTCAAGACCAACCAGCGCATTTCGTTCGTTTAGCTGATCGCTACGCGGTACCTTTTACAATTATTGCCTTAATTATTTCGGGCATTGCTTGGATTATTACCAAAGATCCGAACCGTTTTGCCCAGGTTTTAGTAGTTGCTTCGCCATGTCCGTTAATTTTAGCAGCGCCCATTGCATTAGTTTCAGGAATGAGTCGCACTAGTCGCAACGGAATTATTGTTAAAAGTGGAACTTCCATTGAAAAAATGGCGCTCTTAAAAACCATTGCTTTTGATAAAACCGGAACCATCACTCAAGGCCAATTAGCTTTAGACCAAGTACAACCTCAGAATGGTTTTACCAAAGAACAAGTACTCCAGTTTGCCGCAAGTGTCGAACAACAATCGAATCATATTTTAGCTACTTCTTTACTGAACTCTTATCATGATCAATTACTCGAAGTTGACCAATTAAGTGAAGTCACTGCTCAAGGGGTGCAAGGTCAGATTCAGCAGCAATTAATTAAAGCTGGTAAACTCGACTTCGTGGCACCTAATTTACCAGCAGATCATAACGACCAACCGACAATTTACGTCAGTGTTGCCGACCAGTACGCTGGTAAAATTACCTTTTTAGATCAAGTTCGTCCTGAAGCTGCAACGACCATGACCCAACTCAAGCAATTAGGCTTAACCAATTTACAAATGTTAACCGGCGACAATCAAACTACTGCTGAGACAGTTGCTCATGAAGTTGGTGTCCCTACCGTTAAAGCCAATCTCTTACCCGAAGATAAAATTAACGCCTTAAAACAAACGCCCTCAACCCAACGGCCTTTAGCGATGGTCGGCGATGGCGTGAATGACGCTCCTTCTTTAGCCGTTGCTGATGTGGGAATTGCAATGGGCGCCAAAGGTTCAACTGCTGCTAGTGAAGCCGCTGATGTCGTAATTGTCAAAGACGACTTAAGCCGCTTAACTCGAGCACTGATTATTTCGCGCGAAACGATGACCATTGCTAAGCAATCTGTTTTAATTGGAATCTTCATTTGTATTGGCCTGATGTTAATCGCGGCGGTCGGAATTATTCCAACAATTATTGGCGCACTACTGCAAGAAGTAATTGATACAGTTTCTATTTTATGGGCCTTAAAAGCGCGGCATGGTAAAACTAATTTTAACTAACAGCCAACTTTATTATTACTTAAAAGTTACCATTTATGCAAAAATGAGTGGTAACTTTTTCTTTACCCTGATAAGATAGTTTATAATTAAAAGATAAATTGCAGTCAAAAATTAATAATTGGTGTGATTTAGCGGTATACTAGTTAGTAGTAGATACTTTTTGTAGATCATCAGTCACTCAATTATTTTTTTACTGTTTCTGATTTCAGCAAATTATTTTTTTCATAAATCATTGAATTTAGAAGTGATAGGTAGGGAAGTTGTAAATGCAGCATATTGGTCAAACTATTGCTAAAATCCAAAAAATGAAAGGTATTAAAGTTACTGAATTAATCGATAATATTGTCTCACGGTCTGAATATTATCGGTTTATTAACGGACAAACTCAACTAGCAGTTGATGTTTTTTTTCAACTTTTAGATCGGTTACACATTACACTCGAAGAATTTCAATATATTAATAACGATTTTCAACGTTCCGATTTTTTTCTTTATCAAGATAAAATTGCCGATTTATTAAGCAATCATCAAGCCACCGAATTACACCAATTATCCGAAGAAATTAAACAACGCCATGGCTCCGATCCAAACTCCAAGTATCAACATTTAGCCATCCAAGCAGAGCTATCATCTGATTACTTATTGCACCAATTTCATTCGGAAAAAGCCGATCCGTTAGTTAAATATTTTAGCCACTTAGAGTATTGGTCACAGTACGACATTACTTTATTTTTAAACTGTATTTTTGCTTTCAGTAATAAGGCCATTGATCAGTTTTTGCAAGTTTTGATGAAAGACATCAATAAGTATATGTATTACCCGAGTGAAATGAGTTTGGTCGTGCAGATTCATGTGATCTTAGCTTTTTTGGCAATTGAAAAAAAGCAAATTGAAAAACTAGAATTACTAACAGGTTCTTTAAATCAAATTAAGTTATCACCTAATCAATTATTGGAACGCTTGTTGCGCCAATATATTAATGGTGCCGTTAGTTATATTCATGGTCACCCTACAGACGGTCAACCGCAAATGGACTCTGCGATTGCCACCTTAGAGCATTACCAGATGGAACGCTGGACTAATAAATTAAAAGATTCAGAGCAATTAGTCTTTGAATTTAACAATTAATATCAAAAAAGCCAACTAAAAAAGCGAGAGACAAAAATCAGAAGTTAAAGCCTAACTACAAATTAGACCCAAACTTCTGATTTTTAAGGTACTATAAACAGTTATTAGTACCCTCGCCTGCTTTGGTTGGCTTTTTTTGTGATCGATAAATTAATTAGTTGACCCTTTATGGTGACGTCTTTGCCATAAAATATAATAATTCGTTAAGTAAACTGCGCCAATAACTCCTAAAAAAGAGATTAATAATTCCAAAACGGCGGCAATAAAAATAGCATTATTAACAATTTTTTGCCAAGAATAATTGAGCTGGACGAACCATAACCATAAGGTCAAATAACTCCCAAAAAAACTAAATAGCAATGTATTTAAGGCAGTGGCAATATTCTTTTGGCCAATCGCTAACCCCGCCTTTAACAGCTGGTGTTCCTCAATGTTCGGTTGATAACGCACAATTTCCCAGACGCCGGAACTCACAGCAATACTAGCTTCAGCAATGGCACCCAAGGCGCTGATTAAGACCACGACCACTTGAATTTGCGGAAAAGAAACGCCGACCCCTAAAACAAATTGCTCAATTTCTTCAGTATCCTCAACCGAAAAACCGTGACTAAATGACAGTCGTACCACCACTAGGGTCACTAATAAGACCACTGCTAACATAATTAAGGTGGTGACTAACGCCGTTTTTTGAACTTGGGAATTTTTCGTATTTGGATAAATCGCCAAACAAGTTAAGCCAATTGTTAAGAGCACTCCCACTAAGACTGGTGGAAATTCATCGGCAATCAACATAATTAACGCCAATAAAACAATAAAACTACTGGCTAAACTTAAAAATATTTTCCAGCCTTGATAGCCGCAAATTAATAATAAAAGAACTAATAAAAAGAGTGTTAAATAAATCATGCTTGATATCCTCGTAACCATTTACCGGCTAACACAGTGGTAATCGGCACAGCTAAAACAATGCCAATCGCACTAATAACCGTTTGCGTGTAGCCTAGAGTCATTGTTCTAGAAAGTGCAAAACCTAGTGTATTACCATTACGCAAATATAAAACCACAATTGGAATTAACTCTGCAATAAAGATAAAAAATAAAATATTCACTAACGGTCCGATAATTTCACGACCAATGACTAAGCCCGATTGAAAAATTTCTTTCGCACTAATTTGCGGCTGTTCTTGCAGTAACTGATGCAAAGAGGCCGTAATATCAGTCGTTTCATCCATCACTGCTCCCAAAACCCCTAACAAGGTTTCTGCAAAAAAGACTAATTCAAACGGTTGAATTCCATAATTCAATGTTTCAAAATGGATGCCTTCGTTATGACTTAACTGTAGGATCAAAGCACTCACACCCAAAGCTAGTAGCGTACTACTTAAAGTCGCGACGACAGCAATCAAAGTTTGTCGCGAATAGCCAAAGATAATCCATAACGTGCTTAAAGTTACTAACAAGGTCAAACCTAAACTAATGGCTAAGATATGCTGATTCTGCCATTTTGTCGTTAAAACCAGAGCTCCCACAAAGAATAAGACATTGATTAGTGCGCTACTCAAGGCTTGCCAGCCGGCTTTGTTGAGCAAACCGATTAATAAAACACTCACGATGAGTAACATGCACCACAAAACTCCATCTCGTTTGGGACCGATAATATTAAAATGTTGATTTTTTTGATCTTGACCAATAAATAACTGCGTATGCACAAAATAGCGATTCGTATTGGCCTGTGACTGGAGATAAGTGTTCGATAAAGTCCGCTTTTGCCCCCGTTTAGAACCATTTAAAATTTTGACACGCAGTTTTTGGGTAATACGTTGATCATGATTTTGATAAGAATCTTCTTGATTATGACGCTTGATCACTTGCACTGACTGAACTTGCGCCACCGTTTGGTGGCTAAAGCTCTGCCAATTAACGATACCTAACAATCCCACGATCAGAATGATTAATAGCCACCATTTATTAGGACGAATCTTTTGTTTCAAATAAAATACTCTTTTCTTTGATTAATTAAGCTCTCGCAATTTTTCATCTTCCATAACGAACTATTATAGTCTAACATTCTTACAATCCAAGTCCACACCCAAAGTAACTTATAGCCAAGTTTCATCATAAGTTGCCTCATCAAAACCACAAGTCAAATGATCACCTTCGACTACTAAGGGACGTTTAATTAACTTACCATTGTGAGACATTAATTCGGCTGCTCTATCAATCGACATTGTGGGGAGCTGTTCTTTCAAATTTTGTTGTCGATAATCAACACCATGCGTATTAAAAAAATATTTCAGCCCACGATCTTGATGCGCGCTCAACCACTGAACCAACTCTATTTTCGTTGGGGGTTGGGCCACTAAATCTTGAAATTTGTATTGGACATGATGTTCATCCAAATATTTTTGTGCTTTACGCGAAGTGGAACACTTTTTATAACCGTAAAATTTTTTCATATCATGACCTCCCCTTAATCATACTAGCATTGCTTATCAGCGTAATCATCATTTTTCTAATATCAATCAGCATAAAAAAAGGCGACCAAAACTGGCCGCCTTTTTCAACACGTGAATATCGAGGATAAATTATTTGTTTGATTAAAATTTTAGTTTAGTACCAGCCGTGGCTCATCCAAAATTGTTGTGCACCAGCCCATGAACCGTAACGTGAAGTTACGTAGTTATTGGCAACCCGTTCTTGGTTAGCTGGTGAATAGTCACCATTTAAATAGGAAGAATCTAATTGATACTTACCATAGTAACGACCGTTTTGGGCAGTATAAGAACCACCAGATTCACGACCAGCAATCCATTCACGAGCACTGTCATAATTACCAGTAGCGGCATTTGTAGATTGGCTTGTCTGAGTTGTTGCTTGAACTGC
Organism: Bombilactobacillus sp. ESL1097; assembly: GCF_058107205.1. Lineage (NCBI taxonomy): Bacteria > Bacillati > Bacillota > Bacilli > Lactobacillales > Lactobacillaceae > Bombilactobacillus > Bombilactobacillus sp. ESL1097. The sequence continues at coordinate 42,465 of NZ_JBYLUB010000002.1, read as the reverse complement.
TGGTTGTTGGTAACTAGCTGCATTATTATTAACAGCTTGTTGGACTGAATCAACAGCTGGGGTATTTTGAACTTGGCTATCAGTAGCTTGAGCTACTTGGCCGTCATCTTTGATGACTAATTTTTGACCCACATAAATCATATTAACATCTTGAATATTGTTATCAGCAGCAACTTGATTAATTAAACTAAGATCATTACGAAGCTGTAAGGAAATACCGGATAAAGTATCACCTGGTTTAACTGTATAAATGCTGTCTGCTTTAGCAACCTGTGAAGCACCGAAGAATGAGACAATACTTAAAACTGTGGCAACGGCTACTTGTCTAAATTTCATAGAATATATACTCTCCTTTAAAATAAAAAAACGAAAATAAATTTACCAAACGGGCTGTACCGTTCAACAAGAGATATACTAACAGAGAAATATTACGAAAGTGTTTCAAACTAATAATAAATTTCGAGCTATATTACAAACGTGTTACATAGAATCTAATTAATTTTTTAGATTAAGCTTATATGTGAAATGAAAGACTTTTAAAAAAAACAATCGGCGCCAACCAGTATTGTCATTAGGCTTTATTCGACTTTAGTTGGAGCTATTTTATTTTTAGCACGTGCTGATTGAGAATTTCCCCACGGAAACTTCAGCCAATTTTCTCAATTAAATATTACAATTCTCCTCTAAACTAGTCGTTTGTTCCTTATTTATGGTATGGATTACCCGCATTAATCATAAATGCACGATAAATTTGTTCCGTTAAGACTAAGCGCATTAACTGATGGGGCATCGTAAATTTGCCAAACGACAATTGCAATTGGGCCCGTCGTAAGACTGCCGGACTTAAACCTAGCGATCCACCAATCACGAAAGTTAACTTACTATGACCATAAGTTACTAACTCATCAATCTGAGCTGCTAATTCTGGCGAAGATAATTCTCTTCCTTTAATAGCTAGCGCAAAGACGTACTCATCGGGTTTGATTTTAGCTAAAATCCGTTGCCCCTCTAAGTCCTTAACTTGCTGCATTTGCGCCGCACTTAAATTTTCAGGAGCCTTTTCATCATTCACTTCGACAATCTGCAAGTCACAAAAACTTTGCAGCCGATGTGCATATTCATCAATTCCTTGTACAAAAAATTTCTTCTTAATTTTGCCTACACCAATAATTTTAACTTTCATGCTCTTCTCTTTTCCACAAATTTCTCTCTCAAACAAAATCCACTATAAATAGCTTTTGCTAGACCCATTTGGATATTTATCCACTTATCAACAAGATTTACACAATTCTGTTGATAACTTTTCTGCATAACTGCTTCCAATCTTACCAGTTATAAACAAACTTATCCACTTCCTTGTGGATAAGTTTTCCTAATAGCTCTCACTTGTCTAATCGGCCAAATTTTTTTCACTTAATTTGCAAAAAAAAACTGGAACTAAAGTTGGTCTATTTCAGACTTCAGTCCCAGTTCATATTTATTTCACCGATATTTTGCTAAAGCGCTCGTTTTAATCGGCTTTCGTTAATTTCATATCAACACTCTGTTCTTTGCCATCACGATAGAATTGCAATTTAACCGTATCCCCGACGGAATGGTTATAAAGTTGCGTGTGCAAATCAGCAATATTATTAATTTTCTTACCATTTAAAGCAACAATCACATCATACTTCTTTAAACCAGCCATCTTAGCAACCGAATCGTTGGACACTGAGTAAACTAAAACGCCTGAGTTAACATTGTCTGGTAATTTTAAGATGGAACGTTGTTGCTGACTCGGCACTTGATCCAAGTCGGCCACTTTAATGCCTAAAGCCGGCCGTTGAATCTTACCATTTTGCACTAACTGATTAATGATTTTGACAACTTCATTACTAGGAATGGCAAAGCCCATGCCTTCAACGGAGGTACCGTCTGTACTAGATGCCAGTTTCATTGAATTAATCCCAATGACTTGCCCCGCGGCATTAACCAAGGGACCGCCAGAATTTCCAGGATTAATAGCCGTATCTGTTTGTAAAACGGTGGCTTGGCCCGTCTTTTGACCCGTTTTTTCATCCGTCGTATCAATAGTCCGATTTTTGGCAGAAATAATCCCTTCGGTAACTGAAGTAGCATATTTACTGCCTAAAGGTGAACCAATGGCAATGACCGATTCACCCGGTGTGACAGCATCTGAATTGCCAAAAGTAGCGGTGCCTTTAATTTTATCAGAACTAACCGAGAGCACTGCTAAGTCAGTAATCGAATCCGTTCCGACTTTCTTGGCCGTAATCTTGCTACCATCACTCAAAATAACTTCCAACTTTTGTGAACCTGAAACCACATGATTATTAGTTACTACATAAGCTTTACCATTTTGTTTAGCATAAATCACACCCGAACCTTCACTAGATTCTTGTAATTTACTTTTATTATTGGAATCAGTATTACCTTGGGCATTGGAACCATCATCACCATATAGACTGCCAAATAAAGCTCCCAGTGAATTATCATCATTTTGCTCTTCACGTTGATAATTAATCACTGAAACGACCGAACCTTTGACCTTTTTAAAAGCATTAGTCATTTGGTTATTCGACTTCACAGTCACATTGCTGACCTTCGTGGTGCCTGCTTTACCGGAGCCTGTGATCACACTTTGATTAGCATTATTGGCGGAATTACCCCAATGACTAAAACCATAAAAACCCAGTCCCACACCGATAAAAGCCGAAACCAAGGCCACAATTGCGACTTTTAATAATCCTAATTGCGAATTATTTTTCAAGTTACGTTTCCCCCTTACATTTGTTTGCAATTTTTGTTGAGATACCTAATCTCCTACTGTACTGAACTACAAGAATGAGTTATCCCACGCTGCAAAAATTAAATCTCTCAATCTATCATGCTTCGACTTTACCTTTAGTCTTGTTCTTATTTTAAACAATAGATGTTAAAAAATCATGAATATTCTTTCAAATTACCGTTAACTTCGTGGCTTGTTGGGGGAAAGTATCATGCAACCAAAAGTCATGATCCACGCCATAATCATGTTGCATTAAAATTTGACTGACTGTTTGATGAGCCAAAGTCGGTAAATTATTATGCGGACTTAAATGACCTAAAAAGACTTGCTTCGTGCGATTCCCAAGCACATCTAACAAAACTTCGGCGCCATCACGATTAGACAAATGTCCTTCGTCACTGATAATTCGTTGCTTCAAAGGCCAGGGATATTGCCCTTGTCGTAACATTTCTAAATCATGATTACATTCCATTAAAAAACCATCCGCATTTTGAATCACATATTTAACCCGATCTGACACATAACCTGTATCGGTTAAATCAACAAAGCTATGATCTTGGTAATGAAAATTATAAAATTGCGGATCTACTGCATCGTGAGACACGCTAAAACTTTCGACGTCTAAATCACCTAAGCTGAGTACACTGTTTGCCGCAAAGATATGTTGCTGTGGTTGCGGTATGGGTCCTATTTTAGCACTCATTTTTTGCCAAGTCTTTTGGTTTGCATACACATCTAAACCGTACCGCCGCGCCAAGACACCCACGCCTTGAATATGATCACTATGTTCATGCGTGACAAATAAAGAATCAATCTGGTTAATATCTTCACCAATACTTGCTAGTAAAGCCTTAATTTTCTTGCCCGAGAGCCCCGCATCAACTAAGACGTGTTGCTTGGGAGTTTTAATATATAAACAATTGCCCTGACTACTACTAGCTAAAACACTAACTTGCATTGCTGTAGTCACTAACTTTCACTCCTTGTGTAGTATTCTTTTTTAAAATTGCGCCACTAAAGGCATTAACTCGGCGAATTTGTGGTGTATGCTCACCTTTCGGCACAAAAGCAACGTACCAAACGGGAATATAAATCGTACTATTTTTAACTTTTAATAATTTAGCATAGGCCAAGTCCGCCCATTTCACCTGCGAATTACTCGGGATTTCGTTATTAGTATACAAATTATAAACCGCGCGTTGCTCACTAATTGTGCTTTGTTTTTCATGCAAAACATTCATCGCATTCACATAAGTTTGCTCATAACTGACTAAACGATGATTCACAATTTTAAAATTAATGCGGCCTGTAGGTTCGTACACTTGACCTAATTTCACCTTTTGAACAAAAACGATCGTATTAGCCGTCGATAAATGCTTCGCATATTGATATTCGCGGCCATGAGTAACATTTTGGGACTTCGCAACAAAATTGTTCAATTTAGTCACGGCATTTTGGGTCGTTAACGTTAGCGGATTGTCCAAATAACAATTTAATTGCTTTTTAATATCGTCATAACTCCACGTAATCCCACGCAATTTCATTTGCCCTGTATGCAAAATATGTTGATCATCCTGGCTAGCCAAGTAATAGCCAGCACTATTTTTGGTGCTTAACTTACCATTAATCGTGATATTATCTTGATTCATTTCTTTTTCTAACGTGGAATGGGCAATATTATTAGTGATTACCACTTGTTTGCGCGTTTGCGTATATGAAGTAAATAAAAAAACATCCAATGCAATAAAGACACATAAAAAGATAATTTCAATTCTGCGAAAGTCCATTAATTACCTCCCATGATTCAACCAACTCGTCAAAGAACGCCATTGATTATTCATCAAAACATAATATTCTGGCGTTAAGTTAACGATTTGCTTGTTTTGATCATCAGCCATCCAGGTATAACCAATTAAAATCTTTTGAATATTTTTCGGATTGTAAGCTGCCTGGGTCAACTTTTGAATCACGGTTTTGGTATCTGGCAACTGCACTGGTGCTTGGTCAGTTGGTAAAGGCACTTGCAAAAATTGCTTCGAAAAAGTTAACCGCTGAGCGTTAGTCGTGTAACTAACATTCACACTGCCCACATCTTCAGGATAAAAAATAGGAAAGCCATTCACATAATTGCGAAAGATCAATTGCTTATTTTTATCATTATAAGAAAAGAAGTATAGCCCGTTCAAGGAACTTCCAGATTTAGCTAAAATTTGAAAAGATTGATCAAACAAAGATCCCATAGTCTGGGGAACGGTGGTTTTAGAATAATCACTATAGGTGACTAAATTAGTTTTATTATCCACCACTAAACTGCGATTAACGCCACTACGATAAGTCGTCATCGTCCCGTTCTTGTGGGTGGAAATATCCGATTCCTGTTGCGAATTCAACAGATTAGACACATAGGTATTATTGGTTTGTCTCGCAATTAAATAACTGACTTTACTCAGCCGTAACGGCTTTTGATAATCCAAATTAGCAGTTTTAAATTTACGATTTTGTTTAATTGTAACTGGTACTGTAAAACTAGCATCTTGCGTAATTTTTCGTAAGCGCTGGGGCAGTAACTTCCGTTGCTGAACTTGATAAACGGATTGCTTTTGATCATCTAATAAAAAAATCTGAACTCGCTTTTTGCCCGTTGGTCGAGTTACTACTATCCGATTAATTTTTTGTTCACCGTGCTGTTGAATACCGCGTTGATTAATCAATTCCGCCAGCGCATTAATGCTCAATTGCGTCGGATAAATTAATTGCAAGGTATTATTTAATTGCAAATAATGCTGATAATTAGCCGCACCATGCTGACTTAACAATTTAACATGATCTAATTTGGCAGTCTTGAAAAGATTCATCGTTGTCGTAATCAAATTGGCTTGATTACTGCTAGCCGCATACTGTTGGTGCTTTTTTGTGAGTAAGAGTTTGGTTGGTAAAAAAATCTCATTCATTTTTTTGGAGACCCCAGCATTACGCTGACTAATTGTTTGCTGTTTACTGCTTGGCGGTAAGGCCTGCTGATACTTGGCATTATTCGTCCAAATTAACCATGACAAAATCAAACTAATCAAAACTGCTACTGCCAAACTCACGCGCAACAACAAATTATTCAGGTGCTTCATCCCACTCACCCTCACTTTCACTAGGATCATATGGTAAGGAAATATAAAAAGTGGAACCCCGATTTTCCGCACTGTTCACCCAAATATGGCCACCTTGAGCTTCAATCACTTCTTTAGAAATGGCTAAGCCCAAACCCGTACCACCTTGTTTGCGCGAACGTGCCTTATCAACGCGGTAAAACCGGTCAAAAATACGTTTGATATCTTTACGCGGAATCCCCAAGCCTTGATCGGCAATACTCAAAATCACATTATGATTGGTATCCAATAAGCGGCAAGTGATCGTACCACCGTCAGGTGAATACTTCAAAGCGTTATTCATAATATTATCGATAGCTTGCGTCATTTTATCAGGATCAATCTCAACCCATAAGTCACGTTTCGTAAAGATTCGCTTAATTCGATGTGAAACAAAATTCTTTTGTTCAGCTTGCGCATGGTCGGCTTCTTTTTGCAGCATCAAGTCAAACCGATCCAAAATATAATTGAACATTTCGTTAAAATTAACTAACTCAACGTTGATTTTAGCCGTTCCTTGATCTAAGCGCGAAAGACTCAACAGGGAGTTAACCATGCGAATCATACGCTCCGTTTCTTCTTGCGTCACTTTTAAAAATTGCGGTGCTAATTGCGGATCTTGCCACGCACCATCATTTAAAGTTTCCACATAACTACGCAAACTCGTCAACGGTGTGCGCAATTCGTGCGAAACATTGGACACAAACTCCCGCCGATCGCGATCAATCTTTTGCTGCTCCGTCACATCATGTAAGACACAAACGACCCCCGTGACAAATCCCGTATTACGTTTGATTAAAGAAAAGTCAGCCTGCAAAATCAATTCATCACCATCAGCTTGCAGTTCAATAATCCGTTCTTCCTGATTATCTAAAATATCTTCAAAATCTAAATGTTGATCTAAATTTAATAACTCCATTAAATCTAATGGTTGCGTTGAATTCGAATCCACATTCAAAAATTCTTGAGCGGTTTCATTAATAATCGTAATTTTGCCGTGCCGATCTGTGGCTAGCACTCCATCCGACATCTGGGTTAAAACACTATCCAACCGGCGCCGCTCGGCATCGGAATTTTCCTGTTCTTCTTCAACTTTAACCGATAAATTGTTCACCGCAATCGCTAATTGGCCTAATTCATCTTCACTATAAACCCGAACCTGCCCAGAATAGTCCCCGCGGGCCATCCGTAAGGCTTGGCGCTGCATTTCAACAATCGGGCGGGTAATGGCACGCGCTACTACGATGGAAATCACCGCCCCTAAAATCCCGGCAACTAACGACGCTACAAAGAAGATAAAGACAATCCGGTTAATATTTTTATAAACTGGATCCATATCAGCGCGGACATAGACCGCCCCGACCGTTGAATTGTTATCACCATTAGAGTTTAACAAGGGCGTAATGGATAAATAATAACTACCATCACGGTCATTATGTGAAATCTGTGTTAATTTTCGTCCGGAATAAATCACATCTTTAATTTGAGAATTCGCCGTTCGCTTACCTACTGAAGCTTGATTATTGTCACCTTTAATGGCCACAATCCGCCCTTGACTATCAATTACTTCCATCTCAGAAATTTGAATATTCGTAAAATCCCGCACTGTTGCTCGAATATTTTTACGAGCCTTAGCTGTATTACTTGTCAAATTAACTGCTAAAGGCGTAGTTAACCATGAAGGTAATTGTACCTGCGTTTCAAAGGTTTCTACATTTTGCTGCTCTAAACGATGCACAAAATAAGCTCCGATAATTTCAATCGTACTCAACAACAATAAAATAAAAACTAATGCAATTTTGAATTGCATAGAACTAAAAAATTTTGTTCGCTTTGTCACGGCCATAAGCCCCTATTAATCTTTTTTAGGATCCTTCGAACTAGTTTCCGCTTTTAAATAGTAACCAACACCGCGGCGTGTAATTAAATATTCAGGCTTACTAGGATCATCTTCTACTTTTTCACGCAAACGCCGAATTGTGACGTCGACTGTGCGCACATCACCAAAGTAATCATAGCCCCAAACTGTTTGTAACAAATTCTCCCGAGTCATTACCTGGCCAATATGCTGCGCTAGATAATACAATAATTCAAATTCCCGATGCGTTAATTCCAATTCCCGACCATTCTTCATGACCGTATAAGCTTCTGGCAAGATTGTTAAGGAGCCGACTTCAATTTCGGCAGTTGAATGTTCATCACTATTGTTCAAATTAACTTTTTGCCGCCGTAAATTAGCCTTAACCCGTGCTACTAATTCACGATTAGAAAAAGGTTTAGTCACATAATCGTCGGCACCCATTTCTAGGCCTAAAACCTTATCTAACTCTGAATCTTTAGCCGTCAGCATAATGATTGGCGTATCTTTGGTCTTGCGCACTTGCCGTGCCACCTCTAAGCCATCAATTTTCGGCAACATTAAATCTAAAATAATTAAATCTGGAGCTTCACTCTCCACTTGCTCTAATGCTTCCTCACCATCAAAAGCTACGACGGTTTGAAAACCTTCTTTATCTAAATTGTATTTGATAATATCAGAAATTGGTTTTTCATCATCAACAATTAAAACTTTATTAGCCATAAGGTAGAATACCTCCTTGGTTTCTCGTATCCAGTATACTAGATTTTAGCAATTCATGACAAAATTCTCTAAATCTTATTGCCAAAAGCTGGAGAATATGCTAATATATTCACTGTGCTTACGGGTGGTTAGCTCAGCTGGCAGAGCAACGGACTCTTAATCCGTGGGTCCAGGGTTCGATCCCCTGACCACCCATCAATCTTAGTAAAAGCTGTTATTATAACTTCAAAAGTTAGTATAACAGCTTTTTTGTTGTATTCAAAATTTACCCCAAGACTACTGACTTCAAGCAAAATGTAGTTTTGTCAATCAGTGATTGTCTCCGTCAATAAAACCATTATAATAATCATGTAATCGTTTTAAAAAAGGAGTGCTATTTTTGAAAAAAACTAACTGGAATCAAGATTGGCTCTTTTGGCAAGACCATAATTCTTTTGCTTTAATTTGGGATGTCCCGAAGACTGCCCAAAACGTCACTTTACCGCATGACGCTATGCAAGAACAACCGGCTTATAGCGCTAGTCCGAACGGCGGCAACACTGGTTTTCGCGATGGTGGTACTTATGTTTACGTGAAGAATCTCTTTGTTCAACCAGAAGATCAAACTAAAAACTATCAATTACAATTTGACGGTGCCTATATGAATACCTTCGTCTTCGTTAATGGTCAATTAGCCGGTAAGCGTCCGTATGGCTATTCCGCTTTTCGCATTGATTTAAATCCCTTTTTAAATTTTGGGGCTAATAACGAAATTCGCGTCCAAGTAAAATCTGGGGCCATGCCTAATAGTCGCTGGTACTCGGGCTCTGGTTTAATTCGCGATGTGTACTTATTAACTAGTGCTACTAAAACTTATTTAACGCCCACTACGCAAATCACAACTTTGCAAGCCACTTCTGCCCAAGCGACGATTAATTTAGCGACGACCATTCAAAACCAAACTATTAATCCAACCGCTGCTTTGCAACTGCAAGTTCAAATTTATGATGAGCAGCACCAACTCATCTTAACCGACCACTATCCCGTGCAGTTAGCTGCCAACGAACAGCGCCCCTTACAGCTACGTTTATCATGGGCACACCCCAGCTTGTGGAGTGCCCAAGAACCACATCTGTATCGTTGCTTATTGCAATTAAGTCAAACAGAACAATTGCTTGATCAAGATGAACTGGTTTTCGGTGTACGACAATTAGCTCTCAATGCCACTCAAGGCTTATTAGTCAATGGTCAAAGTGTCAAATTACGTGGCGCGGGTATTCATCATGATAGTGGTTTGCTAGGAGCTGCAACTTATGATGTCAGTGCCTATCGGCAAATTAAATTGCTGAAACAAGCGGGGTTTAATGCCATTCGCATGGCTCATCAGCCGGCGGCTCCCGCCCTCTTAAAAGCTTGTGATGAACTAGGAATGTATGTCCTTGATGAAACTTTTGACATGTGGAACCGTGCCAAATCTGATTATGATTACAGCCTTTATTTTCAAGAATGGTGGGCCAAAGACGTTCAAGCCATGGTCGAAAAAGATTTTAATCACCCTAGTGTCATTTTATATTCCCTGGGCAATGAAATTCCTGAAATTGGAACCCCACAAGGGATTAGCTTACTGACAAAAATGGAGCAACTGATTAAACAGTTAGATCCGACTCGGTATACTTTATCGGCGGTCAATGGCTTGTATTCGGTAGGTAACGAACTGTTAAATATTATTAGTGAAGTGGTTGATCAACAAGAACCTCAACAAAACCATGAAGCAATTACCGTGAATAATTTTATGGTAGCCATGGATCAATATTTAGATCGCATCGTCGTTGACCGGCGCATTTCCCAAAAATTAGACCAAATTTTCCCGATCACAGATTTAGCGGGCTACAATTATATGACTGCTCGCTATGAAAAAGACGTAAAAGATCACCCCCAGCGCTTAATGGTCGGCACCGAAACTTATCCGCCACAAATCTGGCAGAACTGGCCGTTAGTTCAAAAATATCCCCAAATTATTGGAGATTTCACTTGGACGGGTTGGGATTATATCGGTGAAGCTGGCGTGGGCATTCCCGGTTATCACTTTGGTGAAGGCGGGTTTGGCGCCCAATTTCCTGCACAATTAGCTTACGTTGGTGATTTTGACTTAACTGGTTTTCGGCGACCACTTTCGTATTATCGCGAAATCATTTTTGGCTTACGAACCACACCTTATCTTGCAGTGCAAGACCCCAAGCATTATGGTGAGAAACTCATGACTACGCCGTGGATGTTAAGCGATACGATTCACAGTTGGAGTTTTGATGTTGCTGATGATGCGCCCGTGATCGTTGAAGTTTATAGCAATGCTTCTTATGTAGCATTATATTTAAATGAACAATTAATTGCCAGCCAAGCTGTTGATGAACATTGTCGCGTATTATTCAAAACTACTTATCACCCTGGTCAGTTAACAGCCATCGCTTATGATCAACACCACCAAGTAATCGGACAATCCAGCCTCCAGACTGTTGCTGTCCAAGATGCGCAATTACAAGTTCATGTGCAAAATTATTTACCAGAAATGAAGACGCGCCTCAGTTACCAAGCCTTGCCGATCAATGGCGCTTTATATTATCTGAACGTGCAATTGGCGGGCTCAGATGGCACTGTTTGTTCTCTTCAAGAACAAACTTGCCAACTGCAAGTTATCCAGGGCCAAGCTAAAATCTTAGCTTTTGGTAGTGGTAATCCTAAACCTCAAGCGGATGAACCATTAGCACAAACTCAAACTTTTCACGGCAGAGCTTTAGCAATTGTCCAAAAGTATGATATGAAGCAACCAGTTGTCTTAGCAGTGCAAACAGCTAACCACCAGGTTCAACAAATTGAAATTTAACTCATTAAAAAAACGGTCACTTGGCAAGCTTGACTGAGAATATCAACTTGCAGAATGACCGTTTTTTAATTGTTCAGTTTAAAATAAATTTAATTTGGCAATGCGTTGACAAGCCTCACTATAGCGCGGCTCATCAATCAATAAACCAATCCGCACATAACCTTCACCAGCGGCGCCAAATCCAGTTCCTGCAGCTACCGCAACCCCAGCTTGCTCTAACAACAAATCAGCAAATTCTTGACTGGTCATCTGTTGCGGAGTCGGCATCCACGCATAAAACGTTCCACCTGCGGGCACTGGTTGCCAACCAATCGCTTGTGCCGCCCGTTCAAAATCGTCGTGACGTTTTTGATAGCGCGCCACTAATTGTTTAACCGATGTTTGATCACTTCTCAATGCCGCAATCCCGGCTTTTTGAACTGCCGGAAAAACACTGACGAACAGATGGTCTTGAATCAAATTAATTGCTTCAATCATCTCTTTATTCCCCACTGCAAAACCTAAGCGCCAGCCCGCCATGTTGTATGTTTTCGAAAAAGTATACAGCTCAATGCCGACTTCTTTAGCATGCGGTGTTTGCAAAAAACTGATGGGGCGCTGGTCATCAAAACCAATAGCACCATAAGCAAAATCGTGCACAATTCCCACTTGATTTTGTTGCGCCCAGGCCACCGTATCCTGAAAGAATTCGGGGGTCGCCGTCGCTCCAGTAGGATTATTGGGATAGTTTAAGTATAAGTATTTAGCTGCGGCAACTACTTTCGGATCTAAGGACTGATAATCTGGTAAGAAATTATTATCTGCTCGCAAAGGCACTAATGCGGTTTTGGCTTGTGCTAAAGCTACTCCGGACAAATAGTCTGGATAACCGGGGTCTGGTAAAAGAATAGTCTCTCCCGGATTTAATAAAGCTAATGGTAATTCGACTAAACCTGTTTTAGAGCCACCCAAGACCGCTACTTCTGTTTCCGGGTCCACTTCCACTCCATATTCACGTTGGTAAAACTCAGCGGCAGCCTGTTTAAATTCTGGTAACCCTCGAAACGGTGAATATTTATGATTTTGGGGATCTTTAGCTGCTGTATTTAATGCCTGAACAATAAAATCAGGCGTTGGTTGATCTGGATTACCTTGACCAAGGTTAATCACGTCGACACCCGCCGCAACTTTTGCATTGACCTTTTGAACTAAAGTGGCAAAAAATTGTTGGGGCAGCTGTTGCAATAAATTGGATTCTTCAAATTTCATTTTAATCTTCTCCTCACCTATTAAGCATATTATAACCACTTTGCTACTAAAAAGTGCATTTTTTTATTCTTTCACGTAGCCTTTTTTCATTTTCAAACAACTAAACGTTATATAATAATAGCAGAATATTTTTTTACGATGGAAAGGATTAATTACATGCGCACTGAACCAGTCGAATTAACTAATATGGTCTTAATTTTAGATGCCCAAAAGCAACAAGTGCTCGTTGAATATCGCCGCGATCCTCATTGGCCGGGGATTGCTTTTCCGGGGGGCCACGTTGAAGCTCACGAAAGTATTACCCGCTCTGCTGAACGTGAAGTCCAAGAAGAAACTGGCTTAACCGTAACTAATTTAGAACTCTGTGGTTTAAAACAATATCCTTTAAGTCATGGACGCTTTATTTGTTTCTTGTATCGTACTACGCACTTTCAAGGTAATATTCAATCATCAACTGAAGGTCCCGTCTTTTGGATGAAGTTAACTGATTTCCCAGGAAATAAACAACTAGCTTCTGGCATGGATGATCTATTAAATGTTATGACTTCCGGTTTCAATGAGGTACTCTATCAAGGACCACAAACCTATTTCTTTTAAATTTGTTACTAACTTAGTGCTCTGTAAAAATAAAAATCTTACTAAAAAAGTAATTGGCAATGACGACTAAAACATTGTCAATAATTTTTACCCAAAAAGCATTCTGGTGTAAAACACTAATTCCCACAGCCATAATGGCCAGATCTAACAGCAAACTTAAAATCCGAAAAAAGAAAAAAGACACAATTTCTTTGCGCGCGGCTTGAGAACTATCTTGATGTGAATCAAACACATAAAGTTTATTGGTTATATACGCAAAGATCACAGACAATAACCACGCTGTGACATTCGCAATTTGGTAACCACAAAAATGCCACCAAGTATATAAACAATTAAAAACTACTAAATTTATGAGCGTCGTTAAACCACCAAAAATCAAGTAGCTAATAACGCTCCAGTAAGTAACTATCATTTGTTTTAAACGTTGCATAATTTTCTCCACATTAAAATTTTATTGTTATTTTCTTAAAAATTCGTTACACTATGAACCATATTACTATAATTAGGAGGTCTTAACCATGGAACAAACAAAAAAAATCCGTTGGTATAACGTTGCCTTCATTGCCTTTACGTCCGTTTGGGGCTTAGGCAATGTGTTTAACAACTACGCTAACCAAGGCTTAGTCGTTATTACTTCATGGATTTTAATCATGTTATTGTTTTTCATTCCTTACACCTTAATGGTCGGTCAATTGGGCTCGACATTTGAGAATTCCGGCGGAGGGGTTGCCTCATGGATTAAACAATTATCTGGTAGTCGGCTCGCCTATTTAGCAGCTTGGACTTATTGGGTGGTCCAAATTCCTTATTTGGCGCAAAAACCGCAAATGATTATCGTGGGCTTAAGTTGGCTGTTTCAGGGTAACGGTAATTTTGTGAATACCGTGCCAGCACTGCCGTTACAAATTATTTGTTTAGTCATCTTTTTGGGCTTTTTATGGTTGACCGCCCGCGGGTTTACTACTTTAAAAAATCTCGGTAGTTTTGCCGGTATTATTGCTTTCATTATGTCGATGCTCTTTATCATCTTAGGCCTAGCCGCTCCTTTCATGACACACTTAACGATTCAAACACCGCATATGAACCAATTGCATACTTACTTACCGAAATTTGATTTTAATTATTTTACTACTATTTCGATGTTAGTTTTTGCAGTCGGAGGTAGTGAAAAAATCGCCCCCTATGTCAAACAAACACATAACCCCAGTCATGAATTTCCTATCGGCATGATCTGCTTGGCCGTTATGGTCAGCGTTTCCGCTATTTTAGGATCATTTGCTTTAGGGATGATTTTTGATTCGAATCATATTCCTAACGACTTGATGGCTAACGGTGCTTATTATGCCTTTCAGATTCTGGGCAAATATTTCCATGTTGGTAACTTATTCGTTTGGATGTATGCCATCACTAATGTCTTAGGTTCCGCCACCGCTACTGTCATTTCGATTGACGCACCGTTACGCATGTTATTAGAAGATAGTGATCCTCAGTATATTCCGCGGAAGCTTCTCAAAAAAAATAAAAACAATATTTTTATTAATGGTTATTATTTAACCGGTATTTTAGTCACCATTTTAATTATTTTACCTGCTTTCGGCATTGGTGGCATGAATGATTTATACAAGTGGCTATTAAACTTAAATTCTGTCATTAATCCATTTCGATATTTATGGGTCTTTGTCGCTTTTATGGCGTTAAGCAAACAACTCAAGCACCACCAAGCAGATTACATGTTTGTTAGAAAACCACTAACTGGCTTTATTTTGGGATTATGGTGTTTCTTATTTACAGCTTTTGCCTGCATCTTAGGCATGGTTCCCAAATTAAATTACAGCAGTAATCCGCACGCTTGGTGGTTCCAAATTAGTCTCAATGTGATTACACCTGTCGTTTTGATTGCATTAGGCTTTATTCTACCAATGATTGCCCGGCGCCAAAAAAGCGAACTAACTAACAACTAAATTTTAAATTACGCTACTAAAAAAGTTTGGGTTTCAACAAATGACCCAAACTTTTTTGATGCAGCCAAAATAACAAGAAGTAATTGGGCCCAATTGATCCAACTACTGTTACTTCCTAATCGCTGTGCCCCATTAATTAACATCAATCACTGGATCTGGGACATTGCCACCATAACTGCGAATTTGATTAATTAAGTCAATTAATTTTTGCTTTTGAGCTTCTTTATCAGCAGCATTATTTTGATAAGCCGCCTTCACACGACTTAATTGCTCCTCATATTGCGGTCTTAATTTATCAATCATCGCCTGCTTTTTAGTGGCCCGTTGAGTTTCAATTTGATTCTTTTGAGCTTCAAATTTGGCTAAGCGACCATTTTCTTTCTTAGCTTCTAATTGCGCTTGCGTCAAATTTAATTCTCGCTGCAATTGCATAATTTGTTGATTGAAGTTTGCTTTAGCTGACATGCGTTTAACATTCTCATTTTGATAACGGACTTTTTGTAATTTAGTCAATTGGTGACCGTACTGACTTAATTTATCAAAGGGAACCTGCTGGTAACGTTCAATGGCTTGCTGCACCTTACGTTCCCGTTGCAGTTCCTGCTTTTTAGTTAAATGATAGATTAATCGGTAGTCTAAATCCGTTAGACGTTTTTTATTTGCATTAATTTCGGCACTATTAAAGGCCAAGTAACTATCATGGATTACTTGTTCAATACTTTTACCCGTTGCTTCACGCCGCACATAAAGATTATCGCCGTCACGCCGAATAGTATTCGGCATGACAAAATCTTTTTTAGGTTCTTTCAACGCTTTAACTAAATAATCACCTTCAGTTTTAAACGTCTTAATCGACAACTCCTCTTGCTCGGCCGTTAATGGTTGTTGGTGATCAAAGCCCGTCCAATTAGCAATGGTAAAATATGGTGTCATACCGACAAAATAACTATCTAAATTTTTATCCGTCGTTCCGGTTTTACCAGCGACATAAGGATAATCACTTAAAGCGGCATCTTTGCCCAAACCATTATTGACCACACTTTGCATCGCATTCAGCATCATATAACTGGCATCTGCCGAATAAACATTGACCGGTACGTGGGGATTTTCATATAAAATTCGTGAATTATTTGTATCATAAATACTGCGGACATTACTGGGGGCAATAAAATTACCTTGTCGAGCAAACGAACTATATGCCGAAGCCATTTCAGTAGTCGTTACTCCCTTCGTAAAGCCCCCTACCGCGATAATAGCATTTTGATCAGCAGGGTATAAACCTTGAAATTGCATTTTACCTAAATCTTGATAAAAGCTTTGTTGCTTATCACCTAAGGCCAACTTAAAGGCCACCGTATTAATCGAATCTGCTAAGGCCGTTCTTAAAGTGACTGCGCCGCGATAGCCACTGTACCAGTTGCTCACATTGCCGACGGGTCCATCAACCACTTTGGATTGTGGCGCATAACCGCGCTCAAACGCTGGCGCATAAGCAATTAAAGGCTTAGCCGTGGAACCCGGCTGCCGATAAGCATCACTCGCCCGATTCAATTGATCACCATCTGTCGTTCGGCCACCAACAATCGCCAACACATCGCCAGTCCGATTATCAACGATGGTACTAGCCACTTGCGGCTCTAATTTGCCATCTTGATCACGCTGTTGGTAAGCAGCATACTGCTGTTGCACCAATTGTACGATCTGTTGTTGCAAGTTTTGATCAATGGTCGTTTTAACCACATAACCACCATTTAATAATTCACCATAGTACTTATCATAAGCTTGCGCATACTCATTTTTATAAGTGTTTTTTGCTTGATCATTGTTAAACAAATACTGCATTTGAAAACCGTGAATCGTCATTAATTGTTGTACGGCAGATTTCACCGCATAATTCAAGGCGTAATTTTGCGAAATATCATTATCATACTTAAAGTTATGAATTTTTAAATGTAACGATTGTTTACTAGCATGTTGATAGGTTTTCTTCGAAATCATTTTTTGTTGATACCAGCTATACAAGACCGTATTCCGCCGATTAATTGCTCGTTGCGGATGCAATATCGGATCATACAACACTTGATTATTGGGAATTCCAATTAATAATGCAGCTTGCCCCCACGTTAATTGTTGCTGGGACTTGGAAAAATAATATTGAGCCGCACTACCAATCCCATAACAGCCATGGCCTAAATAAACATCATTCAAATAAAATTCCAAAATTTGCTGCTTGGAAAACTTCTGTTCTAAGGCTTGCGCCACCACCATTTCCTTAATCTTGCGGTCAAAGCTCTGCGTTTGGTCTTTCAAAATCACATTTTTGACCAACTGTTGGGTCAAAGTGGAGCCCCCTTGAACTTGTCTTCTCAAGACTAAGGACACCACCCCCCGCAGCATTCCCGTTAAATCAACCCCGTGATGTTGGTAAAAGCGGCGGTCTTCAACAGCGACCACGCCTTTTTTTAACTTGGGATTAATTAATTGATGCTGAACATACGTTGATTGACTATGCGTTAAAGTTTTCATCACCTTATTATGCCGATCTTTGATCACCGTCGGCTGCTTCGGATAAAAAGTTTTAGTGGTAATATCGTCACTAATCAAGTAGCCGGCAGTCACATCTTTTTGTAATTCTTGCCAATACTGATGTCCAACTTTACTGCCGACAATTAAGAGTAGCACCAAAACGAGTAATATTAGATATTTAATTGCTTTTCTAATTGGATGTGCGCAAACTTTTTGCCACCAACGCTTACCTAAATTTTTCATACTTTCTCCTAATTACCGCACATATAAAACTGTTCCAGGCGTTACAATTGCCATTAATCGCGTTAAATCACTAGTACTTAAAGTTAAAGTATTATGGAGATTAATCATCGAACTAGCAATAAACCCAATTTGATTTTGATTTTCAATTAGCATCGAATTCTTCAACGCCACATTATTCTTCAACCAAAAAATAGTTTCGGCTTGATTAAAATCACTAATATCATTATCTTGGTCGGCAAAACTCGTGGCATCTGCTAAATAATCGCCAAACGAGCTACTACTCAAATCGGTAACCACGCCCGCATTAATTCCGGGATCAGAAATCAAATTTTTAACAGTATAAGTTCCCGTAGGTAAACCATTATTCGTAGCCATTAAGCTGGCCATTTTCGGTAAATATTTAGTACCGTTACGTTGTAATAACGTCAAGGTTTGATCCGCATTAGAATAAAACAAGACATTAGTAGCACTCACATCATCTTGTTGTAAACTATGACTAAACTGGTCTAACTGTTTGGCATTATCAATAATAGTCACATTGGCTGGTTGATAATTCTGTGTTAGCGGGGCATTTTTCAAAGCTTTCAGTTCCGCTTGCTGCTGTTTGACTTGTGCCTGAGTTTGATTTTGTTGGGCCACTTTAAATTCCTTTAAAGCTTTAGCAACTTTCGGGCGCCAATATTTTTTCAGAGCTCGATTTTTGATGAGTTTATAATAAGTATTAATTGTCGAAGCTTTCGTCATGGTTAACTGCTTGGGACTAATAGTCTTCGCTAAATTTTTATTTAGATAAGTTTTAGCATCTTGGGTCTGATCATACCAAATTCTAATGGTATCAATTCGATTTTTTTCTCTTTGATAAATAGTTTGATTTTTTTCCTTTAACAAATTCTGGTCTGTTTGATTTAAGCGTGACGTTGTTACTTGATTAGCGTAATAAGATCCGTCATAATAACGTGCAATTTGTTGCTGATTATCTACTCGCAAAGTTAATAACTGCTGCACTCGCGTCAGTTTTTGCCGCGTGGTCGGATGTAAGGTCAAATGCCCCAATGGACTGTTAGCTAAATTGGTCGTAAAATTTAACCGACGCGTATTAACCCGCGTAACTAAAGCCGACTGTTGGCGATCTTGATATTGTGAATCAATAAAATGCTGGGTACTAACATTAAAGTAGCCGTTGCCCAATTCCAACAAAAAGCTCACAACGCCAATGATCACCATCGCCCAGCTAGTCAATTCTAAATTATGCAATAATGATTGTTTATTAATTTTCATAAAAACTAATCTTTCTTAAATTAAGATAATTAATGAGGTGCTCTTGTGAAAAGAAATATGAAAAAAAAAGGTTGTTTAGTTACCCTAATTTTAATGATAGTTATACTAATTCCTACTTATTATAACCGGAAATTAATCATTAATGCCACCAGTAACTGGTTATCTAGTCAAACTATTCCTTTTCAACTCGTCGTGAATCCTAAAACTATCAATCACAGTCAGCATCCTACCAGTCTAACGCTCGACGAAGTCAACGATCAAGACTATCAACACCAACTCAAAAATGCTAATCATATTGTAAAACTTTTTAATCGTAAACAACAATCTTGTGGCTTCTTATCTAAACAACAAAACCGCCAATTACGCCAGTGGGTTACACAAAAGCCGCACCGCTATTTATATAGTGTGACGCCACTGGTCCTCGGTCAAAACCGGCACGGTCATTATGTAACAGTCAGTGTCAATCGCTACGATGATACTCACCAGATTCATAGTTACCGTTACCGCGTTTATTATCACCAGCAAAAGCCACAACAAGCTCGTTTTTTAGGTAATTTTAGTAGTAATAAACCACCCAAATTTATCACTTGGACAACTCGCGTCGGTATTTCTGGTATTTCTAAGGTTCCAAATTTTATTGATAAAATTAATTCCACCATGTTAAATTCTGGCGTAGCCGCCAAACCAACCACAACTGTGAAACAGTATCAGCAGTTAGCTCAAAATATCGGATTAAGTCAAACTAGTGCTCCTGGCTTAAAAAATTATATTAATCGTGGCGGTGCTGATCAAAAAAATAGTGCCATTACCGCTTATGAATTTAGTGATGTTCCACGTGAAACAAGATTTTATATTACGCAATACAACAATCACCAGCACTACCATTACACCTTGATTTTTAATCGTAATACTAACGCCTTTACTCAGTTTCTCAATGGTATCCAATCAGCAGCTCAAAAAAATTAGAATTACTGGCTGTTTCACATGAAACAATTATTCAAATTAAAAAAAGTCTTTCCTTGATTAATCAGCAGATTAACCAGGAAAGACTTATTTAATTCCAGTAATTAAATAATCATTACCAAATGTTTTTTAAAACAATCGTTTCATTCCGTTTAGGGCCGACAGAAACACTAATTAGCTGCAACCCTGTTAGTTCTTGCACTCGCTTTAAATAATTCTTAGCGGCCAACGGCCATTTATCTAAATCTATTTGCCCTCGTAAATCTTGGGACCATCCGGGCAATTCTTCGTAGATTGGCTGGCACTGCGCAATTTGCTGTAAACTGGCTGGATATTCATCAATTGTCGAACCATCAGGCAAACGATATCCAACACAAATTTTAACAGTTTTCAAACCACTTAAAACATCAATACAATTTAAGGCTAAGTCCGTGACTCCCGCAACTCGTTTTGCATGCCGTAACACCACCGTATCTAACCAACCAATTCGACGGGGCCGCTGCGTCACCACTCCATATTCATGTCCAGCCTCGCGGATAAAGTTCCCTGTTTGATCAGTTAATTCTGTTGGAAACGGGCCGTCACCTACACGCGAAGTATAGGCTTTAGCGACCCCAACCACATGCTGAATCTTAGTGGGACCTACACCAATACCCACAGTATAACCACCCACAGGATTTGAAGAAGTAACATATGGATAAGTACCATGGTCAATATCGAGCATGATGCCCTGCGCACCTTCAAATAAGACATTAGCGCCTTGCTCAATTTGTTCATTTAACATTTTTGAAGTATCAATCACATACGGTTTTAATTGTTGTCCGTAATCATAATATGAAGCAAAAATATCATCAAAAGACAAAGCTTGCCCTTGATAAACTTGAGTAAATTCTTTATTTTTCAAATCTAAGTTTTGGCGTAACTTGGCAGCAAAAGTATCTTTTTCTAATAAATCAATCATCCGAATGCCAATCCGAGCAGCTTTATCCATATAAGCTGGACCAATTCCACGATTAGTGGTGCCAATTTTGTTGGCACCTTTACTCTTTTCCTGTAATTCATCCATGCGGATGTGATACGGTAAAATAATTTGGGCCCGATTAGAAATATAAAAATGTTCAAAGCTGACATGTTGCTGCTTAAGTCGGGCAATTTCTTCAACCAAGGATTTGGGATTAATCACGACTCCGTTACCAATCATTGTCACTTTATCAGGATACAAAATACCGGAGGGCACTAAGCGCATTTTATAAGCAGTTTGCTCAACTTCCACCGTATGCCCAGCATTATCACCACCTTGATACCGTGCAATCACTTGACTATCGTGACTAAGAAAATCAGTAATTTTACCTTTTCCTTCGTCGCCCCATTGCATTCCAACTACTACAACACCTGTCATAAATGTCATCCCTTTTTACTAAATTCGGTCCAGTAATATTCTATCAATTACGAACATTAATAGCAATGATCAATCTATTAATTCGTCTTTAGTAAAAAATGTATTTAAATATTCCCAAGTTAAGACCGATAATTGTTGATAAGACAAACTTTGACTAGACGTTTTAGTATCCGGTAAATCTTCAAAAACTGCTAAAGTTAACGTTTGCTTATCTAGTGCCTGACAATAAGCTAATTGATCTAACATTTGATCGCGTTGGCGAAAACGAACCATATTTTGCTGTTGCACTAACCTTTGCAAGGCACTTTCCACAAAATCAGCTCCAAATTGCCATTGATCATCTAAAACAGGTTGCACTAAAGTTTTGTGCTGGCGCTGATAATTAAAATATAGAATCAGCATTTGTAAATAATCGCAATTCGGAGAAACAAAATCAATATCCTGCAGGTTAATTAAAGCATAGCCACCAAAACAGCCCAAATGATCTAATAATTTCATGACCAAAAATTGCTGATCTAGTTGCATAATTTGTCCAGCAAAAAATACATCCGCACTTTTGGAACAGTACAACAAAATTAATTGTTGCTGTTGCTGGTAGCGTTGTAAGATTGGCCTTAGTTCCGGATTATTTTTCACCAAAACCGAAGGTGTGTGTTGTAAATGCTGCGTTTGAAACATTGTACTGGCTAATTGTAACTGGGCGCCGACAAATTCCAAGGCAACAACGTGCTCTAAATCAACGGTTAAATTTTGCCCAATTTTAGCAAAATTAAAGGAATCTAGTAGTTGCAAGTGCAATTGTTGTTGCCGAAAGTCCTGTAACTTCACTTGCAAATAACGATTAGAACCTGCCAAAATTACCAAAATAGCTTGTTGCTGACGCTGCAAAAAGTCCAATAATTGCTGAATCAAATTATTTGCAGCAAACTGCGGCACTGCCAGTTCTTTTGCCCAATGTATCTTATTAGTAGCCGTTAAATCAATCCGCCGTTTCAGCCGCTTTAAATCCAATCCTTCCGTGGTTATAGACGCAATGCCACTAATCTTTAATAAGACATAACCATCAAGTAAGCCATAATCATTATAGGTATGCACAATGACCCACTTATGATCTAACGCGGTGACAAAACCAGTATAAATGTCACCCGTTTGGCGAATAAACAGATCGACAATTTGCTGATTTTGTTGTGCTTGTTGCAGTTGTTGTACTTTACTCATGAATTAACCTTCTGTCAGTGGTGAAATTGCAGCAAACTTATTATATGATTTCACAAATAATAACTTCACTGTACCACGCGGACCGGAGCGATTTTTGCCAATGATCACTTCCACTTCACCAGCGTTAGTATCATCACTAGCTTCGCTACCTTCCTCGTCATCAGCACCATCGTTATAATAATCATCACGATACAGGAAGGCGACCACATCCGCATCTTGTTCAATGGAACCAGATTCACGAATATCTGATAAAACCGGTCGCTTATCTTGTCGTTGCTCTACCCCCCGTGATAGTTGTGATAAAGCAATAACTGGTACATGTAATTCTTTCGCTAGTTTTTTTAATTGTCGTGAAATCGTCGAAACTTCTTGCTGCCGATTCTCTTGACCAGTTCCTTCAATTAGCTGTAAATAATCAATAATAATTAAACCAATATTTCCCGTCTCTTTAACCAAGCGGCGACACTTAGCTCGAATTTCTGCCATCTTAATTCCTGGAGTATCGTCAATATAAATATCGGTTTTGGACAAAATACCCATGGCCACAATTAAATTTTGCCATTCGTCATCGTTCAAAGTTCCGGTGCGCAAATGATTTGCATCAATGCTCCCTTGAGCACATAATAATCGGCTAGCTAATTGGTCAGCTCCCATTTCCAAACTAAAAATGGCCACCGTTTGCTGACTATGAACTGCCACATTTTCCGCGACGTTGAGTGCAAAAGCCGTTTTGCCGACGCCAGGACGGGCAGCCAAAATAGTTAATTCATCAGCATGTAAACCAGCAGTCATACTATCTAATTCACTGTATCCGGTAGCTAACCCCGTCACTTGTGAATCTTCTTGAGCTAACTGGTCAATATTTTCAATCGTATCATTTAAAACATCGGCTAATTTTTTAAAGCCGTTATTATTCTGGCTTTCGCCGACTTCCATAATAGCTCGCTCGGCATTGTCCAAGACGTTCGCCACATCAGTATCTTGCTCATCAAAACTTTGGGCCACAATATCAGTTGCCGTATTAATCAACTGCCGTAATACGGCTTTATCAGCCACAATTTTGGCATAATAAACAATATTGGCGGCGGTGGGGACGGTTGTTGCCAAATCCCCTAAATAATTAACGCCGCCAATATCTGCTAACTGATTTTTAGCTTCAAGTTGATTTTTAACAGTCACGACATCAATTGCCTGGTCTGCTTCATTTAATTCCAACATGACAGCAAAAATTAACTGATGCGCATGATAATAGAAAGACTCAGTCGTCAAATATTCAGCCGCATCAACAATTTTTTCTGGACGTAATAGAATCGATCCTAGGACTGATTGTTCAGCCTCTTTATTATTAGGTGGAATTCTCTGCATTGTTGTATCGTTCATGAATTAACCTCATATCTAGTTACAATTTTACCACGGATAATATAGGGATAATATATGTTTTAAAATATTCAAAATAACATTAAATACCATCGAAAGTAAACAAAAAAACCTTTCCTAGTTACCAACGTTTAAATTAACTAACTAGAAAAGGTTTTATCATTTAAATTATAAACTAGTGTTTACAGATGCATCATTTGTGCAAACAGTGGCACTGCAATATTATCAACAATACCAATGATAACAACCGAAACAGCGGCCATCGCACCTTGAACAGAACCTAATTTCAAGGCAAAAGCAGAACCAACGGTATGTCCAGCAGTACCCATACCTAAACCAGCACCGATGGGGTCGCTTTCCAATCTGAACCACTTAACTAACCATTTACCTAAAGCATAAATGATAACGGCGTTCAGGATACATGCCATCGCAGTAACAGCAGTGTTGCCACCAATAGCTGTTGACAATGGTAAAGCAATCGCAGTCGTAGCTGATTGACTCATCATGGAAGCTGTGCCGACCCGACTGAGTCCCAAGAGTTTGGAAATTCCCAAAATAACAAATAAGGAAATAAAGGTACCAATTAACAAACTCAATAAAATAACTAGCCAATTCTTCTTAAACACATCATTACGTTTATAAAGCGGAATTGCAAAAGCAATTGTGGCAGGTGTTAAGAACCAGAAGATTAGATCCCCACCAGGCTTATAGAATTTCGTATAAGCTGCTGCAGTCGTCATTCCCATGCCTTTTCCTAACAAGAAAATTAGAAAAATTCCCAAAACCATCGCTACAAACAACGGTTGAAATAAGAAAAAGCCATGAGTCAAATTAAATAAGTATTGCCCAATTTCAAAAACTCCCAATGAAAGTAAGATACCAAATAAGGGATTCGATAATAACTCTGCCATCATTTGTTCTCTCCTCCTACTTGTTCTTGTGTATCTGTATCAGTATGTTTGATCTTTTTACTGATCCATAATAACAATCTTGTTGTATAAGCCGTTACTACCAACAAAACGATTGTTGATAAAATAATGACGATAACTAATTGGACACCTTCATTTGCCATAATGTTCAAATTAGCAGCTAGAGAAATTCCGGATGGTACAAACAAAAAGGCAATTAAACCAATCATGGCACTTCCAAAGGAATCAACCCACTCTAATTTGATAATATGACAAGTCAATAATAAATATAACAAAATCAAGCCAATAACCGGCGTTGGTACAGGGAATGATTTTGGCATCATATTAGAAATCCACTGTGATACAAACAAAATTGCTGCATAAATTAACATTTGAATCAATAATGGTGCAGCTTTTGGCTTCTTATCTTCTGGTTTCATTTTCACATCACCTATTCTTAAAATTTATCGCACTTATTGTCTAAGAGACCTAAACAATAAATTGGTTCCATCATCACTTTCTTTCTCCCAAAATCGATAAAATTTTAGTTTAATCAAAACTAAAAACTATCTACATATGGTTTATAACGTTTTCACGAATTTGTCAAGTATTTCACAAGATAATTGCTTCACAATCTGCAAGCCCTTACATCTTTGAGCTATTAAAAAAACTAGAATTCACAAGAACCTAGTTTCTTTATAATTTTTCTCAAAAAATTCTGCAACTAATACTGTAATTTACATTACAACAATAATATTACTTTTCACTGACATGCACCCGTATGGAAGCTTCAATCCCTGGATACAATTTCACTGGTACATTCATATAACCTAAAACTTTAATCGGCTCGGCCAATTCAATTTTGCGCTTATCAATTTCAATTTGGTACTGTTGTTTTAAAGCTTGCGCAATTTGTTTACTGGGAATTGACCCAAATAACCGACCATCACTGCCGGCTTTCGATTGTAGTTCAACCACCGTTTCATCTTTTTCTAAAACGGTCTTAATCATTTGAGCACTAGCTTGTTCTTCATCTTTTTCTCGTTGTTCAGCTTGCTTTTTACCATTCAATTCACTGATGGCCTTAGCAGTGGCGACTTGAGCTTTACCGTTTTTAATTAAGAAGTTGCGCGCGTAGCCATCAGCGACTTCTTTGACTTCGCCACGTCGACCCTTACCGCGAACATCTTGTGTGAAAATTACACGCATCTTTTCATGCCTCCTAGTTATTGTCTGCTTGCTTAGGTTTATCTTCTACTTTTTGTTGGATAATTGCAATCAATTCTTTCTTAGCCTGAGCAATTGTATAATCAGCTAATTGCGTTGCCGCATTGGATAAATGACCGCCACCACCCATTTCTTCCATAATGACTTGCACATTAAAGTCACCTAAGCTTCGCGCTGAAATTGCTACTTTGGCATCGGACCTTTTGGTAATCACAAATGAAGCATCAATTTTTGATAAGGTCAATAAAGTATCGGCTGCCTGTGCCGCAATCACGGAATCATAAACTTGATCTTCTTCACCCGTGCAAATGGCAATTTGTGGCGTCACCATTTGTACGGTATCAATTAAATGGTTCCTTTGGATATAGGATGACACATTTTCTTTCAGTAAATTTTGCATTTTCGTGCTGTCAGCCCCTACTGAGCGTAAATAACTGGCCGCATCAAACGTCCGTGTTCCTGAACGTAAAGAAAAGGAATGTGTATCGACAAAAATGCCAGCTAGCATGGCCGTCGCTTCTAGTTTAGATAAAGACTGTTGGCTTTGTGGTTGGTATTCAATCATTTCAGTTACCAATTCACTAGCCGAGGAAGCATAAGGCTCAATGTAGGCCAGTAATGGATTAGCAGGAAATTCTTCACCACGCCGATGATGATCAATCACTACCGTTTGATCGGCTAACTTCGCCGCCAATTCTGGGCTAGCGGAACGTGATGGTTTGGATAAGTCGACCATAATCAACATACTTTGCGCATTAGCTTGATCTAACGCCTGTTGCGGCGTAATTAAATCATTTGATAAATGCTGGTCTTGCTCAATCCATTGCAATAAACGTGCAACATCTGTGTGCGCTCCGTTAGCATCAATCACAATTTTACAAGTTTTATTATTCATTTGTGCAATTCGATGAATGCCTAAACAGGCACCTAAAGAATCCATATCAGGTTGTTGGTGCCCCATCACATAAATAACATCAACTTGGTTAAATAACTCTCTTAAGGCTTGGCTAATCATCCGTGCCCGGACACGCGTCCTTTTTTCCATCGGATTGGTGTTGCCGCCATAAAAGCGTGCCGGTTCGTCCGCCTCACGTACAACTGCTTGATCGCCACCTCGACCCAAGGCCAAATCAATATTTTTTTGCGCATCTAACGCTAGTTGGGCCAAGTTATCTTTACCATAGGCAAAGCCAATACTTAAAGTTAACGGCACATTTTGCTGCGAAGTAGTCTTACGAATTTGATCTAAAATTGAAAAACTATTAGCTTCCAGGGCCTTTAGCGCATTCACATAGCCCACCACAATAAAACGGTCACTGGCCACGCGTTTTAAATACATTTCATTTTGATTAGCCCAATCAGTTAATTGATTAGTTAAATAACTATTCAAATCTGAGCGATCCCGATCAGCCATGGTTTGCACAAGCTCATCATAATTATCAATAAAAACTTGCCCAATCGAAATTTTTTCATCTTCATACTTTTGCTTAATAGCTACATACTGCGTAACATCCAAAAAATAAATTACGCGAAAATTTGGTTGCACAAAAGTTTGAAATTGAGTTTGACCAATAGTTAATAACGTCGCAGCTTGTTGCTGCTGTTCATTTTTTTCGACCAGTTGAATTAATTCTGGATTAACTTGATTTAAACTACGTCCTAGTAAATCCTTATCAACAAAATGGCGCTGTAAATTAGGATTCACCCATTCAATCGTGCGCTGTTTGTCGTTATCATACAGTAACATCCCAATGGGAATATTAATCAAAGCTTCTTGTTTGCCCCGATTTTCACGAAATGATAAATCGTATAGATATTTATTAGTTTGCACCACAAACTTGCGTAATAAATAAGAACCAATGGCGACAATTAACGTAAAAATAATAAAGACCAATAAACCTAAAACTGGACTAATTCCAAAAATTAAACTAACTAAAATTAAAGCCAAAACCACTACGACAATTAACCCCCAACGTAGTGGCTGACTAATAGCTAATAAACTATTCTTAGCTACGCTCTTTTTTTTCATACTTACCCTCTTGTAACTAGAATTTAGCTATATTTTAACATACTGTTTACATTAAAAAAGAAGCCTACCTTGAGTAGACTTCTTTGGGATTGAAGCTTATTAATCTTCAGCAACAAATGGTAATAAGCCCATTACTCGTGCACGTTTAATCGCAATTGTTAAACGGCGTTGATTCTTGGCGCTTGTTCCCGTTACTCGACGAGGTAAAATCTTGCCTCGTTCCGAAATAAAACGTTTCAGCAAATCTGTATCTTTGTAATCAATATATTCAATATGGTTAGCGGCAATAAAGTCAACCTTCCGGCGACGACGGCCACCACGACGTTGTTGTGCCATGTTGAACGCTCCTTTCAATTATTCACAAAATTTAAAACGGTAAATCATCATCTGAAATATCAATCGACTGCGTATTATCCGCAAATGGATCTTCATCCATTGATGGAGCAGAATTATTGGCAGCTCTATTATTGGAATTATTAAAATTATTATTAGAGTTGCTTGGTCCAGGAGTCGTATTATTTTCAACCGTTTGATTTTGATTTCCATTATTGTGGTTCGCCGATTTCGGTTCTAGCAGTGCAAAATTCTCCACTACAACTTCGGTCACGTAAACCCGCTGTCCTTGTTGATTCTCATAATTGCGAGTTTGAATGCGCCCATCAATACCAACTAATGAGCCCTTATGCGTAAAATTAGCAAAATTTTCCGCTGATTTACGCCAAATCACACAATTAATAAAATCAGCTTCCCGTTCACCATTCGAATTGGTGAATTGCCGATTAACAGCAACGGTAAAAGTAGCAACGGCTGTTCCTGCAGCTGTATACCGCAAATCAGGGTCACGGGTCAAACGACCAACTAATACACTACGATTAATCATACTCCTGTCTCCTTTTTGACTGTCTCCAACAGATTAATCTTCGCGCTTGATAATCATATGACGTAAGATGCTGTCATCAATTTTTGATAACCGGTCAAATTCATTGATCGCTGCTTGGTCTTGGGCATTAACATTAACGATATGGTAAGTACCTTCATTGTAACCACCAATTTCGTAAGCCAAACGCCGTTTTTGCCAATCTTTTGAATCTAATACATCAGCACCGTTGTCTTTGAGAACCTTATCAAAGCGTTCAATCAAGGCCTTCTTATCTTCTTCAGAAATATCCGGTTTGATGATATAAGTGATTTCATAATGTGTTTGAGCCATTATTTTACCTCCTTATGGACTAATGGAGAATAAATAGATTATTCTCAAGGAGTATTAACTATCTTAAAGTGTAATACTCACAGAATAGTATTCTACCATCATTTACCAAAAAATACTACCAAAAAAGTTTTTAACGTTCCAAGCGCCTTGCACTTTTAGATTACGTTAAAAACTTTAAGAATTTTTAGTTTTCTGAATCTGGCTGAGTTTCGGTGACTTCCGGTTCAGGATCTACCTTCGTCATTGTCGAAACCTTGGCGCCATCATCCAATTTAATTAACCGCACACCTAAAGTGGCCCGGCCGGTTTGTGAAACATTATTAACTGCAAACCGAATCATGACGCCTTGATTGGTTACCACCATCATGTCTTCAGTTCCAGCAACGGTCGTAATTCCTGCTAGCGGACCATTTTTAGCCGTCACATTCGAAGTCTTAATTCCTTTGCCACCGCGCCCTTTGATTGGATATTCTGTGGCCGGTGTTTTTTTACCATAACCATTTTCCGAGATGACCAATACATCACTTTGCTCAGCTAAAATGGCTGAACCAACTACGTAATCTTCTTCTCGTAAGCGAATACCCCGTACGCCTGCGGCCGTGCGACCCATGATCCGCACTGCATTCTCTTCAAAAGCAACAGCATAGCCTAAATGCGTGCCAATCAAAATATTATTCTGACCATTGGTTAGCATTACATTATCTAACGAGTCATTATCTTTTAAAGTAATTGCTCGCAAACCATTTTTGCGAATATTTTGAAATTCATCTAAAGCTGTACGTTTCACGGTTCCTTGTTTAGTGACAAAGAATAAATAATGATCCGCACTAGAAGCATCCTTCTTTAAATGAACCACCGTCTGAATTTGTTCACCGTTATCAATTCCTAGTAAATTAATAATCGGAATTCCTTTAGCACTACGCCCATATTCAGGAATTTCGTAAGCTTTCGAACGATAAATCTTGCCGGCATCAGTGAAGAAGAGTAAGACATCATGCGTCGATGTATAAATTAATTGTTCAATGAAATCATCATCATTGACGCCCATCCCTTTAATGCCGCGACCACCACGATTTTGTACTTTAAATTCGTCGGCGGGCAACCGCTTGATGTAACCACTATGAGTCAAAACAATTAAGACATTTTCTTCTTCAATTAAATCTTCATCTTCAATACTTAATACTTCGCCGACTAATAATTCCGTGCGGCGGGCATCACCATATTTACTTTGAATTTCCAGTAATTCTTGATAAATTATTTCGTCAATCCGCTCAGGTTTCGCTAAAATATCTTGATAATCAGCAATTTTGGTCATCAAATCTTGATACTCATTTTCAATTTTGTCTCGTTCTAAGCCAGTCAAACGGACCAAACGCATATCTAAAATTGCCTGAGCTTGTTTATCAGACAAAGAAAATTGGGTAATCAAAGTGCTTTTCGCAATTTCCGCCGTTTTAGAACTGCGGATCACTTCAATCACCGCATCAATATGATCTAACGCAATGCGTAAACCATCTAAAATATGCGCGCGATTTTGCGCTTTCTTGAGTTCAAATTGGGTACGCCGACGAATAACTTGTTCTTGATGTTTTAAATAATATTGCAAAATCTCTTTTAACGATAAGACTTGCGGCGCACCTTTGACAATGGCAACCATATTAAAACCAAATGAAGTTTGTAAGGCGGTCATCTTATATAAATTGTTTAAAACAACATTAGCACTCATGTCGCGACGAATATCAATCGTCACCCGCATACCTGTGCGATCTGATTCATCGATCAAGTTAGTAATTCCCTCAATCCGGTGATCCCGTGCCAATTCAGCTATCCGTTCAATTAACTTAGCTTTATTAACCATGTAGGGTAATTCAGTGATAATTAATCGTTCCCGGCCATTTTTTAGCGTTTCAATTTCTACTTTGGCCCGTAAAACAATATTTCCACGGCCCGTTTCATAGGCATGCCGAATCCCCGACTTACCCATTACCACACCGCCAGTAGGAAAATCTGGTCCAGGAATGGCCTGCATCAACTCAGCAGTAGTCACATCCGGATTTTTCATCAACATGTGAATGCCATTAATAACCTCAGTCAGATTGTGAGGCGGAATATTAGTTGTCATCCCGACAGCAATCCCCGTCGCACCATTGACTAATAAGTTCGGAAAGCGTGCTGGCAAAACCACGGGCTCACGTTCAGTTCCATCATAATTTTCTTGAAAATCAATGGTATCTTTATTAATGTCACGCAACATTTCGGTCGCAATTTTACTCATTTTTGCTTCGGTGTACCGCATTGCGGCCGCAGAATCGCCATCGACGGAACCAAAGTTACCGTGTCCGTCCACTAACAAATAACGA
The DNA here is from genome assembly GCF_058107205.1 of Bombilactobacillus sp. ESL1097. Lineage (NCBI taxonomy): Bacteria > Bacillati > Bacillota > Bacilli > Lactobacillales > Lactobacillaceae > Bombilactobacillus > Bombilactobacillus sp. ESL1097. The sequence continues at coordinate 10,552 of NZ_JBYLUB010000002.1, read as the reverse complement.
TAACTAAATTTTTGCGCCATCCGCACCATCGACTCATAAATCGCGGAATCACCATGGGGATGATACTTTCCCATTACATCCCCCACAATCCGGGCGGATTTTTTATAAGGCTTGTCCGGCGTAACACCTAATTCATTCATTCCATATAGAATTCGCCGGTGAACGGGTTTCAAGCCATCACGGACATCAGGCAACGCCCGAGCCACAATGACACTCATTGCGTAGTCTAAAAATGAACTCCGCATTGTTTTGGATAGGTCAACCGTTTGAATACGGCGATCATCAGTTTCTGCCATGCACTATCAGCTCCCTCAATTAAAAATCTAACTCTGCATATTGCGCATTTTGTTCAATAAACTCTCGCCGTGGTTCGACTTTATTACCCATCAACATTGAAAAAACTCGATCGGCATCAGCTGCATCAGAACTAGCTACTCGATCCAAGCGCCGATTTTCGGGATTCATCGTCGTCTCCCAGAGTTGATCAGCATCCATTTCACCTAGACCTTTATACCGTTGAATGACGGGTTTAGGACTTGGCTGTAAAGTCACCATAAAATCTTTTAATTCTTCATCTGAATCAATATAACGCGACATTTTACCTTGTCTGACTTGATATAGCGGCGGCTTGGCAATATAGACATAGCCAGCTTCCAAAATTGGACGCATATAACGATACAACAAAGTCAACAATAAGGTCCGAATATGGGCACCATCAACATCGGCATCCGTCATGATAATTAATTTATGATAGCGCGCTTTGGTAACATCAAAATCATTACCAAAACCCGTGCCCATCGCTGTAAACAAAGTGCGAATTTCATCATTCGCTAAAATCCGATCCATTGAAGCTTTTTCAACGTTTAAAATTTTACCGCGAATCGGCAAAATAGCTTGCGTTAAGCGTGAGCGCCCCTCTTTAGCAGAACCGCCGGCTGAATCTCCCTCGACGATAAATAATTCGGAGATTTCTGGATCTTTACTAGTATTGTCTGCTAATTTACCGGGCAGATTACTAATTTCCAAACCGGATTTTTTCCGCGTTACTTCACGTGCTCGTTTGGCCGCTACTCGAGCTCTAGAAGCCAACATTCCTTTATCAATAATTTGTCGCGCTTGAGCAGGATGTTCCAACAAAAACTTATTAAAATGATCAGCAAAAGTCCGATCGGTAACTGTGCGGGCATCAGAATTGCCCAATTTGGTTTTAGTTTGGCCTTCAAATTGTGGATCCGGATGTTTAATGCTGACCACGGCTGTCATACCTTCACGCACATCATCACCGGACAATTTTTCGTTGTCTTTGAGTAAATTATTTCGGTGACCATAATCATTAATCACCCGGGTTAAAGCAGCTTTAAACCCAGCTTCGTGTGTGCCGCCTTCATAAGTATGGATATTGTTAGCGAAGGTCATTAAATTCGAATGATAATCATCCGTATATTGTAAAGCAACCTCCACAGTAATCCCGTCTTGAACGCCTTCGACATAAATTGGTTCTTCAAAAATGACATCTTTATTTTCGTTCAAATACTCAACGTAACTCTTAATGCCACCTTCATAGTGGAATTCGAGCTTTTCCGCCGTGTCTTGCCGTTTATCCGTAAACGTAATTTTCAAACCTTTATTCAAAAAGGCTAATTCGCGAATCCGGGTCACTAAGGTGTGATCATCATAAACCGTCGTTTCGGTAAAAATGTCGGGATCGGGTGCAAAATGCACTTTAGTACCATGTGGGCGATCATCAGTGATGGCCCCCAAAACTTTCATTGGCGTTTTCACTTTGCCCCGTTCAAAGTCCATGTAATAGCGTTGGCCATTGCGGTGCACTTCAACATCTAAATGCGTACTTAATGCATTTACTACTGAAGCGCCAACCCCATGCAAACCACCCGAGACTTTATAACCGCCACCGCCAAATTTACCACCAGCGTGTAACACATTAAAGACCGTTTCCAAAGCGGGTTTACCCGTTTTTTGTTGAATGTCTACCGGAATCCCCCGACCATCATCAATGACCGTGATACTGTTATCCGGTTCTACTTCCACATTATTGGTCAAGTGTTACTGTCCAACCCCTTAGGAACCTTGCGCGATCATATTGGTTATAGTAGTACCTTTCATGTGATTGCCATTACAGTTTTGTTAGCGGGAATTTATGCATTCTTCGTTTTGAAAAAAGATGATCAAGATGTTAACGGTGATCCCTTTATTCGTTCATAAATTAAAAGTTGAGGTAAAAAAATGACAGCTTTACAAGTAACTAATCAGCGTTATCGCTTGGGACGCGCAGTAAGGATTTATTACACTGGGAAACTTTGCCTGTGGCATTAACACCAGGCGATGCGGAAGATCAAAACACTGGTTTGCCTGTGGCATTAACACCAGGCGATGCGGAAGATCAAAACGGTTGTTTTTCTGGTAGTGCGATTGTTAAAGATGATACTTTGTATTTAATTTATACCGGTAATAACTATTATGATGAAAAAGATCCCGATCGTTACTGGCAGAATCAAAACTTAGCTTATAGCACTGATGGCATTCATTTTACCAAATATGAACATAATCCCGTTATTGCTACACCGCCAGCCGATAATACACAAGAATTTCGCGATCCCAAAGTTTGGGAGCATGACGGTCATTACTATGTTATTTTAGGTGGGCAAACTAAGGCTGGCTTATTGTTGTATCGCTCCGATAATTTAGTGGACTGGGACTATTTAGGACCACTGACGCAAGCTAAAAATAGTCAACTAGAAGGTTATATGTGGGAGTGTCCGGATTTGTTTCATTTAAACGGTCAAGACTTATTGTTGACTTCGCCGCAAGGGATTCAAGCACAAAACCAGCAATATTTGAACTTACACCAAACGGTTTACTTTGCGGGTCAGCTAGATTATCAAACACCGCAGTTTGCCCAGATGGGTTTTCACGAATTAGATTTAGGGCATGACTTTTATGCGACGCAAACGATGCTTGCTCCTGATGGCCGGCGCATTGTGGTTGGCTGGCTAGCAATGTGGGAAAGTGACATGCCAGAACAAGCTGATGGTTGGTCGGGAGCGTTAACTTTGCCCCGCGAGTTAGTTTGGCAAAATGAGCATTTATATATGCGACCGATTCAAGAAGTGCAGTCCTTAAGACAAAAGGTATTGCAACAACAAAGCTGTGCCTTAAGTGAAAAGCCAATAATCATTAGTCAAGATCAAGCCACGGTGGAATGGCAATTAAACGTAGATCTAGTACAATTTCAGGGTACTAAAATCGAAGTTATGTTTCAAGATCCCACCACTACTGCCCAAACAAAGCTCACTTATTTAGTTAAGCAACAGCAATTAATTGTGAGTCGCACCGACCGCGAAACGGCTCGTTATGGTCAATTACAAAATTGTGATCAGTTGCAATTACAAATTTTTGTTGATCGTAGTTCCTTAGAAATTTTTGTCAATCAAGGCGAAGTGGTCTTTAGTGAACGTTATTACTTTAACCAAGCACCTGTAATTCAACTGCAAGCTGACGGTCAAGGAGTAGCTGATAGTTTGGTTTACCAGTTGGAAGCAGCCACGAATCAATATTAAAAAGATTGTTTGTTGAAATTGACGAACCATTCTTTTTATCCTAACCATTTTTTCATAGCAACTTTTTTGGTCAAAATAGTTGAGCTATAATGAAACTAAAAAAGTGGGGAGCAATGTTAGGTGCCAAAATTAGAGGATGTTGCGCAACTGGCAGGAGTTTCAAAAACGACGGTTTCACGTGTCTTGAATCGCCGCGGCTATTTAAGTCAAACGACGATTGATAAAGTTTATGCAGCCATGGATCAATTGGATTATCATCCCAATGTTGTGGCGCGCCAATTGTATCATCATAAAACGGACTTGATTGGTATTTTATTACCATCTGTGGCGGATCCTTTTTTTGGTGAGTTGACTACGAGTTTGGAAAATCAATTATACCAACAAGGTTTTAAAGTTTTAATTGGTAATTCGATGAATAATTCGCGTAAGGAAGCGGACTATTTGGATCAACTATTAATTAAACAGGTGGATGGTTTAATTGTCGGTACGCATAATCAAGGCTTAAGCCAGTATCAGAAAAAAAATTTGCCGATTGTGGCGATTGATCGCATTGTCAGTGATGACATACCCATTATTGCTTCAGACAACTTTCACGGCGGTCAGTTAGCGACATACCCATTATTGCTTCAGACCAACATTTGTTGGATCAAGGCGTCACGAAAATTATTCATACGAATGGTCCCCATGATCTCGCTACGCCCGCCCAACAGCGAAGGCGAGCTTATGAACAAGTGATGCAAGACCATCAGTTAACGCCAGTGACGTATGAACTAGATTTTAATATTAGTGCCGCGGCTAAGCGGCGCGTTTTTCAAAAGATTTTTCAAGAACATCCAGATGTTGAAGCTATTTTTGCCGCTAATGATACAGACGCGATCTTAATTTGCCAAGTGGCTTTAGAATTTGGGCGCCGAGTACCTGACGATTTGTTAGTAGTGGGCTATGATGGCACTACTTTATTACAAAATCTCTTTCCACAATTAACGACTGTTGTACAGCCAATTGCTCAATTAGCGCAACTGGCAGTTGAAGTTTTACAGCAAAGATTACACGGACAGGCCACAGATTCGGAATATATTTTGCCCGTCCAATGGCATGCCGGCCAAACTGGTTTCCAAAAATTACACGGAAGGCCACAGATTCGGAATATATTTTGCCCGTCCAATGGCAAAGAGTCCCTTGTACAAGTTTCAATTTGATCACAGTTGCAGTATTTATTGGTAACTGGATCACGAACTTGATGAAGGGACTCTTTTATATTGAATCTTTGGTAGTGTATAACTGAAGTAAAAGTGCTTTCTTAGTAGGGCTTAAACCCAGAATTTGTTGTTCAAATTTTGGCCAGGAACCATACACGGCCGTTACGGCCGTCTGAATAGCCACAACAGCAGCTTGATCCGCGGGTGTGAAATTCATTTGTTGAATAGTTTGATCGTTAGGATTATCTAAATAAGCTAGATCAGTGGCGTGGGTGTACATGAGATTAGTCAGAAGATAATCTTGCGTAATATAGTCGATGGGTACTTGTAAAACTAGGAGTAGTAAAATGGCTAAAATGCCTGTGCGATCTTTACCCGCTGAACAATGGAAGACAACGGATTGATTGGGGTGCTGATGATTTTCTAATAAAACCGCGAAAAAATGATAAAAAACTTGTTGGGAATAATGATCTAAGACAACTTGTTGGTACATGCCGGGTAACCCCGAAAATTGTTGGTCCGGGGGCAATGTTTGATAAAGCTTATCACCGGTAGTAGTACTAGAAGGTTCTGCATAGAGTGGTGCGGCAATTAATGTTAAAAATGAAGTCTCGGGATCCGGCCAATTTTTTCGTTCATATTCAGATCGCAAATCAAAACTGTAGCGTAAGCCGTAATGCTTTAAGTAGCGCAATTCACGCGGTGTTAAGGCACTTAAGTAACCGGCGCGCAAAATTTTGTGCCAGCGAATGTGACGGTGGTCGGTTGTGGGATAACCGCCCAATTCTCGAAAATTATTAGTGTTAGAAAATTGAAAAATTCTTTGCATTGAGAATCCTCACTGAAATTAATACAATATAGGTATTGAAAATTAGGAGACAGTTTATAGTGAAATTAACGTTAGTGATGCCTTTGTATAACGAAGAACAATTGCTCCGACGTAGTTTAACGTCCATTGTTCAACAAATTAATCAGAATTTTGAATTGTTGATGGTTAATGATGCTTCCACTGATCAAACGGTGGCGATTGCCCAAGAGTTTGTCCAACACCACGCTAACTTTCGGTTAATCAGTCAGACAACTAATCAAGGCATTTCGGCGGCTCGCAATCGGGGAATCTTAGAAGCACAGGGGGACTTAATTACTTTTATTGATGGTGATGACTGGCTGGAACCACAATTTACCGATTATTTTTTAACGTGCTTTCAGGATCAACAATTAGACTTAGCCGTGTGTGGTTTTGTTAAAGAATCTGCGAAGAAAGTCCTCAATAAAATCCAACCATTGCCCCCAGCTTATTATTCGCAAGCACAATTAGTTATAACTAAAATGACAAATGGCTCGGTTATGGGTTACACCTGGAATAAAGTTTATCGCCTGACAACGATTCGCAAGCATCATTTAACTTTTGCACCCGACTTGTCTTTGATGGAAGATCAGGTGTTTAATATCAAATACGTGGCGTTGACAAGTCGCTTTTATGTGGACTCTACGCCATTGTATCATTACTGGCAACATGGTCAAAGTGCAACCCATACGTATAACTTGCAGCATGTTAAAAGTATTGGTCAGGCTAATTATCGAATTTTAAAAACTTTGTATCAAGTTAAAAAGTATCATCTTTGATGAATCTAGGTGTAGAAATGACAAGTGTAGAAGACTATTTAAAGCAAAATGTTTTTGGCAAGCCGCAACTAAAACCCGATGAAAAACGTAAATTTTTGGGTAATTTTCAAGAGCGAGTCGCGTTAGCTTTAACGGTAGCACAAGTGCGCCAAGTGCAAAATTTGGCAGTAGTTAAACAAGTCATGCAAAGATATCCGCAGTATCATTTGTATATTAATGGTCGTTTGTATATTAATGGTCGTTTGAGTCATAGTTATCGTCAGCCATTAGTGAAACTAGCGGTGCAATTAAATTATGCTTTTACGATTATCAATCAACAAAATCTGAGAACCGCCACTAAAGCATTAGGTGATCAAGAAATGGGATTGGTGATTGCAGATGCCAAACAAGCTGTTAAAGGCCCAATTCTGATTTAATTTAAATGATGGTTAACAACAAATTAATCATTCAGTTTGTAAAGTAAAACTTCAATTTTTTACTTAAACGTTCCTCAGCTTTTAGGCGACTTTTGTTGCAGTATTATTTGAAACAGTAACGGACCAGAAATTCACGTAAAATTTTAAATACCGGATAAAAGGTGATCAGGATGATTAAGCTCCAATAAAGTTGTTGATGGTGAAATAAATTCAACAGCTCAAAAGGTTTGCCCCAACCAATGAACATGAGTAGATTAGTGATAAAAAGGAGGGTGAAAATAATTAGTGTACCGCGATTAATGGGGCGCGAGATAGTCCATAATGCAGCAAAACTGATCATGCTAACGGCAAAAACTGCCAAGGTGGAGGGTGAGTTAACGCGATTAATGAAGTCCATAATGCAGCTTAGTACCAAATAAAACAAGTAAGACTACAAATAATGTAATATCTAAAGCAGCTGGCAACGCCACTTGCATAACATTTTTGTAAAAGCGGCCTTCAGGAGGACGAAAATCGGGCTGCAAGGCTAAAAATAAGGTGGGAATTCCTACGGTTAAAGCGTTAATCGGCGTTAATTGTGCCGGATGAAAAGGATAGTTGGTGCGCATAACAATAAAACAAATGGTTAACAGCACTGAATACATAGTTTTAATCAGATATAAGGCTGCTACTCGTTCAATGTTATTAATAACGCGCCGCCCTTCATTCAGAACGTAAATCATGGAATCAAAATCTTGGTTTAATAAAACAAAGTCGGCAGCACTTTCAGCGGCATCACTGTTGCCCGCAATAGCAATGCCACAATCCGATTGGCGCATTGCTAAAACATCGTTGACTCCATCACCGGTCATGGCGATTTGGTGCTGGTTTTGTTGTAAACCTTTGATTAATTTTTGCTTTTGACTCCGGTAAAGGTGCTGGTTTTGTTGTAAACCTACGCCCGAAAACAGTATATTTTTGGGCAATTTGGCCGTAATCTTCGAGGGAACGGTCTACAGCCACACTGGACATATCAATAGCTTTGATGTCGGTACTTAAATTAACTTGTTGTGCAATGGTTTGAACGGTAGCCGGATCGTCGCCAGAAATGATTTTTAAAGCGACACCTTGCGTTTGAAGATATTGAAAAGTATTAGCCGCCGTCGGTCGCACTTCATCTTGAATTAAAAGATAGCCTAAGAGTTGTGGCTGTTCAATGGTTTCAGTAATGAGTTTTGGTGAATGGACGACAGCCAAGACACGATAACCTTGTTGCGCATAAGTTTGCGCGCGCTTAATTTGGTCAGTGTCATGTAAGATAAAATTCGGGGCACCTAAGGCAAACGAGCCTTGGTGTTTTAAATTAACGGCGGACCATTTACGTTGTGAAGAAAAAGCGACGATACTCTCAATGGCTGGTAAATCAGCTGCTGGTTCTTGCGCTGTTAAAATGGCCTGGGCCGTTTCATTGGTGGTTGCGCTGTTAAATCATTGGTAGCACGAACGATAGTTTGACTAATGGCTAACAACTGTTGCGTAGTTAAACTTTCCGCAATTACTTGAGTTAATTGCAGGTTGCCCGTGGTAATGGTGCCGGTTTTGTCTAAGCATAGTGTATCAACGCGTGCTAAGGATTCGAGCGCCGTCATAGATTTGACCAGGACTTGTTTATGGCTCAAGTGAACCGCGCCAACGGCCAGGGCCACAGAAGTTAGTAAGACGAGCCCCTGAGGAATCATGCCGATAATGGATGCGGAGGTTCCTAAAATGGCCGCTGACCAATTATGGGAATGCTGAAAACTGCTCCAAAAGAGCAATAATCCTAAGGGGACAATGATATAGGTGAGAACTTTGATAATTTGGTTGATGATGTTTAATAATTGTGAAACATTGTGTTGTTGTTGCTTGGCAGAATTGGCTAAGCGATTCGCAAAGCTTTGCTCCCCCACAGCTGTTAATTCAACCAGGGCCTGGCCACTAACAACGGAACTGCCGGATAGAACTTGATCATTTTCGGTTTTAATGACCGGGGTTGATTCGCCAGTAAGGTTAGATTCATCAACTTCTAAATGGGAGGTTTGCCGAACGCGACCATCGGCGGGAATTTGGTTACCACGCTGTAAGATTACGAGATCATGCAAGACTAACTCATCTTGAAAGACCGTAGTTTGCTGTCCAGCACGGAGAACTTGGGTTTTTTGGCGATTTAAAAAAGTTAAATGATCCAACTGCCTTTTAGCGTGGATTTCTTGATATGTACCGATGATAAAATTGGCGACGACGGGTCCTAAAAAGAACAGATTAGCGAAACGACCAGTGCTAAAAATCAAAATGGCAATGACTAAATTGACCAGATTAAATAAAGTAATCAGATTTTTTGATATAATTTTAGAGATTGGTGTGGAATTTTGATTTTTGACCTGATTAGTATTGCCATGCTGGCACTGTTCTTGCACCTGTTGTTGACTCAGACCAGTTTGGACGTTAGTACCTTTCATGAGTTCACCTCAATTATGATATACGAATGATTGTAGTCTTATTTTGTAAAAAAATTGTGAAGAAGGAATTAATTTGTTAAGAAATATTTTTTTTGATTTAGATGGAACCCTAGTTGATAGTGGCTTAGGAATTATGAATTCCTTGAAGTTTGCGTATCAAACGGAAGGCTTAGCAGTCCCATCTGATAGCCAATTACGGAAGTTCATTGGGCCACCTTTGATGGAAAGCTTGGCGCAATACAGTCAAATTCCGGCACACAGTGAATTGTCGACTAAACTGATTGCAGATTTTCAAGATTACTATGGTCGAAAAGGTTGGTTAGAATTAAATCTTTATCCGCAGATTACTGAAATGTTAGCACAATTACGCCAATTAGGAAAACAACTTTTTGTGGCAACAGCCAAACCGGAGAATTTTGCGCGTCAAATTTTAGCAGAATTAAACTTAACAGACCAATTTAATGGTATTTACGGCGCTGATTTGAGTGAAACCATGTCTAAAAAAGAGATCATCGCTCAAGCTTTAACTGATAATCAATTAACAGCCGCCGAAACGCTGATGATTGGTGACCGTAATACGGACGTTCTCGGCGCACAAGCTAATCAAATAGCAACGATTGGGGTATTGTACGGTTTTGGTACGGCTCAAGAATTACAGCAGGCGGGCGTCATTGATTTAATTGAGCAACCGTTAGATTTAGTGAAGAAGGTTCAGGCATGATCAAAAAGCACTGGAAAGCATTGGTGATCACTTTAGTCGTGTTGTTGCTCGCGGCAGATTTGGGTGGCGCCTATTATTTGTTTAATTTTGCAATTAAAAAGGGGGGCTACAGTGCCCGTAACGCTGGTCAAGCATTAACGACCAGTGAGCTATGGGCCAAAAAAGCGCCGCAGCAAGTTTGGCAGCAAACAACAAGTGACAAAGCACGAGTTCATTTAAAAGCGCGCTATTATCCAGCTGCTCAGACTGCGAAAACGATGTTATTGGCTCATAGTTTAACAATGGGTGCATATATTAAATTATTCCATCAAGCAGGCTATAATGTTTTAGCACCGGATGATCGTGCTTCAGGACGCAGTGGTGGCCAATACTTGGGCTACGGTTGGTTAGATCGCAAGGATTATCAAGGCTGGGTGCAGCAAATTTTACGTAAAAATGGCACGCAGAGTCAGATTGGTTTATTTGGCGTTAGTATGGGTGCGGCCACGGTCATGTATTATTTGGGGTTAAACGTGCCGCAGCAAGTCAAATTTGC